>JAFTXI010000024.1 GCA_017461665.1 Bacteroidales bacterium | reverse complement strand
GGAAAGTCACTATCAGAATGTGATGTTTATCTTGACAAAGCTGATGGGATTTTACGTACAGGCAGAATATAGAACATCATACGGACGCATTGACTTGCTCATCACGACAGATAAATACGTCTATGTCATTGAGATAAAGCTGAATGGAACGGCAGAGGAAGCCTTGGCGCAGATAAATGACAAGGAATATGCACTTCCATTCACAGTCGGCAACCGTCAGCTGATAAAAATAGGAGCCGAGGTCTCGCGAGAGAAGAGAAATCTCGAAAACTGGGTGGTGGAGATTTGAAAACGGAAGATTGTAGAAAACAAAAAATCATATATAATGAACACCTTATTCAATCTGGAAAAAGCTATTCATTCGATATTATATGTATCGAATAGATTAAAGAGAAAAGATTTTCACAAAATATTTAAAGTAATTTATTTTGCCGATCGCAACCATCTATCTGATTATGGGCGCATGATTACTGGTGACACATACATAGCTATGAACGATGGTCCTGTGCCATCTAATATGTATGATATCCTCAAAGGGGTACGTGGAGATGGCTTCTTTTATGAAGAAGCAAAAAAGTTTTCCAAATATTTTGAGATTAGAGAATGGAATTTTGTTTATCCTAAAACAGATGCTGATTTAAGTTATCTTTCAGAGAGTGATATAGAATATCTTGATGAATCATTAAAAGAATATGGTGGTTTGTCATGGGATGAAATTAGAGAAAAATCACATGATTACGCTTGGCGTAATACAGTCAAAGATAGACCTATTTCAATGAAAGATTTATTATTAGAAAAAGGAGACTCTAACGAATATATCGAGTTTATTGATGATATGAATAAAATTAAAGAACTAATAAACTCTTTGTAGATGCAATTACCAATAAAATTATTAGAACAAGAGTTAAAAAGAGGAGCCATCCTGCATTCAAATATTTTTGAGAGTATTGATCATGGAAAGTTTTTTGCAATTATTGGAGAGGATGATAATAATGTGGTTGGTGCATTCTTTGTTAATTCAAAAATTAATGATTTCATCAGTACAAAACCAAAATTGCTAGAATTACAATATAAATTACATTGCACTATATATAAATTTCTAAATTATGATTCCTATTTGTGTTGTTCTGATTTAATAAAAATTGACAAAACATCATTAGCTCAGTCAATAAGCAAGGGTAAAAGTACAATTAAAGGAAATCTTATAGAAGAAGATCTCAAAAACATTCTGAATAATGTGAATAAATCAAAGATTTTCTCAGAACAAGAAAAAAATAAATTTTTTAAATAATTAGAAAGAATTCTAAGACTAAAATCATATAATATGAAAATCACAGTAGCAGGAACCGGTTATGTAGGTCTTTCAATTGCGACATTGTTGGCACAGCATAATGATGTGACATCTGTTGACATTGTGCCAGAACGCGTAGAATTGATAAACAACAAAAAATCTCCTATACAAGATGACTATATTGAAGATTATCTTGCAAATAGGCATATCACGACACTTACGGAATGCCGACTATAGTGACCAACTGTTCCAACAATTATGGACCTTATCAATTCCCTGAAAAACTGATACCTTTATTTATTAATAATATACGTCATCGCAAACCATTGCCTGTTTATGGTAAGGGTGAAAATGTCCGCGACTGGTTATATGTGGAAGACCACGCAAGAGCTATCAACATCATTTTCCATAACGGTAAGATTGCCGAGACATACAATATGGTGGTTTCAACGAATGGAAAAACATCGACTTGATAAAGGTTATGATTAAGACCGTTGACAGAATACTCGGTAACCCGGAAGGACATAGTTTAGATCTCATTACCTACGTCACCGACAGATTAGGCCATGATGCTCGATATGCCATCGACTCCACCAAACTTCAACAAGAATTAGGTTGGGAACCATCACTTCAATTTGAAGAAGGCATAGAAAAGACCGTCCGTTGGTACTTAGATAACCAAGAATGGATGGATGGATAACATCACAAGTGGTGAGTATGAGAAATATTATGAGGAGATGTATAAGGGAAGGTAAAACAATGAATATAGGCTGTTGAATTGAGCAATCTCTTTCATGCTAATCAATTATATCAAAAATTATTTTCATGTTCAATTTAAATAAATTTATATCAGACAGCATAACAATGCGTCAAATTAGTCTCTTTGCTAATGATATTGAAAACAACAAAGAGAAATTACAACAAGAAATTAAAGATAAAAGTGTATGTGTTATAGGCGGTGCTGGTACTATAGGTTCATCGTTTATTAGAGCTTTGCTTCCTTTTCAACCTTCCAAACTTGTTGTTATAGACTTAAATGAAAATGGTTTGGCAGAACTTACGCGTGATCTTCGTTCTACTTACGGGATGTTTGTGCCAGAAGAGTATCGCACATATACTTTAAATTTCTCAGATCCTATTTTCGCTCGTATATTCCGTGAAGAGAAAGGTTTTGATATTGTTGCAAATTTCTCTGCTCATAAGCATGTGCGTAGCGAAAAGGATAAATATAGTATTCAGGCATTGATAGAGAACAACGACATTAAAGCCAAGAAGTTTATGGATTTGCTTTGCGAATATCCTCCTAAACACTTCTTCTGCGTATCTACCGACAAGGCTGCTAACCCAGTTAATATTATGGGTGCTAGCAAAAGAATAATGGAAGACATGGTAATGGCTTATACTTCAAAGTTTAAAGTAACAACTGCGCGTTTTGCCAATGTAGCTTTTTCCAATGGTTCTTTGCCTGATGGTTGGCTAAATCGTGTGAAGAAGAAACAACCGTTGGCTGCACCTAACGACGTAAAACGTTATTTTGTCTCTTTAGATGAGAGTGGACAGATATGTATGCTTGCTTGTATTTTAGGTAAGAATGGTGAAATCTTCTTCCCGAAATTGGGTGAAGACCAAATGCTCACTTTCTCAAGTATTTGTGATGAATATGTAAAAACAATAGGTTGCGAAAAGATAGAGTGTGCTAATGATGAAGAAGCTAAAAAAGTAGCCAACGATATGTCTTTTGAGACCAATAAATATCCTGTAGTTTATTTCAAAAGCGATACTACAGGTGAAAAAGCATACGAAGAGTTTTTTGTACCTGGTGAAAAATTGGACATGAATCGTTTCCTCGGAATTGGTATTATTGAAGAATCTGCTCATCGTCCTATGATTGATATTGAAAATTTCTTTACGGAAATGGAAGAAATCTTTAATAATCCATGCTTTACAAAAGAAGAAGTTGTAGCTTCTATTAAACGTTTTATTCCTAACTTCGACCATGAGGAAAAAGGAAAGAATTTAGATCAAAAAATGTAATAAGAAACGATATGGCTTATAAAATTCCTTTGTTTAATCTTAATTTTGATGGTAAAGAAGCGCAAGCTGCTTATGACACCATACAATCTGGCTGGATCTCAACTGGTCCTAAATGTGAAGAACTTGAAAAAATGTTTGTTGATATGTTTCATGTCAACTATGCTGTGAGTATGTCTAATTGCACAGATGCACTTCATCTATGCTGTTTAGTTTCAGGTGTAAAACCTGGCGACGAAGTTATATGTCCGTCACTTACTTTTGCAGCATCTGCCAATTGTATTCGTTATGCCGGTGCTACTCCCGTATTTTGCGATATTGTAGGTCCTGAACACATAAACATTGACCCAGAAGAAATTGAAAAGAAGATAACAAATAAGACAAAGGCTATCCTAGTTGTTCACATGGCTGGTTTCCCTTGTAAGATGGATGAGGTTATGGCTATTGCTAAAAAACATAATCTAAAAGTTATTGAAGATGCTTGTCATGGACCTCTTTCGGAATACAAAGGAAAGAAACTTGGCACTATAGGCGACTGTGCAGCTTTCAGTTTCTTCTCCAACAAAAATATCAGTACAGGTGAAGGTGGTATGTTTATTTCAAACAATAAGGAGATAGCCGACAAAGCTCGTTTGCTTCGCTCGCATGGCATGACAACAATGAGCTACCAACGTGCCGGAGGACATGCAACTGCATACGATATTGTGGAACTTGGATACAATTTCCGTTTAGATGATATTCATGCAGCTATAGCCATTGAACAATTAAAGAAATTGCCGGAAGATCTCGAAAAAAGAATAGCAGTTAGAAATCGTTATATCGAACTTTTATCAAAAGTTGAAAACGTTATAATTCCTTTTGCCGATAACACAGAATTTGTTTCTAATTATATCATGCCTATCGTTATCACGAAAGGCACTGTAGAAGACCGTGATTCAATTAGAAACAAAATACATGAAGCAGGAGTTCAAACAAGTGTTCATTATCCAGCAATTCACAGATTTTCAATTTATAAAGATTATGGTGCTGTCTTACCTCAAACAGAATATGTAACAGACCACGAAATAACATTGCCAATGTATGCTGCTCTAACAATTGAGGATGTTGAATATATTGTAGGTGTCGTAAACGAAGCTATCAATGGATAAAAAATCTGTTCTTATTTTTGGTGTTGGTGAATTACAAAAGTCTATAATCAACAGAGCTAAGTTGATGGGGCTTTTTGTAGTAGGTATAGATCCTTGCGCTGATGCTGTATGTAGAGAGGAAGTTGATGCTTTTGAGATTGTAGGCGGACAAGATTTCGAAGGCACACTTGCAGTAGCAAAAAAATATAACATATCTGCAGTCGTAACAGCTGCCACTGACAAGCCTCTTGTAATGATGGCCCGCATAGCCAAAGAGCTTGGATTAAAATTCTTTTCCGAAGATACAGCAATATGGTCAACCGATAAGTTTAAGATGAAACAACGTTTTATCGAAGGAGGTATTCCGTGTGCAAAGGGCCGTTTAATTTCTAATGTAGAAGAGGCTAAGGATTTTCATTTTCCTGTGATTGTAAAACCTCGTGATAATTCTGGTTCGCGAGGTGTTATATACTGCAATTCTACAGAGGAATTGAAGGAAGCAATGAACGAAGCTTTGCAATATTCCAAATTGGATACAGTTTTGGTTGAAGAATTTATAGAAGGACAGGAATATAGTATTGAATCATTGCACTATGATGGTAAATCCGAGGTAATTCAATTTACAGAAAAAACTACAACTCCATTCCCATACAATGTAGAATTAGGACACAAACAACCTGCAAATTTGAGCGAAGAGCAAAAAGAAGAAATAAGAAAAATTATTTCCAATATTGCAGAGTGTATGAATTTTGAGAATTGTCCATCTCATACCGAATTGAAAATAAATGAACGGGGTATATTTATTATAGAGACAAGCCCTCGCTTGGGAGGTGATTACATAACATCAACATTAGTGCCACTTTCTACAGGAATTAATATTGAAGATCAATTACTGAATATAGCATTAAATAATAAAGTAGATATATCTACCGGTAGAGTAAATAAGGCATCCGCGGTATGTTTCTTTAATTTTCCTCAAGGCGTAGTAGAATATGTTGATATTGCAATCAATGGAGTATGGTCATGGCCTAACATTTATTCTTTTGAAATGAAATTGAATGTAGGCGATAGGATAAAACCGATTAATAGTTCGCTAGATAGATATGGTCAGTTTGTTGTATTCGGTGAGAATAGCAGTATAGTTGCAGATACTATCAGTACTTATGAAAATAGAATAAATCATTTGATAAAAATTCAATGATGAAAGAGAAAATTTTAGCAATTATTGGTGCTGGATTTGCCGCTGTTCCTATTATAGAAAAGGCACATGAATTAGGTTTAAAAGTATTGGCTTTTGCACGTCAGCAGTCTTATGCTCAAGAAATAGTTGATTTTTTTATTGAGGAAAACGACTTTGATGTAGAATTTATGGCTTGCAAATGTCGTGAATTTGAAGTAGATGGAATTATGGCAACCAGTGAGATTACAACCGAAGTTGCAGCTCACTTAGCTGCTGTTCTGAATCTTCCTGGAAATAGTATAAAAGGTGGATTTGCTGGTAAAAATAAATTTGAAATGCGCAAACGGGTTGCATCTGTCAACTCTATTTGTCAACCTCATTTTGAATTATATCAAGAAGGAAAGGAATATTCTCTACCGATAATTGTAAAATCTGTTGATTCTTGTGGTAAACGTGGAGTTTCTTTAGTGAAAAGAGAAGAAGATTTTGAAGATGCACTTATTACCGCGAGAGATAATTCTTCAGATGGCTCTGTTTTGATTGAAGAATATTTAGAAGGCGGTAAAGAATATTCTATAGAATGTTTATCTATAGAACAAATACATCAAATTGTACAATATACAGAGAAAGATTCATCAGGGCCACCTCATTTTGTGGAATTAGGTCATCATCAGCCTGCCAATCTTAGTAATGAAATCAAAGAGAGAATTAATCTTGCAGTATCGGAAGTGTTAGATGTTCTTGGTTTAACTTGTGGGATGGCTCATCTTGAATTGAAAATAATCAATGATGAATTATATTTCATTGAAGTTGGGGCAAGAGGTGGTGGTGATCATATTTCTGATATACTTACTCCTCTAAGTACTGGTTTTGACTATATTAAAGCTGCTGTATTGTGTGCTATGGGTGACTATATACCTCAAGAAATATGTCATAAAAGTTTTTCTGGAATATACTTTCATTGTAAACAAAATGAGTACCTTAAATCATTATTTGAAGAAGCTAAAGTTTCCGACTGGTGTGTAAAAAATACAATTAAAGAAAATGAATATATAGAAGTTTCAGGTAATGTTGAAGCCTCTAATTCTGGATATTTTATTTATTGTTCGGATCATAAAATATAATTTTATGCAAAATTTGAAAGGAAAACGATTACTGATACTTGGTAGTAGTGTATGGAAAGATCTTATTCGATCATTTGCAGACGAGTATGGAGTATATTTAATATTTGCAGGGCTATATCCAGCTCCTCTTGATGATATAGCCGATGAATATTATCGTGTAGATACTACAGATAGAGATATTATGATTCCTTTTATAAAGGAACATAATATTGAAGGAGTCTATATGGGTGGTAGTGAATTTATCATTTCGCACGCTTGTGAATGGATTAATGAGGTTGGTTTGCCTTGTTATTGTAGAAAAGAGCAGTGGGAAATACTTCAGAATAAAGATTTATTCAAAGATTTGTGTATCAAATTCGATTTACCAGTAGTTCCTCGTTTTGTTATAGATATAAACAATATTGCATCTTCTGTTCCTGAAAATTCTTATCCTGTTATTACAAAACCAACAGATGGTAGTGGTAGTAATGGCTTTTCTGTTTGTCATAACTCAAATGAACTAATTAAGGGTTATAAAATAGCAGCTGACGTTTCACCAACACAATCAGTAATATGTGAAAAATTTGTAAATAATTCAGGTATAGTTGTTTTTTATTCTTTTAGTGAAGGCAAGATGCATTTCGTACTTTCTGAAGATAAGATACCTGTAAAATACGAAAAACAAGGGTCATATGTCGCAGGTCTTTTTACTTGTCCGAGTATAATAGAGAAAGAATTTCGTGAAAGATATGATACAAAACTTTCGTTATTGTTTAGTAGTATTGGTATAAAGGAAGGAACTGTTTGGATAGAAGTATTTCGTGATGGTGATGAATTTTATTTTAACGAGGTCGGTTATCGTTATGGGGGCTCCTTTTCTTTTTATTCTGTTGATTACATGAGTGAGGTTAATCAGTTCTACGCAGATCTTTACTATGCAGTATCTGGAGATAGTAAATTGTTTGGATTCCATTCGTTAATACCAAAAGAGATAAGTAAAGGAATTAATTATTGTATATATCCAGTACATTGTAATAGTGGTAAAATTATAGAAGAAAGAGGTGTAGATATAATAAAATCAAAATTTACTGATCAAATAGTTGTTGTACCTCATCAGAAAGAAATTGGTGATACTATTGACGATACTGGATCGTTTGGTCAAGTTATTTGCCTATTCCATTTTGTTTATTCTACAATAGAAGAATGTCATAACATTATAAGGTACATTCAGGATACTTACGAAGTGATTGATGAGAACGGATGTAACATAGTTAATAATAAACTCTTATTGTAAACCTTCCAATGAGCGAAATTAAATTAAGGATAATATCTCAAGAGGATGTCTCCGAAATATTTAAGGGTAAAACAGATGTTCTTCTTGAAGTGATAGAGGAATCTTTTCTAAAATATATCCATGGAGATGTGTTGTTTCCTGATAAAATATCTCAAATATTCGATATGGAAACCCAAAACCGAATAAATTGTATGCCTGCAACTTTACTCGGTGAAGATATGGTATGCGGAATGAAATGGGTGTCTGTTTTTCCGACTAATGCACCTAAGGGTATTCAGAATGTGACAGGAGTAATGTTATTATCAGAAATTAATACGGGCTTTCCAGTTGCAGTGATTGATGGTACTCTTACAACTAAAATGCGTACATCAGGTGTTGGTTGTGTGGCTGCTAAGTATTTAGCTCCATCAAATGTAAAAACTATTGGTATAATTGGAAGTGGAGAGGAAGCTCGTATGCATTTCGCTTTATTGAAGCATTTATTTCCAACAATTAATGAATGTAGAGTTTCTTCAAGAACATCCTCAAGTGAAGAATCATTTATTAGAACCTTCAATAAGATTACTTCTGATGTAACTTTTATAGCATGCAATAATGATTCATATAAGTGTGCATCAAATGCAGATATTATTATAACTGCAATAAGTGGACAGTCTCCTGTTCTTAAAGCAAAGGATGTAACTAAAGGAGGTCTTTACATTCATGTAGGGGGATGGGAAGATGAGTATGAAGTTGCACTTAAAGCTCAAAAGATTGTCTGTGATGATTGGGAAGCGAGTAAGCATCGTACACAAACAATCTGCAGAATGTATAAAGAAGGAATTTTAAAAGATCATGATATCTACGCAAACTTATCGGATCTAATATCTGGTAGAAAAAAAGGTAGAGATAATGATGATGAATTTATATATTTTAATTCAGTTGGTCTGTCTTATATAGATTTGAATCTCGCAAATTACATATATAGGAGGGCAAAGGAAATGAATTTAGGACATGATGTTACAATTGCAGAATCATCAATCGTTAATTATAAAGATCTAATATAATTTGAGTATAAATGAATACAGATAAATTTTATGAATTTTGGTCAGAGGATTATAAACTGATGGAAAAATATTATCCAAATTTGTCCTCAGATGAAAGAAATGCTTATGTTGCAAAAAAACACGAATATCAATTAAAATATAATTTTGCTCACATGGAGTTTTTTAGTCTAAATCTTGGGGGGGTACATGAAGTGGATGTAATGAAATTTTTACCTCGTAAAGAACAAGCAAAGTTATATTATAAAGTTAATGAGGAAAAAACAAGAGATCTTTGTTTAGATAAATTTGCTTCTTATTTGAAATTACAGAAATATTATAGAAGAAAAGTTGTTGCATATAATCCAAATCCTAATGATCACGTCAAAGCTTATTATGATGGATATGATTGGAGAAATGATATTCAGACTTTTTTGCAAAAACATTCAACTTATATTATAAAACCTTTGGATGGAAACTCTGGTATTGGTATAAGAATCGTAAAAACTCCTATGACGATAGATCAACTCATTGAAGATTATCCTGGTGGTTTTGTACTGGAAGAACTTATTAGTCAGGTTGATGAATTAGCAATATTTCACCCAGATTCTATTAATACGATTCGAGTTTGTACATACAATACAGGTAAAGAGGTACTTATAAAGCATCCTTGCCTAAGAACCGGAAGAGGTAACTCAATTGTGGATAACGCACATAGTGGTGGAATATTTGCCGCAATTGATGCAGCTACAGGGATTGTTCTCTCTGCTATTACAAGCGATGCTATGATAATAAAAGAACATCCAGATACAAATATTGAATTCTCAGGTTATCAAATTCCTCAATGGAGTTCGCTTTGCGAAATTGCAAAAGAAATTGCAAAAGAGTTACCAGGATTAACAATTAGTGGTATGGACTTCTCATTGACTGATAAAGGATGGTGTTTAGTAGAGGTAAATTGTTTCCCACATTCACTATATCAAGAAGCGACAAGAGTAGGTATTAGAGAAGAAACTGAAGTATTTTTACAAATGATTTCAAAATCATAGTTTAATATGATGATGTTAGAAGACTATATTTCAATTATAAAATCATACATTTGACTAATATATACAGACATATCTTTAAGAAACAAGAATGTATATATTATTCACAAGAAAATAAAGTCTATTAACCATATTTTGGCAAATGTACATTATTAAGACAATAAAACAATAACAATATTATGCCAATTTTAGCACAGATTCAAAAGAGATCCATACAAAGTAAAATGACTATACTACAATCACTAAAAAAGATGGATGAAGTAAAGGTCAAGATGCTTTTTGTATTCAAAGATGAACAATTTATTAGTATTCTTACTATTGGTGATATTCAGAGAGCCATTATCAAGGGATTAAATATGAATGAGTCTGTAATTGATATTATAGATAAGAATAAAAAATTTGTAACTCCAAATGAAAGTAGTGATGTTGTTCGTCAAAAAATGTTAAGACTTCGTGCCGAATGTATGCCAGTGGTGGATGAAATGGGCAAATTAGTTGATGTTTATTTTTGGAAAGATTTATTTGGAGAAAAGGAAAAAGAGAATATTGAAAGTATAAATCTTCCTGTAATTGTGATGGCTGGAGGCAAAGGAACACGTTTAGCTCCGCTTACCAATGTTTATCCCAAACCGCTTATTCCGGTTGGTGAAAAAACAATCGTAGAATCCATTATGGATAAATTTGTAAGTCATGGTTGTCATGATTTTTATATGTCAGTCAATTATAAAGCTGATACAATAAAAAATTACTTCGATTTTATTGGCAATAAAGAATACAATATTCATTATTTTCAAGAAGATAGACCATTAGGAACTGCTGGTAGTCTTCGATTACTCAAAGATAAAATTAATTCTACATTTTTTGTATCAAATTGTGATATACTTATTGAGGAAGATTACTCAGAAATATTGAATTATCACAGAAGCAATAATAATGAACTTACAGTTGTAGCTGCATTAAAGACTTTTTCTATTCCGTATGGAACAATTACTACTGGTGATAATGGCATTTTAGAATCGATAGAAGAAAAACCAACTCTTTCTTTCAAAATCAATACTGGCTTATACATATTAGAACCATCACTTTTAGATGATATTCCAGATGAGTTTTATCATATCACACATCTTATGGAGAAACTTAAATCGGAAGGTCGTAGGGTCGGTGTCTATCCCATAAGCCAAAACGACTGGAAAGATATGGGAGATTGGAATGAATATTTAAAAATGATAAATGTGAGATAATGGAGGCAAAGAAGATAAAAGTTGTATGGATATGTCATCTTTCGAATGAGGAGATAAGGGGAAACCTGCATCTTAGAAACGGAGCAAGTAAAAGGGCGATAAAGGACTACTCACAGTGGAACACTAATGGTATAAATGAATTCAAGAAATTCAATGATATTGAACTGCATGTTATATCTCCACATACAGGACTTTCTATCAAACTTGAAGAGTTTATAAAGGATGGTATCCATTACCATATCTTCAAATCTGAGGATGACTATTTCATGTTCAGACTCAAGCGCAAGTTTCTGAAAGGCAGATATGAGACACCAGAATATAAGGTGAACTGCAACGGCATTCTATCGATTGTAAAATCTATCAAACCGGATATTATTCATGTTATTGGAGCTGAGAATCCGGAATACAGCAAATCTGCCCTATCAATGCCCAAAGATATTCCATTGATTGTTGCGTTGCAGACACTAATGATTGACCCAGAATTCTTTATGAACTATCCTATTTCAAAGAAAATGTACGATTATAGGAGCGGGATAGAAAGAAAGATATTACAAAGGTCCGATTATATTTCTTGTCGAGTACAGAGGTTCACAAATATACTTAAAGAAGTATACGGGCCCGACATAAAAATACTTGACATGCCGCTTATATTAGGCGAGAAGATTGACATGGCGGTGTGCGAAAAAGAATATGATTTTGTATATTTTGCAAAGGAAATTGAGAAGGCTGTAGATTGGGCTATTGAGTCTTTTGCGTTAGCCCACGAGAGATATCCAGGAATCACTCTAAACATTGTTGGCGGATATGCAGTAAAAACAAAACGAACACTTGATAAAAGGCTTGAAGAGTTGGGAATTTCAGATAAGGTATCATTCAGCGGTTCACTGCCAACACACGACAACGTAATTGAGCAGGTTAGAAAATCCCGTTTCGCATTGCTACCGCTAAAAATTGACCTTATATCAGGAACAATACGTGAAGCTATGGCAAACGGATTACCTGTAGTAACAACGGTTACTTCTGCTACACCCAAATTGAATGAATCAAGAGAAAGCATTTTGCTGAGTGAAAAGGGAAATCACGAAGCTATGGCTGAAAACATGCTTAGCCTGCTTAGTTCAAATGAATTTGCAGAAAGTATTAGATCCAATGCCTTTAAAACTACCAAGGAAATAAGGGATAACGAAGCAAGTGCCCATCTGTGGCGCGATGTATACTATGCGGTGCTTGAGAACAAGAATAATGGAACACCTATTCCTAACAGGATGTTACGTTAAGGCATAATAACATACACAAAGATGTCTAACAATTCAAACAATAGAATAGCCAAGAACACTATAGCCCTGTATATCCGCATGGCTATAACAATGTTTATATCGTTCTTTACGACAAGAATAACACTTGAGGTTCTTGGTGTAGAGGATTATGGACTGAACAACCTTGTAAGCAGTGTTGTAGCGTTGTTCTCGTTTCTTAATGGTTCTATGGGAACAGCAGTACAGCGCTTTTATAGTGTTGAAATTGGCCGCGGCGAAGAGAACAAATTGGGACGTGTATTTGGTTCAGGTTTAGCACTGCACATAATTGTTGCATTGGTTACAGCTATGCTGATGGAAATATTCGCGATCTTCTTCCTTCACAAACTTAACATTCCTCAAGAGAGGATGTATGCTGCACAAATAGTATTCCAAATATCAATCCTGTCGCTGATTCTTAACATAATTAGTGTACCATATACTGCCTTATTGCGTGCAAGAGAAGAGTTCTCGAAAATTGCAGTTGCTGATGTATTGCAATCTGTAGGACGGTTAGTTGTTGTATATCTACTGTTGCAAATTGATTACGATCACCTTATAACTTTGGGAGCGCTCAATTTTATTATTACCATATTATACTTCGTGTTTATGGTATGTGTTGCAAGGGGATACAAAGAATGCAAGCACCGTATGTGTTGGGACAAGGAAATTGTCAAGGAAATTGCAAAGTTCGTCTCAATGCTGCTTGTTACGGTATTGGCTTCACTATTTAGAGATAAAGGTATAATTATTCTTGTAAACCTATTCTTTGGACTTGCCGTCAACGCGGCCTACGCTGTGGCGATGCAGGTAATGCACATTGTGAGCACGTTTGTAATGAATTTCAAGCAGTCGGTAGTACCACAGATAATGATGTCATACGGTAAAAAAGATCTTACACGAATGAACGAGCTTGTAAACACAGGTACAAAGATTACGTTTTTACTTATGTTGCTCATAACACTGCCTATAATTTTTGAAGGAGAATACATACTCAAATTATGGTTGAAGGAGCCACCGCAATATGCTTATGAACTTGTATGCTTGGTTCTCATTAATATTAACGTATCATCATTCACATACTTTATGTATCAGGGTGTACACGCTACTGGCAATATTACAAAGCAGCAGATTGTTATGTCAACATTGTATGTGCTCAATATTGTAGGCATATACATTGTTTTTGAACTTGGCTACAGTTTCTACAGCGGGATCTTGGTGACAATCGTAATTTCTTTCCTACAATGTATTACCAACCTTTATTTTGCAAAGAAGACATTCGAATACAATATCCAGAATTTTCTTAAATCAATATTGCCGCAAAGTCTTTTGACAATTACATTCTGTATGGTTATAATGTATCTACTGATATCAAATATTGATAGTTCATTTTTACGGTTGGTTGCATCAACGATAACGAGTACGACGATAATAGGTCTGACAGGATATTTTATAATTCTGAGTAAAGAAGAGAGAATGAAAATTAATAATATTGTCAACAGTTATTTTAGATAATAATTTCAAATATAAATAGCAGGTATTAAAATAATGGGAAAGAGTAAAATATGGCATAGATATGTATGGTGCATAGTCTTTATGACTATGTTTCTTGCAGTTCCTTATGTATTTAGACAATTCTTGCCAGTTCCAAGTGAGAAAGTCATATTAGTGGTGGCGTTCGGATTGCTGATAATACCTTTTCTTATGAAGAAAAAAATCATATTGCCACCAGTAGAATTCAATATTTGCATAATAATACAAATTTTATGCTGGGTTATATACGCATATATCCATAATGATTATTCATATTTTACAAGAATATTCTATATAGTCTTCACATTCTTTATCATAACAGCAATATCAAATTTTGGGAAAATAGAAGATTTTGTCAAGCAAAACAATATATTAATTGGAGTACAGGCAATTTTAGGACTACTAGCCTTTTTGCTTGTGTATGTGGGTCTATTATCGCCTATCTTTACTTTTGAAAACGTTGATGGAAGAACAGCATATTGTTTTGGAATGACGTGTACAAATGCTTTATATGGAAATATTATCCGTCCAGCTGGTTTTTTTGATGAGCCAGGAGCTCTCGCCTGTTGGGGTATATACGCACTAATTTTGAACCAGTTATTTATAAAAGACAGAAAAATAGAGATTGTGCTTATTATCGGTTTGTTGAGTACACTTTCGATGGCATACTACATACAATTAGTTTTATATCTATTATTCTTTAAAATTAAGTTCGAAAAAAAATCTATAATATTTGTAGTGGTAATAGTTGTAATATGTTCGTTCGTATATGTCAGAGGATCAGGTGATTCACTGTATGATTTGACATTCGGGCGTTTTGAAACAGATCAGTACGGCAAACTTGAGACGAATCGTGACGTCTTGATGGAGAAAGCGAAATTGATGTACAGGAAGAGTCCAACATGGGGGAATGGCGCTGAGAATATTGAAAAAATGGGTGAATATATTGCTGACAATCCATATGAATCTTTGGCTACGGATGGTATAGTAGGAACAATTGTCATCTACCTGCCACTGATTATATTATTATTGAAGAACCTCAACCGTAAGGATATTATCTTGAGTATTATTATCATTGCTGCCGGCTACCTGCAGAGGCCTTTTCACATAGTAATACTACATTACATAATGCTGTTCTCATTTCTATATTTAGGAACAAGAAAAGAAAAACACAACGCTCTATTATAATAAAACATAAATTGGACAAGCCATTGATTACGGTAATTACAGTTTGCTACAATTCCATTGACACTATAGAAAAGACTATAATGTCTGTGCTTTCTCAAACATACACAAATATTGAATATATAATTGTTGATGGTGCTAGCACAGATGGAACAGTTGAAGTTATAAAGAGATATAAAGACTTACTCTCTGCTTTTGTATCTGAGCCAGACAAGGGAATATATGATGCAATGAATAAGGCCATAGCCATGTCTCATGGCAAATGGGTAAACTTCATAAATTCTGGCGACACATTTGTAAACAACCAGGTGATAGAGAATGTTTTCAGCAAATCCTACAATGATGATGTAAAGGTAATATACGGAGATGTAGTGAGGACTTTCTCGGATCAAGGAACAACTGTTCAACGATTTGATAACTTGAAGGGAGGAACCATTCAGTATAATCTTAATCATCAATCAACATTCGCTGATGGAGATACGATAAGAGCATTAAAGTTTGATTTGAAATACCGTCTAGCAGCTGATGCCAATTTCTTTAACGAGGTATATAAGCATGGGGGAAACTTTCAATATGTGCCAATCGTAATTTCAAACTATGACGCGGTTGATGGCGCTTCTGCAAAGCAGCTGATTACGCTATTTAATGAATACGCTGATATAAAAGGATTGTCGAAATGCAGTCTCAGGAGGATTTGGGGCCATATCAAGATGCGTATACAAGTATTTCTGATGGAGATTCTGCCTCAGAATATTTATAATAAGTTGATTCATCTGTATGTGGATAATGTCGTGGTAAAGAAAACGTCTAAAAAATTAAGATAAATGAAAAAGGTAATGCTTGTCTTCGGTACACGCCCCGAAGCAATCAAGATGTGTCCGCTCGTGAAGGAGTTTCAGAAACGAGCTGATGAGTTTGAAACTATCGTATGTGTAACAGGTCAGCATCGAGAGATGTTGGATCAGGTACTCAAGATTTTTGAGGTAACTCCCGATATCGACCTCAACATTATGAAGCAAGGTCAGGACCTGACCGACGTGACGGTTCGTATCCTCAACGGTATGCGTGACGTATTCAAAGAGTGTCGTCCTGATGTAGTACTTGTACATGGTGATACCACCACTTCTACAGCAGCTGCTCTTGCAGCATTCTATGCGCAGATACCTGTTGGACACGTAGAGGCCGGACTCCGCACACACAATATCTATAGTCCATGGCCTGAGGAGATGAACCGTCAGGTGACAGGGCGTATTGCAGCCTATAACTTTGCCCCCACCCCACTCTCTGAGAAGAACCTCATTGAGGAGAAGGCTATGGGTAAGATTTATGTGACAGGTAATACTGTTATCGATGCCCTACACCTTGTGGTTAATAAACTCAAGGAAGATGCCGTACTTGCTGAGGAACAAGATGCCATCCTTCTCAATGCAGGCTATGACGTTACACGTCTTGCCGATGGCAAGAAACTCGTACTCATTACAGGACATAGAAGAGAGAATTTTGGTGAAGGTTTCATTCGTATGGTGACAGCAATGAAAGATCTTTCAGAGAAATATCCCGAGGTTGATTTCGTATACCCCATGCACCTGAACCCCAATGTGCGTAAGCCCATCCACGAGGTGTTCGGTGAAGACCTCACCCGTCCCAACTTCTTCTTCATCGAGCCACTCCAGTACTTGGAGTTCGTTCACCTGATGTCAAAGTCCACCATTGTACTCACCGATTCGGGTGGTATTCAGGAGGAGGCTCCTGGCTTGGGCAAGCCCGTGCTTGTGATGCGCGATACCACGGAGCGTCCCGAGGCATTGGATGCAGGTACGGTGAAGCTTGTAGGTACTGACTACGATAAGATTGTAACGGAAGTTTCATGCTTGCTTGATGATGCTGCTTACTACGACACGATGAGCAAGGCGGTGAACCCCTATGGTGATGGTTTGGCTTGTGGAAGAATTGTTAATGTGTTGAGATGATGGTTGTTTTAATCAGATGTAACGATGTCCTATCTGACCCACGTGCGATGAAGTATGTTAAATACCTACAAGAAAATGGCATTGAGCATACATTTATAGGATGGGATCGTGATGGTGTTAATCCGGATTTACCCAACTCTGTAATGTGGAAGGTAAAGGCTGGATATAACGTGGGTGGATTCAAGGCTGTAAAGAATAGGGTAGGTTGGTTGTGGTTTGTGTATAGACAACTGTGTCGACTAAAACCAAAAAATGCTATCCTCCATGGTTGTGATGTGGATTCTGCCTTTCCCGCAGCTTGTTACAAGGTGTTCCATAGAAGCAATAAACTGATTTTTGATGTCTTTGACTGGTTCTCTGCGACCTTATATGAACAGAAGAAGTATGTACTGTTTGCTTTTAAGTTTATGGAGAAGTTTACAACAAGGCACTCTGATAAGATTATCATATGTGAAGAGGAACGTAAAGAACAGATCCCTTACGATATACCATCCCATAAATTAAGCATACTTCCTAATATCCCATTTTTTAATAGTACAGATTTCCTGAAAGAAGAGGGAAGTAGTGAGTTTGACAATGAACTCTTAACTATTTCCTACGTAGGAGGTTTCGCGACTTCTCGCTGTTTGTTCGAGATTGTAGAAATAGCGGAAAAAGGACTTGTCAATCTTAAAATAGCAGGCTTTGGTGAGCCTGATTTAGAAACAAGGCTACTGAAAGACAACGAGGAGTGTCCTAATATAAGGTATTATGGTAAGGTTAAATATGAAGATGGATTGAATATATCCTATAATTCAGATGTGATGTATGCAATGTATTCAATAGAAAATCCCAACCATATATATGCAGCTCCCAATAAGTATTATGAGTCTATGTTTTTAGGTAAACCCTTATTCACAACAAAGGGTACTATCGTCGAGAAAAAGGTTCTAGACAGAGGTATGGGATATGTATCAGGAGAGTCTGTCTCAGAAATCACAGAAGAGATAAAAAAGATAACAAAAGAAGATATTGTTCGAAAAGGAAAGAATGCAAAGGATTGTTGGGAGCATACTTATAAAAACTATACTCGAGATTTTTTGAAAAATGAATATTTAAATATATAATAGTTATGTCAGTATTTAAAGACAAAATCCTCCTCATAACTGGAGGTACAGGCAGTTTTGGAAACGCAGTTTTGAGACGTTTTCTCGATTCGGATATCAAAGAGATTCGTATTCTTTCGCGTGACGAGAAAAAGCAGGATGACATGCGTCACTTTTTGCAGGCTAACCGTCCGGATGTGGCTCACAAGGTAAAGTTTTATATAGGTAATGTACGTAATCGTGCTGCTGTGGATTTCTGTATGCCCGGTGTGGATTATATCTTCTCGGCTGCAGCTCTCAAGCAGGTGCCCTCATGTGAGTTCTTCCCCATGGAGGCTGTGCAGACCAATGTAGATGGTACCAATAATGTGCTTCTTTCTGCTATTGCCCACGAAGTGAAGAATGTAGTGGTACTCTCTACCGACAAGGCGGCTTATCCCATCAATGCCATGGGTATCTCTAAGGCCATGATGGAGAAGGTGGCTACCGCACAAGGTCGTGCACTCGGTCCTGGTGCAAAGACTACCATCTGTTGTACTCGCTATGGTAATGTGATGGCTAGCCGTGGTTCAGTGATACCTCTCTGGGTGGAGCAGATGATGGAAGGCAAGCCTATCACCATCACCGACCCCAACATGACTCGCTTCATGATGACACTGGACGATGCTGTAGACCTCGTCATCTATGCGTTCACCCATGGTGAGAATGGCGACCTCTTCGTGCAAAAAGCCCCGGCCGCTACACTCGACGTGTTGGCTGAAGCACTTAAACAGACTTATACCAAGATTGACCCTAAGTATGGGGATACAGAAGTTAAAGTAATTGGAACTCGTCATGGAGAAAAACTTTATGAGACCCTCGTTACTCGTGAGGAGATGGCCAAAGCTATCGATATGGGTGGCTATTACCGTATACCTTGTGATAATCGTGACTTGAATTACGATAAATTCTTCACAGAGGGCAACCATAAGGTGGAGCAGGTAGAAGAGTATCACTCTCACAATACACATCGTTTGGATGTTGAGGGAATGAAAGCACTCCTTCTTAAATTGAACTTTATACGTGAGGATCTTGGACTCCAGCCAAGAGCTAAATCACGTGACTATCGTAGTGAATAATTTTAATCTATCATTTATATGAAATTTTTTATATGTGGATGCAATGGTATGGCGGGTCATACCATTGGATTGTATCTTCAAGAACAAGGTCACGAGGTCTATGGTTTCGACCTTCGTGAATCTCAATATATCAAAAGTTTTGCGGGTAATGCATTCGATACTGAAACTATAGCCAAGGTAATTAAGGAAGGCTGTTACGACAGTGTAATAAACTGTATTGGTGTTCTCAATCAGTTTGCAGAACAGAATCATGCTTTGGCTGCTTTTTTGAATAGTTATTTTCCACACTTCTTGGCCAAGACTACCGAAGGAACCGATACACAGGTTATTCACATGAGTACGGATTGTGTGTTTTCTGGTAAACGTGGTAACTATACCGAGAGTGATTTTCAAGATGGTGAAACCTTCTATGATAGGAGCAAGGCTTTGGGAGAGTTGAACGATGATAAGAATATTACCCTACGCAATAGTATTGTAGGTCCTGATATCAATCCGAATGGAATAGGTCTTCTCAATTGGTTTATGCACCAAAGTGGTGAAATAAATGGCTACACCAAAGCTATGTGGACAGGCCAGACGACTCTTCAGTTGGCTAAGACTATGGAGGTGGCTGCCCGTGAACGCGCTCATGGTTTGGTAAATGCCGTACCTGAACATTCTATCAGCAAGCATGACCTTTGTGGACTATTCAATAAGTATTTCCGCAACAATGCGCTTGCCATTCATCCCATAGAAGGTGTGAATGCAGATAAGTCTCTCAAACGTACTAACTTTGAGTTCTCGTATCTCATTCCTGATTACGAAACTATGGTACGTGAGTTGGCAGAGTGGGTGATGAAGCATAAAGATATGTATCCTCATTATAATTTGTAGGTTATGAAGAAACTGAAACTTATGACGATTGTGGGCACTCGTCCAGAAATTATCAAAATGTCTGCCATCATCAAGAAAGCCGACATATATTTCGATCAAGTACTTGTACATACTGGTCAAAATTATGACTATACTCTTAATGAAGTGTTCTTTAAGGATCTTGGACTTCGTGAACCCGATTACTATTTAGGTGTAGTCGGTAAAAATATCGGTGAAACTATGGGTAATGTCATCAGCAAGGCATATGACTTGATGGTGGAGGTGAAACCTGATGCAGTCATCGTGTTGGGTGATACCAACTCGTGCCTATCTATTATTGCTGCCAAGCGTCTCAAAATTCCTATATTCCACATGGAGGCTGGTAATCGCTGCAAGGATGAGAATCTTCCAGAGGAGGTTATCCGCAGGATTGTAGATGTTACATCAGACGTTAACCTTTGTTATTCTGAGCATGCTCGTAGATACATTCTGCAAAGTGGTGTAAAACCTGAATATACGTATGTTGTGGGCTCTCCCATGGCAGAGGTACTTCGTGAGGTATTACCTCAGATTGAAGCCAGTACCATTCTTTCAGATCTTGGATTGGAGAAAGGTAGGTATATTCTTCTCTCTGCTCACCGTGAGGAAAATATCGATATTGAAGATAACTTCATGTCACTGATGAATGCTGTGAATGAGCTGGCTCGCACCTACGATATGCCAGTGCTCTACAGTTGTCACCCACGTTCTGAGAAGATGATTGAGAAGAGAGGTTTCAAGTTTGATGAACGTGTGATTCAACACAAACCGCTCGGATTCTTTGACTATAACCACCTTCAGCAGAATGCCTTCTGTGTGGTGTCAGACTCAGGAACAGTGCCAGAGGAAGGTGCTTTTTTCCACTTCCCAGCTGTATCTGTTCGTACCTCAACGGAACGTCCTGAAGCTATGGATAAGGGTGTCTTCACCATTGGTTCTATCACTTCAGAGGCAGTATGCCAGGCAGTAGCTCTTGCAACGGAGATGCATTCTAACGGTGACGATCCATATCCAGTTCCTGCATATATCGATGAGAATGTATCTGTTAAGGTGGTGAAGCTCATCCAGAGTTATGTGGGTATTATTAACAAGATGGTTTGGAGAAAATAATGGAGCAGAAAAGAATCCTCATAGTGACGCAATATTATTACCCGGAGAGTTTTAGAATTAATGAGCTGGGAAAAGAACTTGTTGATAAGGGGTATCATGTAGATGCTCTTGTGGGTATTCCCAACTATCCAGAAGGAAAGTATTATAAAGGATATGGTTTATTCACAAAGCGAAAAGAAAAGGTAAATGGAGTAACTGTTTATCGTTGCTTTCAATTCCCAAGAGGACGGAAGGCTTCCAATTTTCGTTTATCACTTAACTATATGTCTTACATGATATGTGCATGTTTGTGGGTTCTGTTTTTCTTTAGCCTTAGAAGAAAATACGATGCAGTCATAGCTTTTGAGCCATCTCCAATAACATTGATTGTTCCAGCCTGCTTGTTAGGGATGATTCGTGGAACTAAAGTGCTCAGTTGGATTCAAGATATATGGCCAGACTCCATTACCCATCGTTCTTCAGGTAAATTGAGTAAGTTGTTAACTCCACCTCTTACTGCTGTGACGGAATTTGTTTATAGGCACTCCGATAAAATATTGATTTCATCCAAAGGTATGAAGGAATTGGTGTGTAGAAATGCAGACTACTCTAGCAAAATAGTATATGTCCCAAATTGGTGTGATGATTTCATGAATATTAAACCTTCTGAATCTCAGTTACCAGAGATTCCTGATGGTTTTGTTATAATGATGGCGGGAAATCTAGTTGAATCGTTGGATCCTGAGGCTCTTTGCGGGTGTGCAGAACTATTAAAGGATTTTGAAGATATTCATTTTGCTTTTGTCGGGGGAGGCTCTTACAAGGAACAGATGGAGCAGATGTTTAGTTCTCGTGGTTTGAATAATGCACATTTTTATGGACGCCATCCATTTGAGATGATGCCTCTGTTTTATGAAAAGGCTGATGCAATGCTCCTCAGTTTGATGCCACAAGAAACCAAACATCTGGATGTGACTGTCCCATCACGTTTGCAGTCATATATGTCTGCTGGTAAACCTATTTATGCTATGATAGGTTCAGGCGCAAGGGAGGTGATTGAGTCTTCTGATTGCGGTTTTGTGGTGGATTCTGGTGATTATAAGGGATTGGCTGATATTATCTTGAATACATACCAAGATGCAACATTACTCAAAGTGAAAGGGCAGAATGCACGTCTTGCATTTGAGAATGAGTTCACAATACAAAAAGGTGTCGAACATTTTGAAAATTTGATAAATCAACATTAATGTCTCTTTAAACTAATGAACCATGAAGCTGAATGATGAAATTTTCTCGGATGTGTTCGCTGTTTTCAATCACTTGAATGAACGAGGGTGGGCTGGAATCCCTTTTCATACTCCGTAATGCTTCGATGCTATGATGTTGTATGATAATAGATTGGCTGCTGCGCCGATGCCCATGTCCCCATTGTTTCGTGGCGAAAGTGAGTTTCATGAGCGATGTCTTCCGTCTTTGTACAGGCATGGGTTGACGGAATTGGAAAGTCTGGAGAGGCAAATCCAACTGGAAGAGTTCAGATTGATGCTGCAGGTAAATCCTGAGATTAGGGAGATGGAAGATGCAGCTCTAATGGTAAACTATAATGGGCTAGCGCAACACTACGGTATCGAGACGAACATCCTTGATTTGACGAACAGTTTCTTAGTGGCTGCCTTCTTTGCAACTACGACATACGATGCACTACAGGGTGTGTATAAACCGATCCTACATACCGTATCAAGTGGAGTGATATATTTTTTCCTACTGGCGGCTTCCTAAACTTTGGAAATGAAGCTCCGATATGGCCTATTGGCTTAGAGGCATTAAGAAGGCCTGGAGAACAACGTGGGTTTGGTATTGAAATGAATGAAAAACGAAACGACCTCAACCATTATTCAGGTGCACATGCTTTTCGTTTCTGGCATTCTCCTCAGGCATCATTGGAAATTTGGAGGCATACCAAGGGAGGAATGGAGTTGTTTCCATATGACCCGATGGCCGAGAAGGTCCGAAATATGCGGAAATACCGTATATATAGTGAAGAGGGATTTCGTATAGCTTGTGAGAAGGTGGCTATATTGACCAAGGATGTAACCAATGTACGCAATCAATTGATTCAAAACGGATGTACTTTCGTTGAGAAATTGCCTTTTGCATACACTGACATGGAAATTGACTATATCCATGAATTGTACAGACGGAAATATCCAGGAAACTAAGAAAATATTTGCGAGTTAACATATTACAATATATGAATATACTAATTACAGGAGCTGGTAGTTATGTGGGCACCAGCATTGAGAATTGGCTGAAGAAAGATGCTCAGTTTACGGTAGATTCCGTAGATACCTTTGGTGATAATTGGAAAAAAGCGGATTACACGAAGTATGATGTGGTGTATCATGTAGCGGGAATCGCACATGTGAATGCGGACCCGAAGATGGAGGCTTTATACTACAAGGTGAACCGCGATCTTACCATTGAGATTGCTCGCCATGCGAAGGCAGCGGGAGTGAAGCAGTTTATCTTCATGAGTTCGATGATTGTGTTTCATGAGAGTCAGTCGTTGAAGGCTGAGGTGCTCACTTGGGATACTAAACCGAATCCGAACGGGTTCTATGGGGATAGTAAGTTGCAAGCAGAGATAGGACTGAAGGAGCTGGAGTGTGATACATTCAAGGTGTGCATCCTTCGTCCGCCAATGATTTATGGCCCAAACTCAAAGGGAAACTTTCCTCGTTTGGCCAAGTTGGCAACGAAGACGCCCATTTTCCCCGCATGGCACAACAAACGTTCGATGCTCTTTGTCGATAACTTGGGTGAGTTTGTGAAGCAGGCTATCCTGCGTCAATTGTCGGGTACGTTCTATCCGCAGAACCGTGAGCTGGCCGATACGGTGGAAATCATTCGTTTCTTTGCCAAAGAGGCTGGTCACAAGGTGTGGATAACAAAGTTGCTAAATCTGTTCGTGTGGTTGGGATCGTTCGTGTTGCAGCCTATCAACAAGATGTTTGCCACGTACTACTACGATCCTTCTATGAGTCAGATGGATTTTGACTATCAGGTCGTGAGCTTTGAGAAAAGTTTAAAAATTGTCAGTGAGTCACTATGATGATCGTTTTTGTTATGGATACAAGTTTAATTTATATTATTATTTTTGCTTTGTTGTTAGTGTTAGAATTTGTTTATTTCAAAGTAGCAGACAAATGTAGCATCATCGACAAACCCAATGAGCGAAGTTCACATTCAACTATTGTATTGCGTGGCGGTGGTATCATCTTCCTTATTGGAGTGTGGGTTTGGTCGTTTTTCTATGGTTTCGAATATCCTTGGTTCTTGGCTGCTGTGACATTAGCTGCTGGTATCAGTTTTGTAGATGATATTCGCTCACTACCAGATAGCGTAAGATTAGTTGTTCAGTTTACTGCAGTGGGACTGATGTTTCAACAGTTGGATATTCTTCACATAAATATGTGGTGGATAGTGATATTGGCACTAATTGTATGTGCAGGGGCATCTAACGTCATTAATTTCATGGATGGTATCAATGGTATCACTGCAGGATATTCATTATCAGTGTTAATACCTTTGATAATTATGAATGATAAGATAGGTTTCATGGAAGATTCTTTTTTGGTGGTCGTCATCCTATCTGTGTTGGTATTTAGCATATTCAACTTCCGTGAAAGAGGAAAGGCAAAATGTTTCGCAGGAGATGTGGGCAGTGTGGGAATTGCCTTTATCATGCTTTTTGCTATCGGAAAATTAGTTATGGCAACAAATGACATAACCTGGCTGTTATTTTTATTGGTATATGGTGTTGATGGCTGTTTGACAATTGTTCATCGCATCATGTTGCATGAAAATTTGGGAGAGGCTCATCGCAAGCATGCATATCAATTAATGGCAAATGAACTGAAGATGAGTCATGTGAAAGTAAGTTTGCTATATATGGTGCTGCAACTTGTTGTTTCTCTTAGTATGATTTATTTAATTCCTAACACCATTGTTGCTCATTGGATATATCTATTCGGTGCATTTGCTTTGCTTGCCGTAGCTTACATCGTATTTAAAAAGAAATATTATCATTTGCATGAGGAATATTTAAAATCGGTAGAGAAATGAAGATAACGCAAGACTTATTAGATGAGTTAACAAAACTGGCAAAAGCATCGCCGAGATTACGAATGAATTATGATTTGCGAAATTCAGATGCTGATAAAAGTCAGCGAATGCTGAATGCAATAGAACCTGGAAGTGTTATACCCATTCACAGACATCAGAAATCGTCGGAGACATTAGTCTGTCTTAGAGGCCGACTTGTCGAATATTTCTATAACGAATTAGGAGAATGTACTGAGAGTATTGAGATCTGTCCTAATGGATCTGTGGTTGCTTTGAATATTCCCAAGATGCAATGGCACACTTTAAAGGTTTTAGAAAGTGGCACAGTAATCATGGAAGTTAAAGATGGAGAATATGAACCAATTGTTTCTGAAGATATACTGAATCTATAATATTAAAAAACATATCAGAATATAACTATAAACCAAAAACAATGAAACCTAACAATAGTAACACTTTATCAACATCATCTCAAAAAGGCGAGATAGTTCTTTACCAAACTGACGAAAACATCCGCATTGAAGTGCGATTGGAAGATGAAACGGTTTGGCTGACACAGGCTCAGATGGCTGAGTTGTTTGACGTAAAAGAACATACCATAACATATCACATCAAAGAAATATATAGAAGTAACGAACTCAACATCGTATCAACTGCTCGAAAAATTAGAGTAGTTCGAAAAGAAGGTAATAGAACTGTTAACAGGCAGTTAGATTTTTATAACCTTGATATGATACTTTCTGTTGGCTATAGGGTGAATAGTGTTAGAGGTATAATGTTCAGACGATGGTCTTCAGAAGTTCTGAAACAATTTATGCTTAGAGGTTATTCCGTCAATCAGCATCTTATATCATTACAAGAACATATTGACAATCGTTTATATAACATTGAATCGCGTGTCGATGATCATGAACAAAAAATAGATTTTCTCATTCAGAAAGAACAACCTGTTACAGAGCAACTCTTCTCAACGGGTTGTGTCTGGGATGCTTATACTTTTGTCTCTAATCTTGTTCGTTCTGCATCAAAAAGAGTCGTCTTGATAGATTCATTCGTTGATGAGCGCACATTGATGATTTTAGATAAACGTACTGACGGCGTGGATTGTACAATACATACTCGTTTCAACTCCAAATTGCAACTTGATCTTCAGAAACATAATCAACAGTGTAATCATATTATTATCGTTCAATTGCCTCAAGCTGTTCATGATCGTTATCTTATCATTGACGATGAAGTGTGGCTTTTAGGTGCTTCAGTAAAGGATATGGGAAGAGGATTGTGTACAATCATCAAACTTGGATTCAGTCCAGAGGAAATTTTGAAAAGAATTTGAGAATTAACAAAAAGCCCCAAAACAATGAAACCAAATAACATTCACACTTTATCAACATCATCTCAAAAAGGAGAGATAGTTCTTTATCAGCCTGATGAAAGTATTCGCTTGGAAGTGCGCTTGAAAGATGAGACAGTTTGGCTGACACAGGCTCAGATGGCAGAGTTGTTTGGAACTAACAGACAAGCAATTACTAAGCATATTAAAAATATTTATGAGACTGGCGAATTAAATAGAGACGCAACTAGTTCCATTTTGGAACTTGTTCAAAAGGAAGGTAGTCGTAATGTAAAGCGTAAGATTGAATTTTATAATCTTGATACTATAATCTCTGTCGGTTTTAGAGTAAATACACGTCGAGGTATTCTTTTCAGAACATGGGCTAACAATGTCTTAAAACAATATCTTCTTAAGGGATATGCAGCTCATCCTACTCTTCAACAGGTGGAATATCATCTTTCAAAGCAGATTGAATACCAGCGAGAGGAATTGTTTCTTCTACAACAACGTGTACAGAATCATGAACAAAAAATAGACTTTCTCATTCAGAAAGAACAACCTGTTACAGAGCAACTCTTTTCAACAGGCTGTGTATGGGATGCTTATACTTTTGTCTCTAATCTTGTTCGTTCTGCATCAAAAAGAATCGTCTTGATAGATTCATTCGTCGATGAGCTTGGATTCAGTCCAGAGGAAATTTTGAAAAGAATTTGAGAATTAACAAAAAGCCCCAAAACAATGAAACCAAATAACATTCACACTTTATCAACATCGTCTCAAAAAGGTGAGATAGTTCTTTATCAAGCTGATGAAAACATTCGCATTGAAGTGCGATTGGAAGACGAGACGGTTTGGTTGACGCAACAGCAGATTGCGGATTTATTTGGACGAGACAGAACGGTAATAGGTCGTCATATAAAAAATTGTTTCAAGGAAGAAGAACTTGATCCAAATATCACATGTGCAAAATTTGCACATATAGGCGTAGATGCTGATCAAGTCTATGAAACAACGATGTATAATCTTGACGTGATTATTTCTGTCGGTTATCGTGTGAAAAGTAAGGCTGGAACTCGTTTCCGTCAATGGGCAAATCGCATTTTGAAAGATTATATGCTCAGGGGCTATTCCGTAAATCAGCATCTAATATTCTTACAAAAACACATTGATAATCGTTTCTATTCTCTTGAATCGCGTGTCGATGATCACGAGCAGAAAATAGACTTCCTTATTCAGAAAGAACAACCTGTTACGGAGCAACTCTTTTCAACAGGCTGTGTATGGGATGCTTATACTTTTGTCTCTAATCTTGTACGTTCTGCGTCAAAAGGAATCATTCTTATAGATTCCTTCGTTGATGAGCGCACATTGATGATTTTAGATAAACGTGCTGACGGCGTGGATTGTACAATACATACTCGTTTCAATCCCAAGTTACAGCTTGATCTTCAGAAACATGATAAACAATGTAGGCGTATCATTATAGTCCAACTTTCAAAAGCAGTACACGATCGTTATCTTATCATAGACGATGAGGTATGGCTTTTAGGTGCCTCAGTAAAAGATATGGGAAGAGGATTGTGTACAATCATCAAACTTGGATTCAGTCCAGAGGAAATTTTGAAAAGAATTTGAGAATAAACTAACTGTTAATTGTACATTGTCAACTGTAAATTATAAAATTATGTCACAAAAACGCATTTACCTCTGTCTCGCCCGTATAAGTGGCAACGAACAGAAATTTATACAAGAGGCTTTTGATACCAACTGGGTGGTACCTCTCGGTCCCAATGTAGATGCTTTTGAGACTGAATTAGAAAATTATATAGGAGAGAATAAAAAAGTTGTAGCTCTGACATCTGGTACTGCAGCTATCCATCTTGCTTTGGTTGCATCAGGTGTTAAAGCGGGTGATGAGGTGATAACACAGTCTTTTACATTTTGTGCATCGGCTAATCCTATAACATATATCGGAGCTATTCCCGTGTTTGTAGATTCGGAACGAGACACCTGGAATATGGATCCTCAACTTCTCGATGAGGCTATCAAAGACAGAATAGCCAAGACGGGAAAGAAACCAAAGGCAATTATAACAGTTTCAATATATGGAATGCCTTACAAAATAGATGAGATTGCAGAGATAGCAAATAGATATGACATTCCTATTATAGAAGATGCTGCTGATGCATTTGGTTCTAAATATAAAAGTCAGGTGTTAGGAACCTTCGGTAAGTTTGGTATTCTTTCTTTTAATGGTAATAAGATGATTACCACTTCCGGTGGTGGTGCTCTCATCTGCGAAAATGACGCTGCTAAACAGGAGATTATGTTCTACGCAACTCAGGCTCGCGAGAATTATCCTTACTACCAACATGAAAAGATAGGTTACAATTACCGCATGTCTAATATCTGTGCCGGTATAGGTCGCGGTCAGATGACAGTCGCTAATGAACATATTGCACATCATCAGCATATCTGCAAACTTTATAAAGAGTTGCTGAAGGACATTGATGGTATTAAACTTCAAGAAAATCCTTCTGAAGATTATGACAGCAACTATTGGCTCAACACTATCATCATCGAGCCTTGGGTGAAAGTCAAAGGTGAAGAAAACGCATACGCAGAAGCAGTACAAGGAGCTGTTGGCGGTGCAGGTAGCGTAACTCATGCTGCTTCTACCCTAACAACAGATTGTCAGCCAAATAACAATGTTGAAGCATTACGTATTGCTTTGGATAAAGCTGATATTGAGGCTCGTCCGCTTTGGAAACCAATGCACAAACAGCCTGTTTATAAAGACAATCCTGCCTACGTCAACGGCGTTAGCGAAGAGTTGTTCAAAAAAGGAATGTGTCTTCCATCGGGACCATGCATTTCAGAGGAGGATGTACGTTATATTGTAAAGTGTATAGTTGAAAGTATTATATGAAAAAAGTATTCGTATCAGGTTGCTATGACCTTCTTCATAGTGGTCATGTTGAGTTTTTCCGTCAGGCGGCTCAATATGGTGAACTTTATGTTGGAATTGGTTCCGACAAAACTATTTTGCATTATAAAAACCATAAGACTGTTTATTCTGAACAAGAACGTCTTTTCATGGTAAAAAGCATCAAATATGTTAAAGACGCTTATATAAACGCCGGCAGAGGCATCTTGGACTTTATTCCTACGTTAGATATTGTAAAACCTGATATTCTCGTCGTTAACAGTGACGGCGGCTCTGACTCAAAACGCAAGGTCTGCGAAGAAAGAGGTATAGAATATATCGTTCTCGAACGTGATCCTCATGAAGGTTTGGAAGCACGCAGCAGCACCGAACTCAAGAAGAGTCCTTGCTTGATTCCAACGCGTTTGGATTTAGCCGGTACTTGGATAGACCAACCTTACGTGAGTTGTCATGCTCCAGGATGGGCTCTCACTATAAGTCTCGAGCCTTCATTCGAGATTCGCGACAGATGCGGATTGAGTACTTCGACACGTAATGTAATAAAACGCATCTGGCCTTACCAGCTACCAAATATGGATCCGGAGACATTGGCACGTCTCGTGTTCTGTTTCGAGAATCATCCAGAAAGAGAGGACGGTATCATCAGCGGCGCTCAGGATTCAATAGGTATCTGCGTTCCTGGTTTGTGTCGTCATTATTATGACAATCACTTTTGGCCTGATAAGATCGAAACATGTGAAGATGAAGATGTTTTGTGTTGGTTGGAAAATCATCTTTGTATGATACCAATGGAAGCTCGCAGACAAGGTTGTTCAGTTATTGAAGGAATGGACATAACTAAGAAAAAAGTCGAGACTCTTGCCAAAGCAGCCGATGATTGCTGGTATGCCATCATGAATACCGATTTGGAATTATTTGCTAAAGCATATAAAGACTCATTCAACGCTCAGGTTGCGATGTTCCCAGCAATGATTCAAGGTTGCGTACAAGAATATATCGACAGATATTCCGCTATGGAAGATGTCATGGCATGGAAGATGCCTGGTGCAGGTGGAGGTGGATATTTGGCATGCGTAGTGAAAGATACAAATGCCTTCTGCGACACACATCCTGAAGCTATTAAGTTAAAAATAAGAAGATCGGGGTTTTAATATGAAACGCTATTGCCAAACTTTAACTCTTGTCGATGACAAGGAACTTATAGAGAAATATGTGGAGGTTCATTCTCATGTGTGGCCGGAGATTATAGAAGGTCAGCGTGAGGTGGGAATACTCGATATGCAGATTTTCATTAAAGACAATCTGCTTTTTATGATTTGTGACACTGTCGATGATTTCGATTGGGAACGCGACATGGCGCGTCTCGCCACTCTTCCTCGTCAGGCAGAATGGGAGGCATACGTGGCGCAGTTTCAGGGATGTCGTGCTGATGCACGTTCCGATGAGAAATGGCAAATGATGGAAAGAATATTCTGATAAACTTTTTTGTTTAGAAATTGGTTATTGCGATAAACTGTCGTATCTTTGCGGTAATATTTACTTAAACGCATGGAAAGTCTTTATAAGAAGCATAAAATGTTCATTTCTCAAGTTAATATGAATATCGTTCGCGATGTCATGAATGATATTTCTTGGGAAAAACAGCTTGTCGCAATTCGTGGTTCGGGAGGTGTCGGGAAAACAACTCTGATGAGACAATACATAAAACGTAATTATAGAGTTAATGCTGATAAGGCTCTGTACTGCGTGATGGACAGTATGTATTTTACAAATCATTCGTTGCTTGATTTGGCAGAAAGATTTTATCAGTTCGGAGGTGAACATCTCTTCCTTGACGAAGTGCATAAATATCCGAATTGGAGTAGAGAACTGAAGGAAATCATTGACTTATATCCTGACTTAAAAGTAACATTTACAGGTTCTTCTTTAATACAAATCCTTAATGCTGATGCCGACCTATCGAGAAGAGTGCTGACTTATACGATGGAAGGTTTGTCATTTAGAGAATATCTGCATTTTTATAAAAATATTAGATTACCAAGATTTACACTTAGTTACGTATTGGATAATTCCGACGATGTTTGTACTATGGTCAACGATGTTTGTCGTCCTCAAAGATATTTTGAAGAATATTTGAAAGTCGGTTATTATCCTTTCTATGATGGCAACGAATTGGAATACTACAACAGAATTGAAAATGTTATTTCATTTATTATAGAACAAGAAATGACACAATTTTGTAATATAGAACCAGCCTATACTCGTAAACTAAAAGCGTTGTTGATGTTTTTATCTGATAATTTGCCATACGAAACAAATATTGCAAAACTATCATCATACTTGGAGATAAATAAATTGACAACTCTTAATTATTTATCTAATCTGCAACGTGCAGAATTGCTACATCTCTTATATGCCGATAATAAATCAGTGACAAAAATGCAGAAACCAGATAAGATATATCTACATAATACAAATATACTTTATGCATTATGTCAGCAGAGTAATATAGGCACCATCAGAGAATGTTTTGTCGTAAATCAATTGTCTGTCAACCATACTGTTGAATATGGAAAAAAAACAGGTGATTTTAAAGTCGATGGAAAGATAACGTTTGAAGTTGGCGGACACGATAAGTCGTTTGATCAAATTGCGGATATACCAAATTCATACATTTTAGCAGATAACATGGAATATCCCGTAGGCAAGAAACTACCTCTTTGGATTGTTGGACTAACATACTAATCATGAACAAAAATCATCTTATTATAATGGCTGGTGGCGTAGGTTCTCGTTTTTGGCCTATGAGCACGCCAGAAAAGCCAAAACAGTTTATTGATGTTCTCGGCATCGGTAAATCTCTTATTCAGTTGACAGTGGAACGTTTTAAGACTGTCATACCAATCGAGAATGTGTGGATTGTGACTTCAGAGAAATATAAAAGTATCGTTAGGGAACAACTTCCTGAGATTCCAGAATGTCAGATCCTGATGGAGCCTTGCATGAGAAACACTGCTCCTTGTATAGAATATGTGAGCCGTAAAATCTATGCGAAGTATCCGGAAGCTAATCTCGTCTTCTCCCCTGCCGACCATATCGTTTTAGATGTAAATACATTCCGCGATGTCATTAAGAATTCATTGGAGTTTACAGAAAATCGCGAAGTTATATTGACATTAGGAATGATGCCAACGCGTCCTGAAACGGGATATGGATATATAAAGAGTCAAGAAGTCTATAAGTCTATAAGTCAACAAGATTCAATTCATAAAGTTGAGGCTTTTAAAGAGAAACCTAATTTGGAGACTGCGAAGGCTTATCTTGCTGAGGGTGGTTATTATTGGAACGCTGGTATCTTCATCTGGAACGCGAAAATGGTTGTTAACACAATTGCAAAGCTCGTCCCTAATCTCGCCTCCGTATTTGATAAAGTAGAACCTTATTTCTACACAGAAAAAGAACAAGAAGTTATAAATGAATATTTCCCAACATGTCAGAACATCTCTATCGACTATGCTGTGATGGAAAAATCTGAAGACGTTTATGTTTATCCAGCAAACTTCGGGTGGAGTGACTTAGGAACATGGGGAAGTCTCTACACTCATCTTCAACAAGATGAAAACAATAATGCTGTTGTAGGACAAAACGTTAATCTTGTAGATTGCAAAAACTGTGTGGTTCACACTCCTACCGAACGTAAAGTCGTCATTCAAGGATTGGACAATTTCATCATCGCCGAGAGTGATAACACATTATTAATCTGTCAAAAAGAACAGGAACAACATATTAAAGATTGGCAAAAATAAAGACTATACAAAATGAAAAAGCTATTAAAAAATCTTGCATTAGCATTATTCCACGGAAGATTTGCACCAAGGGCCTTCTCGAAATGGTTGGTACTTCTATTCGACTGCTTTCTCCTCTTCATCTCATTTTGGATTTACGTATTCATAAAATATGTGTATGATATTAAACATCTTAGCATTACAGCCGAGATTATTCATTTTGTACCTATTTTCGTAATATTTTTGATTAATGCATTTATCTTTGGTTCTTACCAAGGACTTGTTCGTTATAGTGGATTCGGAGATATTAAAAAAATAGGATTCGTCAGTTTAGGTACTTTTGTGATGGCATTTATGCTGAAAACAATTTTGGCAAGGTTCATGCCTATAGAGTATATCCAAAAATTTTTCTTATCGCATACAGAGGTTGTTTTCGTTTCAATGCTTGTCTTCACGTTAATGACTGTCTCTCGTTTAGTAATCAGACGAATATACAACGAAAACATAAGTCACAAGCAAACTCCAGTAAACACTGTTATTTATGGAGCTGGTGACGCTGGAATAATTACAAAAAGAGCTTTAGAACAGGACACTTCTACTTATTACAATATAATCGCATTTATTGACAACTCGTCTAACAAGATAGGTAAATCAATAAACGGTGTTCCCATTTTAAATCCATCAAAGCTTAACAAAGACTTTGTTGAAAAAAATAATATCGGAGCAATCATCTTTGCTATACCAAGTTTGAGCAATGATGAAAAAACAAAGATTATAAACAACATCGTCGATTTGGGTGTAAGTATAAAATCCGTTCCACATCTTAACGAATGGATTGACAACAACTTAACCGCTAATCAGATTGAAGATATTAAGATTGAAGACTTACTTGGGAGAGAACCTATCGTTCTTGGAAAAGAAAATATCACAGAAGGTCTTCATGGCAAAGTTATTATGGTGACAGGAGCTGCCGGTTCGATAGGAAGCGAGATTTGCCGTCAGGTACTTCATTATAAACCAAAGAAACTCATACTTTTAGATCAGGCAGAATCGCCACTTTACGATATTCAGTTTGAACTTAAGAACAACGAACCTTATCGTTCTTTCAATATTCCTATGGAATTTATCGTTGGCAATGTGAAAGACATCGTTAAGATGAGAGAGGTTTTTAGCAAACATCAACCTCAGATAGTTTATCATGCAGCCGCATACAAGCACGTTCCTTTGATGGAAGAGTTCCCGTATGAGGCTGTTTCTGTTAACGTCCTGGGAACTAAAAACGTCGCCGATTTGGCAATAGAATTTGGCGTTGAAAAGTTTGTGATGGTATCAACCGACAAAGCTGTCAATCCAACAAACGTTATGGGTGCGACCAAACGTATTGCGGAAATTTATACACAAAGTCGCGTTACCGAGAAAACAGCGTTCGTTACTACGCGTTTCGGTAATGTTCTCGGTTCCAATGGTTCCGTCATTCCTTTGTTCAAGAAACAATTGGCGTACGGTGGACCATTAACAGTGACCGACAGAAATATAATCCGTTATTTCATGACAATTCCAGAAGCCTGTAGTTTGGTTTTGGAAGCTGGCGTTATGGGTGAAAATAAAGACATTTTTGTTTTTGATATGGGAGAACCAGTCAAAATTTATGATCTTGCAAAAAAAATGATTAAACTTTCTGGCAGAAAAGGTATCGAGATTGAAATCAGCGGTCTTCGTCCAGGAGAAAAATTGTATGAAGAACTTCTTTCTACAAAAGAAAATACTATCCCTACAGAACACGCTAAGATTATGAGAGCCAAGGTTCGTCGTTATACTCAAGATGAGGTTAATCGCGAAATAGAAAAACTCATCAACCTGATTCCTACAAGCGACGACTTCAAAATTGTGGCTCAGATGAAAAATATCGTACCTGAATTTATCAGCAATAACTCAATTTATTCATGCTTGGATAAAAAAGATTATTAATTATGAAAACAAAGAATTACATTATTATTCTACTTATCAGCTTATTCTCTACAAGTTATTCATTTTCACAAGAACTTCTTATTCCTCTCAACGATGATTATGAGATGGAGGTTCAGGCGGCTGCCTATAATTCTGATTATCGTTTTCACACTGCAATGAAATCGTGGTCGGAATATCAGTTCAACAATATTTTGAATTTGGATAGTCTGAATAAATCGCAGTTCATTGTTAAAAATTATAATAGAAAATGGAAGAATCTTGCATGGAATTCAATCTTTAACACAGACTTTATTGGAGCAAAGACAGATGATTTCTATATCGGCATCAATCCTATCGTTGATTTTCAAGTAGGTAGAGATGGAAGTAAAAGCACTTGGGTCAATACTCGTGGAGCAGAAGTTAAAGGAACAATTGGTGACAACTTCGCTTTTTATACAAACTTAAGAGAGAATCAGGCTGTATTTCCGGATTATATTTCTGAATATGCGAGTGACAATAAAGTTGTTCCAGGGCAAGGTCATGCGAGAAGATTTAAAGAAACTGGATTTGATTATGCCAATGCCTCAGCTTATCTAACCGTGCATCCAATTTATTGGCTACAAGGTGTTCTCGGTTATGGCAAAAACTTCATTGGGGATGGTTATCGTTCATTGATATTGTCGGACAATGCTTTCGCTTATCCATACGTAAAACTTACAGCTGATATTTGGCATATTCAATATTCTTGTCTTTATGCTCAAATGACTGATAAAAACCGTGTTCTTGATGACGATACTTTTGCAAGAAAGTTCACGGTGATACATTATTTGGATTGGGCTGTCACCAAGCGACTCAACCTTGGATTGTTTGACGCAATGGTTTGTAAAGGACAAGATGAAAACGGAGTCAGAAGAGGTTTGGATTTTCAATATATCAATCCAATAATTTTCTTGAGAACCACCGATTATTACGTGGGTAATTCTCCAGACAACGCATTACTCGGTGCAACAGCAAGTTACATATTAGGAAAGCACACGACTTTATATGCTCAGTTTGTCTTAGACGAAATGACTGTTAAAGAATTTATTGGATTTAATGGTTATTGGGCGAACAAGCAATCGTATCAATTTGGAGTGAAGAGTTACAACTGTTTCAATGTGAAGAATCTGTTCTTGCAAGGAGAGTTTAATATGGTAAGACCATATATGTATTCACATTATGACGGAGAAGACAATTACGCTCATTTGAATCAGCCAACTGCACATCCATGGGGAGCAAACTTTTATGAGATTGTTGCAAGAGCGCAATATAATTATAAGCGTTTCTACTTCCAATACAAGATGAACTTCGGTCAATGGGGCGATGATATTACAACACCAGAAGGTGAGTTTCAGTATTATGGTCACGACATTTATCATAACTACTACGATTATTATCAGATTGAAGGATATGATAAGCCATACTATGGTCATTATATGTTAACCGGAGAGTTGAATACATTGATGATGAATAATTTTGTTGTGTCATGGTTGGTAAATCCTTCATACAATTTGAACGTTTTTGCCGAAGTGACACACAGGAATCAGAAGATTGAAGGAATGAATGATATAAATAATTTCATTGTTAGTTTTGGTATAAGAACAACATTAGACCGTAAATATTACGATTTTTAAGCATAAATGTTAAAATATGTTAATGTTGTAATTCATATAATTAAAAACCATATTTTTGCAGCACGAAAATAATTGAGATGCTGACATCATTTAAGAACTTAAAGAAATTCCAATTATCAGAATATATCCTATTAGCATTATTTGCTTTTAGTATTCCTTTTTCTTGGCGAATAGCGACATACGTTATGATGGTGTTATTCGCCAATGTTATTTTAAGAGGAGTTTTTGAAGAAGGATTTAAACCTAACCAGTTACAACAAAAGCATAAATTTGTATATCTGATTTTCATAGCCTTTTGGGCTATTTACGCAATCAGTTTCTTATATTCCGAAAACTCTGCAGAAGCTCGAGTTCAGATAGGAAAGAAACTATCTTTCCTACTTTTCCCCCTTTATTTCTTATTTTCCAATTTATCATATCTGACCAAAGAGAGAGTCAGGACGATAATGTATTGCTTTGTATTTGGAATACTTGCGTTATACATTGTCAATTTGGTTTGGGCTGGGTATGATGTTGTGTTTGAAGAAGCGAAGAAAACAAGATTTTTTGAACCAGATTTTCTAAAATTAGGAACAGGCTATATTCATCATTCATATATTTCCATCTATACATGTATAAGTGTTGCATTCTGTTTTGCAGAAGCATTTACAAATAGAAGAACTATATATTTTAACGTTCTCTCAATAATTGTATTAATCCTATTTACAATTATATCCAAATCAAGAGCAGGATTACTTTGCATGGCAATGACATTCTTTATATTATGGATTTGGCTGACATTTGTACAAAAAAAGAAGGTATTAGGATTAAGCGTAGGAGTAATTATGATAAGTGTTGTCGTTCTCACTTTTGTTTTCTTCCAAAATAGTGTTAAAAGAATTACTGAAACATTGTCGAATTTACAAAATATTGAGAAACAAGACAGAAGAATAGGTATTACAATTGGATATAAAAATTTGCTCATTGACAAATTTTGGTTTGGAGTCGGTGCTGGCGATCGTGGTGATGAAACATTAAAAAGTTACATAAAGAAGATGGAAGAAATTGTTCAGAGAATTAAGCCAAGAGACAATTATTATTCAGATACATTTGTTCAAGAAAGAGAAGATTGTTTAGAAAGTATTCGTAAAAAGTACGGAGGTACTCTAAATAACAATACTTTCAAATATGCAAAAGAGATGTCAGAGAAATATAATTGTGATTATAATTCGGTTAGGGAAAATTTGGCCACATATATAAATGTTAACGTTGCAATAAACAGTGAATGTAACGCCCACAATCAATTTTCCGATACAATAATCGCGGTAGGTTTGATTGGCTTGTTGCTTTTTATATCAATGTTCCTCTCCCCTATCTATCTCTGGATAAAAAACAAGAATTTCGATATTGTCTTTTTCTCTTTGCTGATAATCATCGCATTTAACTCATTGTTTGAGTCGGTATTGGAACGTCAGATGGGAATAATGTTTTTCGTGTTCTTCTATATGTTACTGTTCCATGGAGTTTTTTGTCAACAGACAACAGATAACGAACAACAGACTTAGTCGAATAAAAGTAATTAATTATATGAGTAGATTTTCTCTCTTCATAAAATATATGTTCGATAAGATTTCGGCTTTGTTGGGGATTATAATTATATCTCCGATATTGCTCGTGATTTTTATTGTTCATAAGATTGTTATGCCAAAAGGGAAATTCTTATTCATGCAAGAGAGAATCGGGCAATATGGAAGACCATTCATGATTTATAAGATAAGAAGCATGAGAGAAGATAATTCTATTCGGAATGATATGTTTGTCACTACTGCCGATGATGAAAGAATTGCGCCTTTCGGGAGATGGCTGAGAAGAACCAAGATTGATGAAATCGTTGAGTTGATAAATGTTCTAAAAGGTGAGATGAGTTTTGTTGGTCCGCGTCCAGATGTTAAAGGTTATGCTGACGCCTTAGAAGGCGAAGACAGAAAGATTCTTGAACTTCGTCCAGGAATAACAGGCCCCGCTTCTTTAAAATATATCAACGAGGAAGAATTATTAGCTAAAGTCGATAATCCTCAGAAATATAATGACGAAATAATTTATCCCGATAAAGTTAAAATAAATTTAGATTATTATCATAACAGAACTTTCTGGGGAGATGTCGGGATTATTTTTAAGACTATATTTTAATTATGATGACAAAATATTTTCTATATAGACATGCATGGAGATTTAAAGGCACTCATCATAATGAAACAGAGTTAACAAAAAAAGAAGTTAATAAGTTATTTATGAATGGAGGGTGGTTGGTTCGGAACACCTACGATTTTGACAAGAAAGAAGAAAATTCTTTTTGGTATATAATTAAAGATAATTTTTATGGACTGGCCGAAAATACCACTAAAGAAAGAACAAAAATTAGAAAGTCATTAAAAACCTATGATTACAGAATTATAGATGTAAATATAATTAAGGAAAGAGGTTTTGAACTGTACAAGGAGGTTTTGAGAGATTATCAAATAAAAGATAGAAAGGTTACATACGATGATTTTTTATCACTATTCAATAATGAATATGAATGTTGGGGATGTTTCGAAAAAAAAACAAATGAATTTATTGGTTTTTCAATAAACTACATTTGGAGAGATGCCTGCCAATATGAAGTATCTGCTATACTGCCAAAATACAAACATAATAGTACCTATCCTTATTACGGACTTATTTACTCTATGAATAAATATTATCTTGGAGAAAAAAAGCTTAAATATGTGTCTGATGGAAGCCGTACTATCACCGAACATTCCAACATTCAGGATTTCTTAATGCATAATTTCAAGTTCAGAAAAGCATACTGCAAACTCAAGGTTCATTACAAATGGTGGGTTGGTGTCGTCGTAAAACTGCTTTTTCCGTTCAGAAATGTCATTCCATTTAGAAATGTAAAGGCAATTTTAAAGATGGAAGAGTATTCTCGTAAATCTCAATAAATTGAAATTCAATGTTTTAAAAACCAATAAAAATATTTTTCAAAAAAATAAAAAAAATTCTTGTCAGAATAAAAAAAAGATGTACCTTTGCACTCGCAATACGGAGATAAAAACGTAGCAAACGCCTCCTTAGCTCAGTTGGTTAGAGCATCTGACTGTTAATCAGGGGGTCTCAGGTTCAAGTCCTGAAGGGGGCGCAAGAGAGAGATTACAAAGTGTAATTTTTTTATGTTTCATGTTATTAATTGAAGAAGATGGTTGCCGCTCAAGCAATCATTTTCTTTTTATATGGTTAGTTCATTATTAGTTTAAGGATTAAGGTTTAAAGTTTAAGGTATATTACTATGAAAAAGAACGTTATAGGAATTGGCAGCGCATTGGTCGATATTTTAACACGCATCGACAACGACGAAATTTTGCGAGAATTGAATATTCCTAAAGGATCTATGATGTTGGTTGACGAGAACTCATCGGCATTTATAGGAAAAAGACTTGAAGAATACGAAAGTTCAATGGCGCCCGGAGGATCAGCAGCAAACACAATACACGGATTAGCCAAATTAGGTATCGAAGCCGGATTTATATCATACATAGGAAACGACAATACCGGAAAGTTCTTCGAGGACTCTATGAACTCGGTAGGAGTGAAACCTTTCCTATTCCACACAGAAACAGCCTCAGGCACAGCACGCACTATAATATCAGCTGACGGAGAACGTACTTTTGCAACAAATCTCGGAGCTTCGTTGGAACTCAACGAAAATGCCATCAAACCGGAGTTGTTCAAAGATTGGGATTACTGCTATGTAGAAGGCTACCTTATTGCTAACAGAAACGTTTTTTTAAAAATTATTTCCACAGCAAAAGAGTGTGGTTGTCAAGTGATTTTAGATTTAGCAAGTTATAATGTGGTTAAAGAAAACTATGATTTCTTAAATGAATTACTTCCTCAGATTGATATTGTTTTCGCCAACGAAGAAGAAGCAAAGGCTCTGACAAAAAAAGACGCTGAAGAATCGTTGCATTATATAGCAGATAATGTTGATATTGCTGTCGTTAAAGTTGGTAAGAAAGGATCCTACATAAAAAGAGGCGATGAAGTTGTGCAGATTGGTTGTAACAAAGTGACTGTGATTGACACTACAGGTGCTGGCGACATGTATGCTGCTGGATTTTTATATGGACTCATCAATGGTTATGATTTGAAAAAATGCGGTACAATAGGAAACCTTCTGGCTGAAAGCATTATACAAGTCGTCGGTGCAAAAATGGATGAGAATTGCTGGGACGAGTTTAAGAAAAGTATAAATGGTTAATGTTTAAGGTTTAAAGTTTAAAGTTTAAGGTATTTATAATCTTTAAAACTAAATATATCAACTATAAAACTACATTAGATTCTAAACTTTAAACTCTAAACTTTTTTCTCATTTTAGGTAAGAAAAATATTGTATTATTTAATTGAAATATGTATTTTTGCACTCCAAATTGGTAAACTGCCAATTTATAATTTTTAAAGGAATTAATTTAATAAAAACATGAAGATATTTCAAACAGAAGACATCAGGAATGTTGCTCTCATAGGAGCAGCTAAGTCCGGTAAGACAACGCTTGCCGAAAACATGGTTTTCGAAGGTAAGCTCATCAACAGAAAAGGCGCTACAGAATCAAAGAACACAATTTCTGACTACCGTCCAATCGAAACAGAACGCGGTATCTCTGTAAACGCAAGTTTGTTATACACAATCTATAACGACAAAAAAATCAATATTTTAGATACTCCAGGCTTTAGCGACTTCTCAGGCGACATCGTTGCTTGTTTAACAGCTGCCGACATGGCTGTCTTCACAGTCAACGCTCAATCGGGCGTCGAAGCAACATCTGAAAATGCTTGGAAATATGCTACAAAAACAAACAAACCTGTCGTGTTCTTCATGAACCAGTTAGACCATAACAACGCTAACTTCGACGACACAATCCACCAATTGAAAGAATATTTCGGCGATAAAGTTACTCCAGTTCAATTCCCAGTAAACTCAGGCGAAGGATTCAACTCAGTCATCGACCTTATCACTATGAAGATGTTAGTCTTCAAAAACGGTAACGGCGCTCCTGAAATTCAAGACATCCCAGCTAACCTCGCTGACAAAGCTGAAGAATTACACAACGAACTTATCGAGCACGCTGCTGAAGGCGACGACGCTCTCATGGAAAAATTCTTCGAAGAAGGAACACTCTCAGCTGAAGATATGGAAAAAGGTCTCCACCTCGGTATCATCAACCGTGATATGTATCCAGTATTATGCGGCGCTGCTAAATCAGGCGCTGGCGTAACACGTCTCTTAGAATTCCTCATCAACGCTTGCCCATCACCAGCTCACGTTAAAGCTACAAAAGCTACAAACGGTACAGAATTTCATAGCAGCACAGAAGAAGCTCCAGCAATGTTCTTCTTCAAAATCTCTAACGAACAAAACGTTGGTGACGTCGCTATGGCACGTATCTATGGCGGTACAATCGCTGAATCACAAGACTTGGTTAACCCACGTACAGGTAACAAAGAACGTATATCTCAACTTTTAGTTTCAAACGGTAAAACACGCGAAAGAGTTGAAAAGGCTTGCGCAGGTGATATCATCTCAACAATCAAATTGAAAGACGTTCGCGTTAACGATAGCTTGGTTGATGCTAAGATCGCTGACACAGCATTCGAAGCTGTTCCATTCCCATCACCAATCTTCTCAACAGCTATCAAAGCCGTCAACTCACAAGAAGACGAAAAACTTGGTGGCATCCTCGCCGATTTCCACAAAATCGACCCAACAGTCATCACTTCAATGTCTCGCGAGTTGAAACAAAATATCCTCCAATGTCAAGGTGAATATCACCTCAACACAATCAAATGGTATCTCGATAACGTACATAAAATCGCTGTTGAATTTGCAGCTCCTAAAGTTCCTTATCGCGAAACTATCACCAAGACAGCTAATGCTGACTACCGCCACAAGAAACAATCAGGTGGTTCAGGTCAATTCGGTGAAGTTCACATGAGATTAGCTCCTTACTATGAAGGCTATACAGACCCAACAGACCTCCAAGTTCGTGGTAAAGATGAATACGATCTCCCATGGGGCGGTAAACTCATCTTCTGCAACTGTATCGTTGGTGGTTCTATCGACGCTCGTTTCATGCCAGCTATCTTGAAAGGTATCAACGAACGTTTGGAAGAAGGTCCTCTTACAGGTTCTTACGCTCGTGACATCATCTGCTACATCTACGATGGTAAGATGCACCCAGTTGACTCAAACGAAATGGCATTTAAGATCGCCGGTCGTATGGCATTCTCAGCTGCATTTAAAAACGCTGGCCCTAAAATCATGGAACCTATCTACGACCTGACAGTTCGTATGCCAGAAGATATGATGGGTGCTGTTAACACCGACCTCCAAGGCCGCCGCGCTATCATCATGGGTATGGATGCTGACCGAAACTACCAAATCATCCGCGCAAGAGTACCTCTCGCAGAAATGGATAGATATTCAACATCATTGAGTTCTTTGACATCAGGTCGTGGTACTTTCACAATGGAATACGCAGAATACGCTCAAGTTCCAACTGACGTTCAAACAAAACTCTTGAAAGCTTACGAAGAAAGCAAGAAAGACGAAGATTGATAAAATCTCCACTAATAATACAGAAACTCCCGCGAAGAAATCACGGGAGTTTTTTTTCCACGAATTTACACGAATATCCTCTAATCCTATTGCTGAGGTTTTTTTGTCCACAAATCGGCACGAATTGACGCGAAGAAATTATTATAAAAAGGTTTCAACTCAATAAATAAATGTATGAATATGTCAGAAAAAAACAAGAAAAAGAACACTTTATTCGTGTTTATGGAGGATGTTTCATCAAACTTGAAATCAATAGGAAAAATCAGAACATCCGAGACTTACAAGTCGTCGTTGAACATTTAAAAAAAATTCAGAAAAGGGAAAGACTTGTCCTTTAACATATTCAACTCTGATTTGATGATTGAATATGGCTGCCTGAAACTTAAGAGCGACTCTTCTTCCTCTTCGTTTTGCTTACCATAGCGAAATCCAATTGTTTCTTTATCAGATTCACGCTCTTGATTTGAACTTTCACCTCATCGCCAAGTTGGTAGATGTTGCCGTAGTCTTGTCCGATGACGCGGAAGTTCTCCTCGTCTAAATAATAAAAGTCGTCGTTGAGGTCGGCATATCGAATGAGACCTTCGCATTTGTTGCCTTTCAACTCGACATAGATTCCCCATTTGCTGATGCCGGAGATAAGACCATCGAAGACCTTTCCAACCTGATCTTGTAAAAATTCAGCTTGTTTATATTTGACAGATTCGCGTTCCATCTCAGCGGCGCGTTTTTCCATCTCGCTCGCGTGTAGACATAAATCTTCATATTCTTCCTTATCGACGCTCGGCTGGTTCTCAATAAGATAACGTTCTATAAGACGATGAACCATCAAGTCGGGATAACGACGAATTGGCGAAGTGAAATGCGTATAATAAGAAAACGCCAATCCATAGTGACCAATATTTGTGGTGCTATAAACAGCTTTCGCCATAGTCCTTATCGCTACCGTTTCAACCAGGTTCTTCTCCCCTTTTCCATCGACGGCGTCAAATAAAGTATTGTACGACTTCACCAATTTCTCTCTCGAACTGATATTCATCGTGTAACCGAGTTTTGAAACCAACTGTATGAAATTATATAACTTCTCAGGATTAGGCTCGTCGTGGATTCTGAATACGAAGGTGTAGTCTTTGAATTTACTGTCAGGTTTTGCAATAGTCTCGGCAATAGTCTTATTAGCCAGCAACATAAAATCTTCAATGAGCATATTGGCTTCCTTCTGCACCTTGATATAAGTATCTAATGGTTTTCCGTTTTCATCGAGAATGAATTTCACCTCTTCAGAATGGAAGTTGATACAGCCGTCTTTCATCCTCTTGGCACGTAGCTTCGTCGCCAAATCGTTGAGTATCATCAGCTCTCTCTTATTATCTCCATCGGCACCTTCAATCATGTCTTGTACTTCTTCGTAAGCATAACGACGATTAGATTTTATTACGGTCTTACCAATCCACACATTCTTAATATCTGCATTCTCATTAAGTTCGAACACTGTTGAGAAAGCGAGTTTCTCTTCATCGGGACGAAGCGAGCAAACGTTGTTACATAGTTTCTCCGGCAACATAGGAATTGTTCTGTCGACGAGATAGACAGAAGTACCGCGTTCCTGAGCTTCCGCGTCTATTGCAGAACCAGGTTGTACGTAATGAGATACGTCGGCGATGTGAACACCGACTTCATAATTGCCGTTAGGTAAATATTGCAATGAGAGAGCGTCGTCGAAGTCTTTAGCGTCGTGAGGGTCTATTGTCACGGTGAAGACATCGCGGAAGTCGTGGCGTTTCATAATCTCTGACGAAGGAATTTTCTCGGATATTGATTTAGCCTCTTTCTCAACGGCTTTAGGGAAGTCTAAAGGATAATCGTATTCGGCAAGAATAGATTGCATCTCGACGTTATTCTCACCTGGATTGCCAAGTACTTTTACTATCGCACCAAAAGGATTCTTCGCGTTATCAGGCCAGTCGGTGAGATGCACGATGACTTTCTGTCCGTCTTTTGCCGACTTATATTTTCCTTTCGGGATGAAGATGCTGAGCGGCATAGTCTGACGGTCTGGCACGACGAAAGCGAAGCCGTGAGAGAGACTGAAGATTCCGACGAACTCTGTCTTGGCACGTTCGATAATCTCGATAATCTCGCCTTCGTTTTTCTTGCTCTTACGTTTAGGAAACATCGCCACCTTGACCTTGTCGCCGTGCAGTGCTTTGCCCGTGTTGTTGGCAGCGATGAAAATATCCTCGCCTTCTTCATCAGGAATGACGTAAGCCTTGCCGGTACTTTTCATATCGACTGTACCTGTAATATATTGAGGTTTCGGACCATATTCATGGATGAAGTCGGGGTGAAGGAGATAACGATACGGGCGATCTTCGATGAGTTTTCCTTCGTTGAAAAGCGTGACGAGAATCTGATATATCACATCTTTTCCGGCAGCGTCGCGTACCGACATGATTTTGGCAATCTGTTTATAATTCATCGGTTTGAAAGGATTCTCTCCGAAGATAGTCAGTATTGTATTTACGAAAGTGCTGAGGCTGTTTTTATTTTTTTTTCTTGACATAATCAGGTTAAATTTTGTTGGTTAATAGATTAAAGATATATAAAAAAAGTATCAATCTTAAAACGATTGATACTCAAAAAAGTTGCCCAACCAGGGTTCGAACCTGGACTTTACTGATCCAGAGTCAGTCGTGTTGCCAATTACACCATTGGGCATTTTTTTCATGGCGCAAAGATAATAAAAATTAACAATTAACAATGTACAATTTTCAATTATTTATTGCCATTGTTAACTGTCAATTGTTAATTGTTCTTCAGCACTGCTGCGGCTCCGAGTATTGCTGCGTCGTTATCAGGAAGCTCTGATACCTTCATTTCGACAGAATCTTTATAGACGAATAGGAGATTCTCTGCGAACGATTTGCGTACTGGGTTAAGGAGAACGTCGCCAGCTTTTACAGGACCACCCATGAGAAAAACAGCTTCCGGCGATGAGAATGAACAAGCGTTTGCCATTGCGAGACCTAAGATATAACCTGTCTCTTCAAATATCTTAAGAGCCAAAGGGTCGCCGGCATTAGCAGCGTCGCCGACAGCCTTACTTGTAAGTTCTTCTGTTGGAATCTTAGATAAAACGCCGTCGTATGACGGATTCTTTTCCAACATTTCTATTGCCGTACGACGGATACCTGTTGCTGATGTGTAAGTTTCTAAGCATCCTTTCAAGCCGCAACCGCATTGACGTCCGCCTGGTATGACGATGGAGTGACCTAACTCACCTGCGCCACCAGTCGCTCCGAGAACTAATTTACCATCGATAATGATACCTGTTCCAACGCCAGTTCCTAAGGTAAACATGATTAAATGTTTCATGCCTCTGCCACCACCATAAACCATCTCTCCGAAAGCAGCAGCATTGGCATCGTTGGAGACAACGACAGGAACGTCCATATATTTGTTGACGATTTCTTGTACGTTAAACTCACCTTTGAAATTGAGATTGGTAGCTCCACTGAAAGTACAGTTGTAAGTGTTTCCATTTGGAGCACAGATACCGATACCGTCGATAGTGTCGAGTTCATACTCTTTCATCATATCCTTGACAAGCTCGGTTATTTCTTTAAGATAAACATCTATATCGAAATATTTGTTTGTTGGAATGTTACGACGTGCAACGATTTTGCCGTCATCGCGGACCAAGCCGACATCGGTATTTGTTCCGCCTATATCAACGCCTATAGAATATGTGTTTTTCATACTTTTATTTTTATCTATTATTTATTATTTTTGTGCATTCAAAATTAAACAAAATATTTACATAACAATTTATTATGAAGAAACTTTTTTTAACTACAATTATCTTTCTGTTAGGACTCTTTAGTCTTAACGCGCAAAGTCCTGTAGCTGATGTGAAAGCTACTATAAACGAAAACTCTAATGTCGATCTTATCTGGAGTTGGAACAAAATCGTCCCGGAATCGATAATCGTTGACTTTGAAACGGGGAATCTGAGTCAAGCTGACTTCAATAATGACGGCAACGCTCCCTGGGTCATTACTGAAGATGCTTACGAAGGCAACTATGCCATCAAGTCGTCTTGTGAAGGTGTCAACGATGGCAAGTCGGTTATCGAAATCACCGTCGATGTGCCTTTCGACGGTAAGATGAGCTTCTATCACAAATCATCATGTGAACAATTCTTCGATAATGGTAAGTTCTATATCGACGGTGTGCAAAAAGCTGTCGCTACCGGTATAACAGACTGGAGCTATAGAGAATATACTGTTAAGAAAGGTGTTCATACTTACAAATGGGAATATTCTAAAGACGTGGCTGACGCTGCAGGTCTTGACGCTTATTTTGTAGATAACATCGTGCTTTATAAACCAATACCTCCATTTGAAGGCGGCTGGATTCATTACGATGAAGGCGAATATGCTAATGCTGTCGGATCTGAAACCGGAGCAGTTTATTGGGGTATCAGCTTCCCTGAGACAACAGAATACGAAGGATATTCTTTGACAAAACTCGCCTACTACGATAAGAACGCCGGTGATATAACTGCCAAGATCTTCTTCGGTGGCGAGACTGCTCCTGAAACATTGGTACACGAACAGAATTTTACTGTGAGCGGTTCTGACCAAGTGGTCGAATTGGAACTCGACACTCCTGTCGCTATAGACGGAACACAGCCTTTATGGATAACCTTCTATTCTACCAGTAGTTTCCCAGCGACCGCTTGCTATCATGTAGGTGACTCCAACAGCGACTGGCTTTCATTCAACGGAACTTCATGGGGACACACTCCTGACTATGGCATCATCTATACATGGATTATCAGAGGTTATTTGGAAAATGCAAAAGGCGAGATGATTTCGTTGGGTCAACAGACAACAGACAACGGACAACAGTCGGGTTTGCGCGATTTTGTAGGTTCTTATAATGTGTTTAGAACTAATGTTCATACTGAAGAAGTCGTGAGTGTTGCAGAGAATGTGTCTGATACGACATTGACCGACAACGGATGGAACGCTCTTGAAATGGGTGCCTACAAATGGGGCGTGAGTGCGATATACAACAACAACGAAGAATCGGAGATAACTTGGTCAAATACTTTGGATAAAGATATGTTCACTTCTTTGGAATTTGTCGTCGAGACTAACAGCGGCAACTCTTCAGAAGGCACGAAGATATCTTTCAGAAACCTCAAAGAACCTGATGCAGGATACGACTACAAAGTGAAGATCGACGCTTCTGGAAAATATATCTGGGACAGCTTCCGCAAAGGCGAATATTCTTATTCGGTAATATTAAAAGGCTACGATACCTTGAACGTCGATTATGTTGAGATATGGGACGCTACCACTCTCACAGCGACACTCACCGAGATACTCGCTCCTGTTGAAAATCTCTTCGTCTCCGCCACCGGTTGGGCGATGTGGGAAAACAAAGACTTCAGCAACGGTGGCGGTGAGTTCTCCTTCAACTTCGACGATGGATCGATGGAAGGCTGGCAGACAATAGACGCTGACGGTGATGGCTTCAACTGGCGTATCACTACCGACATCATGGGACCAGGCTACGGTCACGACGGAAGTCGTTACTGCGTGATTTCTCAGTCGTTCGACAACGACTCTCTCGGACCTCTCACACCAGATAACTATTTGGTTACATCGGATAAATATCTCATCAAAGATGGTTCACAACTTTCATTCTACGTCTGCGCTCAAGACGCAACATATTCTGCCGAGCATTATGCCGTAGCAATCTCGACAACAGGAAATACCAATCCTGAAGATTTCACAATAATTTTTGAAGAGACTCTTACTGCTAAAGGCGATGCTAAACCTCAAGGTGCTTGGTATCAGAAAAAAATTGATTTAAGCAGTTATGCAGAACAAGAGATTTATATCGCTTTCCGTCACTTCAATTGCACCGACCAATTCTATATCGACTTGGACGACATCGTCTTGGTTAACGAATCTAAATCCAAAGATAACTCTCCTATTTCATATGATATTTATTTAGACGAAGTTTTTGAAGCAACAGTGACCACAAACTACTATCAACATCAGAATTTAGACTCAGAAGAATTTTTAGAATCAGGTCCATATCATGTGACAAAAATCGTTGCCAACTATGCGACAGGCGACAGCGAATCTGTGCAATGTCCTTGGATGTTCTCGCCTTGCGATATGTTTGAACAAGCAACAGACTTGACTGGCGAGAATTTCTTTGGTAAGACAGTCTTGAATTGGTCACTTCCCGGACAAGAAGATATTGAAGCAAACGACTCATTCTCTTTTGACTTTGAAGACGGAACATTAGACGGATGGACAACCATCGATGCTGACGGCGATATGTTAGGATGGAGAAACTCAGCCGGTTATATGGAACCAGGTTACGGTAATAACGGCAGTCAGAACTATGCTATGTCAGAATCGTTTAACAATTCTTTCGGCGGAGCTTTAACACCAGATAACTATCTCGTTACATCAGAGAAATATCTCATCAAAGAAGGAACTCAGCTCTCGTTCTACGTTTGCGCTCAAGATGAGAATTATCCTTACGAACATTATGGCATCGCCTTGTCGGTAGCAGGTAACGGCTCTGCTGAAGACTTCGTCACCGTATGGGAAGAGACGATAACTTCAGATGGCAAAGAAGAACGTCAGACAAAATGGACTAAGAGAACCATCAACCTCGGCGACTATGCGGGTCGTGAAATGTATATCGCATTCCGTCATTTCAACTGCACCGACCAATATATCCTTAACATAGACGACGTCACTTTGACATCAGGTGAGAAAGGTAACAGATATGGAGAAGTTCTCGGTGTGATGGTATTCCGTGGCGATGAACTCTTGACTCCTGAACCTATCTTTGCAAACTCATTTGTCGAAGAGTTCCCGAGCAATGTAGAAGAGGAATATTGTATTAGAGTGGTTTATCAACATTATCCAGATTCAGAAGAAATGTTACCAGGTGATGGCTATTGGCATTACGCGATGGCTTGCGAGCAATACGTGACAGTAGGTCCTGTAGATGTTAAGGAAGTGAGCAAGGAAAATATGAACATCTATCCTAATCCGACAGATGGAATTATCAATGTTGAAGCCGACGGCATGGAACACATCGCAATACTTAACACTTTAGGACAGATAGTTTATGAAAGAGATGCCAACAACGATAAAGAGACTATCGATATTTCACGATATGAATCCGGAGTTTATATGTTGCGCATGACGACAGAAAACGGAATCGTAGTGAGAAGAATTTTGAAATTGTAGAATCTTAGAAATATGATACGTGTCAACGACATCTTATTTATTCTCATAGGTGTCGTTGGCGCGTCTCTACTCTACTTATAGACTCATGGACTTATAGACTCTTCAAAGTCCTTTCACCTTCGGTATTCCCGGGACGAAATCTTTGAGATAGAATGGCTCAAAATATGCTGCATCGACGAAGTCTTTTTCTTTCAGTGCTTTCTCTGCTAATGTCGCCATATATGCTGCTGAGCAGTGGAACTTCTCTACCACAGTGATATTCTCTTCTTTCTCAAAAAGTGTGAAGAGCTTGTCGGCACCGTCGCCGAAGAGAAAAAGATGATGATTTTGTTTCAACTCCATAAATGAGTTTTCATCGATGATGAGAGCCTCTGTCTCTGTCGTCCTCTCCAACTTCTCATTAAAGAAAGCCGAATAAACCTCCATCCTCCTCGCATCAATCATCGGACATAAAATCTTATTGACTTCTTGACTCATAGACTTATTGACTTTGAAACCCCACGCCATCGCTTCTAAAGTATCTATCGCGATGAGAGGTTTCTCCATAGCATAGCATAATCCTTTGGCAGTACTCACGCCGATACGCAGTCCCGTGTAAGAACCTGGTCCCTTGCTAACCGCAACAGCATCTAAATCCTTATATGCCACATTGGCCTCTTTCATCACCTCATCGATGAAAAGCGTAATCTTTTCAGCATGATTCTGTCCGTCAAGACTTTCTCTCAAAGCAATAACATTGCCTTCTTCTACAAGCGCTACCGAACAAACTGCGGTAGATGTTTCCAAACAAAGTATCATCAATATTTTTTTTGCAAAAATAGAAAAATGTCTCAAAAAAAGCGACAACATTTATATCATTGAAGAAAATAAATTATATTTGCATTTGTGTTAAAAATTTAAGCGGAAATGAGAGTTATCATCGAACCAACTTATGAGAAGTTGTCACAGTGGGCAGCCAATCATATAGTGAGAAGAATAAACGAGTTTAATCCTACAGAAGAAAGACCTTTCGTATTGGGACTGCCAACAGGCTCTACTCCAATCGGTACATATAAGGCATTGATAAAATTATATCAAGAAGGTAAAGTCTCTTTCAAAAATGTCGTGACATTCAATATGGACGAATATGTCGGTATTCCTGAAAATCATCCTGAGAGTTATCACACTTTCATGTGGAACAACTTCTTCAGCCATGTCGATGTCAAGAAAGAAAATGTGAACATCCTCAACGGCAATGCTGAAGACCTTGAAGCAGAATGTCAACGTTATGAAGATAAGATTAAATCGTATGGCGGTATCAATTTGTTTATGGGCGGCATCGGCCCTGATGGTCACATCGCTTTCAACGAACCAGGTTCCTCCTTGACTTCGAGAACACGTGTGAAATCGTTAACGACAGACACCATCATCGCCAACTCGAGATTCTTCAACAACAACATCAACCAAGTTCCAAAGACAGCCTTGACAGTCGGCGTCGGCACAGTGATGGATTCCAAAGAAGTGATGATCTTGGCTAACGGTCACGGCAAGGCAAGAGCGCTCGCTCAAGTGATAGAAGGCAGCGTCAATCATTTATGGACGGTAAGCGCGTTACAGATGCACCCGAAAGGTATCATCGTTTGCGACGACCTCGCGACATACGAATTGAAAGTCGGAACCGTCAATTATTTCAAAGATATTGAAAAGAACAATTTATTATAATGTCAACAGACAACACCCGTAGGGGCGTATCGCATACGCCCAATAATAGCGTATCGCATACGCCCAATGTTTTCATTCATGAATCGTCATACGTTGACGACAATGTGACGATAGGCGAAGGAACAAAGATTTGGCATTTCTGTCATATTCAGTCAGGTGCTATGATAGGAAAGAATTGTTCTTTTGGGCAGAATGTCAATGTTGGAAATAACGTCAAGATTGGCGATGGCGTCAAGGTTCAGAACAACGTTTCCATTTATGAAGGCGTCGAACTTGAAAACGACGTCTTCTGTGGACCGAGTTGCGTTTTTACCAACGTGACAATACCGCGTTCAAAATATCCTGTTCATGGAGTTTATAAGAAGACGTTGGTAAAAGAAGGCGCGTCATTGGGAGCCAATTGTACCATAGTCTGTGGCTGTACTATCGGAAGATTCGCTATGATAGCTGCCGGCGCTGTCGTGACAAAAGACGTTCCTGACCATGCTCTTATGGCTGGCGTTCCTGCGCGACAGATAGGCTGGGTGTGCGAGTGCGGAAAGAAATTAGATGCCGATATGAAATGTGAATGTGGAAGAATGTTGCTTTCCTAAAATAAAGGAAAGATTTGATGGAAAATAATGTTTTTCTTCATCTTAATAGAAAGATGCAGGAAGAAGAAAAAACACTCATTATAGAAGAAAAGACAATTAATATTGTACCTGTTTGGAAATGGATGGTACTAGTTGAAAATTGAAAGTTGAAAATTAATTAGCTGTGAACTACGAGCCGTGAGTATATATATGTTCAGAGTTCAGAGTCCAAAGTATAAAAAAATGAATTTCTCGATAATAGGAGTTGGCGGTTATATAGCGCCACGACATCTTAAAGCAATAAAAGATACAGGCAACGTCTTGGTATCGGCATACGATAAAAACGACAGCGTTGGAATCATGGACAGCTATTTTCCGCAGGCTTCGTTTTTCACCGAGCAAGAACTCTTCGACCGTCATAACACGCGTCTCATCGAAAAAGGTCAGAAGATAGATTTCGTTTCGGTTTGCACGCCAAATTACCTTCACGACGCTCATACACGCTACGGACTTAGATTAGGCTGTGACGTGATTTGCGAGAAACCTGTCGTCTTGAATCCTTGGAACATCGACGCTTTGGAAGCGGTGGAGCAATCGACGGGAAGAAAGGCATATACTATTTTACAGCTGCGACTTCACGAGTCAATCGTTGCCTTGAAGAAAAAAATCGACGAAGGACCGAAAGACAAAATTTATGATGTTGACCTCACATATATCACGGCGAGAGGAAATTGGTATTACACTTCCTGGAAAGGCGACATCAACAAAAGCGGCGGCGTAGCGACAAACATCGGGATTCATTTTTATGATATGTTACAATGGATTTTCGGTGCTGTCAAGAAGAGCGTCGTTCATGTATCGAGCCATGACAGAGTTGCAGGTTACTTGGAGTTGGAAAAGGCGAGAGTGCGTTATTTCCTAAGTATCAACGTCGACACACTTCCTGAGAATGCCGTTCAAGGAGAAAAGAGAACCTACAGAACAATCATGATTGACGACAACGAATTCGAGTTCAGCCAAGGATTTACTGAGCTTCATACCGAGAGTTATAAGAAAATATTATCTGGAGAAGGATTCAGAATTTCTGAGGCAAGAAACTGCATCGAGATGGTTTATGAGATAAGAAACGCCGAGCCAATAGGACTCAAAGGTGACTATCATCCACTCGCGAGATTAGAATTAAGTAGGCACCCGTTTGGTTGGAAATGAAGTTTTCAAAGTTAAATTGATATGAGAATCACAGTAGCAGGAACAGGTTATGTAGGACTTTCGATAGCGACTTTGTTGGCACAGCACAATGAGGTGACAGCCGTCGATATTGTACCTGAACGCGTCAATTTGATAAACGCTAAAAAATCTCCAATACAAGACGATTATATAGAAGACTATTTAGCAAATAAAAAACTGAACCTACACGCTACCTTAGACGCTGAATCTGGATATAAAAACGCAGAATTTGTGGTAATCGCTGCTCCGACAAACTACGACAGCGTCAGAAACTTCTTCGACACCTCGGCAGTGGAAGACGTCATCTCTAAAGTGATGCTCTACAATCCAAATGCTATCATGGTGATAAAAAGCACTATTCCGGTGGGTTATACCGAAGCCATCAGAAAGAAAACCGGCAGCAACAATATAATCTTCTCTCCGGAGTTTCTCAGAGAAAGCAAAGCCTTATACGATAATCTTTATCCAAGCAGAATCATCGTCGGATACAAACAAGACGACAAACGTTTGGAAGGCGCAGCACATCGCTTTGCAACGCTCATCAAACAAGGAGCCATCAAACAAGATGTGCCTATTTTGTTTATGGGTAGCACCGAAGCTGAAGCGGTAAAACTTTTCGCTAACACTTATCTCGCACTGCGCGTCAGTTATTTCAACGAATTAGATACTTATTCCGAATTGAAAGGATTAGACACACAGCAAATCATAGAAGGCGTCTGCTTAGATCCTCGCATCGGAAGTCATTATAACAACCCGAGCTTCGGCTATGGCGGCTATTGTCTCCCAAAAGACACGAAACAGCTTTTAGCAAATTATGAAGACGTTCCTCAAAATATGATGTCGGCAATAGTGGAAAGCAACAGAACGCGTAAAGATTTTATTGCCGACCAAGTCTTGAAAAAAGCTGGCTATTACGATTATTATAACTATAGTCATTATGACGCTAATGCTGAGAAACAATGTGTTATCGGAGTCTATCGTCTCACGATGAAATCCAACTCTGACAACTTCCGTCAGAGTTCTATTCAGGGCGTGATGAAAAGGGTGAAGGCAAAAGGCGCGATCGTCATCATCTACGAACCTTCTTTAGAAGATGGCAGCACTTTCTTTGGTAGCTTAGTCGTTAACGATTTGGAAAGATTTAAGAAAGATAGTCATGCTATCATTGCAAATCGTTACGATAGCTGTTTAGACGACGTAAAGGATAAAGTTTATACACGCGATATTTTCCGGCGCGATTGAGGAATAATATTTATAAAATAACCCGTTAAAAGTTCTCTTTATATTTAAAATATTTTTATTCTTGTAAAAAAGTTTTATCTATGGAGAGAATAGATAGAAATTATATACAGAGCGAATCATCGGTTTATTAGGGAAAGGTGAGGTAATAGTTCTTACTGGTCATCGAAGAGCAGGAAAGAGTTGTATCTTAGAGTGTCTAAAGACTATACTTACTACGCGAGGTAACGTCCTATATCTCGATAAGGAAGATCCTGATAATGTCGGCATAAAATCTTTTGAACATCTAAACGATTGGATTAAAAATAATCTTTCAGAAAAGGAAAGGAATTACATATTAATCGATGAAGTTCAAGAGATTGAAAGTTTTGAAAATACTTTGAGATACTGGGTAAAACAACAAGACATTGATATTGTTGTTACTGGTTCAAATGCGATGATGTTGTCGAGTGATATAGCTTCTATATTTGCGGGACGATATATTAGAGTTCATATTCATAGTCTAAGTTATTCGGAGTATCTTCAGTTAATTCATTAGATTCTTCGGATAAATCATTGCAATCGTATCTATACTGGGGTGGTTTGCCATTTCTCAGTAATATCTCAGAAGATGACACTCGTAGCAGAATTGATTATTTGGGAAGTATTTACGATACTATATATTACCAAGTAGCGTATCATATTTCTAATGAAGAGACATACGAGCGAGAATTTGGAAATTTAAAGAGAATCAAAGATAATTATCCGAAATATGTCATTACCATGGATCCATTACTCTCTATAATCAATGATGGTGGAGTAAAAGTGATTCAAGCTTCCGATTTCTTGTTAGGTAAGAATTAATTACCATCTCGAGCATGTTGAGCATCTGCCTTTTTTCTTTTGGACATTGACAGGCTCGTAGGCTCTTGAACATGACGACAAAATAATTACTATCGTCAGAATGAATATCATTATTATAGAACTTCTTCTTCTCATCTTCTTATTTCTTAATCCATAATGCAGGATTTACCGTGGTTCTATTTTCCTGCCAGATCTCAAAGTGCAAGATTGTTTTACCGTCGTTTACATTAGTGTGGATTCTCCCAATTTCCTGACCTGTAACGACATTGTCATCCTTCTTGACGAAGACTTTCTCAAGGTTAGAGTAAAGCGTAAAATAAAGTCCGTGACGTACTAAAACGGCAGTGTTAGCACCTTGACTCATCACGTAACAGACTTTTCCTTCAAAGACACATCTCGCCGTGGAACCTTTCGTAGTACTTATATCAATGCCGTTGTTGTTGACAGTGACTTTCTTCTGTGTAGGATGCTGGCTCGATCCATATCTTCCCGTGATAATTCCTTGCTCGACAGGATATGGCAGCTTACCTTTGTTCTGCGCAAAATTGGACGACAGATTATAATCTATCGATGTTGTGTTGTTTTTCTTGGCAGCCTCTTCCCTCTCCTTCGCCTTCCTAATTTCCTCGGCAATAATTTTCTCAATCTGTTTCTTCAAATCCCTGGTCTGCTTCTCCTTAGCAGTGATGTCTTTCTGAATCTGTTTCTCTTTCTTTCTGAGTGAAGCAATGTCGTTTCTAAGTCTGTCGCGTTCTTTCATCAGATCGGCTTTCTCCAATTTCTCCTTCCCTAAAATATTCTCCTTGTCTTTTCTATTCTTTTCGTTCTTCTCAAGTTGAAACTGAATCTTAATCTGTGCAGAATCAATCTCTTCAATCTTTTCTTTCACCAAACCGTTAAGTTCCTGGACGTAACGCATTCTCCTTATTGCCTGGTTGAAATCTTCTGAAGAAAAGACAAATAACAGATTGTTGACTTTTCCTTTATTTCTATAATTGATAAGCAAAAGATTGGAATATTCCTTACGATAAAGCTCTAAGTTTTTCTCTAAAGCACTAATCTGATCCTTGTTGTTCTGAATGTCTTTGTTGATGGCGTTTATCTGACTTTGATACGTCTTGATAAGATTCTCGCGCTGACGAATCTGCGTCTGTAACAGATTCACCTGATTTATAGAAGTCTCTTTGTCTTTCGATGTCTCTTTCAAAAGTTTCTCAGCCAATTTGATGTCTTTCTGAATAGATTGAATCTTCTTCTCCAACGACTCGACACTCTGACAATTTGCTTTTGTCGTCACGAAAAGAATTATCATAACAATCCAGAATTTTAACATTCTGAACTTATGAGTTTCTGAGTTTCTGATTTTTACCATAAACTTATCTTATTATATTTTTTTGAGACATTGAAAGGATATTCTAGTTTCTCACCTACTTTAACTTCTGTATAATTAATTTCAATGATACCATCTAACGAAGAATCTTCAAAAATTATTTTCGATGGAATCAATTTGTCGTTGATATTTTGAAAATTATTATAACTCAAACTTGAAACTGACTGACTAATAATATTTTTATTCAGAAAAAAATTATTTATTTCGTATTTGCTTATCCTAAATATTTCAGGTGTGATATAAATACTTTTGGTCATAAGTTCATCTTTCATTTCAAGTTTATATTTGTTGTCTTCTATTTTGACCTGATGCTTATCGTATCTAATTCTACTGTCATTCCCTACTAACAGACCCTGTACAAACTGCAACGGGTTTTCGACGATAGAGTCTAAATCTTCAATATTTGTAGCGAAATATGTCTTGTTTGTTCTATTGATAAATTTTAAGGAATCTTCTGTAATCATCACCCTTGCCACCTCAACGCCGAGTTTCAACGATATGGAAACCCATATCACGCTGTCGTTCTGCATCCTCAGCTGTCCTTTCAATCCCATTGGATTAATTCCTTTGGAATCCTTAATTTTGACGTCAAATTTAGCTTCAAGATTGTCGAACTCAAATCTGTTGTCTTCAACTTCTTTTACGATATGATTGGCAGACAAGATACGAAGATTTGATGTCTCTTTTTTTGTAGAACAAGAACTTATTATAATGACAAGAACGATAATCCACGATACATTAGTTAAAATCCTTCGATAAATCGTGGATAATGTCTGTCGTCTGTTGTCCGTTGTCCGTTGACTACTCATAAAGTTTCTCGTCCTTAATCTTTTGATCTATCAATTCCGAAGTGTCGCCTAACTTTTTGGCTTTCTTCCAATTTTGAACAGCTTTTTTAACGTCACCCAATTGATATAAAATATCGCCATAATGTTCGTAGTTGACACCTTGCGGATTTTTGTCGTACGAGAATACTTTCTCCATCCATTTCTTTGCTTCTTTGTAGCGACCTAATTTATACAAAACCCAAGCGTATGTGTCTAAATAAGTTACGTTCTTAGGATCTTTCTCTATCGTAATTGCAGACATCTTCAGAGCGTCTTCAAGTCGTTCGTTATCTAATGAAAGGAAGTAGGCGTAATTGTTCAAGACATAAACATTCTCTGGGTCATTTTTGAGAACTCTGTCATAATATTCGTACATCTTTTTCTTGTCACCCAACTCGTGATAAACATCGGCGATATAAGTGTCGAATGAACTCGTGAGTTTCTTGTCAGCCGACATAAATCTTCCTTTTTCAAGAACTTTTATTGCCTCTTCATATCTTTTCATGTCGATTAACGACAAGCCGTTAAACATGTAGAAGATAGGTTGTTCGGGATAGAAACGCATTGCTGTTGAAGTGTGTTTATATAACGAATCTACTTCGTTAAGTTCGACTTCGGTGAATACCAACTGATACCAGGAGATAAAGCTGCTGCTGTCTCGAGCGATGGCGTCCAAATAATATTTCTGAGCCTTGTCGTAAATCTCATCGTTGAAATATACTGTTCCGACTACGTAATAGCCGAGTTCTCTGTCGGGATGCGTTTCGATGAAAGCTTCGCCTGCTTCTTTTGCTTCTTTAGCAGCGTCATCGTCATTGCTTTTATCTGAGAACCAGAACTCATAAATCTGAGACTTGGTGTTGTAATCCAAGTTTTTATTTTTTATGGAGAGAATAAATTCCTCGAAAGCCTTGTCTAACTCGCCTTGATTTTTATAATATTCCAACAAAGAAATATTGATGTAAGGATCTTCAGGATTGAGTTGTTTTATTTTAAGATAAATCTGATAGGCGTCTTTCTCGCGTTTGCTTTGCATATAAGCTTCTGCCAACATTGAGAGATAACGCGTTTCATAAGGATACGCGTTTGAGAGTTTTTCTATCTCGTGCAGGATTTTATCTTTCTTACCTATGTAATTATAAATCTCAATCTTTTGAAGAGAGATGTATTCATTCACTCCTATATTTTCTTCATAAACATCAAGCTTTTCTGTCACTTGTTCATATCTCTCAAGATGTAACAAAGCGTCGATATAGACTTCGAGATATTCTAAGTTATTAGGATCGGCTGCGAGCAGTTCATCATAAATTTTTATGAAAGAATCATAGTCGAGTTTTTGTTTATAGAAATCGGCAAGACGTATTTTATACCATTTGTTATTGCTGTCAAGTTCGACGGCTTTCTTAATCATATCGAAGCCTTTCTCCGACAAGCCCGTTGTGGCATAAAGTGCGCTGAGTTCATACATACTCGCATGATCTTCCGGAAAGGCTCCCAAAGCTTTCTCGAAATAATCTATCGCCACATTGTAGTTTTCGTTGTACTTGTTTTCTAAGCCTTTAGAGAAACATTCGGCATTCAAAGACAGATTAACCTTAGGCTGTATCGTGTCCTGACAAAAAACCTTGGTAGGATTTGTCATTAACATCGATAACAATATGAATATAAAACCGACTTTATTCATTACTACAATTTTTTGAGACACACGAACGTATGTCTCACATAAAACTCAATTCCTAATTCCTAACTCCTCATTCCTCATTAATAAGTTTCTTTCCTTTTTCTATTGCTTCTTCGATTGTTCCTACCATCATGAAAGCTGCCTCAGGATATTGATCCACTTCGCCGTCCATAATCATGTTGAAACCTTTGATAGTATCTTCTATGCTTACGAAAGCACCTTTCATTCCAGTGAATTGTTCTGCCACGTGGAAAGGCTGCGACAAGAAACGTTGTACGCGACGAGCACGGTTCACGATGAGTTTGTCTTCTTCCGAGAGTTCGTCCATACCGAGGATAGCGATGATGTCTTGAAGCTCTTTATAACGTTGGAGTATGTTTTTAACGCGTTGTGCTGTGTTGTAATGTTCTTCTCCTACGATATTTGCCGACAATATTCTTGATGTAGATTCAAGAGGGTCAACGGCAGGATATATTCCTAACTCAGATATTTTACGGCTGAGAACTGTTGTTGCGTCCAAGTGAGCGAATGTCGTTGCTGGAGCCGGGTCGGTGAGGTCGTCGGCTGGCACATAGACTGCCTGCACTGAGGTGATGGAACCGTTTTTTGTAGATGTGATTCTTTCTTGCATCAAACCCATTTCCGATGCGAGTGTAGGCTGATAACCTACAGCAGAAGGCATACGACCGAGGAGTGCCGACACTTCTGAGCCTGCCTGTGTGAAACGGAAGATATTATCGATGAAGAACAAGATGTCGCGTCCAGCTGTCTCACCGTCGCCATCGCGGAAATATTCAGCCATGGTGAGTCCGCTCAATGCCACTCGGGCACGCGCTCCAGGTGGCTCGTTCATCTGACCGAATACGAGCGTTGCCTGCGACTTCTCGAGTTCTTTATAATCTATCTTGCTAAGATCCCATCCGCCTTCTTCCATCGACTTCATAAACTCGTCGCCATATTTGATAACGCCCGATTCCAACATCTCTCTCAACAAGTCGTTTCCTTCACGGGTACGTTCTCCCACACCGGCAAAGACCGACATACCAGAATACGACTTGGCTATATTGTTAATCAACTCCATGATGAGAACGGTCTTTCCTACGCCGGCGCCACCGAACAATCCAATCTTACCACCTTTAGCGTATGGCTCAATCAAGTCGATGACTTTGATACCTGTGAACAAGACTTCTTGTTTTGTTGAGAGGTTCTCGAACTTTGGAGGATCGCGGTGGATGCTGTTACGTTTAGCCGATTCCACTTTCTTCAGACCGTCGATAGATTCGCCAATGACATTGAAAAGACGGCCTTTGACCTGATCGCCCGTAGGCATAGAGATTGGATTTCCGAGACAACGCACCTTCATGCCACGACGCAAGCCATCGGTAGAATCCATCGCGATGGTACGCATGGTGTTATCGCCAATATCTTGTTGTACCTCGGTGATAATCTTATCTCCGTTGTCTTTAACAATTTCAAGAGCGTCCAAAAGGTTTGGCAACTGCGATTCGTCGTCAAAAGCCACGTCAATAACAGGACCTATTATCTGAACTATATGACCAAATTTTTCTTCGTTCATGGATATGTCTATGTAAGTTTATTATTATCTAAGTTTTCTGTTGTATTTTCTTTATCAAAACTTTTGAGGAAGTCCCATTGGAATATCAGGAGATATAAGAAGCCTATCGTTATAGCGCTGTCGGCTATATTGAATATCGGGCTGAAGAATATCTGTCCGCCTACGAGAGGCATCCATTCTGGGAAAGTAAAGAGAGGGAAATAGAACATATCGACGACTTTTCCCTGCATGAATCCAGAGTATCCACCGCCCTCGGGAAACATGGTCGCCAACTGTGTGAAGGTGCTTTCGCTGAATATCATGCCATAAAACATCCCGTCGATGATATTACCCAAAGCACCTGCCGTGATGAGCGATATTCCGAACAAAGGACCGAACTTGACATTCTTCTTGGATAGGTAATAGATGAGATAAAAAAACAATGCCACAGCTATTATCCTGAAGAGACCGAGAGCTATCTTACCGATACCTGCTCCGAACTCCCAGCCAAAAGCCATGCCATTGTTCTCTATGAAATATATCTGAAACCAGTCACCCAATACAGGAAAACTCTCTCCTATCGTCATGTTCAGCTTAACCCAAATCTTGAGAATCTGGTCAATAAGTATGACTATGAATATTACTATGAGTGACTTCTTCATTTATTTCTTTTGTCCCATTTTTGCTTCAACACTTAAGGTAGCGTGAGGCACAGCACGCAGTCTCTCCTTAGGAATCAACTTGCCCGTAACGCGACACACTCCGTATGTCTTGTTTTCTATTCTTACCAAAGCATTCTCCAAATTCTGGATATACTTGTATTGACGAGCCGCTAACTGACTGTTTTCTTCTTTCGACAAGACATTGGAACCTTCTTCCAAAATCTTGAAAGTCGGTGCTGTGTCGTTGGCGTTGTTACCTGAGCGTGAAACATTCTCATTTAACATTTCAAGATCTTCACGAGCTCTTGCCAATCGTTCTAAAATGAGTTCTTTAAATTCTGCAAGCTCTTCGTCAGTATATCTGACTCTGTCTTGATTATTTATGTTATCTTCCATAATAATCTGTTTTATTTTATGTTAAACTTAGAATACGTCGTCAAAGTTAACAACATTTATCTAAAAAAACAAGACCTATTTCAATTAATTCTTAGCTATCTTAATCTTAACAGAAACTCCTTCTATAAGTTCGATTGCTTTGATTTCTTCACCAATATTTTCAACCAAATTCAATGTTGCCAATGTCTCTGAACAGATATAATCTTTGTATTTCTCAACTACATTATTTATATCGTCGTTCTTTTCTATTGTCAATACGATATGGTCAGTCACTTCAAATCCACCGTCTTTTCTCATGTTTTGGATTCTGTTGACTATTTCTCTTGCCAAGCCTTCTTCTGCCAATTCTGGAGTTATGGTGATGTCTAAAGCAACTGTTGAGTCCTCTTGTGTAGCGACTGCCCAACCTGGAATATCTTCTGTTGTGATGATAGCATCTGAAAGTTCCAAGTGAAGTTCTTGTCCTTCTAATGTCACATCTAAATATCCGACGTTTTCAAGAGTTCTGATTGTTTCTTGATCTATCTCTGCGAAGAACTGGGTTATCTGTTTTATCATCTTGCCGTAACGACGACCTAAGTTTCTGAGGTTTGGCTTAACCTTCTTAACCAAGATATTCTTGTCGGCTGTGAGATATTCTATTTCCTTAACATTGACTTCAGAAAGGATAAGTTGTTCAACCTTCTTGAATTGTTCGAGCGATTTTTCTGAAGCTACAGGAATCATAATCTTTGAGAGAGGCTGACGTACACGGATGTTGGCTTTCTTTCTCAACGACAATACCATCGAAGAAGCGAGTTGAGCCATCTCCATTCTTTCTTCCAAATCCTTATTGATTAATTCTTTATTAGCGACAGGGAAGTCGGTAAGGTGAACCGATTCTGCAGCCTCACGTCCTGTTGCAGCGTTCAAATCTTGATATAAACGTTCTGCGAAGAATGGTGCTATAGGGCTGGAAATCTTTGCCAAGACATTCAAGCATGTATATAATGTTTGATAAGCTGAAGTCTTATCTGCTGTAACATCGCTCTTCCAGAAACGACGACGTGAGAGACGTACGTACCAATTGCTCAAGTGTGCATCGACGAATTCCGCTATCGCGCGACCTGCCTTTGTTGGCTCGTAATTCTTGTAGTCGTTATCGACTTCTTCTATCAAGGAATTCAATTCTGAGAGAATCCATCTGTCTATCTCAGGACGTTCTTCGTAAGGTATATCTGTTTCCGAGAAATCGAACTTGTCGATGTTGGCATACAAAGCGAAGAATGCGTATGTGTTGTATAATGTTCCGAAGAATTTACGACGTACTTCATCGACGCCTTCTTCATCGAACTTGAGGTTATCCCAAGGTTGTGAGTTTGTTATCATGTACCAACGTACTGCGTCGGCGCCATATTTTTCTATTGCCTCAAATGGATCGACGGCGTTGCCGAGACGTTTCGACATCTTATTGCCATTCTTATCCAAGACCAAACCGTTAGAGATAACTGCCTTATAAGAAACAGAGTCGGAAATCATCGTAGCGATAGCGTGTAATGTGAAGAACCATCCACGTGTCTGGTCAACGCCTTCTGCAATGAAGTCAGCTGGGAATGTCTCATCGTTGAGTTTGCCTTCCTCACCCATGTAATGAATTTGTGCGTATGGCATGGCTCCCGAGTCGAACCAAACGTCGATGAGGTCAGGTTCACGGAACATTCTTTTGCCGTCAGATGAGACGAGAATTACGTTATCTATATAAGGTCTGTGTAAATCAAATTTATTATAATCTTCTGAAGCGTAAGGATTTTCTGTCATGAAACCAGCCTTGACAGATTCGTCTATTCTTTGACGAAGCTCAGCGACGCTACCGATACATACTTCTTCGCTTCCGTCTTCCGTACGCCAGATTGGGAGTGGAGTTCCCCAATAACGTGAACGCGAGAGGTTCCAATCGACCAAGTTCTCCAACCAGTTGCCGAAACGTCCTGTTCCCGTTGCTTCAGGTTTCCAAGTGATGGTCTTGTTGAGTTCTATCATTCTATCTTTCAATGCTGTACTTCTGATGAACCAGCTGTCTAATGGATAATAAAGAACAGGTTTGTCGGTACGCCAGCAGTGAGGATAGTTGTGAGTATGTTTCTCACTCTTGAAGAGCTTGCCTTCTTCTTTCAATAAAACAACGATATCAACATCCAACGATTTATCTTTCTCGGTCTTTGTTGCATCGAAAGCATTCTTCACAAACTGACCTGCGTAAGGACGATAAGCTTCTACGTCCATGAAGTTCTTTACGAACTCTTCGTCCAAGTCTTCTATTCTGAAGAACTTACCGGCTTTGTCAACCATTGGTTGAGCTTTGCCGTCTTTGTCTATCATTTGGAGAGGAGGGATGCCGCTTTGTTTTGCTACGCGGTCGTCGTCTGCACCGAATGTAGGAGCGATATGGACGATACCTGTACCGTCTTCTGTGCTGACGTAGTCACCGTGAATGACGCGGAATGCACCTTCACCTGGATTGACCCAAGGAATGAGTTGTTCGTAATCCAAACCTACGAGGTCTTTACCTTTACATGTTCCTATGACTTCGTAAGGAAGTTTCTTGTCGCCGACTTTGTAATCTTCGAAAGATGGTTTTTCCTCTTCTTTTGGGAAGAATGAAGCCATCAATGCGTTTGCCACTACCAAGTAAGCGATATCGCCGCTCACTGGATTAACGGTTTTTACGAGATTATAATCGATGCCGTTTCCTACACACAATGCTGTGTTTGAAGGCAAAGTCCAAGGCGTTGTTGTCCAAGCAGCTATTTGTATGTTGTTGAAAGGAACATCTACTCCGAAAGGATTCGTTTTGATTTTTGTTTGTTCTGCTTTAACGCGGAATAAGGCTGTACATGTGAGGTCTTTGACGTCGCGGTAACAACCAGGCATGTTAAGTTCGTGAGAGCTCAAGCCTGTTCCTGCTGCCGGCGAGTACGGTTGGATTGTATAGCCTTTATAAAGAAGACCTTTCTTGTAAATCTCTTTCAAGAGATGCCATAAAGTCTCTATATATTCGTTTGTGAATGTGATATAAGGGTCGTCCAAGTTAACCCAATAGCCCATGGTACGTGTGAGTTCGTCCCATAAGTCTTTATATTTCATGACCTCTTCGCGGCAAGCCTTGTTATATTCATCGACACTTATCTTCGTTCCGATGTCTTCTTTGGTGATGCCGAGTTTCTTTTCCACGCCGAGTTCCACTGGAAGTCCGTGCGTGTCCCAACCTGCCTTACGAGAGACTCTCTTTCCTTTTAAAGTCTGATAACGGCAGAAGATGTCCTTAATGGTACGAGCCATGACGTGATGGATACCTGGTGTTCCGTTTGCTGACGGTGGTCCTTCGTAAAACACGAATGCTGCGCCATCTTTTCTGTTATCTAAACTCTTTTGGAAAACGTCGTTTTCTTCCCAATACTTACGAACCTCTTTTGCAATATTTGTGAGGTTTAAATTCTTATATTCTCTATACGAGCCTTTCATAAATCACCAATTATTTTAATTTTTTTATTAAGCGACAAAGATATGATTTTTTCTCGATACTATTGTAACTTACAATAAAAAAATTATGCTAAAAAACACTCGTAAGTGGTTCAACGCCATAGGACCAAAAACATTATTGGTTTCGATGGCGCGATAATATTTGCCGTGACGGTTGTTGTCGTCACATTGATTTAAAATTATTCATAAATCTCCGACTCATCGACCAAGTTGTTAAGTAAAGCATAAACCGTCAATCCCGACACCGATTTAATTCCAGTTTTCTTCACAATATTCTTACGATGAGTTATGACTGTATGAACCGAGATATTCAACATATCCGAAATATCTTTGTTAGTCATTCCTTTTGCCACGCAAACCAAGACATCAATCTCACGATTCGACAAATCGAAATTATCGCTCTGACTTGAAGATTCGTCGTTGCTATCCAACATGTTAAAAATCTTATTAATAATCTTCTGTTTGTTGTCGCTGATTTCTATAGTTTCTTTAAAATGTCTAACAATTGATTTATCGATATATGTTGTTATGAAAGCGACCAATATTGTTGAAGGATAATTATGCGCAATCTGCTTAATGTTATTCGTTGCTAATCCAATCATCAAAGGATTGACGATGAGAAGGTCAGGTTTATAAACAATCATTTTCTCATGAAGATTGTCGATATTGTCTATAACACTAAGCACTTGCAGACGACTTGTATCTTCGAAGAAGGCGCACAATCCGGCAGCTATGATTGGTGACGGTTCTGCAATTATAATCTTACATGTTTTCATGGCATTGTCTTTCTAATAATTCGACAAAAGGCACGAGCACACGTTCTTCAACGAGAGTATGATATTTCAAATCTGACGACAGGTCCACTATGTCTAAAGATATTTCTATTCTTTCTTTTGGGAATATTTCAGCTGGGAGATATTTAATCAAAATATTCATCAAGTCGTTGAGTTTGTCTTCAATATTACTATGATTCGACTTAAATTCATTTATCGAGAACACTCTTTTCGACGATTTGTCGCACAAGGAATTTATATAAGGGAACACCGTTTCTTCCTCATAGCAGAAGTGATTTTTTACCTCATTTTTATATTCTTCAAAGAAACGTTCTATCGTAGTTCCGAATTTTTTCGGGCAGGCTTCAATAATTCTGTTGAGATGGTTTTCGATATGAGGTATTCTTTCGTCTACGTAATATTTATGAGATTGAGATAAATAAGAAAGCAATGTATTTATGTTAACAGACTTTATATCTTCTTGAGAAGGGATGAAATCGGAATCTGTATATAGGTTACATATCAGCAGGAAGAAAGCCGTGTTCACATTAGTTTTTTTGCATACGTCTTTCACTAAGGAGTCGCCGAAGCCGAGTTCTATTCCGAATCGAGAGAGCGTAAGCATGAGATTAGGATTCGACAGAATCAGTTCCGCCATCTTGGTATTTTCGGAAATCTGGGGTTTTATATTGTTCATAATTTTAGGTTTAAAAAAGAGGAGTGAGAGCCACATGACGGACTCGAACCGTCGACCTACGCATTACGAATGCGTTGCTCTACCAACTGAGCTAAAGTGGCTACTGTAGAGACGTCACACCTTGGCGTCTCACTTATAACGTCTCATTTTATCCGTGCAAAGATACGATTTTTTTCTTTTCTCAGTAATTATTTTTGAGGTAATTGAAATGTATCTTTTAGTGTCACGGTTCTATTGAATACCAAGTGTTCTTCGGTGCTATCCTTATCGGCTGTGAAGTAACCAATTCTTTGGAACTGGAAGTGGTCTAAAGGTTTAGCGTCGGCGAGGAATTGTTCGACATAGCATTCATTTTTAATTTCTAAGGAGTTCGGGTTGATGACCTGTTTCATTGCTTCTAAAGCCGAGCATTGTTGCGACTCTTGGATAGCAGCGATTGCATCGCGAGGATTAGCTTCCATCCAAAGTCTGTCGTACAATCTTACTTCTGCCTTTAAACAATGGTTGCAGCTGACCCAATGCAGAGTTCCTTTCACCTTACGGTTTGCACCCGCCATACCGCTCTTTGTCTCAGGATCGTATTCAGCAAGTACTTCAACTATATTGCCATTTTCGTCTTTCTTGCAACCTATACATTTTACTATATAAGCGTTCTTCAGACGAACCTCGTTTCCAGGTGTCATGCGGAAATATTTTTTAGGAGCGTCCTCCATAAAGTCTTCTCTTTCCATCCACAACTCTCTGCTGAAAGTAATTGTATGTGTGCCTGAGTTTTCGTCTTCAGGGTTATTGACAGCTTCCATTTCCTCAGTCTGATTCTCCGGATAATTGGTAATGATAAGTTTAACCGGATTGACAACTGCTGAAACACGTGTTGCCTTCGCATTAAGGTCTTCACGTATAGTGCTTTCCAAAAGTGCGAAATCATTGACAGCCTCGTAAGTTGTGTATCCAATCTTGTCGATGAGTTTTCGTATCGACTCTGGTGTATAGCCGCGACGACGGAATCCACAGATAGTAGGCATTCGCGGATCATCCCATCCATTGACGAGTCCTTCTTTGACAAGAATAAGCAAATTACGCTTACTCAATAATGTATAATTGAAATTCAGTTTATTGAACTCATATTGACGCGGACGATGGTCGTCTAAGTCTTTCTGCTCTTTCAACTCGTCGATGAAATAATCATACAAAGGACGATGAACGACAAACTCTAACGTACATAAAGAATGTGTTACTCCTTCAAAGAAATCGCTTTCACCATGAGCGAAATCATACATAGGATAAACATTCCATTTGTTGCCCGTTCGATGATGAGGTGTTTTTACAACTCTATAAATAATAGGATCACGGAAGTGCATATTCGGATTCGCCATGTCTATTTTGGCGCGAAGCACCATCTTGCCTTCCTCAACTTCACCATTGTTCATTTTATCGAATAATTCCAACGACTCTTCAAACGGACGGTTTCGATAAGGACTTTCGATTCCCGGAGTGGTCGGCGTTCCTTTTTGAGCAGCTATCACATCAGAACTTTGTTCATCGATGTAAGCCTTACCTTCTTTAATAAGACGAACTGCGAAATCCCAAAGCTGTTGAAAATAATCGGAAGCATAATATTCGTTGGCCCATTGGAAACCGAGCCACTTAATATCTTCTCTGATTGCATCAACATATTCTGTACCTTCCTTCGTAGGATTGGTGTCATCAAAACGAAGGTTACATATTCCATTATATTTTTCTGCAATACCAAAATCTAAACAAATAGCCTTTGCGTGACCGATATGAAGATAACCATTAGGCTCTGGAGGAAAACGCGTCTGAACTCTTCCGTCGTTCTTTCCATTTTGCAAATCTTCAACAACTTTAGCCTCTATAAAATTAAGCGACTTTTTCTCTTCTTTTTCAATTTCGTTGAAATCACTCATATTCATAAAATTTTGTTGCAAAAATAACAATAATAATTTTTTGTAGGTAATGATTTATATCAATGTCTAAATATTTTTTTAATTGCAGGGAAAACATCAGAAATTTTACACTTTCTAATAGAAATTACATTTATAAAATCATACATCAACACATACTACATTAAAAAAATATCTTAATGATTATTTGTAGATTAAACTCAAGGATAATACTACAAAATGATTATATTTGCAGAAATTTAAAACTAACTGTTATGAGAACAATTACTAAAATATTATTATGTGCCTTTTGCATGTTATTTATCAACAATATTTATACTCAAAACGAAAACAATGATTGCGATATTAACAAAATCATCACTCACGAAAATAGATTTGAAAGATTGATATATTTGGCGAACACCTATTCGGAGAAAAATTCCGAGTTCGCTTTTAACAGCGCTTACAAGGCTCAAAAGATAGCACACAAAACAAACAACTTACGACAGATAGCAACAAGTAATATCGTTATAGGTGATATATTACAAAAAAATAGTTCATACGATTACGCAATTTCATATTACGAAAAAGCTATTGAGCAATTAATAATGTTAAAAGAATATGACACTATATATAAGATGTATATAAAAATTGCTGATATGTATAATGATGAGAATCAAATTAAGAATTATGATAAAGAGCTAAGTATAGAATCTATGAAACAAGCTATAATATTCGCTAACAAGAGTAATAATCAGGAAGGTTTAATCGAGACATATTTGGCTTTTGGCGATATATATTACAAACAAAGAAAATTTGAAAATGCAATAATATACTATGATAACATATTAAAATACGGCACAAACCACAAAAACATCAACATTTTTATAGAAGCATTAACAAAGAAAGCTGAGATGTTAATCAACATCAAAAAATACGATATGGCAATGCCATTAATAGACTCTTCATTGTCGTTATGTGCAAGTTCAAATAATATGAAGATGAAAATGAACAATTATGGCTTAAAGGCTATCGTCTATGATTCACTCAACAATTTTGAAGCAGCTCGAGACAACTATATAAAAGCTATAAAACTTGCCTATTCTGAATGCGACTATGAGACTTGCGGTAAAAACATGTACAATTTAGGAAAACTAAAGATGAGATTAGAAACAAATGAATCAGCGATAAATGTATTTAAAATACTAAGTGATAGCACTGACGCCTTCAAGATGTTCGAGATATGCTATCATGCATATTTCCAACTTTCAAAATGTTACGCAAATATGAACAAGTATGAAGAAGCATACAATTACTTTAACAAATATGACATGTTTTGCGATTCAGCTACGAATATCGAAAATAAAAGAAAAATTGAGCAATTACATATAGGAAATAAATTAACATTAAATATCGAAGAACTTAAAAAGGTAGAACAAGAAGAATCTAATAAAGAGTTATTAAGGCTCAATTGGATAATATCAATAATTATGATAGTTATCCTATCAAGTGTATTAGTTGTATTTATTATCCTATTTTCAAGAAATAAATTACTATATCACAAGAATAAAGAAAAAAGTTACGAGCAGCAATTAAAGATTGATGAAATGGAAAATGATTTAATGGAAATACAGCTAAAAAACAGCAAAGAATCGTTAATAAATATGGCATTACATCTCAAATCATACATAGAATATATCGATCCATTAAAGAAGGAAGTCAAAGAAATAATAGACTCTCCCGATGACGAAATAAAAGGCAAAGTAAAGAATATTTATGCTAATATGCAGAATAACATAAGTTTATTTAACAATATCGAAAGTCTTAACAAACAAATAAATGAAATATACAAAGATTTCTTCGATAGATTAGACCAGAAATTTCAAGGAATTACAAAGTCAGAAAAAAGACTTTGTGTTATGTTATACCTAAACATGTCGAGTAAAGAAATCTCCATCATAACTAACACCACTTTAAGAAGTGTTGAGACATCAAGATATCGATTGAGGAAAAAATTAAACTTATTGAGAGACGAAGATATGGTTAATTTCCTTAGAAACATATAAATTCAAAGAATAAAACATATAAATAAACACAACATGACTAAAAAAAATTTTTAAAATTATATTATTAAATTTATTGAGTTAAATAAATATATAAATCATTGGATTATAATAGTAATCTTACAATTTTGTAGTATAAATTAATTAGATTCAAAAAAAAAAAATTTAAAGATATATTTCAAAAAAAAGCAATTTTAACCTTAACACTATTGACAGAATTGTAATTTTGCGTAACTTTGCAATCACAAGTACTAAACATTCTCTATAGCTTTGTAAGTAGTTTGGTTTATTAATGCAATTGGGCGCTCCCCGCGCCCTTTTTTATTTGTAAAAATTCGAGATGTTAAAAACAAAAAATTACTTTATTAACAATGTGTACCCCCGAGAAAATCATTATCTTTGCATGATATTATTTTGGGTAAGATGTATTCAGACAATAAGAACTCATATCATCAAATTTTATTGGACAAAATAGATTCTTTTATCAAAAAGTTCTATTTAAATCGCCTTATAAAAGGCGTACTGATAGGAACTATTATCCTTATTGTTACATTTTTGTTATTCAACGGATTAGAATATATATCCTGGTTTTCTAAAGAAATCAGGTTGGTTTTATTCATACTATTAACAGGTCTATTTTCTCTAATTCTTCTATTCTATTTCATTATTCCTCTGATTAACCTGATTCGTTTCAGGAAGAAAATGTCGGAACAGCAGGCTGCTGAAATCATTGGTAAGTTTTTCCCAGAAATCAAAGATAAGCTACTAAATACATTACAACTATCAGAAAAAATTGTAAATCATATTGACAATAAATTACTTATTGCCACGATTGAGCAGAGAACAATAAATCTTAAACCTATCAACTTCAATGATGCAGTAAATCTTAAGGATAATCTCAAATATCTTAATATATTTATTCCGTCATTTATCATTTTATTAACTTTGATAATTTTTGTGCCGAGTTTCTCGCGCCAACCTGTTAATAGAATTATCAACTACGACACTCATTTTGAAAGGCCCCTCCTCTACAGCGTAGTTTTGCAATCAAACGAAATTGAAGTGACACAAGGCGAAGACTTTGAATATAAAATTCATGTCAGCGGTGAAAAAATTCCAGAATCGTTTTATGTCAGTAATGCTGCCGGTACAAGAAAAATGACTAAAATTTCCAATAATGAATTCAAATATATCTTTAGCAACATTTATCATTCTGATGATTTTCAAATAGTTGGAGGAGATTATGTTAGTCCTCAGATAAAGATCATCGTAAATCCATCACCTACACTACTTTTTTACGAAGTTGAACTATCATTTCCAAGTTATATAAAGAGAAAAAAAGAAACGTTGACAGGTAAAACACGCGTTCTAGTTCCTCAGGGAACCGAAGTAGAGTTTACATTTCACACAAAAGACGTCACTTCTTTAAATATAACTCTCGATAGTGTTCATCAAGAATTAAAATCACTAAACAACGATTTTACGTATAGCTTCAAAGCAATAAACACAACGAAGTTTTTTGTAAGCATTTCTAATGAATGGAAAAAAGACGAGAGGCCAATTCCTTTCATAGTGGAAGTAATTCCAGACGCATATCCGGAAATTCAAGTTCAAGCTTTCAACGAAGATTTTTCCAAGCAGACTTATTATTCTGGTTTAATCTCTGACGACTATGGATTTAAAAAATTATTATTCCATTTCGAAGTAGAGAACAAGCCACAGCAGAGTTTTATAGAAAAAATTAATATCGATAAGAAAGAAACTCGCACATCTTTCTACTATAGCATTGATTTAGACACACTTAAATCTTTCCCTGGAGATGTTATAAAAACATATTTTGAAATCTGGGACAACGATGGAATAAATGGTTCAAAATCAAGACGTTCAGAATATTTCCAGACAAGTCTCCCAACACGTGAAACCCTTGATTCTCTTGTAGATGCTTCTGAAGAAAACATAATTTCAAAATTAGAAGACAAAACTAATGAATTAGACGAGCTGCGCAAAGATATTGAAGAAATTCTGAAAGATTTAATGTCGAAGAAAGAATTAGATTGGACCGATAAAGAAAAAATGAAAGAGCTTCTTGAAAAGCAGAGAGATGTTCAAGAAGAATGGGAAAAAGTTCAGGAGGAACAAAAAGAGCTTCAAGAGTTTATGGAAAAGAATGAATTAACTTCTGAGGAGTTATTAAAGAAACAAGAAAAAATCAACAAGCTTTTTGAGGAAGTAATTCCAGAAGAGATGAAGAAACTAATGGAGGAATTAGAAAGGATGCTCAACGATATGCCTCGCGAAAAAATGCAGCAGATGATGCAAGATCTCAAAAAGAACAATAAAGAATTTCTGGAAATTATGGATCGAAATCTTTCTTTATTGGAGCAGTTAAAAGTTGAAAAAGATCTTAACGAGATAATCGATAAGATAAACGATTTGTCTGAACAATTGGAGAATTCAAATAGTAACAACAACGACTCATTAAAAGCAGAAGATGCTAAGAATCAATTTGATAAGTTATCTAAAGAATTAGATTCTATCATGGAGAGAAACAAAGGTTTAGAAGAACCTTTTAATATTTCCAAGGATGTAAAGATGCAGGAAAATATAATGAACAATTTGGAAGAAGCTGAAGAGATGGAAAATAATGGCGACTATTCTGGCTCGAGTCAAAAGAAGAATGATGCTGGAAAGAAGATGAAAGAAATGGCTGATAAGCTCTCAATGGAAATGTCAATGTCGGGCATGGAACAACTTGGAGAAGACGCGCATTTAATCAGAATCCTATTGGAGAATGTAGTACGTTCGTCGCATGAAGAAGAGTCGCTAATGGCGAGCATCTCAAAGATGAAGAAAGACGACCCTTCCTTGTCAGAAAAAATAAGTCGTCAGAAAGAGATTGTCGACAATTTTGCAATGGTAGAAGATTCATTAAGAAGAATGGCAATGCGTCAATCTGAAATTAAAAACTTTGTTTTCAACGAGTTACAGCAGATTGACCAGCAACTGAATTTAGCTATGAAAGAGATGAATGAGACAACACTAAGTTCGGCAGTATCGCGACAACAAAGAGCCATGATGTCGATGAATAACTTAGCCTTAATGCTATCAGAATCACTTAATAACATGAATGAAAGCATGATGGAATCGAGCGGATCTTGCTCAAAACAGAAGAATAGTAAAAAGCCGAGCAAAGGCAAGCAAAGCATGAAAAACATGAAAGATTTGCAAGAACAGCTTGGCAAACAATTGGAGCAAATGCGTAAAGAAATGCAACAACAGCAAAAGGAAGGCAAACCGCAAACACAATCTATGAGTGAAGAATTTGCCCGCATGGCAGCTGAGCAGGAAATGCTTCGAGAAAGTATGCAACAAATGTTAGACGAAATGAAAGAAAACGGAGTTCTCGGTGACGATGGCATTAAAGAGATTATGAAAGATATGGAAAAATTAGAGGAAGATCTTGTCAATAAAAGAATCACAAATCAGACAATTAGTCGCAATAAAGAGATTTTATCAAGAATGTTAAAAGCTCAGAATGCACAAGAAGAACGTGAAAAAGAAGAAAAACGCAAATCTGAAGAATTCAAAGGAACATACGAAAAACGTAAAATTGATGAGATAAAATATCAAGAAAATCTGAAGAAACAGCAGGAATTTTTGAAGGTGAACAGCATCGAATTTCAACCATTTTATAAGACAAAAATCAACGAATATTTTTTCAATAAAAATATAAATACGGAGAAAGAATAATATGATTAGTTTACAATTTATCGACACTGAAATTCTCACAGAAGAAGTTTCCGGAACTAAAGAATGGATAAATAAATTTGTTGAACATTACGGAAAGTCTGTTGGTGAGCTATACTATCATTTTTGTAGCGATGAATATCTTTATAAAATAAATGTAGATTTATTAGGGCACGATTTTTTTACTGATATAATCACTTTCCCACTTAACGAATCTGAAGAAATTCTATCAGCAGAATTTCATATCAGTATTGATAGAATCAGAGAAAATGCTGTTACATTTAAACGCAGTTTCAAAGACGAGTTACACAGGGTCATGGCTCATGGCGTACTTCATCTAATCGGATTTGACGATTTATGCGAAGAAGATGAAGCAGAGATGAGACGACAAGAAGACAAATGTCTTTTAATGAGGAATTAATAGAATATTAGGAAGTTATAACAAGTGTTTCACGTGAAATAAAATTTAAAAGATGATATTTGATAAGTTTGACATTATTGTTGTAGGTGGCGGACACGCAGGATGCGAAGCTGCAACTGCAGCTGCAAATTTGGGAAACAAAACCCTTCTCATTACGATGAACATGAATGCGATAGCAGCAATGTCGTGTAATCCCGCGGTCGGAGGAATTGCTAAAGGACAAATCGTTAGAGAAATTGACGCGATGGGAGGACAGATGGGAATTATCGCCGACAAAACGATGATTCAATTTAGAATGTTAAATAAATCAAAAGGACCTGCCGTTTGGAGTCCACGCGTACAAAGCGACAAATTCGAATTTTCAACTGAATGGCGTAATGTTCTTGAAAAAACAAATAAGCTTGAATTTTGGCAAGATCACGTCGATTCTCTCATTGTAGAAGGCAATATTATTAAAGGCGTACATTGCACTCTGGGTGGAGATGTTTACGCTAAAGCAGTGATTCTAACGAATGGAACATTCTTAAACGGCAAAATATTTATCGGCGAAAAATCATTCACAGGCGGAAGAATCTCAGAAAGCGCCAGTTATGGAATAACCGAGCAATTAGTCTCTTTAGGATTTGAAGCCGACAGAATGAAGACCGGAACTCCAATGCGCATCGACGGAAGAAGTATTGATTTTAGCAAATTATCAGAACAGAAAGGCGATGAAAACGTAACCGGTTTCTCATACATGGAAGTAGAAAAACCAAAAACACAACGTAGCTGTCATATAGCATATACTTCATTAGAAGTTCACAACATTTTAAGAAAAGGCTTTGAGAAATCACCTTTGTTCACAGGAAGAATTAAAGGAATTGGACCAAGATATTGCCCAAGTATTGAAGATAAAATCGAGCGTTTTGCCGACAAAGATTTCCATCAGTTATTTGTAGAACCTGAAGGAAGAACTACGATAGAATACTATCTAAACGGATTCAGTTCTTCCCTTCCAGAAGACATACAGGTTGAGGCATTGCATCACATTGAAGGATTTGAAAACGCAAAAATATTCCGTCCTGGTTATGCCATTGAATACGACTTCTTTCCACCAAATCAGCTTTACCATAGCTTAGAAACTCATCAAATTCACGGATTGTTCTTTGCTGGACAAATAAACGGCACAACAGGATACGAAGAAGCAGCTGCTCAAGGTTTGATGGCAGGCATAAACGCACACAGATTAATCCACGATTTAGAACCAATAGTGTTGCGCAGAGATGAAGCATATATTGGCGTTTTAATAGACGATTTAATCACAAAAAGCGTAGATGAACCATATAGGATGTTCACAAGTCGTGCCGAATATCGTATCTTATTACGACAAGATAATGCAGACGCACGTTTAACTGAAAAAGCATTCGAAATCGGATTAGCTTCTGAAGAAAGAATAAATCATTATAGAAACAAATATGAAAAAATCAACAATCTCGTTTCTTTCTTAAAGAATAATAATATCAGCCCCGACAAAGTAAACGCCTTATTAGAATCAAAAGGAACACCTGGTATATCGAATAAAATGCGCATATCACAAATAATAACAAGACCACAGATTAATCTCATAGACATAATAAATTTACTACCAGAATTAAAGGAAAAATACAACTCAACTAAAGAATCAGACAGAAATATTATTGAAGAAGCCGAGATTGTTGTGAAATATGAGGGTTATATCGACAAGGAACGAGAAGTAGCTGATAAATTAAATCGCCTTGAAGATGTAAAATTAAGTCCGAACTTTGATTATTATGCTTTAAATTCTCTTACAATGGAAGCGAGAGAAAAATTAACAAAACATAAACCACAAACATTAGGACAAGCAAGTAGAATTAGCGGTATTTCTCCAGCAGATATTTCTGTAATTGCTGTTTTCCTCGGTAGATAGTTTCACGTGAAATAAGAATATAATTAATTGAAAGCAAGTGTTATGAATATAAAATGTCCTTGGTGCGAATCAGAAAACAATTCCTCCTTCCTTAAACTGAAAGATTATTTTTTATCACAAGAAGAATTTGAAATATACGAATGCGAGGAATGTAAACTTTTGTTTACCATCCCCTGCCCTCCCCCATCAGAAATTGGGAATTATTATAAATCGGAGGATTATTTAAGTCATAATGAAAAAAAGAAAGGCATTGTACCTACAATTTACAATTTTGTAAAAGGTATAAATATTAAAAATAAGTATAGAATTACAACTGGCGAAAAGAAAGTTTCTTTATTAGACATTGGTTGCGGTGTCGGTGATTTCTTATTATATGCAAAAAAAAATGGATGCAAAATAACTGGAATAGAACCGAATGAAGACGCGAGAAATATCGCAGAGAAAAAATTGGGAAACAGAATCCATTCTCCAGAGGAACTTCAGAATATTCCTAATAATTCCTTTGACGTAATAACTATGTGGCACGTCTTGGAACATGTCGAGAATTTAAAAGAAGAAATATTTCATCTCCAAAGATTGTTAAAAAATAATGGAAGATTAATTTTGGCATTGCCTAATTTTAAATCCTACGACGCAATAATTTATAAAGATAAATGGGCAGCATACGACGTTCCTCGCCATGTAAACCATTTTTCAGAAGAATCAATAAAGAATATTTTTAAAAGAACTAATCTTCAACTTATTGATATTAAACCACTTAAATGGGACAGTTATTATATTTCAATGCTTAGCGAAAAGTATTGCAATCATAGCTATGGTTTTATAAGAGGATGCATAAACGGTTGGAAATCAAACATTAAGGCAAGAAAATCCGGTCAATATTCAAGTTTGGTTTATGTTTTGAAGAAATCAGATGATATGACAGCATAATTTTTGTAGAAAACAGCAAAACTAAAAAACTAACGATTTTAAGACGATTTAAGCCATTTTTAGATTCTAATGAAGATTACCTCAAAAAATTCAAAAATCGTTGTTTAAATCAAAAGAAATTTAAAAAAAGAAATTTATACACTAAGTCATTGATTTATAATGCAAAATAATATCATCAACAGAATGGATAAAAAAAACAAATATAAAGAGCTAATTTCAGTAATAATTTTTATTCTACTGCTCTTGATTTGTGATAGTATTATTAAATCAAACAATAGCCAAGAAAAAATTTCTAACAAAATTTATAAGTCCATAAATCAGATTCAGAATTTTCACGACAGCATAACTCTTAATCATGAAAATCTAATTTCCGAAATACTTAATAATCCAAACAAGTGTCATCCTTTCGCAAATAAAAAATCGACCGCAATATATTTTTTCAAAAACGACAGTCTTATTTATTGGAACTCCGACATAAACGATCCAGAAAATTTGTTAAAAAATATTAACAATAAAAAAAACATCTTCGAAGAGGGAAACAAGACATTCTTTGTAAACAAAACAACAGTTGACTCTGTCACATTGCTCACCTCTACTCCACTCTACTATTCAAATCCAAACAATCAAAATGAAAACTTTTTCCTTCTCAATAAAATTAACGGGAAACACAAAATAGATTTCTACATTGAAGACAATGTTATAAAATTTGAGTTAGAATACACGTCTCAAATGAATAAACCTTCCTCATATTTTATTGGATTAATGTTAATAATTATTATGATAAAAATCATAAGACTTATTAACAAATTCCTTGTAAACATAAAAAATGTTAAAAGCAGATATTTCTTTTTCTTTTTATTTAGTTCTGCAACATACATTATAACAACAGTATTACAGAAACACTTATTCATCTCTACATCAAGCCTTTTCGCTGAACCATGTTTAAGAGTAAACGATACAATATCATTAAGTTTGGGAGTTTTAATAGAACTTATAATATTGATATTCTGCAACATATTAGCATTAACTTCACATATAAAAGTAAAAGAAAGCAGGAGTAATTTATCAATTATTATAACAAGTAGTTTTGCCTTAATCTCAACATTATTATTATTTACTTATATTATCTTCTCACTTATATCTAATATAAATATTCCATTTTCATTCTTACAAATTTATGACACTTCCGTAGAAAGTTACATATTATTAATAATTATTGGGATTATAAGTTGCGGAACAATTATTTTAATCCAAAAAATATTAAACGCAACTATTTCGGTAAATCAATCCTATTTACTCTCAGTAATCAGTTTTATAGCTTTAGGTATAATATTCGAATTAATTCTCAATCAATTGGTTGATTTTAGATTCTCCATATTGACAAATATCGTTGGAATATTAATATATATTATCACTATTTGGGAGAAGAAATCAAAGTTAAGAATCAAAGGCATAATCGCAAATATAAGTATAATAATATTGATTTCCATACAATTAACATATATCCTCTATCTCATCAATGAAACTTTCGAACATGATGAGATGGAATGGTTTGCCAACGTAATTGCAGATGAATCAGACAATAATTTCGAAAATAAAATGATTGAGATAACGGAAGAAATTAAAAAAGACAACAATCTTATTAGTTGGCAAAAAGAAAACAAATTTCCGTCAGACGACAGTATCTTAATATATCTTAACCAAAAATATTTTAACAATAAAATGTTAAAAGATTATAACAAAACTTTAACATTATGCGACACAAATACAATCTTAATAATTGACGATACAAACCTTGAGATTAATTGTAATAATTTATTTAACGAAATATTAGAAAGCAATCCAACTCAAAAAGTTAGCGACGAATTATTTTTAGTTGATGACCCTACGACAGATAGTTACTACATTCTACAATTAGACCTCTCCCCTATTAACTCGAATTATTTAAATTATTGTTACATAGAATTTTACAAAGAATATATTTTAAATCATATTGGCATTCCAGAAATCGTCACTTCAAAAGAAAACATATTAAAACCAAATCTAATCAACTATTCTTTCAGCTGTTATGAAGACAGTACTTTACAATACAAATATGGTTTCTACAATTATCCGAACGAACTAAATAGCTTCAAACATAAAAACGAGGAATATGTAAAAACACGTATTTTCAAACATTTAATCGAACGATATAATAATCATAAAGTCATAATTGTAACAATAGAAAAACCTCGTTTCATAGAAACAATTGCTCCATTTTCTTACATATTTATAATCATATCAATAATTTACTGTATATACATAATTATAAGACGAAGAAAAGACATAATTCCAAGGAGACAAAGTTTCCATGGAAAAATGCAACTCACAATTATTTTAACATTAGGGTTCTCGTTTTTAGTAGCCGGAATTACATCCTTTATTTTTATTAAAAATTCATTGGAGAAAAAGACATCTGAATTTCAATATGAGAAGAACAAAACAATTGTTAAAAATATAGAATGCGATTTTAACAAAAAAAATATTAAGAAATCGGAATATCTTAAAAAATATAAAGAAAACCACTTTACAGATATTAACATTTACGATATGAATGGAAAGTTGATAAATACAACTCAACCAAAATTATTCAATGGATTTAAGTCGAAGATTATCAATAGAGAAGCATACGAAAGTATTAAGATTAGAAATAGATTCTACTATTATTGTGAGGAAGAAATTAACGGAATTAAATATAAATCATCATATTTTCCGTTGAAAGACAAAGACGGCAAAACACACGCAATAATTAACATTCCATATTTTGACAATCATACTACGAGCAAGAGCAACATATCAAATTTTATCGTCACTTACCTTAATATAATATTGGCATTGATGGGAATTTCAACATTGATAGTTATTCTCATGACGCGTAAAACTATTAAACCATTGGAAATCATACAAGAAAATATGCAGAAGGTAAATCTGGGAGGAAAAAACGAGGAAATTGATTGGAAGAGCAACGATGAAATTGGCGACCTTATAAAGATTTACAATCAACTTATTAAAGAGTTGGAAGTCAGTGCGAATAAATTAATGCGTTCGGAGAGAGAAACCGCGTGGAGGGAAATGGCGCGTCAGGTTGCTCATGAAATTAAAAATCCGTTGACTCCGATGAAACTCAACATTCAATTTCTACAAATGGCATGGGATGAGAAAAATCCAGACATTGACAGGAAAATGAGAGAGACAACAAAATCGGTATTGGAACAGATTGAGATTCTTTCCAATATTGCATCGGCTTTCTCCGATTACGCGAAACTTCCAAAGAAAAACATCGAAAATTTCAACTTAAAAGATTTAATTATCAATACGATAAATCTTTACGATAATAACGAGAACATTAAGATAGAATTAACAGAAGAAGGAGAGAACGATTATAATATCAATTCAGACAAAAATAATTTAAGTATTGTTTTTGGAAATATCTTAAAGAATGCAATACAAGCAATAGGTAAAAAGGAGAATGGAATTATTGAAATAAATATTAACAATTTAACTGAGAAATTCTTAATAAAGATTAAGGATAACGGATGTGGAATAGGCGAGGAGGAGAAGAAAAAAATCTTCATACCAAATTTTACAACGAAATCGAGTGGGATGGGAGTTGGTCTTTCAATAGCTTATGATATTTTAAAAACAATAGGAGGCAAGATAAGCTTTGAGAGCGAACTTGGAAAAGGAACAACATTCATAATAGAAGTTAAGAAGTAATTTATTATATTTGCAGGTTATAAAATTTTATAAAATGAGAAGATTGATTTACAGTTTAATAACTGCGTTATTTTTAACAAATTATTGCGTAGCACAAAGCAATGTTATCGAGAAAGAATTACAAGAAGTTCTCAATCAGAAAAAAGGTGAAAAAATTAGTATTAACATTATTTTAAAGTCGCAATTAGAGACCGAATATCTTAATGAAAGAAGTAAAGATACCGACAGGAATATCAAACGCGAAATTATCGTCAATGAACTTAAAACGTTCTCAGAAAAAAATCAACAGGACATAATTTCCATTCTCTATTCAGAAGAGAAAAAAGGAAATGTCACAGACATTAGAAGTCACTGGTTATCAAATTCTATTTCATGTAATGCCACATCTGATATCATCAATAAATTATCGCAACGCGAGGAAATTTTCATAATCGGATATAATCAAGACAGACCTGCTATAATGAGCGACGAACAAGCCGAAGAAGTTAAAGCAGAAGTAGAAATCACAGACAACGTTGTGAAAATCAACGCTCCAGAAGTCTGGGAACAAGGATATACCGGAGAAAATGTTTTAGTTGCGATTTTAGACACCGGCGTCAACTATGAGCATCCCGACTTAGCCGACCATTTATGGGACGGAGGCACAGAATATCCTAATCACGGCTACAACGCTTACGATGGTAGTAATAACACAATGGACGCAAGAGGACACGGAACACATTGTGCCGGAACCATTTGCGGCGACGGAACCTTAGGCAAGCAAACAGGCGTTGCTCCAAACGCTACATTAATGTGTGTCAAGACTTTAAATGACGAAGGTAGCACCAACGCCAACGCAATCTGTACAGCAATGGAATTTGCAGTCGAACACGGAGCTGACGTTTTAAGCATGTCGTTAGGAATTGAAAAATCATCTGTTTCAGACAGAACTATGATACGTCAGACATGCGTCAACACATTGGCAGCCGGCATCGTTGCATCGGTGGCTGTCGGAAATGAAGGTGGATCTATGAATGTCAACCCAGTTCCTGACAACGTTAGAGTCCCGGGAAGCTGTCCAGCGCCTTGGATTCATGAAGATCAACAAGTTAATGCAGGAGAGACATCTTGTGTCGTTGCTGTCGGTGCCGTAAACAATTACGACAATGTCGCAAGTTATTCGTCACGCGGGCCAGTCACTTGGCAAGAAACCTCATTCGCCGATTATCCTTACAATCCAGGTATCGGTTTGATACGTCCCGACGTTTGCGCTCCAGGTACAGATATAGTCTCATTAGATTACAGCAAAGACGGTTACGTCAAAATGACCGGCACATCAATGGCAGCACCTTGCGTGGCTGGAGTTATGTGCCTCATGCTTTCCAAAGACCCGACTTTAACACCGGCAGAAATAAGCATGATTTTAGAGACAAGCAGCGTGAAACTCAGCGACAATAAAAATAACGAAACAGGATCGGGTAGAGTAGATGCTCTCGCAGCGATAAACGCAATCGATATGGGACCACTCAAATACACCGAATTTTCTATCAACGATGAAGAGGGAAACAACAATAATCAAATAAATCCAGGAGAAGAAGTAAGCATCAATATCAGTTTTGAAAATTCATCTTCTGGAACCTTAAACAATATCACAGCAAAACTGACTTGTAAAAACGAATGGGTCAACATTACACAAGCAAACACATTGATAAACAGCATTTCTGCTAATGGCAGTGTAACTTTAGAAAACGCATTCACACTATCTTTAGACGAAGATGCAATAAGCAAAAACGACCTATATTTCGATGTCGAATTTTACGACGGAAACAATAAAATCTCTACTTCAAGATTCATCACCACAATTTCCGGAAGCACCATCAGATATTCTTCAATCACGATAGAAAACGACGATAATGGAAACGGCATTCTTACGCCAGAAGAAACTGCTGATTTAAGAATTTTCATCAATAATGAAGGAAACGAAATTGCATTGGGATTGACTGGAGTTTTGTCATGCAACAACAACGCCATAACCATAAACAATACAGAAGCGGAATTTGGTAATATTGCTCCTGACGGTTCAGCATCGGCATTGTTCAATGTGTCAATAGGTGAAGTTGGTGGCGTGTCCCACATTCCTTTAAGTTTAGTAGTAAAAGACAAGTTCAACAGAACTAAAGTATTTGACATAAATTACGAATTTAATTGTGAAGTTACTTATGTTTTAAAAGACGAATTTGGCGATGGATGGAACGGAGCTGAGATTATTGCACATTACAGCGATGGTTCTGAAGACGATACGTACACTATCACAGCAGGTTACGACGCTACATTTACAAAGACTTTGGCATCCGGCGTTGATGTTTCGTTAGAATGGAAAAACGGCGGCGTCGATACAGAATGCAGTTACATAATAAGTTACGACAATGGAACAGAGATATTCAGTGGCAAAGGTCGCCAACAGGGAACATTCTTAAGTTGGATTTACGACTGCTCATGTCAGACTATGCCAATAGAAAATTGCGACGCAGTTAAAAACTTCAGAATCAATGTAAACAACAATTCTATAGAGTTAAAATGGGACGCTCCTGATACAGAAGGCGTCGTTCATTATGAAGTATATCGCGACATCGAACTCATCGCTACAACAACAGAATTATCTTATTTAGATGAGAATTTAAACAGCGGAAACTACGTCTATAACGTCAGAGCCGTCTATGAAGATTGTTACGGAGAAATATCAGGAGGCGAAGTTAACTTCACCGTAGATGTTAAAGAAAATAAAGAAATAAAAGCCGAAATTTATCCCAATCCTTCCAACGACAGATTTATCGTCAGATGTGAAAACATGACGGAAATTACGGTTGTCAATGTTTTGGGAGAGATAATATTAAAGTCAGAAACTACGAGTGACACCTTCAGCATCGACAATTTTGAATCGGGAATTTATTTCGTAAACATAAGAACTGAAGAAGGAAGTCTCGTTCGCAAGATTGTTAAATATTAATAAATGTTAAAAAATAAACACCAAAATAAATCATTAAGAAAAGCATGAAGAATCCGATTAAGGCATTGGCAGGACAGACAGTGATTTACGGTCTTGGCACTATTGTTCCGAGACTGCTCAACTATCTGCTGACACCTTTTTATGTACGCGTTTTCATGTCGGGAGAATACGGACAAATCTCCGAGTTGTATGCCTGGATAGCCCTGTTTATCGCAGTGCTCACCTTCGGAATGGAAACAACATTTTTCCGCTTCTCTCAAAAAGAAGACAGCAACAAAGTTTTCGGAAATGCCGAGACATTCGTACTTCTCATAACAGCCATTTTCTTGATTTTTTATTGCATATTTTATAATTCTTTCGCAGAACTTATTCACTATCAATTCAACTCACAGTACGTTCTATTAATTGGAATCATAGTGGCTTTGGATGCGATAGCTGCCATTCCTTTTGCTGTCTTAAGAAAAGAAAATAAAGCCTTACGCTTTAGCACGATAAAGACACTCAACGTAGCTACAAACATCTTTTTCAACATTTTATTTTTGCTTATCATTCCGGAGGAATCTATGATGATAGCTGAAAGAATTTTTGGGGAACAGACGTCGCTTTTGATTTGGGTTTTCATCTCCAATATTTTAGCAAGTTTATTAAACCTCATCTTATTATATCCTCAACTTTCAAAATTGAAAATAGGTTTCGACGGAGAACTCATCAAGCAGATGCTCAGATATTCCGTACCAATTTTATTGATAAGTTTAGTTGGAATGGTGAATGAGGTTGCGGATAAGATTCTGATAAAATATCTTGTCACGATTCCCGACAAAGCGACTTTATTGGCGATGAATATCGGTGGGGAAGAATACGCAATGCAGCAACTTGGCATCTATTCTGCCAACTTCAAACTCGGCGTTCTCATGACTATCTTCATTCAGATGTTTCGTTTCGCCTCGGAACCATTCTTCTTCAGCCACGCCAAAAACCGCAATGCTCCTTCTTTATACGCTAAAGTCATGACTTACTTCGTGATATTCTGTCTAATCATCTTCCTCGGCGTGATGTTTTATATGGATATCTTGCAGCATTTCGTTGGAAGAAACGGCAGCGACTATCGCGAAGGATTGAAGATAGTCCCGATAATCTTAATAGCGAATATGTTTTACGGCATCACCTTCAACCTTTCAATTTGGTTCAAATTATCCGATAAGACACATTACGGAACAATAATATCAATAATCGGTTCTGTCATGACGCTGCTTTGCTTCTTCATCTTAATACCAAAGATCGGATATTTAGGAGCAGCAATCGCGCATTTAGCTTGCTACACCGTAATGATGTTGGTGTCGTATTTATGGGGACAAAGCGTAATGCCAATTCCTTATCAAGTGGGAAGAATATTGATTTATTGTTTGTTAGCCGCTGCATTATTCTTCGTCAGCACGTTGACAGCCGAATTTGATATCATCATTAAACTTACAATAAACACATTATTATTAATAGTATTTATGGGATCTGTCTTCATTATGGAAAGAAAAAATCCGCTCAAAGTAGAATAATTTTAATTAAAAATAAATAACAATGGAAGTTAAAATCATCAACAAATCAGATAATCAGTTGCCGGCATACGAGACAGCCAATTCTGCTGGAATGGACTTAAGAGCATATTTGCCAGAAGGCGCAATCGTTATGAAACCTCTTCAAAGAGTCTTGATTCCAACAGGACTTTACATGGAAATTCCTGAAGGTTACGAAGGACAAGTGAGACCTCGTAGCGGTTTGGCAATAAAGAACGGCATCACAGTACTCAACACTCCAGGAACCATCGACGCCGACTATAGAGGCGAGGTGAAGATAATCCTCATAAATCTTTCTGACACCGACTTCACCATCAACAGCGGCGACAGAATAGCACAGATTATTTTCGCTAAATGTGAACAAATGGAAGTCGTAAGCGTAGAAACGCTCAGCGAGACAGAAAGAGGCGCAGGTGGCTTCGGTCATACAGGCGTTACGAAATAAACTTTTAACCTTACAATTTATTAGGGTATGAACTTAACAATATTAACTCCGGAGAGAGATATCTTTAACGGTGAGGTCAACTTGGTACAGCTTCCCGGCAGCGATGGTCTATTTGAGATTTTGAAGAACCATGCTCCGATGATTGCCTCTCTAAAGAAAGGAAAGATTAAAGTCGAGAACAACAACGACTTACAATATTTTGAGATAAATGGTGGAGTGGTGGAAGTGCTTAATAACAGAGTTCTCGTACTCGCCGATTAAAAACTTATAGACGCGGAGACGTGTCAATGACATATTGTCTATTTTTATTTGTCTGAAAAATGATTTCTATATGGAAGATGTAATGACTTTTCTCAATGCGATTCTCGTCAACAATAATCGCCCGTGGTTTCAGGAGCATAAGGATCTGTATCTCAGGGCACAGAATCACATTAATAAAATGGCTGAAGAGTTAATCTTGGGAATTTCCAAATTTGATCCTTCAATAAAAAATCTTACTGTCAACGATTGTACTTATCGAATCTATCGCGATATCCGCTTCTCGCCCGACAAACGTCCTTACAAAACCCATATCGGAATTTATGTTTGTCCGCAAGGAAAGAAATCCGGACTCGCTGGTTATTATCTTCATTTTGAGGGCGAAGGCTCAGAATATCTTGGACTTAACGGACTTTACACCGGAATGTATAATCCAGATAAAGATACACTCAAAAGCATCAGAGAAGATATTTTGTACGACGGATCTTCTTTTGAAAATGCGATTAAGAAAGCCAAAAACTTCACCTTAGACACATCGTGCAGTCTGAGCAAAAATCCGAAAGACTTCCCGAAACAGACTCCTTACGATTATCTCCTTCGTCTGAAACAATTTAACCTGATACAGCCTCTCCCTGAAGGAATGCTCTACGACAAACGATTGATAGAATGGACTTTGGAAGAGTTTAAAAGTTCGATGGAGTTTAATAATCTCCTTAATAAAGCTGCGCTTTTTGTGAGAGAGGATTGAGATAGTCTATGAGTCAATGAGACAATGAGTTGTGATGAGCATATCACGTAGAGTCACACGGACGTGTGACTGAAATCGATTACGTGAGATAATTTTAAAAAAATTAAATTTCAATGCAGCAAATCTTTTAAAGCTTCGTTAAACAATTGAAAAAACAAAGAGAATATGTCGAGGTTTGAAGATTTGTTAACAGGATGTAAACGTCAGAACAGACAGTCGATGATGGAGTTATACGACATCTGCTGTCTGCCGGTCTTCAACGCGAGTCTTCACATCGTAGCGAATCAATTCGACGCAGAAGAGATAATGCAGGACTCAATCCTAAAAGCCTTCGACAATATTGACAGATTTCAAGGAACAGAGAGAGACTTCGTCGCTTTCGTAAAACGTATCGCCATCAACAAAAGCATCGACTTGTTTAGGAAAAACAGCAAAGAGCCCTTCTTTGATGATATAACAGTCGATGGTTATCAGTCGGCTGACAGCGATTTGGACGTTGAAGAAGAAACACAATATTCAGTAGAACATATTATTGAGAAGATAGAACTTCTGCCTGTAGGTTATAAGATGGTCTTGAAGCTTCATCTTCTTGATGAACTCGATTTTGCCGAGATAGCAAAACTGATGAACATCAAGGCATCGACGGTGCGATCGCAATATGTGAGAGCAAAAGAAAGACTTAAAGAAGAATTAGAAATTGTAGAGACGTTTCAATGTTTCCTGCAAAAATAAACAAACATTGAAGCGTCTCAATAAAGAAGTAATAAGAGATATGGAAAACTTAATAAAAGATAACAAAGAAAGATTCATGACCGATTTGCCGGATAGACATCGTGAGCGTTTTGCGATGAAGATGCAGGAGAGTTATGTCAAGAAGAACAAGGTGCGACGACTTTGGCTTGGTGTTTCGTCGGCAGCCGCTGCGGCCTTGTTTATTTTCTTGATGATTGACGGGCAAGACGCGATGCAACCTTATATTTATAATGAGAATGAGAAAGTCGCGGAGATGCGAATGCTTTACGAGACACAACTCAACGAGACGATATTATTGTTGGAAGATGTGTTGAAAAATGTCGATGATTCTACCAAGAATGAGATAAACAAAGCGATAGAGAATCTTACTTCAACAGCTGAAGTCTTTGCCGAGATAGCGCCTCTTCCAGAAGAAAAGCAGTTAGCGATAACATCGCAGATTTACGGAACTCAGCTTCAGACATTAAATTCGATATATAGAAAAATCAATAAAAAATAAAGGAGGTGATATGAATAAGTTAATGACAGAAACCAATACGGTTCTAACTCTACTGATGTGTTTCATCTGCTCAATCGGATTTGCAAAATCTGATGAGATCTCAAACGACTTGAACAACAATTACAAATACTCCAAGAAAAGAACCATCGATGCCAATTACGACATCGACAATGATTATGCTCTCAAACTGACCGGGAAATATAGCGATTACAATATCGTAAACTGGGATGAAAACAGGATAAGTATCCACGTAGAGATAATCGTGAAGTCGAATAAGGAAAGTGTATTGGACGATGTTTTAAGTCGTATAGACGTAACATTCAGCGATATTAAGAAATCGAAAGAAACCAAAAAAGTTGAAGCCACGACTCAGATAGATAATCTACAATTAAACAATACCAGTATAAGCATCGATTATTATATCATGATTCCTAATGGTATGAATATCATTGTTGATAATATCTATGGCGATGTCGTTATTCAATCTGCAAAAGATATTAACATTAAATTGAAATATGGTGATGCCGATATAGACGAAGCGGATTATATCAATGCTGAGATTATGTATAGCGATATTGCTATTAAAAATGTTAACAAGTTGAAAGCCGAAGTCAGATATTCTGAGTTGGATTGTAGTTACGCAAAAACAGCCAACATAGAAGTTATGTACACAGACACATATTTTAAAAAGATCGACGATATGAAGGTAAATAATCTTTATGGAGATATTGAGATAGATAATCTTACGAACAAGATAGATTGTACTTTGAAGTATTCCGATTTGGAAATAGAAAATATAAACAAAGATTTTACACAGATAAATATCGACACAATGTATTCGGATGTCGCTATCGTCCTCACGCAGGAACACTACTTCAACTACAATATCAGTTCAAGCTATGGAGATATTCTATGCAAGATGTTGAAAGACAATGCAAACAAATACATAAAGTTATATCACAAAGAAACCATCATAGGAAATATTAACGATAACGACAAGCTTCATAATATAAATATCGAAGCGATGTACGGAGACATAGAAATAGATTTTGAATAACAATTAAATAAATAGAATTATGAAAAGATTAGCATTTGTAACATTATTTATGGCTTTGGTCGTTGCAGCCTTTTCTCAGGAAACGAAAAACGACACTGTGGTTGTCAATGGCGACAATGTTGAAGTCCTTATCAACAATAACAAGATAAAGATAAGCGATTCTTCCAACGGGCTGAAGATTAACGTCTTTACTATAACAGAAGACGGTGAAGTGGAGAAGAATCCATATTACGAAAGTCGCTACGAAAACAATGTCAGTAGCAAGACTGAAAAGAAAAACGTCACTATTAATTTTCCTATCAAGCCTACATTTATCAAAGACGACAAGTACGTCTCAAGTGATAAAGATGTAAAACTCAAATTCTCATATTTCGATCCTATTTATCCTAATATCTATTATGCTTATTCAGCGATGGTCGGTTTTCCATTTTCAGATTATAGTTTAAGATTTAATCTGCAAAGAGCGAACTCGTTTGAATGGGGTTCATATCTTTTCCAACACGACATCTGTCATAACAAAAGAAAAACGATAGGCTTGACAACGGCATTAGGAATCTCTAACACTTATTTTTATACTTCTTACATTTTAGGAACAACGACTACAGATAATAGTAACAACTACACATATTTCTATCGTCCTATCGATTCAAACGAGGAAGGCAATCCTGTTCCTGATGGCTTGTCGGGCACCAATACTCCAGAAGATTTTAGAGATGGTTATTATCGTTATTGGAGTTTACGTTTACCTGTCAGCGTTCAGTTCCAATGGCGCGTCGGTAGCAACAGGATGGCATTTTCATTCGGACCAGAATTTGAATGGCGTTTTGCGATGAAGTCATTTACTTATTTCCAAAACGATAAATTGACGGTTTCAAATAACTTGGCTTATAATCCCTTTGGCGTTAATGCCTTGGCAGTGCTAAATTTCAAGAGCTTCGTTATCTTTGGAAGAGCAGGATTGACTCAACTTTTTAATCAAGACAATAGCTCTATCAGAGTCACACCTGTTAATTTAGGTATAGGATTTAGTTTTTAGATTTTCTAAGACATACGTCCGTATGTCTCTACCTGAGATCATCGTCTCGCGTAGAGTCACACGGACGTGTGACTTCCGTCGTTTTTCAAACAATGATTTCTCCTTTTTATTTCACGATTTTGACGTTTGATATTATTTGTTTAAAAAACAAAAATAGCTTGTTTGTTGGAACAATAATTGTTAATTTTGAGCAGTAAAAAAAACATTCACTTAAAAAATAATCTATATGAAACGAGCAATATTATTACTATCTTTATTGGTCTTGCAGTCTTATTTTATGTTTTCGCAGAACAGTGTCAGTGGAATTTTGGTTGATAGTCTTAACAACGATAAACTACCTTTTGTCAATATCGGTTTGATGCGTTCCGTCGATTCAGTCTTCGTCTCTGGAGGCTCTTCAGACGATGCCGGTCGTTTTAAGTTGGAACACGTCCCTAATGGCAAATATATCTTCTTTGTCTCATCGATAGGTTATGAATCGATAAAGAATGTTTTGGATGTCGAAGGAGACATTGACTTGGGAGTTATCAAGATGAAGCCTGGCAGCACCACATTAGATGAGGTGGTTATCGTTGAGAAACGTCCGCTGTTCAGTAGCGAGGGTGAAAAGACCTTATATAACGTGAGTGAGGACCCGAGCGTTCAGACGGGCACGGTGTCGGACGCCTTGCAGAACGCTCCCGGTGTGGAAGTCGATGTTGAAGGTAATATCACGTTACGTGGCGTCTCATCGGTAGAAGTATGGATTAACGGACAGCCGTCCAATCTTAACGCAGAGAACCTGAAGACCTATTTACAGCAGATGCCTGCTAACGCGCTCGAGAGAATTGAGGTGATAACGAATCCTTCAGCGCGTTACTCATCAAACAGCGACGGCGGCATCATCAATATAGTCACCAATTCCAAAATAAAGAAAAACCAATTTCTCAGCTTCGGACTGAGAGCGTCATCATCACCAAATGCATCGCCTTGGGTCTCTTACGTCTGGGCTAACGAGAAACTCTCACTCAACCTCTTCGTCAACGGATCTTATTCTCAATGGAAAAACTATAATAACGGATATAGTACTTCTTTCACCGATAATGAAGATCACACTGGTTTAGATACTACAAACCATACATCTTACAGCGGAAATTCTTTTTCCAATAATTACGGTGGCGGCTTCAACATCAACTTCGACTATAACATCGACACTATGAATACTATCAGAGTATGGATTGAAGGTTGGCCTAACGCTAATAGCAGCGAAAGTTTCAATGAGACATCCCGTCACGAATATTTGCAAGAAGCAGGAATATATAATTACACGACAGAAGGTAATTCCGATGGGCTTAACCAATTCTATCACGCAGGTTTGCAATATATGCATAAGTTTAACAACGAAGGTCATAACATAAGTCTCAGAATGGCAGGTAATATCGCCAACGGATACAGCAATAAATACAATAAACAGACTTACGAGACACAGACATGGATGAATGTAGATTATAGAGAATTGACAAAATATAGCGACTTTGGCTATGGTCTTAATTTAGATTATTCGCTTCCTTATTCCGAAAACGGCGAGATTGGTTTAGGTGCTTCCTACGAATATAGTCCGGACACTTATTACATAGATTACGACACGCTTGCAAAAGGCGAATATGTCACCGACTTGATGCGTAGCTTCGACAGAGAAGTAGGTTCGCATGAATATGACGTTTATTTCACTCTTCAACAGAAATTCGGAAACTTCGTCTTGAAGCCGGGAATCAGAATGGAATATGAAAAGATTTGGAACGAAATCAGCGGATATGAAGTAAACAATCATACCGAAGATTATCTCAACTGGCGTCCTTCGATACATCTTTCATACAGAACCAAATCGATGCACAACTTCACCTTGAGTTATTCGAGAAGAATCGCACCGCCAAGTGCAAGAGAACTCACCGATTATAAATTCTATTCGACAGAATCATTCTCGACAGGAAACTTAAGTTTAGTTCCAACATACACCAATTCCGTTGAAGGAGGTTGGACAAAATATTGGAACAAATTCGGTTCCGTCGGCTTGACAGCATATTACAGAGATTCTAAAAATACAGTAAATAACATCAGCGATGTGACGTATGATGATTTCTTCGGAAGATATGTTCAATATTCTTATCCTGTCAACGTAGGAAAATCTTCGAGAAAAGGCTTGGAAGCCAACGTCACATATCGTCCAACAGCGATGTTCAACATGCGACTCTATGCCAATGTCTATGACTATTATTTCGAGACAAATATTAATAACTCCATTGTCAAGAGCAACTCCATAGTCTATAGTGCGCGTTTGAATTTATGGACGAAGTTATGGAACAAATTGGAGATTCATGCTTCGGGTAATTATCGTTCGCCACGTCAGTCGCTCTTTGCCGAGAGTCATGCCAACTATTCCATCAACTGCGGTTTGCGAGCCGACTTCTTCGACAGAAAGATGTCGGTGCATATCAACGTGAACGACATCTTCAACTGGAACAGATGGGATAACAACACGACGAATCCGTATTATATCTCATACAGTTCGTTCAAATATAACAGCCGTTCTATCAGCGCCGGTTTGGTATTCAGATTTGGCAAGATGGAGTTAGAGCGTCACGCGCAGACCGGAGGCGGCGAGGTACAGAATCCAAGCGTCGGAATGTGATTCAATTGAAAATTTGTACGGACACATTGAATGTGACCTTATAAAACTCTGGTAGAGACGTCACTCCTGTGGCGTCTCTGATAATTTATGGCGTCTCTGATAATTAAAAAGGATGAGGTTTGTAGAGAGCGTGTTGTAATTTAAGTTTAAGGGAGTTTGATGATTAAAGATGTTGAAAATAACGTGAATTCGATATAAGAACTATAATGTAATCAATGAATTATTTTTATCAGATTAATTAACCCTGAAAGGGTGACAGATTATAAGCAGGTGATGGAGCGTCAGCGGAATCCCTGCAAAATATGAATGTAGGACAATCAAAGTGCTGTAAGCACGACAGAAGTTTTTATAAATTTTGTGTGTTTAGAAGTTTTAAGATTGTTGAAAAAAATATTTAAAATATTCTAGAAGAATAGAAATTATATAGTATCTTTGTGAGAGTGTTTTATAGGTTACATAGTATTTAGTTATGAACAATTGGACGCGAGAGGAAACTATCATTGCATTTAATGTATATTGCAAGATTCCTTTTAAAAATAGTAGTAAAACGCATCCAGAGATTATTCGATATGCAAATATTATTGGACGTACTCCAAGTGCTCTGAATATGAAAGTTGGTAATATAGGACGTTTAGATCCTGATTTAAAGCAACAAGGAATAATGGGTTTGGTTCATGGTGCAAAAATGGAAGAGGAAGTTTGGAATGAATTTTATAGTAATCCCGAACGTCTTGCATATGAGAGTGAAATATTAGTAGCTAAATTTTCTGAAAAGAATATCGAAGAAACGGCAAATATTATAATTAATGATTTGCCAGAGGGAGAGGAGAGAGAAGTAGTCGTTAAACAACGTGTTAATCAATCATTCTTTCGAACAACTGTTTTAAGTTCTTATAATTTTCGTTGTTGTATATCTGGGGTGAGTACTCCAGAATTATTAGAAGCATGTCATATTGTTGATTGGTCGGAGGATGTAAGTAATAGAATGAATCCTAAAAATGGTTTATGTATGAATCCATTCTTTCACAAAGCCTACGATAGATATATGCTATCAATAACACCAGATTTTAAGATTGAAATTTCGAAGAGATTACTTGATGGCGTTATGCAAGATAGTTTTTTAGAATATCTGAAAAATATTAATGGAAAGAAAATTATGTTACCAGATAAGTTTCTTCCTCAGAAAGAGTTATTAGAAATCAATTACCATAAATTTTTAAATTATGAATGAAAATAAAAAAATAACAGATTCAAGTTACTGGGAATTCATCGCGGAATATTTACCTTACTATTCTTCTGATGATAGAGTATTGTGGAGCGATATCCTTTCGAGGTATCTAAATGGCGAAGAAGTGTCGGATGAAGACCTTCGTTGTATTTATACAAGCTTTAAAAATAGAGAAGAGGTTGTTGAAGAATTAATAAGAACAGATCTTGTTTTATTTGAAGAAGCGATAAACGCTTATTATGAACCATTAAAAAGATCTCCAGAGGAGTGATACTTAGAGATGACCAAGGATCAATGAATAACAAGAAATAGAAGTTGTTGATATGAAATCAAGTATAATTACATTGCTGAACGCTTCATCGGCGACCATCTTTACATACGAATTAGTTGGTTCTGATGATAAGGAGATATTATTGAATATTCGCGATAAACGGACATTATTTATAGAAATAGTCAATGATTATATTAAACGTTCAAATCTAAAGTTTTCAAAAATAAAGAATAATATTTTTAATAATAACCTAATTTTAATAGATAGTCAATTACCAGAGATACTTGCTTGGTTGTTGTTGGATTGCTTTAAAAGGGGAGAAATCAAAATAAGTAAATCAGTAGATAATATCACCAAGGCAAATCCGCTCGGATATGATATTTCTGAAAATCATGATTATTACGGATATAAGATAAGGGCTATGTTAAACAGTATCGCATACGGTATGATACCTACAGAACCATGGAATGGAAAATATGATATGTCGAGTAGTATAATGTCTAAGGAGCCAATCAAAAATATTGATAATGATTATTCTCTTGAAGACTACCTCTTTCATAACACAAAATTTGAGACACCAGAAAACAAACGTTACAATTCAGGAGTTATTTATAAAGTAGATGACAAATATTATTTTGACCTTGTATTACAAATAAGATTTACTTAATTTTTTTATTTATGCAAAAATCAACATTCTTAATCTCAATATTATTATTGACATTTTTCTCTTCTTGCACCGACAAAAAGACTTCTAAACCTGCTGCACAGAGCGCTCCTCAGAAACAGGAGGTTGTCGTTCCTACATTCAACGCCGACTCGGCATATTCTTACGTGAAACAACAATTGGACTTCGGTCCTCGCGTGCCGGAGAGCGAGGCGCATTCTCAGTGTGCCGAATGGCTCATCGACTTCTTCAACGCGAAAGCAGACACTGTTTATGTTCAAAATTTCAGAACGCGTCTCTACGATGGTCGCGGCATTGATGGAAAGAATATCATCGCTTCATTCAACCCTCAGGCAAAGAAAAGAATACTCCTCGGCGCTCACTGGGACTCGCGTCCTTTCGCCGACCACGACCCTGATGAGACAAAATGGAACACTCCCATCGACGGTGCTAACGACGGCGCAAGTGGAGTAGGAGTGCTGATGGAAATAGCAAGAGTGCTTAACGAAAACCCGATGAACACGGGAATAGACATAATACTCTTCGACCTCGAAGATTACGGTGCTCCTCAGTATCTCAACCTCATGACTAACAACGACTGGGCACTCGGCTCTCAATATTGGTCGAAAAATCCTCACATATATAACTATCGCGCCTACTTCGGATTGCTTTTAGATATGGTGGGTGCGCCGAATCCAAAATTCCCTAAGGAATATTATTCGCAACAGTTCGCACCTTCGCTCAGCAACGACGTCTGGAGAATGGCTCGCGAGCTCGGCTACTCGGATTATTTCACCAACGAGATTGGCCATCCTATCAACGACGACCATATTTATGTAAACCTCAACGCTAATATCCCGATGATAGATATTATACATTTAGAAAACAACGAGGAAAGTTCCTTCTATCCTTATTGGCATACCATAAAAGACAATATCGAACAGATTGACCCGAAAACCTTAGGAATGGTCGGTGATGTGGTTCTTAATGTGATATATAGAAAATAAGTCTATGAGACTATGAGTCTATGAGTTTTGGTAATTATATAAAAAAAGGAGTTGCTTTCATAAAAGCAACTCCTTTTTCGTTGATTGTCAACTGTTAATTGTTCATTGTAAATTATTCTTTGTCGAAAGCAATCCGCAGGCAGCGTCGATGTCTTGACCTCTTGAAGCTCGTATCGTCGCGATGATACCTTTGTCGTTGAGTCGGTCGCGGAATCTAATCATATCCTCGTTGGAAGGACTTTTAAGGTTGACGCCCGGTATGTCGTGGAATCTGATGAGGTTGACTTTGCAACGCAGGCTTCCTAACTGTTTAGCGAGTTCTTTGATATGGTCGGGAGTATCGTTGAGACCTTTAAAGACGATATATTCGAAGAAGACGCGTCTTTGACCGCTCCAGTCGTGTTGACGTATTGCGTGGATCACTTCGCGTATTGGATAAGCCTTCTCCACCGGCATCATCTTTAGGCGTTCGTCGTGGAAAGGCGAATGAAGACTCACGGCGAGGTTGCATTTCGACTCTTCGAGGAAGCGTTTCATGAAAGGGATGACACCTACTGTCGAGATAGTGATACGCGTTGGGCTCATGGCGAGACCCCATTCCGAAGTCATGACGTTAAGAGCGCGCATGAGGTTGTCGTAGTTATTCATCGGCTCGCCCATACCCATGAAGACGAAGTTGGTAAGTCTATCCACTTCAGGGAGGTTAAGAATCTGATTCAAGATGTCGCTTGCCGAGAGGTTACTTTGGAAGCCCTGTTTACCGGTCTGACAGAAGAGGCAGTTCATTTTGCAGCCCACCTGAGAAGATACGCAGAGAGTGGCGCGATCTTTCTCGGGGATGAAAGCCGATTCGATGAAGTTGTCACCGCCAGGGAAGAGATATTTCTTTGTACCGTCTTTCGATTCTTGCACGTTAAGGAAGTCGCGGTAGCCAGTGGTATAATTATCAGTCAGCAATTGACGTGTATTTTTTGAGAGATTCGACATCAAGTCGAAGTTGCCGCAATGTTTTTTATAGAGCCATTCTGTCAGTTGTTTAGCAGTGAACTTAGGGAGTCCCAACTGATTAACGATGTCTTGAATTTCAGATAGAGTTAAGCCTAATAATGATTTCATAGTATAATTTGTCAATTAAAAAAGGCAGCCTCTTTATGAAGCTGCCTTTGTTGTACCCAGGGCCGGGATCGAACCGGCACGAGTATTACCTCATCGGTTTTTGAGACCGACGCGTCTACCAATTCCGCCACCTAGGCATTAGTTTCAATGAACATTTGCGAGTGCAAAAGTAGTAATTTTTTTGTTACAACAAAGAAAAAATTTCTTATTTTTGCGAAAAATTTTTAATCACATAAAAATTAACGTCATGCAAGAACCTTTAGTATCGATCTTTTCAGGAAGAGCCACACGTTATTTAGCAGAAGAAATTGCTAAACATTATGGCAAACCGCTTGGACAATCAAATGTTTTGGTTTTCTCCGATGGTGAGTTTCAACCAAGTTTTGAAGAAAATATACGCGGTAGAGACGTATTTTTGATTCAATCAACATTCCCTCCAACAGAAAACATGATGGAATTACTGTTGATGATTGACGCAGCAAAACGCGCTTCAGCACGCAGAATCATCGCCGTTATTCCTTATTTCGGATTCGCTCGTCAAGACAGAAAAGACCGTCCACGTATCAGTATCGCAGCTAAATTGATGGCTGACCTATTGACAACAGCAGGTGTGACACGCGTCATCACAATGGACATCCACGCCGACCAAATCCAAGGTTTCTTCAACGTTCCTGTAGATAACATCTTCGCATCAAAGATTTTCGTTCCTTATATCGAAAGCCTCAACTTACCTAATTTGATGGTAGCTTCTCCTGACGCAGGTGGTACTCGCCGCGCCGCTTCTTACGCAAAGATGTTGAACACAGTATTCTCAATATGTCACAAACAACGTTCAAAACCAAATGCTATCGAACAAATGTTGCTCATCGGTGACGTAAAAGATAAAGACGTCATCCTCATCGACGACATGATCGACACAGCTGGAACAATCACTAAAGCTGGTCAATTGATTAAAGATAGTGGAGCTCGCAGCGTCCGCGCTATCGCAACTCACCCTATCTTCTCAGGTAGCGCTATGGAAAGAATCGAAAACTCAGTATTCGACGAAGTTATCGTAACAGACACTATTCCATTGACAAACCCAAGCAGCAAGATTCACGTACTTTCAACAGCTCCTCTCTTCGCAGAAGTCATCAAACGCGTTGAAAACTACGAATCTTTAAGCGACTTATTTAAGAAATAAAAATGTACGGGCGTTCGCATACGCCCACTTAAATAAATAATTAACAAAATTTTAAAAATTAAATTATGAATTCAGTATCATTGAGCGGTTCTCTTCGCGAGAACGTAGGGAAAAAAGATGCTAAACAATTACGTAAAAATGGCTTAGTGCCATGCATTATTTACGGTCAAGGTGAAGAAGTACGTTTCTACACAGACGCTAAAAGTTTCAAAACTATCCTCTTCACTCCAGAAACTTACATCGTTGATTTCACAATCGATGGTAAAGTTTACCGTACAATCCTCCAAGATATCCAATATCACCCACTTACAGACGAAGTTCTTCACGCTGACTTCTTACACGTAACAGAAGAAAAACCTATCATAGTAACTCTTCCTGTTCGCACAGAAGGTACATCTCCAGGCGTTATGCGTGGTGGTAAACTCAAAGTGAGAATCCCTCGCCTTAAAGTTAAAGGTTTAATAAAAGACCTTCCAGCTTTCGTTATGGTTAACATTTCTGAGTTGAACGTCAACCAAGCTATCAGAGTTAAAGACCTTTCAATCGAAAACGTAACTCCATTAGTAGCTCCTAACAACATCGTTTGCGACGTTAAAGCTAAGAAATCAGCTATCTCTGAAGAAGAAACAGAAGAATAATCTTAAAGATTTTATAAGGAAAAAGGAATCGAAAAATCGATTCCTTTTTTTATATAATATCAGTAACTATTTATTATTAAATTGGTTCATTGTTAAATCAACGCCTTGTGTTACGAAACTTTTTATAAAACTCGCAGCTACATCTAAACGATCGTTTACCAAATCCAACTCTGAAGATTTCCATTTTCCAAGTACAAAATCTATTTGTTTTCCCTTAGGAAAGTCGTCTCCAATACCAAAACGCAGCCTTGGAAAGACATTGGTCCCTAAACATTCTATTATATTGGCAAGGCCGTTGTGACCTGCATCGCTGCCTTTCTTTCTCATACGTAAGTTGCCAAGAGGAAGAGCTATCTCATCTAAAACAACTAATATATTCTCAATAGGAATCTTTTCCTGCTGCATCCAATATTTAACAGCTTTACCGCTTAAGTTCATATATGTTGTTGGCTTAATAACAATCAATGTTCTTCCCTTATAACGTAACTCCGATACCTGAGCGAGTCGCCCTGTAGTAAAGGTTCCCTTCAAATCATCATTAAGATAATCGGCTACCTTAAAACCGATATTGTGTCGCGTGTTGTCATATTCGACACCTATATTTCCAAGACATGCTATTAAATATTTCATGTTGCAAAAATAGTAAAATAATTAGATAAATATCAGAAATTCAAAATCTAAAATATCAGAAACATAGTATCTTGTTAACTTCTCTATTGTAACAAAAAAACCTCAGAATTAATCTAAAATTCCGAGGTTTTAATATTATAAAGTCTAAAATATTTCTATTCTATGACTAATTTCTTAGTAACAACTTGTCCTCCGATAACGCTCACGAAGTACATTCCAGGTGCTAAATCGGAAATGTCTATAGTAGTTGTTTCGCTAAATACAAAGTTGCGTACTTCTTGTCCTTGCATATTAACGATATGAACACAGACCTTACCTTTGTCGTAATCTGTTGTAAGTCTTAAGACATCGTTAGCAGGATTTGGGAACAATCCAACTTCAAAAGGATCTTTGTGGTCTATCAAAGTTGAAACGCTTGTGATAGAATTAACGTTGTTGCTGTAAGAAACAACCTTACCTGAAACTCTCAAAAGTGGGTTGTCGGCTGCTGAACAGTTAGGACAGGAAGGATCTTGTCCATCGACGCAGTCAGGATGATTAGGATGACATTCGTCGATATATGTTGGATCGAACTCATAGAAAAGTTTTGCGTTACCCGATGAGATATAACTATCTAAGCTGAAATCCCAAACCATTGCCAAAGAACCAGGACACCATCCTGAACGATTGTAGGTCCATGTTCCATTTTGAGGTTGACATGCTGCAGGATTAGGATTACATGTTCTCCACAAATGTTGATCATAAACCTTTGAATCGTTGATATAAATTCCGTGAGTAGCCTCATAGAACTCAGCAGCGTTGCCAGTGTTGTAAGCTCCATTGTTACCACTGCTCCAGTTATGTCCTGTAGTTATGACTTTCAAGTTTGCTTTCTCTGTTTCAGGTGCAAAATGATAATTTATTTCCGGAACAGGTTGTTGATTTGCATAATCGCCGAAATCATAAATACCAAACCACAACTCATTCATATCAATATATTTATACTCAGGAGTACCTTTTGTATAATCGAAAATAACTATTGGATTATAACCATTACCGTCCCATGTTTGGAAATATAATTCAAACTCAACCAAACCTTGAAGCACTGTAGAATAGTCTGTAACTGTTAAATTATCTTCACATTCAACACCGAAAGGAGTTACGTAACGATACAACTCAACCCATTCACCACGATAGTTTTTCACGCGACAATAACCAACTCTGTCATAAGGGTCGCATGTTGCAATACAATTATGGTCATATTGCATTACTATTTCATTGAAAGCTCCTACGTGAGAAGGAAATACGTATTCCGAAGTGACAGTTTGTTGAGAAGGAGTGATTTGAAGTTCGCCGTTCATTGCAGTGACACTGATATTGTCAAATGAATTTGTAACTTCAAAAGTATTAGAAACGCTTGTAACTTTACCGCCTGATTGTTCGATTGTTGCAGTCATGTTATGTGTTCCATATTCTGTTGGTTGCCATGAAGCGTACCAATATCCATTTGTTGGATCATCTGGATAAGCTGTCATCAATTCCACTGTTTCGCCATTTATGTTGCATGTTACCGATTCAAATTTGATAGCGTCACCGTGTTCTATAAATGCGCTGAGAGCTATAATGATAGGGGAGTTAAGGTCTGAAACATAAACCATTGTACCATCGTAAGGACGACGAATTGTGATTACAGGAGTATAAGAATTAGGGTCTATAACTTCAAAAGTACGTGTCACTGAAGGTGCTGCTTGCCATTCAGTGGCGTCGCCATTTTGATTAGCTTTAATCTTGACTATTCCTTCTTCGCCAGTCAACGTCAATGTGTTGCCTTCTAATGTTGCAGGACCTTCTATGAGTTCGTATGTAACAGGAAGACCTGATGTTGCTGTAGCTTGTAACTGAATTGGTTGAGCATCGATGAGTTGGTCAGGGATTGCAGGGAAATCGATAAATTGTGAAGCTAAACCTGCTGGAATATGACGAATCAATAAGTTGTCGTATGCTGCTTTAGAACTATTCAAGAAGAAAACACCATCCCACATTGCTGGGTCGAATCTGTCGCCAGAACCTGGTGTCAAACCTGCATTTAAACCTTGAATCTCAGGAATTGGTTGAAATTCTCCTGTACAACCAAAGTCAGCAAACAAAGTAATACTACCGCTTCTATCGTTAGCTTCAAGGTCAATCATAATTTTCCAACGAATCCAACCTATAGAGGCATCATAATCAAATTCAATAGGCATAGTATTGTTAGGCAAAACTATACCATTTTTAAATTTAGGATCTGTACTCGCTTTACCTGAAGTGGCAAAGTAAACACCACCATCTTGGGTTGGTAAATTAGGATTTGGAACTGTTGGTTCATAATTCATTGGAGGTAAAACAACGCCATCACCGTCAGCGTCATAACCAATTCCAAATACTGAACCCCACCAATCGTAGAACATATCTATTTCTACTTCAATAGTTCCACCTTCTGAAAAATCAAATTGAAAATCAGGTGTCGATTTGTGTGTCGCAATTTCACCGTAATTAGTATTTGCATTGCTGAAATAAACTCCTAACGATTCATCTGGTGTTGTTGGCAACCCGTCTCCAAGATAATCAACGACCATCTGACCACCGCCAGCACTGTGAGCGCGAGCTACCCAATTGTCTTGTCCATGCAAGACTCCTTCATTATAACTATTAAAATCTTTTGTGATGACAGTCTGCGCATTGACAGAAATCATCATAAAGATAGAAAGGAATAAAAAAGTTAATTTTTTCATAGTTAATTATTCTTAATTATTAATTGTTTACAACTAATTTCTTTGTGACGTTATTATCACCTAAAACTTTAACAACATAAACACCTGAATTTAAATCACTGATGTCTATTGTTGTTGTCGATTCAAATGAAAATTCTTTAACAATTTGTCCTACAGAATTTATGATTTGAACTTCACTTATGCCTTCATAAATATTTGTCAAAGTCAATTGATTGTTAGCAGGATTTGGGAATAATTCAACAGTATTAATCATATTTTCAGAAACAGATTCTGTATCTAAGCCAGCCAATGTTGCTATACATGCCAAGTTCATTTGAGTAAAGCGTTGCGACATTTCAAAAGAGTTGACGCTTGGTCCTATAAGGTCGTTTGCGCCATGGATGTATGGACTATAATTTTCATAATCTTCAAAAGGGAAAATACCCATAAAACCATTTTGGTTGAATGAGGTATGATCGCTATCACCTGCTGTGAAGTTGACATGACGTACTTGCATTTCTGGGAAATATACATTTGCCACATTCATATAATAATTACCAAGTGTTTCAACAGCATTAGGATAAATCAAGTCGATATGAATGTCATCACCAGGATTCAAATATCCGTTCATATCATTGTTGAAATAAGCAACTATATTCATACCCATATCTGCACAATATTCTGCGTATGCATCACTTCCTATCAAACCTATTTCTTCCGCACCAAAAGCACAAAAAATAATTGAACGTTCAAAATTGTGTTGTGATAAAATTCTTGCTGTCTCTATAACTGTTGCTACTCCTGTTGCATTGTCGTCAGCACCTGGACAAACTCCAGAATAACTGTATGAATCTAAGTGACTTCCACAAACTATAAATTCATCTGGATACTTCGTTCCCCATTGTGTTGCTATGATATTAGGTGCACATTGATTACCTTGATATGTGAAAGGAAATTGTTCTGTTTCGAGGATTGAAGTGTTGTCAAATTGCTCTTGAATCCAATTTGCTGCTTCGTATGCATAATCAGAATTATAATATCTACTCTCGTATGATTGTAAATATTCCACTGAAGCAGTTAAATTATCTATACTTACTTGTTCCATAAGACCTTTAATAAATTCGTCTTCTTCGGTGACAGTTGGAAAATCGCGTGTAGCAATAGGCAATTTTGCTGTTTTGTTTGAAATGGCAACCATACCATCATTCTTAGCAGGTTTCAATTCAGTATTCAATGGTTTAACAATCATAATGTCAGAATTAGAATAAAGAATTTCAGCATTGTTTTTTTCTCTGCTTACATAATTTGATTGTTCATCTTTGTTACAATAAATAATGAAATAATTTTCGTTTGAAGCGAAAGAATTTTCGTCCAATAAAATCATATCATCACTCATGTTTTCTGCTGAAGCAAGAACAAAATTATCATTATAATAATGAATGTTAATGTCCTGTCTGTTAAACAATTCTTGTAAATTTTGTTGATTTTTAACTTTAATCATCACAAAATTTTCTGCAAACATCACCGATGTCATGCATAATGCTAATAAAAGTAAAAATGTTTTCTTCATCGATTTATTAATTTATTTTGTTAATATTTTTCCAATAATCTGAAAATGATTCTTTTGCGAATTTAGGTAATTCTCTTTTATTACCCCACTTTTTCTTTATAAAAACACTTAATTCTATGTCTTTAAAAGAAGAAACCATCTTATCTAAATTTTTTCTACTACTCATTTTTTTTATTAAATGAGATATGAAATTTTTTTCTGAAATTAATGATTTATCTTCTTTTACTAAATCTTTTCTATTTTCTATGAATAAGTCTTTCAATGGAATAGCAACAGGACAAACTTCTGAACAACGACCACAGGAAGTACACAATGTCGTAAAATGAGATGCTTCTTCCATACCTTTAACAATAGGAAAAAGTATCGAACCTACAGGTCCTGGATTGTATTCTTCGTAAGTGTAACCACCTATTATATTATATATTGGACAAACGTCAGAACACGCTCCACATTGAATACAAGATAAAATTTCCCTCTGTTTTTCTTTTGCTAAAACATTGGTTCTATTGTTATTAAGCAAAACTATAAATAACTTCTGAACATCATCGCCGTCTGTCGATGGCTTGCTTATTAAATTATATAAAGAAGATATATTTTTGTTTGGCTCGTAAAAAGATGTTAGCGGCAACAGAACCGACAATTCATCTATCGATGTTATCAATTTATCAATTCCGGCAACAACAATATGAACGGGTGCAAAAACACTCGATTTTAAAATGTTACCCTGATTTTCAGTAAATACAATTGTTCCCGTGTTTGAAATCAAAAAGTTTGCTCCAGTGATAAGAGCTTCTGGATTTGTTAAATCTTCATTTAAAATTTGTTTGGTACAAACTGTAAGTTGTTTGGCGTTGCAATTTTCTTTTATACCAAATTTTTCTGTATATAAATCAGCAACTTGCGAAGTTGTTTTATGAGCTGCCGAATCATTGATATTATAAGATCTTTCATTTGAAATGCTGCAAATAAAATCTCCTACGTTAGTATCAACGACCTTGATTTTTTTCATCTCAAGAAAAGATGTCAAACCAATTTCATCAATGGTAGTACTTTTCGTCTTTACAATTTTTCTTATTCTTTCTTGATGCAATATATCATAAATCAATTGTTTAGCATCATCGGCATCGTTAGCCCAAAGAATTTTTCCACCATTATTTGTAAAATTGGTATCAAAATCGACTAAAAGTTTATCCAACTTTTTAAATGCCTTACATCTTATGTTGAAAGCTCTTTGTTTTTCAAGATTCAAATCAGAATAATAATTGGTACAATTTTCAACATTATGCATAAAACGCTGATAACGAGTCATCATTTTCTCATAATGCTCGTCATCAAAAGCAATTTTCTTTGCATTCTGGTTGAAAATTATACCATTATCATTCATTACAAATTACTTGAGATTTATTTTTTCAACTCTGTTAGAATGTCTTCCACCTTCGAAATCTGTTGTGAGATAAGCTTGTACGATTTCCCAAGCGAGTTCGTTTTCAATGAAACGACCTGGGAGAGTCAAAATGTTAGCGTTGTTATGTTGACGCGCCAATTTTCCCAATTCAACATTCCAGCAAAGAGCAGCTCTAACATTAGGATGTTTGTTGGCTGTCATTTGAGCACCATTACCGCTACCGCAAAGGATGATACCAAGTGGATAAACTCCATCTTGAATGTCTTGTGCTATTGGATGAATGTAGTCAGGATAATCAACACTTGTGTCGGAATAAGTGCCATAATCTTTAACTTCATAACCGCTTTCTCGCAGTCTTTCAATCAGATATTGTTTCATGTCAAAACCACCATGATCACAAGCTATAGGAATAATACTTTTCATAATACAAATTGTTGATAAATTTTTACAAAGTTAAAAATAATTTCATATCGTTAAACCTTTTTTCTTACTAATTATGAATATTTTAGAAAAAATTAACTTTTCATTACAAAACAATATCTCGCTGAAATTCAAGACTAAAAATTTTATCAACAATTTTAATGTTAATAACTTTATTTTGTGTTTAATTTTTCTTAAAAACTTTTAAAAAAACAACTTTTCCTTAGATTGAACATTTTTTATCAAAGATTGTTGACATTAATTTACAAGTTTATCAACAATAAATTTTAAGTCAAATTATTGATTTTTATCGTATTATTAAGTTATCAACAATAACTTATTTATTCATTTTTTTATATTAATTTAAAATTTTAAAAATTAAATATAAAAGAATAAAAGACCAACTCGTGTTAGTTTCTTTTCCAATTTACATTTAATAAAATTCCGCTTACAGCAGTAAAAACTACGTAGAATGGATAAATAAATTCCAAAGGTAACATCCATTTCATTAATTTCTCCTGATTCATGAAATTTGTGATGCTTTTTAAAAGAGGATAATCTACGAAGAATTTTAACAATGTTAATAAAATATAGAGACTCCACAAGGCTGGGATGAAAAATGCGCTTAAAAGCAGCGAAATTATGCTTAAATTGAAAAAGAAAACTATCAAGGCAGTGAGTATAATTTTCCAATTTGTGTAAGATTTTGTTTTGGAGACCCAGCGTCTTCTTTGTTTGAAGAAATCTGAGATTGTTTTGCAGGTACTAGTTTTAACAACAGCCGATTTACTTAATAAAAATTTAACATTATTATATCCAAAATTTTTAACAAATTGTTCTAAGAGGAACATATCGTCACCGGAAGGAATGTTAAAATCGTGACGATATTTTTCTACTTCCAAAGCTGCTTCTCTATCATAAGCCATGTTTGCTCCGTTACACATCACGGGGAAACCTATTGAAGCAGAACCAGCTGTACTTCCGATAAGACTTAGATGTTCTAAGACTTGCATTTTCTCGAACAATGAATTTGCCGGCGATAATAAGACCGGAGCCAAAATCATTTTACATTTATTTTCTTGATAAAAACCAACAATACTTTCAATCCATGAAAGGTTCAAAATGCAATCGGCGTCTGTCACTATAATTAATTCGTTTACAGCTGAATGCAGCGCCTGTGAAATAGCAGCTTTCTTTCCACTTCCTTCTGAATCTAAAACACGTATGTTAAAATCTTTATTTTTATTAACAAAATCTTCTATGATTTTTTTAGTTTTATCTTCAGAATGATCATCAACAATTATAACTTCAAATAAATTTTTATCAAAAGATTGATTATAAAGAGATTCTAATAATTTTCCAATATTATCTTCTTCATTCCGTGCTGCTATCAGAACAGAAACTTTGATAGGAATTTTTTTATTGAAGAAATAGGTTCTTTCTTTTAATCTATAGAGACCTATTGTAAAAGCAGTTATACATACAATATAAGAAGCCGCGATTATCAAAACTATATTTAACAATATTTGAAGTAATTCAAGATTCATTTTTATTTCTAAAAAATTTTAAACGATGTGTTAAAAATAAACCAATAACAGCCGGAATTGCTATATTAAAAATCCAAAGTAATGAACTTGCTGAAAAAACCATGATACCATACGATGTACTTATTTCATTCATTGCCAACCATTTTTCAAAGATTACAATACTAACAGAACCTCTAACGGCAATTTCTGTTATTGTTATAAAAGGAATTATCATCATTGATAAATATGTTAATGAAATAGGTATCATTGCCTGAAAATAAGTTAATGGAATGTTGAAAGCCCAAATTAAAAGAACGAATTGGAAAGTATAGAGAAAATATCTTGCAAAAGAAATTAAAAGAATTTTTAACAATTCAACTTTACTGTAGAGAGAAAAAACTTCTAAATAATAGTTTACTTTTTCCTTATATTTTTTAGGAAACAAGAACTGAATATTTTTTAAAAGATGAATGTTAAAATATATTAAGATTAACAAAATTAAAATCAATAATGTAATAAAGGAAATTAAAACTAAATTTTTATTAACAAAAAATAATGCAGCTATCAAACCAATTACGACTGTTGCAATCATCTGAGCCATACCTCCAACAATTGTTACCATAGCGGCTTTAATTCTGTCAGCTTTTTCCAACATAAATATTCTGCCAAGAAAATTTCCTGCTCTATTTGGAAAAAACATACCTGCTGTCATTCCTGTAAATATTGAAAGAAAAGATTTCCAGTTACTTATATTTTCTATTGGTTTAATTTGCATTTTCCATTTTATACCTTCCATGTATATATTAATAGGTACTAACAAAAATGCAATTGTCATTAAGATATATTGGTTTTTATTGATAAATGAAGTTTTAATTTCATTCCAAACATCTGTAACATTTTGATTCATAAATATTTTTTGATATAATACGAGAATGCCTAACAGTACGATTATAATTTTGACTGCTAATTCTGTCGATTTTATTATTTTTGCTTTATGAATCATTGTCAGTTGTTATGGCACAAAAGTAATAAAAATTGGTTAAAGAAAGAATAATATTAGGTATAGATCCTGGAACCATGGTGATGGGATATAGTTTGATTTTGCAGAGAGACAAACAATTATCCTTATTGCGTATGGGAGTTTTAAAGTTGAAACAATATGATAATCAAGCTTTAAAACTTAAAAAGATATTTGAGAGAGTACTTGAAATAATTGAAGAATATCATCCTGATGAATTAGCTATAGAGGCTCCCTTTTATGGAAAAAATGTTCAGTCTATGTTGAAATTAGGAAGAGCTCAAGGTGTTGCTATGGCAGCTGCTTTGTATAGAGACATACCAATTTTTGAATATTCTCCGCGTAAAATTAAGCAGTCGATAACAGGTAATGGAGCAGCGTCTAAGGAACAAGTAGCTCTTATGTTACAGAAAATCATTCATTTTGATCATATTCCAGAATTGTTAGACGCTACTGATGCAACAGCAGCTGCTGTATGTCATTATTTCCAACGTTCACTCAATATAATTGGTGATGAAGATAATGATAAAAAAGTTAAAATTCCTGAAACAAAAAAGACTGCTTCAAGCTGGAGTTCTTTTTTGGAAAAAAATCCAGATAAAATTGTTAAAAAAAATTAAGATTAACAATCTTAATTTACATTAATTTTTGATAAAATTGCCACCATTTGTCTGGCAACTCATTTTCCATCGTTGTTTCATAATCTTCTCGAGAACATGGAATATAATGATGTCTTTCGTATTTTTCTCTGTCTTTGCTTTTGAACGATAAATCCATCCACCATTTTCCACTTACTTTGTGACAAAGAAATACAATGTCATCGTTAACGTCTTCTAATTTAACATTATAACGTTTGAAATCTTTACTGTCTATTGTTGGAAAATCGTTGATACGCAAACTGAAACCTTCTATAAAATACCAAATCATTTGTGATAAAGTATTGGCAGTTATATAGTTAATATCGTAAGAAGGATTATATTCGAAGAAACCTATTGAAGTTAGTTTTGGATTTAGTCCAGCGTAACGAGTCATTTTACAACCATCTTCTGATGAAAAACCGTTTGGAGAGTTATGTTTGATACCTGGTGCATCGCAAGCTCTGAAAGCAGAAGTATCGATAGTTACAATGTCGGCGTTTCTTAAAAGAGATTCCGTCGATTCGATATTATTTTTAATATTTCCGATTCTGTGAGTGTCGAAAAGAAGGTTCTTCATTAAATCAACACTTTGTTTATCAACATAATAACTCTGATAACCAATATTTGTATAATTAAATAGGAAGTTAGGTTGATGTAGAATTATATAACTCAGATAAGAATTGGAATTAAGTTTTTCATTATCCTGACCAATATCGAAACGAGAATCTATAGAAGTGATATTCACTAACTTACCTGTGTTTTCATACACTTGATAAATAGGATATGTGAGATCTTGACTTCCACCTATTATTATAGGTACAATACGATATTTCATCAAAGTCATGAAAACCTTATTAAGAGCAAAGTAAGTATCTTCAATTTCGTATCCAGTTTTAATATTTCCTAAATCAATGATTTTTAAGTCATTCCAATGATTAAAAAGTTGATATAAAGATTTTCTTATTACGTTGGGAGCATCTTTACAACCTTCGTTGTCGAAAGAGTTACGTTCTTCTTCAACACCAACAATTGCAAGTTGGTAATCGTCCAATTCCGGAAAATCTTCACCTTCTTTATAAATGGTAATGCTGTTTCCGATTTGATTTTGATGATACAAATTACAGCTATCTAAAAAATCTTGCTTTATATAATTAAGAAAAACATTGATTTCCATCGTATTATAAATTAAATTTTAGTTTTTCAAAGTTATAAAATATTTGACTATTTTGAAGAAAAATGTTTAATTTTGCTTATGAAAATTTTATTTCTTGTTATCGGTAAGACCGATGAAACTTATTTAGATACAGGCATTAACAAATTTATCAAAAGGTTAGAACATTATGTTCCTTTTGAGATGAAAGTTATTCCCGACATTAAAAATAGAAAAACGCTCAGTGAAGAGCAGCAGAAAAAAGCCGAAGGCGATTTAATTTTATCGCAGCTTGCTCCCGGCGACGACTTGATTTTATTAGATGAAAATGGAAAGACTTTTTCGTCAGTAGCATTTTCTCAATGGATTGAAAAACAGATGAATGCTGGAGGAAAAAGGATTATCTTCGTCGTAGGAGGACCTTACGGTTTTTCTAAAGATGTTTACGCCAAGGCAAAATTTAAAATAAGTCTTTCCGAGATGACTTTCTCTCATCAAATGATAAGATTGATTTTTGTTGAGCAACTTTATCGTGCTTTTACTATTATAAAAGGTGAACCTTATCATCATGTTTAGTGTTTAATTATCGAAAAAAGTAATTTTGTTGAAAAAAATAAATAAAATCTATTGACAAAAAAATCAGATTTTTGTAAATTTGTAAACTCTTTTCGATTAATAAACACAATTATTAACTTTAAAAATTGAACTATATGGAAAACTTAATTGAATTACTGAAGCAACAACAAGAAGGTTACGACGACATCAAAGCTGAAAAGAAGTTAAGCTTGTTTTATCACAAAGCAAATTCTGCAGGTATAAATTCTTTCTTAGACGAATTTTTTGAATGGTTAATGGTAACAAAACAAATGGATTATAAAGCCATTATGAAGATGAGCGATCATGATTTACATGATTTGTATGAATTTGAATATAAAAAATAATTTTTATGAATAAGATTTTCAAAGGTTTTTGTTTATTAGGATTGGGTATTCTGATGATGAGTTGTGGAGAACCAAAGAAAGAAGTTTCGGAGGCGAGCATGGAAAGTAAAGAAAAAATAGTTGTAGATAATCTTTTGACACGTCGTAGCATTCGTGCATATAAAGACGAAGCTGTTCCGCGTGAGATTATGAACACTATTTTGAAATGCGGAATTTATGCTCCAAATGGAATGAACAAGCAGCCATGGGAGATTCGCGTTGTCGATAATCCAGAGATTTTAAATGGTATGACGGAATTGTATCTCGCTGGTATGGATGAAGATAATCCGCGTAATCCTAAAAAAGATCCTAATTTCCGTAATATGTTTCGTAATGCACCGACTGTTGTTTTTATAGCAATGCAACCTGGAATGTGTTCTCAAGTTGATTGTGGTCTTCTCGCAGGAAATATGGTAAATGCAGCTTGGGCGTACGGTATTGGCAGTTGTATTCAAATGGCTCCAATGGAATTTATGAAATCTGAAGAAGCAAAACCTTATTTAGAAAAATTATCATTCTCAGAAGGTTATGAGTTTTTGATGGCAATAGGATTTGGTTATCCTGACGAACAACCTGAAGCTAAACCTAGAATTAAGGAAAAGATAAAGTTTGTAAATTAATTTATATTTCTTTTGCGTGAAGAGACTGTCTTTTTAGATAGTCTCTTTTTTGTTTTCAAGTTTCTCTAAAATTTTATCAAAGGCTTCTTCTGGATTATTTATTTCAAGGCATAAAGTTTCCATAGGACACAATCCGTCGCTTTTTCTGTTAATAATCCTTTCAACTTCTTTATCATAATTTATTTTAACATTGTTGTTGTTGAAAACTTGAATTGCTGGCGTACTTATTACAGGACAGAAAACTTCTTTAACACCTCCATAAATCATGAGAAGAGCAGCTGCCTTTCCAACAACTTTATCTGCTATAATAGAATCTTGAAGTTGTAACTTGTCTTCTTTCAATAATTTAATTAAAGGAAGAACGCCTCTATCAACTGAGGTGACAACAGAGGCGTCTTTTTTTAAAATCACAATGCTATGATTTTCTTTTAACAAAATATCTTTGATATAGTTGATATCTTTGATAATCATTACGATTTTATTTTTCCTTTGAAAGAATCAAAATGAAATATGCTCCAAACAATTGTAACATCATTCCCGGGATTCCTATTCTAAAATCTTGAATAGCAATATAAAACGAAGATGTCATAATCCATTCTACCAAAGTTCCTACTAATTGATAAATCAAAATTACCATTAACAAAGTGATAATAGAAACTTTTTGTGTTTTATTTGATATGATTGAAGCAGCGATGGCTAAAACTATTGATTTTGTTAATATTGCAGGAAGAATGGCGAGATTTGGCATTCCGAATAAAAGAGAATTGACGACAGGAGATAACACTGCGGTCAACAAACCGACTTTCAATCCGTATTTATACGATGCAATTAATGTGAAGAAATAAATTGGTAAGAATATTTTTCCACCATTAGGAATCAAGTGACATAATTGAGGTAATAGGATATTACCAACAACGAAAAGAGTTACAAATAGATAAGTCTTTATTTCGTTTAATCCGTAGTTATAAATTTTAATTTCTTTTTCCATGATTATCTAAGATAACGTGATACAAAATTTCTTAAATCTTCTCCATTAAGATTTTTAGCGACAATTTTTCCGTCGTTATTGATAAGAACGTTTTGAGGGATGAAAGCGACACCATATTCAGCGGCGGCAGGACAATTCCATCCTTTCAAAGCCGAGACGTGATTTTCCCAAATCAGACCATCTTCTTCGATACCTTTGAGCCATGCGTTTTTGTCAGTATCCATAGAAACACTTATGATTTCCAATCCTTTATCTTTATAGTCATTATAAACTGCAACTACATTAGGATTCTCGACGCGACAATCAGGACACCAAGAAGCCCAAAAATCAACTATGACTAGTTTGTTGTTTCCTACGAGAGATGAAAGTGAAACAGCTTGACCTTCAATATTATTCAATGTGAAATCGATATAAGGTTTACCAACTTCGCTGCGTTCCAACAACTCGATATATTCTTTAACTTTTCCAAGATAACCTGTGTTGAAGTTTTCAGGAAAATACGATATTGCTAATTTTAGTTCGTTGAGATTGAATGCCCATTTGTAACGATATAACAGGTATGGTGACAACACACTTTCAGGACTATTTTTGAGGAAGTCTGTGATTAATAATTTTCTGGTATTGTCATTTGTTGTTGTGTTAAATTTTCTGTTAAATTTATCTAAAACCTTTTGTGTTTCAGAAGCTATTATTTCAACTTTGTTATAAGCGTTGAAATCACCTTTTATGTAAACATCTTTATTGTCAGCGACGAAAGGTAAGCTGCGTCTCCAACCTTTTACATAAAGATGAAGAATATCGTTATTTTTATTATTCTTTACATTAAATGTAAAAGCTTTATTATCAATAACAATTGAATCGATGTTAATAGTTTCATTATCGATTATTTTTTGGAGGTAAGCTGTTCTTCCGTTAGCATTTTCTAATTCCACATTTACCTTGAAAGAGTTTTTGTTACAAGAGAAGAATGTTAGAATCAACAGAGAACCGATGATTATTTTATTTTTCATAATTGCTAAATTATTTTAATAATTCTTGAACTTTATTTTTTAAATCTTCGCCTCTTAAGTTTTTGGCTATGATAGTTCCATTCTCATCTAATAAGAGGTTGCTTGGGATAGAAGAAATGCCGTAAGCTTGGGCAGCTTCATTTTGCCAATATTTTAGGTCGGATATGTTATGCCAGATAAGTCCGTCTTTTTCAATAGCATCGACCCATTTTTCTTTATTCATGTCTAAAGAAACACCGAGTACGTCGAAGCCTTTTTCGTGATAATTTCTGTAAACCTCAACGACATTAGGATTTTCGGCGCGACAAGGACCACACCATGAGGCCCAAAAATCTATTAACAAAAGTTTAGATTTACCGACGAGTTCTGAGAGTGACAACATATCGCCTTCAGGAGTTTCTTGTGTAAAATCTAAATAAGGTTGACCGATATCAACGCGTTGAAGAACAGCAATATATTTGTCTAATAATTTTGAGAAATTATTTTCTTGTGTGATGTTGAAATTATTAACAAAATCTTCAAGTTCATTTAACTCAAAATTATAACGATTGTTGTACAAAATATATGGAGCAACGAAACTCTTACAATTTTTATTTAAGAAGAGCGTCATATAATTCATCTGATTCTTTTCTATCTGTTCGTATTCTTTGCTAATATTTTCCATTTCTGCATCATCATTGTTTTGTGTAGCGATTTCATATTTGCTGCTCAACTCTCTCATTTGTGAATAGAATTTTTGTATTTCTTTATTATATTCATTTAGAAGTTGTTGAGCATTTGAACCGCTAATATTGATTTCATTTCTATTTTTAGCGTCGCCAATAATCTTAACATCTCTGTTTTCGCTAAAGAAATTTATTGGATACCTTACACCTTTTATAGTTATTGAATAATAGTTTGTTGGATCACCGCTTTCAACGATGAAATTTACCATATTGTTTTGCATAATTGCCGAATCTAAAGTGACAAATTCATTATCCACCATTTTTTTGAGATAAATCATTTTGTCTTCAGTATTTTGTAATTCAACGTTAACATTAAATGTTGATTTGTTACATGAGAACAATGCAAATAAAGCGACTGTCAATGTTAATAATTTGATTTTCATAGTTATAAATTTTTATATTAATTTTTTATTAGATTTCTTAAATAATAGTGTGATAATAAAAATTAACAATAGAGAGCTAAAAATGCTCAATAGAGTTTGCATCAATATCACTCCAATAAGTTTAAAACTAAAAGCTTCTATTGAGAACAAAATAAAATTATGAGCTGTTAGGAGTAATAAAGAATATAAGAGGAACCAACTGAGTCCCATATTGTTAAAAGAAGGTTCATCGTTAGGGTTTATGTCTTTTCTTCTTGTCATTCCGTTTATCACGTATGGACGTATAAAAGCCATGAATACTGTTGCAGCAGCATTAAGTCCGGGTGTTCCGTTGAATAAATCGACTGTTAGACCAGTAACGAATCCGAGTAGAAGCAGCTGCCATTTTTGAATATTGAAAGGTAGAAGAAAAATGAAAAGTACATAGATATATGGATGAATATAATATCCAAGACGAATGTTATCTATTATCAAAACTTGAAACAATAACAAGCCAAAGAATCGTGTGATATTAGTAATTAGTCTGTTATTCATTTTTGTTATTTGATATTAGAGAGTCGATTTCTGTTTGATGTAAATTATCTATCACGAAAACATGACGTAAGGTACTGAAGTTAGTAGAGAATTTTATCGTAGCGGTGTTGAAATCTTTGGATTTATATTCTATCATTTCTTCAATTGTACCAATCATGATGTCGGCAGGATAAATATTGGAGAATCCGCTTGTTACGAGAGTGTCACCTTTTTGAGGATTAAGATGAAGAGGTATATCTTTTACTGTTCCGTAGCGAAAATCTTTATTTTCCCAGCAAACATTTGCAATGTGCTGATTATCTGTAAATCGTGCGCTAACAACAGAATATGGATGTAACAAACTTATTATAGATGAATAGTTTTTGCTTACATTAGCGACTTTACCCACTATTCCGTTTTCACAAATTACACCCATATCTTTTTTAACTCCGTCTTTGCTTCCTTTGTCAATAAGTAAATAATTATTAACATTATCAATGCTATTGTTAATAACATTTGCTGGAATATATCTGTAGTTGGAAGAGCAAGAATCAAGTGCGGTTAATGTATCAGAATCAAGATGTAACATACTCATAAGATGAGCATTATGTTCTATTAACACTTGATTTTCTTCTTTAAGGGAGAAGTAGTTTGTGAAATTGAATTTTGTTTTAAAAAATTTTCCTGCAATGGCATTACCCACGCTTGTAAGTTTACGTTTTTGATATGGAAGATTGTTTACCAATAGGATGATACACAATGCTTCCAATATCAAAAACATCAATATGTAACTATATCTTTTTAAGAATCTTAATAAGTTATACATAATGATTCAATCCGGATTATTTAATCAGGAATGGGAATTTGTCGAAGTTTTTAAGAGCGATACCTGTACCGCGGGCTACGGCTCTCAACGGGTCTTCTGCCACGTGGATAGGCAACTTTGTTTTTGCGTGGAGACGTTTGTCTAATCCACGTAACAATGCGCCGCCGCCTGTGAGGTAGATACCTGTGCGATAGATGTCGGCTGCCAATTCAGGAGGAGTCTGTTCCAAAGCATTGAGAACGGCTGTCTCTATCTTAGAGACACTCTTATCCAAGCAATATGCTATTTCTGAGTAATTTACCTTTATCTCTTTTGGAATACCTGTGAGCAAGTCTCTACCATGAACGGCATATTCATCTGGTGGATTGTCGAGTTCTGTAAGAGCAGAACCAACTTCTATTTTAATCATTTCTGCGGATCTTTCACCAACGTACATGTTATGTTGTTTGCGCATATATTCGACAATTTCTTCAGTAAAATTGTCTCCTGCAGTGCGGATAGATTTATTGTTGACGATACCGCCTAATGCTATCACAGCGATTTCGCTGGTACCGCCGCCTATATCAACAATCATATTACCCATTGGTTCAAGAACATCTATGCCTATACCGATAGCGGCAGCCATTGGTTCATGGATGAGACGAACCTCTTTAGCGCCGGCTTGTTCGGCTGAGTCTTTAACGGCTCTTTCTTCCACTTCGGTGATACCTGAAGGGATACAGATGACCATTTTCAGAGCAGGAGGGAAGATGCTGTTGTGGAAGTTAATCATTTTGATCATTTCTCTCAGCATATATTCCGCTGCTTGGAAGTCGGCGATAACACCGTCGCGTAATGGTCTGATAGTCTTTATATTCTCATGGGTTTTTCCATGCATCATCATGGCACGTTTACCCACAGCCATGATTTTCTGAGTGTCTCTTTGTATTGCGACAATAGAAGGTTCGTCAACAACCACCTTGTCATTATAGATAATGACGGTGTTGGCTGTTCCCAAGTCTATTGCTAATTCCTTATTGAAAAATGAAAATAGTCCCATTTTGTTTCTTAGTTATTAGTGTTTAAAATGACGATAGCCAGTGAATACCATTGCCATATCGTTGGCGTTGCAATAGTCGATGGAGTCTTGGTCTTTTATTGAACCTCCAGGTTGTATAACTGTTGTAACACCAGCATTATGAGCTATTTCTACGCAGTCGGCGAATGGGAAGAAAGCGTCGGAAGCCATCACAGCGCCATTGAGGTCGAAGTTGAATGAGTTGGCTTTTTCGATAGCTTGTCTAAGTGCATCAACGCGAGATGTTTGACCTATGCCTGAAGCATACAATTGTTTGTTTTTAGCGAGGACTATAGCGTTGGAACGACTGTGTTTAACAATTTTGTTTGCGAAGATTAAATCTTCAATTTCTTGAGGTTCAATATTTTTGTTAGTAACGGCTTTGAAATCATCGGCGGTTTCTGTGTGAAGGTCGCGGTCTTGCATCAAAATACCGTTAAGAGCTGACTTATAAACTTTTGTAGGGAAATCGTTTGATTTGAGTTTCAAGACTATTCTGTTTTTCTTTGAGAAGAGAATATCTAAAACGCCGTCTTCATAATCAGGAGCGACAATTACCTCGAAGAACATTTTATTTATTTCGTTAGCTGTCTCAATATCAATGTTTTTATTGCTTACGAAGACGCCACCGAAAGCTGACACAGGGTCACCTGCCAACGCAGCCTGATATGCTTCAGCTATTGTGTTGCGAGAAGCGATACCGCAAGGATTGTTATGTTTTAAAATAGCAAATGTTGGTTCTTCAAATTCACGAATCAAGTTAAGACCGGCTTCAAGATCTAATAAGTTGTTGTATGACAAATCTTTACCGTGTAACTTTTCAAATACATCATCGAGTTTTCCGTAGAAAGTAGCTTTTTGATGAGGATTCTCTCCGTAACGTAACTCGCTACGATTATCGATATGCATGTTTAAATCTTGTGATTCTGAGTCTTTTGTAAACCAATCGTAAATCATTCCGTCGTAATGTGAACTTGTTGCGAAAGCATATTTTGCGAAACGTTTACGGTCTTCGATGCTTGTACAACCATCTTGATTTTTATAGAGTTCCATAAATTCAAGATAATATTTTGAATCTGGAACGATAACGACTTCGTTGAAGTTTTTAGCTCCGGCGCGAATCAAAGAAATACCGCCGATGTCGATTTTCTCAATAATTTGTACGGAATCGTCAGTTTTTTTCACTGTTTCTTCAAAAGGATAGAGGTCAACGATGACGAGGTCAAAAGCAGGAATTTCATATTGTTTCATTTCCTCAACATCCTTCTCGTTTTGCAAGCGACCTAAAATACCGCCAAATACTTTCGGGTGCAATGTTTTCACTCGACCACCGAGAATTGATGGATATGTTGTTAACGACTCAATAGTTTTAACAGAATCGTCAAGTTCTTTAATAAAATCGTACGTTCCGCCTGTAGCGTAAATCTGAACATTTTGTTCCTTTAACAAGTCAACTATTTTATCTAAATTTGTCTTATAAAAGACTGATATTAAACAAGTTTTAATCTTTTTCAAGGGACTACTATTTTAAAGTTAAACATATTGCAATAATAAGAAATATATCTCATTAATAAAAGTGTTTTTAGAACTTTTTTGAAGTTTTTTCAGTGTAAATAATGTTAATGTATAGTTAAGATGTGCTTTTTTTTATATGGATTTTGATAATTTCTTTTTACAATTTATGCAACAAATCTTAATTGTTTTTTACATCAGATTATAAATCTTTGAATATTAAATAGATATTTTTTTGCATTATTTTGATGAAAAAACTTGTCAAAAGGAATTATTTGTTGTAATTTTACAAGTTCAAATTTTATATGGTGAATACACGTTGGATATTAAATAAAAGTGTTGACAAACAAATTGTTGAGAATTTATCAAATGTCTTGGGCATTGATGAAAATCTCTCTACTTTGCTTGTCCAACGTGGTATTACAAGCTATGATGAAGCAAAAGATTTCTTCCGTCCTTCTTTAACACATCTTCACGATCCTTTTTTGATGAAAGACATGGATAAGGCTGTGGAAAGAATTAAAAGGGCATTGGAAAATGGTGAGAAGATATTGATATATGGCGATTATGACGTTGATGGAACAACTGCTGTCGCCTTGATCTACACCTACCTTAAGAATTTTATCAACAAGAAAAGAATTGCTTTTTACATTCCTGACAGATACGAAGAAGGTTACGGTATTTCATATAAAGGGATAGATTATGCGGCTGATAACGGTTTTAACCTTGTCATAGTTTTGGATTGTGGAATTAAAGCCGTAGAAAAAATTGAATATGCCAATAGTCGTAACCTCGATTTTATAATTTGCGATCATCATAGACCAGGCGATGAAATTCCTAATGCTGTAGCTGTTCTCGACTCTAAACGTCATGATTGTCAATATCCTTATAAAGAATTGTCGGGTTGTGGCGTAGGTTTCAAACTTATCACTGCATTGTCGATGAGTTTGAACCGTCCGATGGAGGAAGTTTATGAACTTCTCGATTTAGTTGCTGTTAGTATCGCTGCCGACATTGTTCCAATCACTGGTGAAAATAGAGTCTTGGCATATTACGGATTGCAGTTAATTAATAAAAATCCGCGTCCAGGTTTGGAGGCGGTATTAAGTCACGCTAATGTGTATCGTCTTGAAGAAGAACCATCTGCCGATTCTGAACATCCTCAAAATGTTCTTAACAAAGAGGTGACAATAAGCGACTTGGTTTTTATGATAGGACCGAGAATCAATGCGGCTGGTCGTTTGGAAAAAGCCAGCGATTCTGTAAGATTGCTCATCGCAGAAAGAAAAGAACATGCCGATAAATTGGCAAACTCTATCAACGACTTAAATGTGAAGCGTCGCGAATTTGACAATAAAATCACGGAAGAAGCACTCGCAATGATAGAGGAAGACGAAAAGTTACTTAATGCAAAGAGTACAGTCATCTTTAATGAGAATTGGCATAAAGGTGTTATTGGTATTGTAGCTTCAAGACTTACAGATAGTTATTATCGTCCGACTATAGTTCTTACAAGATCAAATAATCTCATTACAGGTTCAGCACGTTCCATAAAAAATTTCGATATCTACGATGCAATAGACAATTGCTCCGATTTGTTGGAACATTTTGGTGGACATAAATATGCCGCTGGTCTCTCTCTAAAACCGGAAAATTTAGAAGAGTTTTCAAGACGCTTCGAGGAATATGTGGCAAATAACATAGATAATGAGGAACTTACACCAGAACTTAATGTCGATTTAGAAATAGATTTCACCGACATAAATCCAAAATTCGTTAGAGTGTTGAAGCAATTTGCTCCTTTTGGTCCTGGTAATATGGCTCCGGTGTTCTTATCGAGAAATGTTATCGATACTGGTTTATCACGTCCTGTAGGAAATATGAAACACTTGAAACTAAGCGTTATTCAAGCTCAAGACGCAGAGTTGGTATTCGCCGGTATTGCTTTCCAAAAAGGTGCCGATTATCAAAAGGTGCGTTCAAAAGAACCTTTCTCAATTTGCTATTGTATAGAGAAAAATTTCTGGCAAGGAAAAACAAGCCTTCAACTTAATGTGAAGGACATTAAGTTTGACGAAGAAGAATATAAAGGTTAAAGAGGGAAGAAAATAACTCTTATAATCAAGTATAAACCAAAAATTGCAAGTGCAATTCCTGTTATCTGATTTAAAAGTTTCAGCATTCTTTCTGTGAAGAATTTCTTTAGAGAATATGCGCCTAATGCTTTTAGGATGTCGAAGAATAATGCTGTCGCAAAAATACCTACGAAAAATATGAACAATGAATATTTATTCCCTTCGAAATTACTTGAGGCTGTGGCAACGCATGTTATCCAAAAAATCCAAACAAAAGGATTGAAGATATTGATGATAAATCCCTTACTGATATAAACGTACCACTTAGGCTCTTCGTCGAATTTCTCATTCATTTTTTCAATAGTATGATTGTTGTTTTCGCTGATATTGATAATCCTCTGTGGCGATAATGTGAAATTATAGATACCGAATATAATTAATATTATACCTGCGCTGACTCCTGCGTAGAGTAAGCTATTCTTATCAGAAATATTGAATTGCAGATTGGTCATCGCAGTCAAGGCTACTATCAGAATGTCGTTGAGTATCACACCTATATCTAACAACATTGCTGATTTGAAACCTCTGTTGATACTCGTTTGAATCAATGTGAAAAAAGAGGGTCCGAAGCCCATTATCAAGGCAAGCGACAATCCTACAATTACGCCTTCTAAGAAAATCATTTGTCGAGATTTATTGATGAAATAAATTGTTTCCAATCTTCATATCTCTGTCCCTTCAACACGCGTGGAAACTTTGTAGCGCCTCCAATTTTTCCAGTCTTCGCCATAAAATCATAAAAAATCTGTGTAGGAATAACATCAATATACAAATCCTTCAAGGCCTCCTCTCTCTCAACGCGATAGTCGTCGTTCAATACCTTGAGATGCTCGTCGATTCTATTTATGAGTTTCCCTTTATCTATGTCGTCGTTGCAGCCGATATACCAATGATGAGCGAAGGTGTTTCCATTGCGGAATCCTGATACAGTAAATTCGTTTATGTTAATCTTAAATTCATTGGAAACATTCTCAATAGCTTGATTCATATTGTCTTGAGAAAGATGCTCGCCTACTAAACTTAAAAATTGTTTAGTTCTTCCTGTGATGATAATCTCGCATTTTTCCTTATTGACAAATTTTATCATATCTCCGATGAGGTATCTCCATGTTCCTGCATTCGTTGAGAGTAAAATTGCGTAATCTACGTTCTCTTCTACTTCTTCTATCGTAAGTGATTGACAATTAGGCTTGATGTTACCATCTTCATCGAAGTTGTTTTCGTTGAAAGGAACAAATTCGTAATATATTCCGTTGTCGATGATAAGTTGCATAATACGTTTGTTCAAATCAACTTGGTAAGCTATATAACCTTCTGAAGCCAAATAACTTTCGCTATACACGACAGGTTTTCCAAATAATTTTTCGAAACTTTTCTCGTATGGAGCAAAAGCGACGCCGCTATGAACGTAAGCCGACAAAGAAGGCCATAAGTCGTGGATTGTGTTTAGGTTATATTCTTTGATGATTCTTTCTAAGAGAATTTGCACCCAAGAAGGAACGCCGACGAGTACGCCAATGTCCCAAGATGGAGCTTTTTTAACCATCTCGTCTAACTTGGTATTCCAATCTGTTGTTCTCGAGATTTTTCTTCCCGGCTTATAGAAATATTCAAACCAGAAAGGAAGTTTAGCTGCTGAGATACCGGAGAGGTCGCCGGAGTAGTATGTTCCATTATATTGAAGATGAGTACTTCCGCCAATCATCAAGAAACCTTTGTCGTAGAAGTCTATAGGGAAGTCGTATTTGGTGGCTGCAAGTATTTGTCTCAAACTCGCTTTCTTGATAGAACTCAACATACCATTAGTAATAGGTATAAATTTGCTTGATGCTTCCGAGGTTCCCGAACTCAATGCGAAATATTTTATCTTGCCTGGCCACGATACGAAAGACTCTCCATTCAGAGCACGGAACCACCAATTTTTATACATGGAATTATAGTCGAAAATTGGAACCGTTTTTCTGTAGGTGTCAAATATATCATCCGATTTAAGAATTTCCTCAAAATGATAGTGTTCTCCAAAAGCAGTGCAAGAAGCTCTTCTAAGCAGCTTCTTCAACTCTTTTGTTTGTGCTTTTATAGGATCTAACCTCTTCTGTTTTATATCGATAGGAATATTACCTACAGAATATACAGTCTTCATTAATGAACCAAAAATCTTCGACATTTTATTAAATATTTAGACCACAAAATTAACAATAAAAATGTTTTATTTGTGAAAAAAATGTTATTTTTGTAAGCGATAAATTAAAAGTTAACTTAAATTTCAAAGTCATGAAAAAAAGATTATTATTTTTGGTAGCAGTATTCTGCTTCTTAGGCTTAGGTGTTCAAGCACAATCAACTATGAGCAAAGGTCAACTCGTTGGTAGTGCAAGAGTAGGTTTCAGTAATCATGGTGTGCCAATTGATCTCGCTTTAGATTATGGTGTAGCAAGCGGTTTTATCAATGGTAATGCAGCAGTTTCTGTTGGTGGTGAAGTTGGTGTTTACATGTATGATGAAATTGATGGTGGTCTTGGTATGCATCTTTCATTGGGAGCAAGAGGTAATTTCCACTATGAATTTGTAAATAACTTAGACACTTACATTGGCTTAAACTTAGGTTTGTTAGGTAGAAATTTTGCAATGGGTGGACAACTCGGCGCTCGTTACTATTTTGGTAACATCGGTGTTAACTTAGAATTTGGTTTGGGTTCTTCAAACAATGGCGCAATAGGTGTCTCCTATAAATTCTAAGAAATATCTAAAAATATGAAAAAGTCGGTCTCAGTGCCGACTTTTTTATTTCGTGGCAACTACAACGACCTTTCTTGTCCTGTCAACGTTTCCTTTCAAATCGAAAAGTTCAACTTGAACGATATAAATTCCGGGTTCAACTCGGTGGTTGTTGTCATCGCAGCCATTCCAAATCAAAAATCCTTCTCTGTCAGTTAGACTATTGTTTAATATATTCTTTATCAGAAATCCTTTTGTGTTGAAAATCTTTATATTGATACTTGAAGCGTTTTCTTTCAACTCATAAAATATTGCACAATTGTCGTCGAAGCCATCTCCGTCTGGAGAGAAAATTTCAGGTATTATACTAACAATCTCTTCATCAGTTTTAACATAATCTGCCGACATGGAGTTTTTATATCCTGGTGTTCCATAATTGACGTCGAAAGAAGCGGAATGCCAATTGTTTTCATCTGAAGAAGGGTTGTCGAAGGAAATACGTTCCAAAGCAACTCCTTTAGTCTCAGTTAATAAATCGTAATGCATCTTGTCGGAATAATAAACTTCGTCAATTATTTCTTTCACTTTATTACAGATTATAACGCGTCCTTCTTCATTAGGCAAAGACGGAAAAGATTCTAAATCAATGAAGTTCTTGGATTCAGTATCATATTGGGATTTTACTATTTCACCATCAACAGAAAGTAATATGTATGAATGAGGAAGAAAAATCCTGCTATCGGAACTTATTTCTTTCAATATTGTATCTGGTGGATTTGGAAAACTCTCTTTGATATTACCAAGCAAAATCTTACTTAAATCTACGACCTTATCCGAACGATTGTAAAGTTCTACATAATCAACACCGGGAGTAATAGGGTTAAACAATATTTCATTGATAATAACATCATTACACTCGACCTGTGAGGGAATGCCAAAAGTTATATCTATATCTTCAAGACCAATGTCTTTACAATTATTTACGTCGCTAATATTTAAAGTGTATAATTCGTTTTCTGAAAAATACTGTTCGAAAAATAATTCTGCATAATCGTATCTGTTGGGTAGAATAAAGATTTCGGAAGGATGGAGTTTCATTTCTTTAATAAAATAATTCTCAGTGTCTTGCAGACTTTTCAAATTCATATTTTGGTTAAAAAATACTTCTATCTTATTATTGGAAACCGTATTTATATGTTCAATTTCAGGAACGATAATATTTGTTGTTTTTACTGAGTTTTCTCTGCCGGGCGTTCCTCCCATCTTATCGCATGAACTTCTCCAATTGGCTTTCCCTGCACAAGGATTTTCGTAATCAATTTGTTCCAACGACCAACCTCCGTCTTTTTTGTAACTGTCGTCATGCCAAGAAACATCAAATTCTACTGATGAAATGACATCGCCTTTTTTGTCAAGTAGCGATAAACTTGTACCAGAATTTGTAACTTGAAAAGAATCTAAACCAATGAATCTTCCTGAATCAGAGAATGCTTCTGTAGCGTCTTTATGACACAAGAGAAGATATTCACCAGATTGAATCTCAATGTTTTTTTTTGTAATATGTTCAGTGTTCCCAATGACAAATGTCCAATGGTTTAAGTTAATCGGAAAAGCTGAATTATTATACAATTCGACATATTCATATTCCGGAAGTTCGATGGGAGGCGACGGATCAGACATTATCTCGTTAATTACAATATCATACTGATTTGCTTTATAATACAAAAACGTTTTATTCATTGTTTCTGAAACATTACCTTCAAAATCTTCAATCTTTTCTATTTTTAAGTTGAGATATATTTCTTCCTGAATAGCTTCTTTAAATTCTAAAACTATAGTGGAATAATTATTCCCATAAATAACTTTCAATGGATTGATACTCAGATTTTCAATGATGTAGTTATTTGTGTCGAGTGCGTAATTTTCACTCACGGCTTCAGTAAATTTTAATTCTAAATGATAATCGTCAATGACTTCACAACTTATTAATTCTGGAGCGATGCTGTCGATGATTTTCTTTCCAATATAAATATTGTCGAAGTAAAATTGCTTGACATTGCTGTTGGTGTAAGTGCATTTAAAACCAAAAGACGCTTCTTTGTCAAGATGTTGAAAATCACCATCAAAACCATTGGCTTCCAATTTATAAACATCTTCTCCCTTTTTATCTATGAAGATTTTCCAGATATTAGATTTGTCGTAAGTTACCTTAACAAAAGAGGAGAAGGAAGAAGCAATAAAAGTATCCGAACCACGACAAATACTTGTAAGTTGTCCGTTATTAAGTCGCAGCAGTTCAACCACATCATTGCTCCCCGATTCTCCGAAACGTAGTATATAAGCTTGATTGGCAGTTTTCAAATCGGGATTGTCGCTACAAAGAAAAACGTCGCAGTAGTTGTTTGCCGATGGCGAGAATTTCTCCTTAATCCAGAATCGCCATTCCATCTCATCTTCTTTCTCGTAATATGTCGATAAACAAGCGATACCACTTTCATCTGCATTTAATTGTAACTTATTATCTTCATTGATGATAAATAGACTATCGTTCCCAAACCAAGTCGGATTCTCATAAAAATTTCCATCTGAAAAATCGTCAATAATCTGTGAACGACACAAGCCGCCAAGGCACGACAAAATGAGTAATAATAAAATAGGTTTCATAGTTTAATGGTTTTTACAAATTACGCGCTTAATATTGCTAATAAATTCGTATTTTTGCACAAAAGTACAGCTTTTTTCTTTAAGTTCTTGATTTTTAACTATTTTTAACTTTTGGATAGATTATCAAAGATTTTTAGTCAGAAAAGATTGAAATGTAGTAGTAAAAAGGCTGTTTTTTGTTAAAAATTATTAAATAAAATTTTTAGTTAATTTTTATTAAGATGAAAATTGCAGTTATTGGAGCTACCGGATTAGTTGGTCAGAAGATGTTGCAGGTACTTGCTGAGCAAAATCTGCATATCGATGAGTTGATAGTGGCGGCTTCGGAGAAGTCTATCGGCAAGAAGATTTATTTCAAAGAGAAAGAACATACACTTGTTTCTATAGAAGACGCGGTTGCACAGAAACCCGACATTGCAATATTCTCCGCCGGTGCAGAAGTGTCGCTCTCGTATGCCAAGAAATTTGCAGAAGAAGGAACTTACGTTATTGACAATAGTTCGGCTTGGCGTAAAGACGCGAATATTCCTTTAGTCGTTCCAGAAATCAATGCTTCAGACATAACTGTTGATAATCATATTATTGCAAATCCTAACTGCACAACAATCTGTATGTTGATGGCATTGGCGCCGCTGCATAGAAAATATAAAGCTAAGAGATTGGTGATTTCAACATATCAATCGGTGAGCGGCAGCGGGCAGAAAGGTCTCAACCAACTTGTCTGTGAACAAAAAGGAGAAGCGTCTGATAATCCAGCATATCCATGCCAGATTCATGAGAATGTGATTCCTCATGGCGGTTTATTTTTAAATAATGGATATACAGCCGAAGAGGAAAAACTCGTTTTTGAAACCAATAAGATTTTACATTCCGATATTGCAGTCACGGCGACAGTGGTTCGTGTTCCTGTTTATGGCGGTCATTCCGAGAGTATCAACGTCGAGTTTGAACAAGAGTTTGATATAAGTGAAGTTAGAGAAATTTTATCGAAGACTCCGGGTGTTGTGGTTTATGATAATCCAAGCGAAAACAAATATCCGACACCTATGATGGCTTTCGATAAAGACGAGGTCTTCGTTGGTCGCATCCGCCGCGATTTCAGCATAGAAAAAGGTTTGAATTTTTGGGTCGTTTCCGACAATATTAGAAAAGGTGCCGCTACAAATGCGGTGCAAATAGCTAAATATATTATTGAGAATTTTAAGATATGAAGGTTTACAATAATTTCTCAGATTTTATAAAAGTGCCTAATGCTATTGTCACTATTGGCACCTTCGATGGTGTTCATTTGGGACATAAAGCTATTTTTGACGATATGATAAAATCGGCAAAAGCTATTGGAGGTGAGACTGTTGTGATTACTTTCTATCCGCATCCTCGTCAGGTCTTGAATATCGACAGCTCAAATCTTCGTTTCATAACTACCCAGGAAGAGAAACTCAAGCATTTTGAAGAATTAGGTATTGACAATGTTATCGTTGTGAATTTTACTAAAGAATTTTCCAGGATTTCCTCGGAGTGTTTCATACAAGATTATATTGTAAAAAATATTGAACCTGTAAGAATAGTCATCGGTTATGACCATCATTTTGGAAAGAATAGAATGGGCGATTTTAATCTTTTGCACGATATGAAAAACAGACATCATTTTGAGTTGCAACGTATTAAGGCTCATGATGTAGAGAATATCGCTGTCAGTTCTACCAAGATTCGTCACGCTTTGAAACAAGGCGATGTGGAACATGCCAACGCGCTTTTGGGTTATCAGTATTCATATTTTGGAAAAGTCATTTCGGGAAACAAGATAGGAAGGGAGATTGGTTATAGAACTGCAAACTTAGATATAAAGAAAGAATTTCGTTTGATTGAAACTCCAGGCGTTTATGCAACATACGTCGATTATGAAGATAAGTCGTATAAATCAATGACTTATATTGGGAAAAAACCAACTATCAATAATGATGAGATAGAAAATGTTGAGGTTCATATCTTTGATTTCGACCAAGACATATACGATAAGGATATAAAAGTTCGTTTTGTTTCAAGAATTAGAGCTGAGAAGAAATTTGAAGATTTGGAAGCTCTGAGAAAACAACTTGAAATTGATGAGAAAAAAATAAAAGAAATATTATAATTAATTGATTAACATTAAAATTTATCTGACATGAAAAAATTTCTGACACTATTAATTATCATGTGCGTTGTTTCTTTCATGAAACCAGCGCAAGCGTGTACAAACTTCTTAATCACACCGGGAGCTTCAGCCGACGGTACATCTATGATTTCATACGCTGCTGATTCACACGTACTTTACGGAGAGTTGTATCATTTTCCAGCAGCCGATTATCCGGAAGGTGCTATGAGAGAAATCGTTGAATGGGATACCGGCAGATATATCGGTCAGATTCCAGAAGTTGCTCATACATACAATGTTGTTGGTAATATGAACGAATGGCAACTTGCTATTGCTGAGACAACTTATGGTGGACTCCCAAATCTCGAGAATCCTGAAGGTTTGATAGATTATGGTAGCTTGATTTACATTACATTACAACGTGCCAAGACAGCTCGTGAAGCTATCAGGACGATGGCAGAATTGGTTGCTAAATACGGTTATATCAGCGGTGGCGAGTCGTTTTCTATCGCCGACCCTAACGAAGTCTGGATTATGGAACTCATCGGTAAAGGTCAAGAGAAAGGCGCTGTTTGGGTAGCTCTCCGCGTGCCAGACGGTTATGTTTCAGCTCATGCCAACCAAGCTCGTATCACCACTTTCCCATTGGCAAACAAACACAACAAAAACAGTATCACTTCAAAGAACATCGACAAACTCTTGAAGAATCCTAACATCGACTGTGTTTATGCAGAAGACGTGATTTCTTTCGCAAAGAAAAATAATTTATACGCAGGTCCTGATGCACAATTCTCTTTCTCAGATGTTTACGCTCCTGTCGATTTCAGCGGCGCACGTGCTTGTGAGATTCGCGTTTGGGCTATGTTCAACCAAGTTGTTGACGGAATGGATCAATATTGGGATTATGCAACAGGTAGAAACATCAACCGTGCAAAACCTTACGTCAGCGGCGAGGTTCAGACTCCGGAAAACTTCCCAACTAACAGAATGCCTCTTTGGGTTAAGCCAAACGAGAAAGTCAGTGTTTTGGATATGATGGCTTTTATGCGCGACCACTTGGAAGGAACAGAATTAGACATGACTCAAGATGTTGGCGGAGGTCCTTTCCATTGTCCTTACAGAGCTCGTCCGATGGGCTGGGAAGTAGATGGCGTTGAATACGTTCACGAACGCGCTACAGCAACACAACAAACAGGTTTCTCTTTCGTGGCACAATGTCGTCCTAACACCATCGACAATATCGGCGGTATTATTTGGTTCGGCGTTGACGATGCAGCAAGCACAGTCTATTGCCCAATGTACACATGTATGACAGAAATTCCACTCTGTTTCAGAGAAGGCAATGGCGGTATCATGGAATATTCAGAGACAGCAGCTTTCTGGGTTTTCAACCAAGTGACAAACTGGGCTTATACAAAATATGAATATATCCACCCTGAGATTGCTGAGAAACAAGCAGCTTACGAACAAGGCTGGGTTGAAGCAGTGAAACGTACCGATGCGAGAGCAGCTAAGTTATATGAAGAAAATCCTGCCGAAGCAGTGAAGTTCCTCACATCATTCTCAAGCAAAGAAGCTGAAAAATTAACAGCCGACTGGAGAGAGTTCTACAAATATTTGTTTGTGAAATATATGGACTTCAACATTAAAGAAGCACAGCCAACTCCAAAGAGCTACAAATATTACGCTCCTAAGGTGGAACAACCTAAATACAGCGACGATTACTATAGAGCAATCATCGAACAAACAGGCGACAAATTGAAAGTCTATTGATTAAGCTATAAATTTTAAGAAAAGACGAAGGCTCTATGCAGTCCTTCGTCTTTTTTTATCTTTCAGAAATAGTTTCCCGATTCTGTTTTTGCTGTTTATTTCCATCACAACCAAGATGCCAGCTGCGATAGCAATCGTTACTTTTATAGCGACGAGACCTGTTTGTAAGGCTGTATATAAATCGTTGGAAACCATATAATAGCTTGTCCAGAAGATTCCTGCTCCGGGAACTAAAGGAAATATTCCGCTTATGAGGAACACCGTGACAGGACATTTTCTTACTATAGATTGTACTAATGAAGTCAGTGCCACTAATGCTGTAGCGAAGAATGCCGACATTGCGGGAGACATGTTAGTGTGTCGTAGCAGAATGAGGTAGAGAAGCCAGCCGAGCATGCCGCATATTCCGCAGTCGATGTAATATTTGCGAGGCACGCCGAAGAGTGCGGCGAAGGCCCATGTGGCGATGAAGGCTGCTGGCAGCTGGACGTAAAGTGGCGCTGTGTCGGACGAGGCAGCGAGTGGATCCAAGACCTGCATCTGACCGTATATAGCAGCGTCGATGATGAAGGAGAGCGCTACACCGAGAGCTATGCAGAAGAAGGTGAGGAGCGCGTCTAACAAGCGGGTCACGCCGGCGATATAATCCTCGTTGGCGAGGTCGCGGATGCCGTTGGTGAACGCCACTCCCGGAATGAGAGGTATGACAGCACCGATAATCATGTTGCTGAGATGAGTGCCGAAGCCGAATTGAAACATGGCGATACAGAAGAATGAGGCAAGCAGTCCGCCCACGACGTTCGTCATGATGCGTGAGAGATGGCGGTTGCCAATATACAATATGAATATCCAGAGAAGGAGTCCTGCTATGGTGGAGATGAGACAATCGTCGAAGCCGCCGCCGAAGATGATGCAGAAACCAGCGCTGCCTAATGCAGAAGCGATTATCTGTTCTATGGCAGGCTTGGCTTTCATGGCGCGTATCTCACGCAGACGAAGCTCAAGCTGAGCGACATCACATTTCCCATTCGTCACGTCGCGCGACAGCTGATTGACGGCGACGACCTTATCCAAACTCGAGCCTTTTATAGGGATGAACTTGGAACGCGCGTAGTTGTTGCCCGTCGCCATGATGCCGTTGCTCAACACGAAGACGTTGACATCATCGACGCCATAATAGTTGGCAATACGTTGTATGGTGTCTTCCACTCGAGAAATCTCAGCACCGTTTTCCAACAAGATAGCTCCAGCCTCGTATGCGAGGTCTAATATTTTTGCATTGTCGTTTCGCATAAAAAATAAGATAAATCAACAGACAAAAGTAAGAAAAAATCTTTCTCCTATCAGTCTTAGTCCTTAGCTATTTTTTCTTATCTTTGCGCAACTATGAGAATGATTTTTCTTTACATATTATTCGCTTTTTTAGGTCAACAGATAACAGACAACGGACAACACACTTTGTCCACGGTTGTTGAGCCTGTCGAAGCGCAGATTGTTGAAGAATTAGGAATTAGGAGTGAGGAATTAGGAATTGATTCGGTCGCTGAGCCTGTCGAAGCGACGGGCGATGACGTTGTGCCTTCGACAAGCTCAGGCACCTGTACGGACACATTCAATGTGTCCACGTATATAATATGCAATAAGGACGTATACGATACGTCCCTACGTAGTGACTCGGTGACTTACTACAAATCCCAGCTCCTCATTGCCGACTCCTTATATAAAAACTATCTCCCGCAATATAACTTCGAGGAAATTAAGGGAGCAGTAGCGTTCTTTGAACGGACTTCTGGACTTCAGGAACTCAGGACTTCTGGAACTCAGGGTCCCAGAAATCCAGAGATCCAGAACTCCGGAGATCCAGAGTTCCTAAGCGCTTGTGCTAAAGCGCACTACTACCACGCTGTGGGTCTCACTGAACGCGATGATATTGTAGGAGCATGCGAACATTACTTAAGAGCGCTTGAAATTATGGAAGAATATTGGACTTCTGGAATTCAGGACTTCAGGACTTCAGGGTCCCAGAAATCCAGAGATCCAGAAATCCAAAACCCAGAAATTCGTTTCCTCGCCCTAACCTATACCCGTCTCGGAAGATTATTCCTAAATGAGAACTATTGTGATCTTGCAATTACAAAATACAGAAAAGCTTTGAAATATGTTGAGATGATTGGTGAAAAATCCTTCAAGGTAGATCTTCTAAAATTCTTAGGTAACTCTTATCAACTCTCCAACAAACTCGATAGTGCCTTATATTATTACAATGAATCGCTAAAATACAATTCAAGTTTACCGAATAAATTGGATGTTGAGAAAAGCATTGCACAAATTTTGTTTTATGAAGGAGAAAGAGATAGTGCTTATAGATTGGTGAAGAGCAACTTAGATAATTTAGTGGATTGCAGTTCGAAATATTCATATTATTATACCTTGGGTGATATGTATTTTAATGATATGTTGTACGATTCTGCGATTTATTATTTGGAAAAGAGTTACGTATGTGACAATTATAGTATTAAGGCGGCGGCCTCGACGAAGCTTTCTGCTATCTATGAGTCTTTAGGTAATTTTGAAATGAAAGCGTTCTACGACAGCGATATTGTAAAACTATCTGTTGAAAATGCCAACAATGACGTAAAAAGTGCAAAGCTTCAAAATGTGTATGATAACTATACAAAAAGAAAATTGGATAGAGAAAAAGTCAGAGAAAAGAAAAGGGTACATGATATAGTTATTTCTTTAATTAGCATTATGATTCTTATGCTTATATTAATGCTACTAATAAGGAAAATCTATAGAACAAGACATAATGAGTTATTATATTCTTTGAATGAAAAAGAAAAGGATATTGCGAACAAAAACATAATCATAGATAATATCACAGAAGAAATTATTTCAGAGAAATCTAAAAATAATTCGTATCAAAAAATTATTGACGACAATAATAATGATATAATTTTCATAGAGAATGAATTAAATAGACTAAGAGAGCAACTTTCATATACCAAACAGGTTGATGTGAATTCATACTATGAAACAGAGATTTGTAAAAATATCATGTATCAGATTGCCTATAAAAACAACAATAAGGTAAAGTCAACGAAATTAAAAACATTAAAAGCCAAAGATATTATATCCTTAAAATATGCTGCAAATGCTCATCTAAACAACATACTTGAGAGAATTTCTTCTAAATATCCTAAAATAGACAACGAGGATCTTGTATGTATCTGTTTATTACTTTTGGATATTAACATAACCGACATGTCGGAGTTATTAGATAAAAGTTACAATGCCGTATGGAGGAGAATGAATAAGATAAAGGCGATATTTGATATCAGTTCAGATTCCAATCTACAGTCATTTCTGTTAAGTATTATCTAAATTCGTTTTGAACGAGTTTCAGATAGTTTCAAAATTTAATCTTCTAATTGTAATATAATCAATATTATATATCCGTTTTTGTGAAAAATGGAGAAAAACATTCTTGCCATTAATTTGGAATGTAGAATGTTTGTACCCTACATTTGTGAACGAAACAATTAAAAGTGTTGCCTATGACAAATAGAATTTTAATCATGCTTATGCTATCATTAATTTCGTCCGTATCGTATGCCATGCAAACAATGTCGTCGGATGAGATAGATGTGTTAAGCATAAAAGCAAACATCCAAAACAGTTCCGAACCTCGTTCCGAAACCATTTCGGCTGACATTACGGGACATGTATTAACAATTACCTTTAACGATAATGTGGGAATTGCACACATTATCATCAAGGATTCTAACGGTGTTTATATAGACAGAGAGAATGTCTTTTCAACACCCGATCATGCCACCTTTATTTAGATGATGCCGGCTACTACAGAATGGACATCACTTTAAGCAACGGTGAGCAGTATTATGGATATTTTCGAGTTGAAAATTGAAAACTGAAAATGGAAATAAATCAAATTAAATTAAGATTCAAATGAAGCAAGTATTATTATTCGCATGTATGCTGTTGGTGATGGTGTCATGCAAGAAAGAGGATGAAACCAATCCAAATGAAAACAAGCTCGAAACAGCCAACAATCCCATTGTTGAAAGTATAATTAAATTTGACAAGCAGGTCAAGGATTATCAAAACAATACAGCAACAAGAAGTTCCGATACTTTTACATTGGAGGAAGCCAAAGACAATATCGTGAACCTTTTCAATGCAATCTACAGCGAGCCGATGGAGAGATATTCCCATCTTGTCAACGATGAGTTCAGTATTACTCTTGCTATTGACGATAACGGCAATGTTTCGAGCAATGAAGCAGCGAGAGCATATCTACAGATGGTGGAGAAGGCTCGCAAAGGATACAAAGCCAGCAACTTGTCGAACAAAGCCTATAAATATATCTTGGTAGATGAAGTAAACCTCACAAGAGGCGATAGCGTCACCATCGATCTGAAAGGCAGATTCGGAACCAAAGGCGATGGCTCTGGATTACATCATGACGGACCATTTGAAGAAGGAGACTGCTGGCATTATATTGATGGTATGGGTGGTTGTGACGGTAATCAAAGTTATACTGGCGGAGCCGATAGAGTGTTAAATGATACAATACGTAGTCGTTACATGAGCGAATGGCCATGTGCGCCAGATGAATATAGGGGAATATATGTAGAACTTATGGAAGTGGATTTTGATGGATGTGATCCATCGTACAGAGATTATATATTCTACAGGGATGATGTGTACAACACCTGCATCTGCTGGCAGGAAATGAATGACCTTCTATGGGGAGAGTATAAGGTCATATACGAGATGATACCTGAGGCTAACAATTTCGTTTTAAAAGTAGAATTAAACGATCTTGATGATAATCAGATATACGACCATAATTATTATGTTGTTGATGTAACTATAGAGGGAAATACACCTAACGATAATGAGAATTATATCACCCATAAAAATACCGTAACTTATGGAGAATACACAAATATCTACATTCATACACCTGGTCAACAACCTTTAGATTAATAAACTTTTAAAATTATATCATTATGAAAAGACTCATTTTATTATTAACATTGGTTTTCCCTATGATGCTCGGAGCACAGCAGTGGGAGATAGGATTTGATATTCCATCGGTTTTCATCGACGGCTTAATCAACGAGGATAACGAAGCCATAATAGCAGGCTATCAATACGAGAACGAGGACGATTTCTATTCAGTAGTATATAAAGTCGGCGAGAACGGAGAATATGATACCTTCTCGTATGACCATGAATTCGCCAACGTAAAGTTAATCAAGATAGTCCCTACATCTGAGGGTTATTTTCTTGTCGGTGTTGAGGAAACCGGCAGCGGCAATATTGAGACATACGACTTGCATATCGCAGTCCTTGATTCCGAATTGTCTCTGATAGCTCATGAACAGCTTTCTGCTGAAGGCGAATATGCTTTCAGAAGTCATCACGACGCTGTTGCCAGAGACGGCAATATTGTAGTCTTGAGTGAAGTTATAGGAGACGGACTGGCGACAGCGAAGCCGGCGTTTCTTGTCTTTGATGAAGGCGGAGAACTTATTGCTGCATCATATCCTAAACAAGGCGATGAGATATACGATATGGATAACTTCAACTTCAGTGACAACCAGCTCAGAGTCAGACCTGACGGCAGTGGATATGTCGTGATAGCCAAATACACTCTTGTAGGGATGAGGTTGCTGATATACGACAATGATTTTAATTTTAAAGAGATTGTCTCGGTGAAACACCCGAAATACGGAGGGTCGAATATGTACAACGACCATGAGGTGAGCAGCGACCTGTGGATGTCGAACGACGAGATTGTGTTAATGGGGACATATTTCAACCATCGCGAAGATGAGGATAGGTATGAGGTTATTATCAGCGACGTATCGCTTGACGGGACGGTAAACAAATATGAGGTCATATCATCGGACACATGCCACAGCGCGTTTTTGGGAAACAACGCCATGAGTTATGTCAACGACAGCACAATATACGGAGGATATCATTCATATTCGAGTGCAGTGATACCATTCCACACACAGATTTGTCTGTTTACGCGAGACATGGAAATATTGGGAACATTGACAGTAAAAGACAGACTCGGATATAGCGACAAGAGCCTGCTGACATACGAAAATGGCGACGTCTTGCTGTTGGGAAGTATCAATAGATTCGAGCCACAACAGGTAACCGAGGCAAGCATAACAAGATTCTCCCGCAATGACTTCATCACTTCTACCTTGGATGTCAATGAAGTGTCGGATGATGAGATAGCTAACATGGTCTATCCCAACCCGACATCGGGCGAACTCAACATCGACATCAGAGGAATAGATACGGACAGTGAAAACAGGATAAGGATAATCGACATGAACGGCAGGGTTTTGACGAGCCGTATCATAAGAGGCAGCGGCAATGTACTCACGATGGATGTCTCTTCCTTGGATGCTGGGGTATATGTGTATGAAGTCTTCAACGCCGAAGGAACGATAAGCAAAGGAAGATTCGTGAAGAAATAAATCTAACAAGGGACTTGAGTAAGATTAGGAACTCAAGTCCCTAAGTTTTTTAAATTAAAAATAATAGGGAAATGAAAAGGAATATAACCATTACAATAATAATGCTTTTGCTTACGATGGTGGTGAAAGCACAATTGGCAACTTCTACAGATTGCGTGCTATGTGGAGGTACTGAATCCTGGAAAAGAGGTATCTATTCCTCCACTCTTGGATACAACAATTCGGCATCTGGGAATTATTCCATATCAGGAGGTCAGAGCAACAATGTCTCCGGTGAGGCATCCATCGCCTTGGGACTTGCGAATTATGTTTCTGGCGCCAACGCGATAGCTTTGGGAGTTAACGACACTGTGACAGGATTAAGAAGCATCGGCATCGGTTTGGCGAACAACTCAAGTGGAACAAATGCAATATCGATGGGTTATATGAATGTATCCTCCGGTGTTAATACCATTGCAATCGGAACATATACAAAATCACGTTCCAATAGCGGCATTGTGATAGGAAAAGGTTATAGTGCCGCTGCCCCGCTTTTAAACGAGGTGCCGGGAATCATGATGGGTTTTGGTAGCAGCAGACCGACGATGTTTATCACTGCTTCTAATGGAGAGACCAAGACGGGCAAGATTGCCATTGGCAACACCACAACACCGCAGGCAAAGCTCCATGTTCTCGCCGACAGTAACGAGAATGCAGATGTCTTACTGCAAAGTTCCGGAACAGGAAAAACAGCAGCGATAATGTTTCAGAATGCCAACAATACAATAACCGTCAATTCATCGGGCAACATGACGATGAACGCCACTTCGTTTTCTCTGACGGGAGGTAATGTCGGGATAGGCTGTGTTGCCAATAGCGGATATGCATTATCGGTTGACGGCGGACTGCTAAGCACAAAGGTATCGATAAAAGAAGTTGAAGAGTGGCCCGATTATGTGTTTTCTGAAGAACACGAACTGATGAGTTTGGAAGAACTTGAACAATATATTGAAAACAACTCCCATCTTCCGTCGGTTCCATCAAGGGCAGAGGTCTTAGAAAATGGCATTGATGTAGCCGAGATGAATGCCGTACTGTTGGAAAAGATAGAAGAACTTACGCTTTATGTCATCGAATTGCAGAAGCAGATAGAGAAACAGCAGGATGAAATAGAAGAACTAAAAACCAAATGACATGAAAACCTTCATATCAAGAATCTTTGTCATAATCATGTTTGTCGTTGGTGTTGCCGTAAACGTTCACGCCCAGGTGTATAGCGTGACATTTGCGTACGATGCCAACGGCAATCGCATAAGCAGGGTGATAACATTCACTGACGAATACAGAAACAATATGTCCGATACAACCAATGTCGAGAGCCTGACAGACTGCATTGATGAATGCGACATCAATATATATCCGAATCCAACAACGGAGAATATCTCTATAAAAATTGGTTCATACGAGGAAGACAGGAATATTGTCGCAAGTCTGTATTCGCCATTGGGAGTATGTATGGATAGACGGGAAATAAGTACTGATATGACAAGTTTCAATTTGTACGACTTGCCATCAGGCACGTACATACTTGAACTTAGCGATGGTAAAGAGAAGAAGACTTGGAAGATAATTAAAAGATGACATGAAAAAATATATAATGTTAAACATAGTATTGTTCATTGCAGGTTTGAGCATTAATGCCCAAGAATATTACTATGATTATGAAAATGAAGACAGACATTTCATTCTCAACACTGCATTGAGCAATTATAAGAGCCACATCTACACCGCTACCGACAGTATAACCCTACTGCCGGGATTTTCATATAACCCAGTGGAAGGAAATAAAACTATTATGGAGATAAATCCGTTGATGATATTTCCTCCTGTTAATGGTATCACCGGCGGGCCTGTTGCAGGTAATACGGGTGTTGTAGGTGCAATTGGCGGTACTGTCAGTGTAGGCGTATTGGGCGCAGCAGTCTATACAATTCCTATAGAAGTGCCATCAAAAACCGATGGTATGCAGCCTCAACTTGCCATAACGTATAACAGTCAAGCTGGTAATGGACTGTTGGGCTGGGGATGGAATCTGAGCGGAGTTTCGGCAATTACGAGGACAGGTAAAACAATGTATCACGACGATACTGAATTTGCATATCCTGTGGATTTCAAAGATGACAGATTCATGCTTGACGGTCAGAGACTGTTAAAGGTTGATGAAATTGATTATGGAGGAGACCAATGCGAGTACAGAACGGAAATTGATAACGTTTCCAAAATTGTTTCCGAAGCGCAAAATAATGTAACATCCAACTTTAATGTATGGACCAAAGGTGGACTGAAAATCGAATACGGCAACACGACTAATTCCAAAATAAAACTTAAAAACAATAATGATACTATTTGTATGTGGCTTGTCAACAAGGTAACAGACCTTAATGGGAATTATATGACGTATGAATACATAACTGACGAAACATCATACAGATTAGATAAGATTAAATATGCAGGCAACGGAAATGTTGAACCAGAATATACAATACAATTCAACTATGAAGAAAGAGATGATGTTGAATTAAGATTTGTACATGACAGATTAATTGAGGAGAAATATCTGTTAAAGAGTATTGATATAAAATACGAGGATGATATACTATATAGCTATTCATTTGACTATGATAACATAAATGCTAATGCAGGACGTTACTACAAGAGACTGTTGTATGTCAATCTTGAAAAAGACGACATGGAACTGAATCCGACAAGGATTGAATGGGGAACATCTTCAGATGTATATGAAGATAATAATATTATCAACAATGGTCAATTTAATAGTATCTGTTATGTCGGTGATTTTAACGGTGACGGATATGATGATATTTTTACAATACCATACACATCTATAGAAGAGAATTACAACGAAAACGATGAATTAATTTGCAAGACCTTATACAATGACAAAAACGGTGGTTTTATCAATGGTTCTCAAATTGTATACAAAAAAAGCAATGGCTTTAATCTTGATGGTGTACATCCCTGTGATTTGAATGGAGACGGATTATGTGACCTGATTTTACATTCGATTTCACGCGATGGAACTCATTTCAATAATAGTTTGGCAGTATATATATCTGATGGAAATGATTTTAGTTATAAAGGTAATTGTAACATTACTTATGGTGATATTTATGATGAAGAGGGTGAGTTTGAATACAACAGTATATTTGTAGGTGATTTTCTTGGTTGGGGAAAATCTGATGTACTAATAGTTTACAATATTGACAAAGGATATAATTACAAAGGTTCTTTTTATAAGTTGTTATCATTTGAAAATGACGAAATGCCTCTCATAATAGACGAAACTAAGATATCAACTGATTTTGTTGAGAAAAAAAACATGGGAGATTTCAACGGAGATGGAAAAATGGATATGATGATAACAAATGGTGATATATCAACAATATACACAATTAATAAGGATAATAATAGTAATTATATATTTGAGAAAATCTATGAAAGCGGATTTCCAACAAAAGATCACAGGGTTTTTACTGGTGATTTCAATGGTGACGGTAAAACAGATTTATTGACATGGGCTCAAGATGCCAATCCTAAATGGCAGATTTCCCTGTCAAAATCTGACGGATTCTATTATGACCAGTTTTATATAAGTAATGACAATGGATTTCCAACATCTGATCCAGGAGAACAGGTGGTTAGATATAATGAAAGTGACAATTGGGATGTTGATTATCGTATGAATATTGGAGATGTGAATGGAGATGGTAAATCGGATATTGTTTTTGTTAGAGATGATAGAATTGACGTTCACTATACTCCAATGATATTAACAAAAGCTAGTCAAAGTACATGCAGGTTTATCAATAACTATGTCTATAATATCGGAGAAGATTATCAAGGTTTGCAAAAATCATTGAACAATAGCTTTTTTGGTAACTTTTATGGAGAAGGGAAATCTGTTTTATGGCTTAGAAGATTGTTAAGTACAACAATACAGATAGAACTTCATCTTATCGACTTCGGCAAACGAGAATGTCAGAACTGGGTAACATCAATAACAGATGGTATGGGTAACAAGTCTTCTTTTGAATATGATTATCTGTCGAATCCTGATTTCTGCCATACTTCTCCAGGTCTGGTATCTTCAACAGATATGGTTAAAAAAATCGCGATACCTTTGAGAGCCTTACGTGCGCTTTCAACAACCAATGTGTCGGAAAATGTGATGGAAACGGAATATAAATACCAGAACCTGTATTATCATTCAAAAGGCAGAGGGATACTCGGTTTTGAGAAAACATCGGTCACTGACATTACCAACAATATCAAGACTGTCAACAAAACAAGGTATGCAAGTATAAATAGACTATCTGTACCTTATCTATTACCAGATTCATGCATGACTTATATAACAAATGACAATAAGAATACTTTAATAAAACTTATTGACTATGATTATGTTTTAATAAGTGGTACACAGGTCGTCTCACAAATGTTTCCATTGGCGATGCAACTAAATCAACAGGTTGAAAGAAACTATGACATAAATGGAAATTATCTCAATTCTATTATTACAGAATATGATTATGACAATATGAGCAATGGAGCAGAGACTTTCTATAGATACGGAAATATCAAAACTATAAAAAAAGGCATTACAGATGAGAATGAAACAGGTTATTTCGACTTTTGTAATTTCCAAGAAACGACAAATATAACTTACATGGATCCTCTATATGATAATGAATGGATTGTCGATAGAAAAAAGAAAGTGGTCACAACTTCAAACATAAACAAGGAACAAAATGCATCAAATATCGACAATAGTATCATACAATGTGTGTCATACGAATATAATACAAACAAGCCTCATCTTGTCTCATCAGTGAAAAGTTACTCCAATAATAATCTCAACGATTCCCTGATGACTGAAGTGAGATACTCCTACTCATTCAACGGAAACCTTATAAGTTCGATAACAGAAACATTATCTGCTCCTAATGATAATAATGCGACAAGCAGAAGCACTACCACCCAATATTCATCTGATTATAATTACAAATTTCCAACTAAAACTATAAACGCCTTGGGTTATGAAACGACGGCGGAATACGACAATGTTTTTGGTTGGAGAATTTCTGAGACTGATGCTAACGGATTGAAGACTATTATTGATAATGATTTCTTTGGAATCAACTCCTGTATAACAACAGCAGACGGATTGGAAACAGCAACAGCTTTGAGATGGAGCGCCAACCATCCGGATGCACCTGCAAATGCAGCATATTATTCATGGAGTCAAAACAGTGGAGAATATCCAACTTTGACATTTTATCATAAAACAGGTGCTGAATTACGTAATGTTACTTATGGTTTTGAAGGAGAAGAAATATATACAGACAAGTTTTATGATGCAAAAGGTAATCTTAGCGGAGTGTCCCTGCCATATAAAAAGTCTGCCGGAATAGGCGGTGTCATCAGTTATTCTTACGACGAACTGAACAGACTTGTAAGAACAGACTATCCTGACAACAGCAGTGTTTCCGTTGTATATGACGGTAACAAAACTATAACAACCTTTACAGGCAAGAATGGCGGAACGCAGTCAAGCTCCAAGACCTATCATGGCAACGGATGGCTCAAGAAAAGCGTCGATACAGGTGGTAATGCGGTATGTAACGTTTATAACGCTGACGGAACATTGCATTCCACTTACATAGAAGGATTCAACGATACTGTGTCGTTCTCTTACAATTCTGCAAGGATGAAAACAAAAATAGATGATCCCGATTACGGAATAGTTACATACAGATACAACGCTTTCGGGGAACTTGTCGCACAAACAAGTCCAAACAACATAACTACATCCTTCGAATACGATATGCTTGGCAGGACAACAAGACGTTCCATTTTAAATGAAACAAACGGAGAAGAAGAAGTTACAAGGTGGTCTTTTGAAAATAATATTGATGGAAGAAAAGGTACTCTCAAAAATGTGAACCATAACAATAACAACGTCTCGTATCAATATGACAATTATCTGCGTTTGAGCAAAGAGATAGAAACTTTCAACAATGTAATATATAACACAACATACAGTTACGATACATACGGACGAAAATCGAATATATTGTACCCAAGTGGTTTTGAAATTAACTACATATATAACGATGGCGGCTTCTTGTGTGAGATTGATGATAAGGATTTCAATCTTTTGTGGAGAGCTCACACATATAACGCAAATTATCAACTGACAGAGTTTAATATAGGCAATGGACTTGTTACTAACAGAGCATACGAACAAAACACCGGAAGACTTTTAGAAATACAAACTTCTTCAGCAAATAATATTTATCAAAATCTGCGTTATTCATACGATGATTTTGGTAACTTTGCGTTAAGAAGAAAAATGAATACTCCGGTGATTAACGAGACATTTGCATACGACGGCTTCAACCGACTTGTTTCTTCCACGACCAATGGAACGGAATACGGCATGTCGTATGACAAGTACGGCCGCATAATGTCGAAGGAAATGCCGGAAATGACATTCGTCGGTGCCACCTATCACGACGACAAACCTCATGCACTGAAAAGCTATACCACCTATACAGAACCACCATTCTCAAACCAGAGTGTGACATATACCGACTTCGATATGGTGGAGAGCGTAAGTATGAATGGAAACACATTGCAGTTTGTCTATGGACACGACCACCATAGAAGATATATGACAGAAACAGTTGACAGTGTTACAAGAAGCAAGACATATATTGGGAATTGCGAGTTCGTGCAGTCTGCAACAGCAGGAAACCATGCTCTCACTTATCTCTACGGACCGAGCGGTATCTTTGCAGTGGTGAAGAAAGTTGGAAACAACGAAACCATCAGCTACGTTCACACCGACCATCTCGGAAGTTGGAATGTTATTACCGACAGATACGGAAGATTCGTGCAGGAATACGGTTTTGATGCATGGGGCAACTTGCGCAATGCTAATGGCAGTAGTGCCAATCTGATAGAGCCTATATATGACAGAGGCTTCACCGGACATGAACACCACTACGACTTCGGCTTGATTAACATGAACGGCAGAATGTACGACCCTTACACTTCCATGTTTCTTTCTCCAGACAACTACATACAAGCACCCGATAACTCGCAGAGTTTCAACAGATACGCATACTGTCTTAACAACCCGTTAAAATACACCGACCCGAGCGGGGAAAGTTTTATCGGAGCGGCAGTTGCCATAGGTGCTATAATAGGAGCATATAGTGGAGGAGTATTGGCAAATGGGACATATAATCCTATTGATTGGAATTGGTCTTCGGGCAATACTTACGCTTATATGATCGGTGGGGCTGCTGTTGGAGGTGTAAGCTCTGGCGTTGGCGCATATATTGCAAGCTCTAATGTCGTTTTTTCAAATACATTTGGAATTATGACAGCTTCAACAATCAACTCTGCAGGTATATGGTTGTACACAAATGGTAATAGTGATTTTACGATGAGTTTTGGAATTGCATCATACAATTTTACTCAGAATGAATGGAGTTATATAGGAAAGGATGGTAATAGTATATTAGAAAACATAGGTTTTGCGATTGGAGCAATAGCCAATATCAGTGATATGTATGAATTTGTTTCTTGGGATTTATTCACTAACGAACGACGATTTAACAAATTAAGTAAATGGGCAAATAAAAATTATGCTGAAGATAATATGATATATGATAACACTATAGATGATTTCGGGAATTATGATCCTGAAAGTAGAACTATATATATTCATGATAATGCTTTGAATCAAAATTTTGCATTGGCTAAATCTACATATTTGCATGAGCTAAGTCACAGAAGTGAAATGAGTGTAAATATGATTCGTAATTTTATAAAGCATGGGGCAGAAGGCTTGTTAGACAAATACTATAATGAGGCAGATTTAAAGGCGTATCAATTTGAACTTGATAATATGTCTAAGGTTGGAACGACATTTATACAATATAAAGAAATATTGAAACAATATAATAATTATGGTGGTACAAACGCATACACTTACACATTATGGGAACTTTTAAAAAATATTTTTTTGCCGTGATAACGTTGCTCTTTATGGTCTTTACCTTACAGTCATGTTCTTATGATTATTGGGATAATTTATATTCTTCCGTTTTGGGAAGAAACAACGAAATCGTATCAAAAAAATTTACATTATCCATAGAGACATCTCCTGATACAATCTGTAGTGAAGATAGGTATTATGTAACATTTAAGTTAAAAAACAACAGTGATAAAAATTATTTTTTTAAAGTAGTACCTAACTTTAACAAGTGGAAACCTATGAAAAATGAGTTTTATTTAAATGTTACTTATAATGGTGAAACCTGTATTCCAGATGCAGTTATACTTGATAAAAGATCTTATGAATACAATAAAATATTACGTTCACATAAAATACTAAAACATAAGGAAACCTTTTTTACGCCAAGGTATATCTATAATCCCGCAAGAATGGAATTTGTTTCAGAAGATGGAAAATTTTATGACAACTACAATTACGGAGAATATGAAATACAAGGAGTTTTCGTTACTGAGTTTAACGACACAATTCGTTCAGAAGTGAAGAAAATCTGGTATTTGGAGAAGTAAATGTTAATAACATATATGTTTACAGAAATAGTTACATATAACGAAACCCTCCACTATATCTACACCGACCATCTCGGAAGTTGGAATGTTATACCGATAGATACGGAAGACTCGTGCAGGAATACGGTTTTGATGCATGGGGCAACTTGCGCAATGCTAATGGCAGTAGTGCCAATCTGATAAAGCCTATATATGACAGAGGCTTCACCGGACATGAACACCACTACGACTTCGGTCTCATTAACATGAACGGCAGGATGTACGACCCTTACACTTCCATGTTCCTGTCTCCAGACAACTACATACAAGCACCCGATAACTCGCAGAGTTTCAATAGATACGCATATTGCCTCAATAACCCGTTAAAATACACCGACCCGAGTGGAGAGTTCTGGCATATTGTTATTGGAGCTGCTGTTGGAGGAATTTCTAATCTGGCGTTTAATTGGAATAATTGTGACGGATTTTGGGAATATGCTACTGCTTTTGCTGTTGGTGCTGGTAGTGGAGCATTGACTGCTTTAACGGGAGGGGCTGGAACTTCCATTTTGGCCGTATCTGGGGTTGCTGCCGCAGGAGGTGCTTTGACTTCTGCCACTAATAGCATGATAGCTCAAACAGGTAAAAATTTTTCTGGTATTAATTCTGTTTCATGGGATCAAGTTACAAGCTCAGCCGTAATAGGTGGCGCATCAAGTTTTGTCGGAGGAATAGCAGGTGGTTATGCTGGTACACATATCGGAGGTGTTATGATAAATGGTTTGAACATAACAAGCCCTGTAGTTAAAGGTATTGTTGCAGGTTCTATAGGAGGAATGGTTGGCGGTGCGACAGCTGGTTATGTGGGCGGTTATATGACTACAGGAAGTTCTGAAGAGGCATTTAATAGCGCATTGAGCGGAATGTGGCAGGGAAGTGTGTTGGGTGGTGTATCTGGTGGTATTGGAGCTTATGCCGCTGCGAAAAATGCAAAAATTAATCCTTGGACAGGTGTGCATAATAAAAGTGCAGTACTTGGAGAATCTATGTCAGAACGGATTATACCTGTGTCAAAAGATTTGCAAGCAGAATATCTTAGTGCTCCAGAAATGGATAACGCATATTTTGGACGTGAAATATCACAAAATACGACATACACTAATAAAATCTCCATGGAGTTTAACGCTCAATGGATAGAGAGTAAAATGGCTCAGAACTATCATTTATATGATATTGGACCTGTTGGCAATAAGGTCGTAAGCCCTTATTATAATATGGAACAATGTCGTACAATGTATTATCCAAACATACATAAGACCCATTATAGTAGCATAAGTATTTATAATATTCAAATAAGAATAATTATATGGAAATAAAAGAGCGTAATCTATCGTCTGGATTCTGTACCTTCATTGATATCTGTAGGGCTTTTGATTTTTTGAAAAGCGAGGGATATATAACTTCCGAGTTTTTCACTGGACGAGACGTATATGTCGTTTATAAAAATCCCAGAATAAATCAAACAATAACAATTTCTCTTCCCGAACCTAACGAAAAAACTTTAATGAGATGGAAATGGCAAATCATCATTAATAAAAAAGTCTTCTTGTTTTCAAAAACGATTTCAATTACAGACCGTTTGGAATTGTTCGCAAATTTAAACCTAACTGAACAATTGATTGCATATTCACAATTTATACGTGAAAACTTTGTGTCAATTGTTAGGGGTGAAAAGTGGAAACAAATTGATAATTGCCAATATCAAGGATTAAGGAATAATCAAGTCAAATGTAATGATATAAATGATTTATCGGAAGAAGAGAAACTGTTTTGGGAAATATATAATGTATTCAGTTTTCTTTGCATTGAAGGTTATCATAGCTCTGAATTTAATATCGGAAAGAATGTCTCGCTTACATTCGTTAATTACAGATTAAAACAAGACGTTACAGTATCAGTGAGTTCGGTTTCCTGCGAATGTGATGTTGTCATAGAAAAAAAGAGTGCAAGATTGAAACAGTCAATATCTGTGAAG
>JAFTXI010000023.1 GCA_017461665.1 Bacteroidales bacterium | reverse complement strand
ATGGAAAAGCCTTATTTTTTTTTATAAATAAACATTGAACATAACCAGTCTTAATCTGTGATGTGTCAACTATAATAAACGGTGATTTGGAAACCCAATAGCAAAAGAGGCCATCTAAACTTGTTAGACAGCCTCTTTTTTATGTCATTAAAAGTTGTGTCTTTTTAATCCATGTAAATTAAGAAGGAACAATTGCATTAACGATTACTACATATTAACATACATTAACACGTATTAATAAGTAGTTGAGACCAAGCTAAATATTCGTAATTTTTTTCGACAAAATTATGTGATTTTTTTACAATCTTTGATATATATAGTATAGAAATTGTAACTTTTAACTAAAGAAATCTCAGCTAACATTGTGAATATAGAAAAACGATTTCATGAACTCATAAGCACTAATAAGCGACAGATTCTGAGTATATGTCGCTACTATTCTCGTATTAATCAAATACTGACTGCAGATGATTTATTTCAGGAAATTGTTTTAGGTTTATGGAGAAGTTATCCAAAATTTATAAAACAAGATAATTGTAAAGAGTCAACATGGGTTTATAGAGTGGCGTTAAATGTATCTATTTCGCAATGTAGGAAAAACAAGTTCAAGTTTGCAAATATTGATGACGAAGATGCCAGTAATATAGTTGATGAAAATGATAACGAAACAGTAATCTTACGTTTATACGAACTAATCAAACAATTAAATCAGGAAGAACAAGTGCTTTTATATCTGTATATCGAAAGTAAGTCGCATAAAGAAATCTCCGACATATTAGGAATCAGTGTTACCAATGTGGGAACTAAAATTCAAAGAATTAAATCAAAATTAAAGATATTAAATGATGGGAAACGATAATTTAGCGGAAAAACTTAAAGAATCAATAAATTGTGCTGATAGTTATGATAATGACATGTCGTTTTTATTAGCGCGTAAGTCTTTTCTTTACAAAAATAAAAATGTAATTTCTGGGATTATGTGCATAATATCATCTATAATATTGTCAATCATAATATTAACAAGAATAAGCTGCTTGCAATTTGTAATGCGTGACATTGTTATTGTTGTTATAACAGTTATAATCACTATTTTTTGTTTGGTAAAAGGAGTTTTTACATTATTATTTTATTTTAAAGAAAAGAAATATGATGTATCCGTAAATAAATTTATTATCCAAGAATTATATAACCAGTTATATTTTATTTATGAAAGATTATTTTGGCTTTGGATAATGCTTCCGCTAATATTGTTAGTTCTACCATTTATATGCGCAAATACACTTAGATTTTACTTATTGCTGATTCCTATTATTGTGATTGTAGAAATATCTTTAAGCAAAAAAATAATAAAGAGATATACAAATATAAAAAGGGAAATTAATTTGATAAATGATGATTGTCAGGGTTAAAAGTCACAACCTTGATGATTATAAGAATAATTGTGACTTAATTTAAAATTATAGTATTATGGAAAACAAAAAGAATGTAAATTATTTACAAAAAGAAGAATTTGATAAGTTTTATCAAAAAGTAATTAATGTTGTTATGGATGCAAAAAGTAATCCTGGTAAAAAGAATGTCACATTAGAACAATTATTTAATGAATCAAATTTGGTGTTCGATGTTGACGAGAAAATTATAGATACCGTTAAAATAGCAATGCGAACAAATCTATATGCACCTGTACAACAAAGTTCAAATCCATGTCCTGCTTGCAGTGTTTGTTATATATGCGCATTATGTGCAGGTGGCAATGCTGCGTCAGCTGTACTTGCTGTTGCTAATGTGTCAAAAATCTTCGATTCAGCTATAACTATAAATAGCAATGAAATATGAAAACAATAGAGTATTTGTATCTGATATGGGGAGCATTGGGAGTAATATTTTCCTTTTTATTTCAAGGATCTTATGCAGTATTTCCTGCTATTGGTTTAGGAATAACCTCAGTCTTCTTTGTCAGGAAGAATGTTATACATAAAGATTTCTCGCCAAAAGAAATAAAAACAAAACGAATAATATCTGCCTTTTCTTTATTAATGTGGGGAATATCTTGTTTAATAACGTATTTATTTATAGACATATTTAAAGATGGTTTGTGGTTTATATTTTCATCGTATATTTTCTTGGTGATTTATTCTGTTATGTATTTGTTAATTGTGAATAAAGATTAAAAATGAGGCCGACTAAAAAGTCAAAATTTTAGCTTTTGAGGACGATTTTATCCGTATTCCTTGTCTGAGAATGATTTTCAAATATTCAATTCTCCAGAAGATAGAATGACTTTTTAGTCGCTTCTAATTCTTGCATTTATTTTAAAACTAAAACAAATTGTTATGTATCTATACTTGAATAATAATTGTACCCTGTATATATACAAAAAGCATGGTACAATTTTATCACCTAATGGTGATTATATAAAAATTGATAAAAATATCGCAGAAGTTATTAGGCAAATATATGATGGATTATCACTATATGATGCTTTAGAATATGTTAATTCTGATAAGACAAAAACTTTTTTTGGAATTATGCAATTGTTGTTAGAAGATAATTTGTCATATCATCAGACAAGAGACTATAATATTGATTATAGAATAGTTGATGAAAGTGGTATTTTTTATCCAGAAAGTATGCATTTTGAATTAACAAATAAATGTAATTTAAGATGTTATTATTGCTACAACAATTCTGGATTATCGATTGAAGAATCTGCTATGGAAACAAGTAAATTATATGAAATTATAACAGAATTATCAATGAAAGGATTGAGTGTTGTAGAATTAACAGGTGGTGAACCATTGTTACATCCAAATTTTATTGATATTATTGATTTTTGCTTTAACAGACTTTCCCTTATATCGATATTAACAAATGGAACAATGGTTACAGAGAAGTTTGTATATAGTATGTTACCATATAAATCAAAATTGGTGTTTTCTATAAGTCTTGATAGTTACGATGAAAAAGAATTTGAAAAGAAAAGTGGCATAAAAGGTTCTTTTAAAAAAGTTACAGAAGGTATAAAATTATTATCAAAGAATGGATTTATTGTTAGAGCTTAAATGACAATTGATGAATATAATTGGAATCATATTGAAGAAACACTGCTTTATGCAAAGTCGTTAGGAGCAATGAAATTTACATATTCACCTGTAATACCAATTGGAAGAGCAGAAAAATTAAAACAATTTTGGACAAACATTAATTCTATTGATGTGATGAATTATGAGACAAGTATCATTGAGAAGTATTCAGGTTACATACATCTATTAGATGATACCTCAATGAATGAATTGCAAAAAAATGGAGGTTGTGGTGCTGGTTCAAGAACATATGTAATGAATCCACAAGGCGTTGTAAGAATGTGTGCAACATACACGGATTATGGTATAATTGGAAATATAGCAAAAGATGGTTCTAGGGAGATATTTAATAACCCTTTATGTACAATAAATTCGAATCTTACTCTTCCTAATGACGATATTTGTAGTAATTGTATACATATTTCATTTTGCAGAGGGTGCTCATTGAGAACATATATGAAAATTAATGAAATTGGAGAGGATAAATGTTATTGGTTGAAACAATCTATTATAGCACAAAAATGGTATAAAAGAATGACTGAATTAAAAACAGATATATAAGAGGTATGTACTTTCAATAAGTTTACAGATATACGAGAGACGTACTTACGATACCTAAGATAATCAAGTAATGTGTCGTTGATGCGTCTTTTTGTTATTAATTGATAGCGTTATGAAATTAAAAAAGAAAAATTTCTTTAGTCATTTGTCGCCCGACATTAGACTTTTTTTTATCTTTGCAACTGATAAGTGGTGTCCGTTAGGACTCAATAGGGAACCGAGTGTGAATCTCGGACAGTTCCCGCTGCTGTGATCTCTTGCAGCGCCCGACAGAAAGTCACTGTCTTTTCCAAGAAGATGGGAAGACGTCAGGCGTAAGGAGTAAGTCAGAAGACCTGCCATGAATCAGAGACAATAAGTCAATAAGACTATAAGTCTATAAGTCCAAACTCATAGACTCACAGACTCGTAGACTTATAGACTTCATAAAGTGGACTTTCGGGATAAAAGTCGGTCGCTACAACAAAAAAAGCATTGATGTTTTCTCCCAAAGTATTTTGATTAGAAAGTAGAGACGTACCAATGTTTCCTGCCAATTCACACACATTGATGCGTCTCATTGTGGACAAAACAAATATTGATGCGAAACAAAGAATTGATACTGATATTATTCTTAGCGCTAAGTGTCACGTGCTTAGCGCAGAACGATACTATAGTTCTTGAATCTGTTGAGATAAGTTCGACGCATATATATAAGAATGTGCAGGAAAAAGCAATGGAACGCAAAATCGACACAGCACTCATCAAACGACTTAAAACCGTTTCACTCTCTCAACTCCTAATTCAGCATTCACCTGTTTTCATAAAGACATACGGCCCGGGAGGAACAGCGTCGGCTTCATTCCGTGGAACGACATCGAGTCATACTCTTGTGCTTTGGAATGGTTTTCAGTTAAATTCGCCATCACTCGGTGAAGTCGATTTTAGCACTATACCTGTTTTCTTTACCGACGAAATATCTCTGCAATGGGGAAGCAAGACTTCTGCCAACAGCGGCGGACTCGGTGGTGCAGTCAATATCTCCAACACCCAGAAATTCAATGAGGGACTTTTGTTAGATGTGAAACAGACTTACGGCAGTTTCAATACATGGGGAAGCTACATAACGGTTGGTTATTCTGGAAATAATTTCATGACAAGAATTAAAGCTTATCGTAACTCCAGCGATAACGACTTTACATATAACAACATAGCAACGATTCCACATCAGGAGATGAAACAGAAAAACGCCGATTTCGTCGATTATGGATTAATGCCGGAGATGCAGTTACGCTTTAAAAATTCTCTTATTACATTAGTCTCATGGAACCAGTGGAGCCACAGAAATTATCCGCAGATAATGCCTAACGCATTCAATAACACTAAGGAATATGCCGACAATGATTTCTCACGTAACTTTATTTCTTATAAATATTATTGGAATACGGGTAGGGTAGAAGTGAAGTCGGCCTATTTCTATGAGAAACAAAATTATTTCTTGGAATCATATACTTCTAACAACTATCCCGTGACGCAAATCAATACGTTGAATAAGTCGGATGTCTTTCGTCAGATTGTTGACTTACAACAGGATTTGTATAAATCTTGGAATTTATATGCGAAAGTACAATGTGATTACGAAAGCGTGACTTCTTCAAATTATGATGGAATAAAAGATAGAAATATCGTTTCTTTATACGCAGCTGTCGATGGAGAAATTTACAAAGATTTAGATTTAAGGCTGACACTACGTAACGATTATGTCGATGATAAATCAGCAGGATTCTTTCCAACAGCGACACTGACTTATGGAATGCCATTCGTCAACGGCTTGACTTTCAATGCTGGTTATAGTCATAACTATAGAAATCCTACTTTAAACGATTTGTATTGGTACCCAGGAGGTAATGAAAATCTTAAAGCAGAAAAAGGTAAGACATTCGATTTAGATGTTAATTATCTTTTTGAAAATCAGAACTTCACCTTTGACTTTAAGTCGGGATTATATTATTCAAGAGTCAATGACTGGATACAATGGGTTCCAACAACTTATAGATATTGGATGCCAAAGAATGTCTCGGAAGTACTTGCTCGCGGTCTCGAACTTCATCTTAGGGCAAATTACAAATATAATCTTTGGAATTTCTCCTTGTCAGGAAATTACGTTTATAGCCACACCACCGATGAAAGTGAGTACGCACAACAATACGACTCTGATGGAAAACAACTGATTTATATTCCAATACATCATGCTAATGCCTTTGCCGAAATGAAGTGGAAGACATGGAATCTTAACTATACTTTTGAATTTACAGGAGAAAGAAAAACCTCTATGAACGATGAAGATTTCTTTGCTTTTAATTTACCGGCATATACCTTACATCATATCTCGTTTGGTAAACAATTAAATAAATTTAGGATAGAGTTTAAAATAAATAATTTAACAGATAAAGATTATCAGACTATTCTCTGGAGAGCAATGCCAGGACGCAGTTATGAAATATATTTGGAATTTAAACTATAAATTAATTAGGAATGATGGTAGAGACGCACCAATGACACCTAACAAAAATAAACAATATGTCATTGATACGTCTCAACAAATAGAAATGAATAAATATCAATTACATCTAAATAAAAATTAAGTAAAATTAACAAAAATTAAGTAAAAATGAAAAAATCAGTATTATCGCTAATTTTTATTAGCATCTTGTTAACATTTGTCTCATGCAGAGGCGATGATCCAACACCTACACCACCTTCAAATAACGGAAACAACGACATCGCAGAAGGTCTTTTTATCTTGAATGAAGGAACTTTCACTTACGCTAATTCGTCGCTTACTTTCTACGATCCTGAAGCAGACACAGTGACAAACAATCTTTTCTATAAGGTGAATGTCGCTCCACTTGGAGATGTGGCTAACTCAATGATGATGGACGAGACAGGAATGTATATCGTTGTGAATAACAGCAAATACATCTACAAAGTCGATCCTAAGACAATGAAATATGAAGCCAAGTTGGAAGGTCTTACCTCACCACGTCATATTGTTTCTATCTCGAAAGACAAGGCTTATATTTCTGACCAAGAATCGACGGGACTTTGGATTTTCAATCCATCGACTATGCAAAAGACAGGTTTCATTGAATTAGGTAACACTACAGAAAAGATGGTGCGTGTTGGCAATGAAGTCGTTGTGACAAACTGGTCGAATTTCTATCAGCCAGAGACATCTAATTCTACCATTCAATTTGTTAATGTAGAGACAGACGAACTCGTTGATGAGGTGGAAGTAGCGGCAGAACCTAATAGTATCGTTTTAGATAAGGACAACAATATCTGGGTTTTATGTAGTGGAGGTTATTTGCCACCGTGTGAACCATCGTTGTTCTGTATCAATCCAAGCACTCGTGAAATCCTCAAACGTATCGACTTTGCAGAAGGCGACTATCCTTCATCGATGGCAATTGACAACGAGAAAGAAAACCTTTATATTCTAAACGGAGGTTTTGGAACTTTAAATCTTTATAAGATGTCTATTGATGATGAGATGCTTCCGACAAATATCTTTGTTAACTATCAACAGTCAACCGACAACGGAGATGTTGTAAATCACGTCTTTACTAATGTAGCTGTCTCACCTGAAAATGGCGACATCTATCTCACTGATGTGAAAGACTATATTCAAAACGGCGATGTGTTACGTTTCGACAGCAACGGTAATTTCATCACAAAATTTGAAGCTGGCATCATCCCAGGATTTATGATGTTTAATTAATATTTAGATACATCTTAGAGACGTATCAACGACACCATGAAAAATAATCAAAATGTCGTTGCTGCGTCTCTTTTTTTATTCTTTTAATTCAATCCCAACATCTTATATCCCATCTCGTTGAGCTGAACAGCCATTCCCATCAGATACATCTGATTGATACATTTTAGATAAGCTTCTAAAGCATCTTTTGTTCCCGGTTCAATATTCTGATTGCGTAAGAATGTGTTTGTTATACTTGAACATTCCGCAACGAGTTCTGTAGTTTTCTTGCATTTCTCTTCATCGAATTTAAGAATCTCTTCGAGTATATATTCGTCCATCTCATCGAATCCTCTTTTGTCGCGGATATATTCGTACAAGTAAGTCATATTGTCGTATTTCACCCAGTCTTCGTCCCAGAATTTGGCAATCGCCATTCCGAGGAACATCGTCCAGCCGAGTGAGACCATCGGATATTCGTTGAACTCTCTAACGCCATCGGGGAGATAAGCTTCCAAAAGAACCTTCCATTTGTCTTCCACGTCAGGGCAAATAGGGAAACGCTCGCCAACAGCACCTTCCTGTCTTAAATATTGTAACAATATTTGTTTTAATTGATCTACAAAATTTTGCATAATATTATTTTTTTATTCTTTTGTCAATTCTTTATATAACGCTAATCCTTTTACAGTTAAAAGATATTTTTGTTTTGGATGACGGGGAGAATTTGGATAAAGCATACGAATATACCATCTTTGATGGCAGGGTTGAGGTGATATTCCAAGAATTTAGGACGATGCTTTAATCCCAATTTCTCCATTAGTTGTGAAATAGAAAATTCATTACAACCAATAATATTTATCAAACCAATAATTAATGTATTATTTGTATGCAATAGATTATTTACTTGTTCGGGTACTTGTTCGGGTTTTGACAGATTAGCTTGTTCGCCAATAGCAACGCGCCATGCTTCAGCACGTTTCTTTTTCTCAGGCTCGTCTTGTCTGATGTATTCCTCAAAATCTAAATATCCGTTTTTCATAAAATGAATATGTTGTAAGGTTCTTGTCAAGAGTTTACAAATTTACGAAAATAAACCCAATCTGTTTTATAAAAGGAGTATAATTTGGCAAAAAAATAACTGACATTTTTTATATCAATAATGAGAATAGTCAAAGTCTGTTGACAATTGTCCATTGATTGTTGTCGTTAAAAACAAAGATTTTTAACAAATCATTTCCAACATTTATTTCATCAGTTTGTTTTCTAATCAATAAAAAAAACAAAAGTTATGAAAAAGACTATTTTATTAATTGGATTATTTATCCTTACGTTACCTTTGATTTTCACGAGTTGCGATGAAAATGACGGACCTGATGAGGTAATTCTTACAAGCAATGTCATCACTATTGGTGATGCAATTTCTCCGATAACATCGGTTCTTAACAAAACAGAAAACGATGATACTTATATCATTGTCAACACTGACGCGATGGAACTGATTTTGGAATTTGACAAAAAACAAAGTATTCCAACGGGAAACCTACAACTAACATTCAACGGTGATAATAATGGTGAGATAACGATGATTTGGTCGGGAGTGGAATACGTCCTTGCCGGAGACATCAGCATTTCGTTATCCAACGACGTCTATACAATTTCGGCTGCCGGAAATGCTTTCTTAGATTATTATACTTTTGTGCCTTTCAGCCTTTATTATAACGGAAAAATCGCTGACGGCAATTGAAAAAATTCTCTATAACATAATTTATATTAAAGTAAGTACACAGATATTTGATATATTTTGTGTACTTCGTTTTTATATTCCCAAGTAAACAGCAAAAAAAGGAGAGGAAAAATCCTCTCCAAATTATTATTTACGAGACGTGTCAATCACATTATTGTTTATTTTTTTTTGTGTGATTGACGCGTCTCTACAATATTTCATCATTCCACTGGAATGTCTTTGTTGACGTTCTTTGATCCTACTAATGCGTAGAACAGCAAGAATGCGAGACCTGCTGCTACTACCCAGTAACTTACCAAGTAGTTGCCGCTCAAGTCAACGACGAAGTTTTGTACGAATGGTAAGATACCGCCACCGCAAACCAATGCCATGAAGATACCTGAAGCTTTTTCAGTGTATCTGCCAAGACCTTCAACAGCTAAGTTGAAGATGCCGCCCCACATGACTGATGTGCAGAGACCGCATAATACTAACAATGCTGCGTTGACTGGAACTTGTGCGATTCCGAATCCTTCTGTGCCTTTGAATACTGGAAGACCAACAACTGTTGATGGGTTTAAGAATATTGCTAAAACAACGAATATCAATCCGATACCTGACACTGTTGTCAACATAGCTTTTGCTGAGACCTTAGCACCGACAGCTGCACCTAACAAACGACCGACAAGCATTAAGAACCAATATGTTGCAGTAACAGTACCAGCGATAGCTTCTGCTCCTGTAGCAACATTCAAACCGCCGTTTTGTAACCATTTTTGTAAAACGTTAGGAATACCGACTTCAACACCAACATAGATGAAGATTGCGATAGCTCCAAAAACAAAGTGACGGAATGACATTGGACCATATTGTGAATTTTCTTTTTTCTCGATTTTTTGAACTGGGTTTTCTGGAATGTCTGTCAAGAAGATAACAACGAATGCCAAAGCAAAGATACCGAGTGCCAAGAACATCAATGGGAATACGTCGCTGATGACTGCGTTAGAGATACCGTTAGGAATCAAAACACCTGTCAAGAAGATACATGCTGTTCCCATCAATGAGTTGAAAGAACCACCTACTTGAATAAGTTGGTTACCTTTGTTACCGCCGCCGCCGAGTTTGTTAAGCATTGGGTTGACAACGATGTTCAACATACACATTGAGAAACCTGCGATGAAAGCGCCGAGGAGATATACTCCGAAAGCAGCGTTGCTGTCGATAGTACCAGAGATGGTTTGAATACCGACGCCGACGAAACCTACTGTAACAGCAGCCAAAGCTGTTTTCTTGTAACCATATTTTTGTAACATGTTACCTGCTGGGATTCCCATCACTGCGTAAGCGATGAAGTTCATCAAAACGCCGAGTGTTCCCATCCAGTTGGCTACGCTAAATTGATTTTTTAAGATGTCTCCCATCGGTGATGCAAGGTTGGTGACGAATGAAATCATACCAAACAAAAGAATCATCACGATGATTGCTAAGAAATTACCTTTTTTCTTTTCCATTGTTTTAATTTTTTATAATGTTGAAAACTTAAATTTAATTACTTCTTTGTATTCTTCACCTGGACGTAAGACAGTGTTAGGGAAGTTTGTTTTGTTGGGAGAGTCGGGGAGTGCTTGGCATTCCATCGCTACGCCTTCATAATCTTCGTAGCTCTTGCCGCATTTTCCTTCTGGACATCCGCTCAACCAGTTACCGGTGTAAATCTGAAGTCCAGGTTGTGTGGTATACACATCGACTTTGATACCTGAAGCGTCGCTGCTTAATGTAGCAGCAGGATTTATTACACCTTTATTATAATTGTCTATCACCCAGCAGCTGTCGTAGCCTTTGCCGTTTACCAAAGCAGGAAAGTCGGCTTTGATGTCGCGACCGATAAGTTTGCTTTCTGTGAAATCCATCGGTGTTTCTTTGACAGCAGCGATTTCTCCTGTGGTAATCAACTCGTCTGTGGCAGGAAGGTAGTTCTGAGCATAAATCTTAAGATTATGGTCTAAGATATTGCCGTTGCCTTCGCCTTTTAAATTGAAATAAACATGATTGGTGAGATTTACTACTGTGGCTTCATTAGTTTCTGCTCTTAATGTAAGAGTGAGTTCGTTATCATCGCTCCAATGATATTCAGCTTTAGCGAGGAGCTCTCCAGGATAACCGCATTCGCCGTCTTCTGAGAAATAAGTAAATTCTACATTACCATTATCGTTGATTTCTCCGCACCAAAGCTGGTTGGCAAAACCATCATTACCTCCGTGAAGATGATGCTTGCCATCACCAGTGTTGAGTACCAACTGATATTCTTTGCCGTCGATGCTGAACTTGCCTTGACATATTCTATTTGAGAAACGTCCAGGTACTTTACCGGCACATGGACCATCACCGATGTATGATTTCAAATCTTTATAACCTAAGACGACATCTGTCATCTTGCCTTCTTTGTCTGGAACAACAATAGAAACGATACCGGCACCGATGTTACATAATGTCACGCTCGCACCATTGGCATTAGTGAGTTTGTAAACATAGATAGCACCGCCGTCTTCCAATGTTCCGTGTTCTATTCTTTCGATATTCATAGTTCTTATTTTTAGTCAACGGACAACAGACTTCATACAATTGTCAATTGTACATTGTAAATTGTTAATTATTTCCAAAGTTCATTAGGATAAACTCCCTTATCAACCAAGTTCTGAATTTTTGCGACTACGTCTGGTTTGTCTTCTTTGTATGTCACGCCGAACCAAACTGCATCGCTTGAAAGCACTCTTAACTTAGCTTCGCCATTGTTGATGAGTTTGTTTACCATCAAAGGAATGAAGAACTCAGCCTTGATATTTGTCTTTGCTTCTGTATCTAAAAATTCTTTGAAACCTTCTGTAGAATGTTCGAAGAAGTCTGGAGTGAATCCGAAGAAGTTCATTGATACTAAAGTCTCTAAGTCGAGTGGGTGAGAGCCTTCTTCATCGGTGTATGCTGCTCCGTCTTCTGTCTTGGCGATTGAAGTACGTTCAACGATTGTCTGTAGATAATGATTTTCGTCTTGTGTGCAGACACCTCTTGATACGGTTCCAAATTCTGATAATGTGTTTCTTAACTTATAAGCCACCATGCTGTAGGCGCCTCTTTTGCCTTCACATTCGGTGAGATATTTAGCCATCACTTCGTAAGCTTCTTTGCCGTAGAAGTCGTCGGCGTTGATTACTGCGAAAGGCTCTTTGATGGTGTCGGCTGCCATAAGAACTGCGTGGCATGTTCCCCATGGTTTCACTCTGCCTTCTGGTACTGAATAACCTTCAGGAAGACATTCCAAACCTTGATATACATATTCTACAGGAATGCCGAAACGTTCCGTGTTGTTTACTTTTTCAAATGCCTCGGCGAAATCTTTTCGGATTACGAAAACCACTTTGCCGAAACCTGCTCTTTTTGCATCGAAAATAGAATAATCTAAGATAGCTTCGTTGTTAGGACCTACGCCGTCCATTTGCTTCAAGGCTCCATAACGAGAACCCATACCAGCTGCTAATACTAATAATGTTGGTTTCATTTTTATTATTTTAATTTTTCCGAGACGTGTCAACGACATATTGTTTATTTATATTGGTGTCGTCGACGCATCTCTACAAATTGTTAATTTTTTGGGGAACGTATCGCATACGTCCCTACAATTCCTAATTCCTAACTCCTAATTCCTAATTATTTAATACGTCTCGCTCCATCTGAAATTACCACGTCATATACTTTAGGTTCGCGGTTGAATTTTGCGAGATATTCTTTCTTTGCTGTAGCGATGAATTCGTCGTATAACTCTTCTTTGACTAAGTTTATTGTGCATCCGCCGAAGCCACCGCCCATAACTCTTGAACCTGTTACACCACATTTCTTAGCGACATCGTTCAAGAAATCGAGTTCTTCGCAGCTTACCTCATATTCTTTGCTCATGCCGTAATGTGTGCCGAACATTCTGTCGCCTACTGTTTCATAATCGCCTTTTTCCAAAGCGTCACATACGTCTAAGACTCTTTGTTTCTCACCAATGACATAGACGGCGCGTTTGTAGTCTTCTTCAGAGATTTCAGATATAACTTCTTCGAGCATCTTTATTGTAGCGTCGCTGAGGTAATTTACTTCAGGATGTTTTGCCTTGATATGAGCACAGGCGTTTTCGCATGACTCACGACGTTTGTTGTATGCCGATGATGCGAGTTCGTGTTTTACTACAGTGTCTAATAAAACGACTTTATAACCTTCTGGGTTGAATGGGAAATATTCGAATTCCATGGTGGCGCAGTTGAGACGCATGAGATGACCTTTCTTTCCGAATACAGAAGCGAACTGGTCCATGATGCCACATTTAACTCCGCAGTAGTTGTGTTCTGTTGATTGACCGATTCTTGCTAATTCAAAACGGTCGATGTTGAGGTTGAAGATTTCATTTAAGGCATTGGCGAAAGTACTTTCCAAGGCAGCTGATGATGACATTCCGGCACCGAGTGGAACGTCGCCTACGAAAACAGTGTCAAATCCTTTGGGTTCAAAACCACGTTTCTTCATCTCGCGGCATACACCGAAGATATATCTTGCCCATGATTCTTGTGGGGCGTCTTCTTCGTTCATACCGAATTCTACTTGTCCGTCGTAATCGACTGAATAAGCACGTACTTTATCTGTTCCGTTAGGTTTTATAGCTGCGTAAATACCTTTGTCGATAGCGCCTGGAAATACGAAGCCGCCATTATAATCGGTGTGTTCACCAATTAAATTGACGCGTCCAGGTGAGGTGTAAACCATATAATCATCACCAAACAAAGATTTGAATTTTTCTTCTATGATTCTTGTATCCATAATATTACGTTTTATTTCTATACGAATAAAATTATTAAACCCTCAAAAGTACGAAAAAATGTAATACAAAAAACAATTGGGGACAAATATAATTATCCCCAAAAGTACGTAAAAATATTCTTATTTTTTAAACTATTTATCTATAAATCTGTGTGGTATGAAAAAGATATTTTGATTATCCTAATGCAACGTCTAATATCATCATTATTATAAAACCAATCATAAATCCCCATGTTCCGTTGTGGGGATTTTCGCTTATATTAGCATCGGGAATAAGGTCTTCAGCAACAACAAACAACATTGCTCCGGCGGAGAAGGCGAGGAGCCAAGGCTGTAAGACAATAAGGTGCGATGCCAAGAAAAATCCTATTGTAGCAGATAATGGTTCAACGATGCCGCTACACATGCCAAAGATAAAGGCTTTTCCCCTGCTGCCTGTCACTTGTCGCATCGGCAAAGAGATGGCTGCTCCTTCAGGAAAGTTTTGAATTCCGATACCTATCGCCAATCCTAATGCAGAAATAAACGCTGCTTGTTCACCGGCGACAGCGGCAGCTCCAAAGGCGAAACCAACAGCTAAACCTTCTGGTATGTTGTGTAAAGTCACAGCAAAAAATAATTTCATCGACTTCGAGAAATGCGAACGCGGACCTTCCTCCTGATGTGTGCCGTTATGAATGTGAGGAACGACTTTGTCTAACAAAGCCAAAGCTAATCCTCCTAAGATGATACTCGCCGCCGCAGGAAACCAGGCGTATTTTCCGAAACTCTCTTCTGACATCTCTATCGCAGGCATTATCAGCGACCAGATGGAAGCAGCGACCATGATACCTCCTGCCAATCCTAACAAAAATGAATTGATTCTTTTAGAAATATCATTTTTAAAAAAGAAAACTAACGACGCACCCAATGTCGTCATGAGAAAAATAATGGAAAATCCTATTACAATTAATAACGTGTTATTCATTTAAATATAAATTAAATCTTTAAGTAATATTTACCTTTAGTCTTTACTTTGCCAACTCGGAAATAACGATTGACAAATTGCTTGCAAATAATTTAACTGCCAAAGCTAACAATATAACTCCGAAGAACTTACGTAAGATGAAAATAAAATCTTTGCCAAGCCATTTTTCAATCTTTCCAACAAAACGAATCACTACGTAAGCTAACAGAATATTTAAAAATAATCCAATCATAATATTGATGACTGAGTAATCGGCGCGCAAAGACAATAATGCTGTCAATGCTCCAGGACCTGCCAAAAGAGGAAAGGCAACAGGAACAACAGAAACGTTAGAGCCTTGACTATCATATTTTATGATGTCGAAACCGAGAACCATTTCCAAGGCGAGTATGAATATTACAAAAGAACCAGCGACGGCGAACGAGGCAACATCGATACTAAATAAATCTAAAAGTCGATCGCCGGCATAAAAGAATACAACAAACATTATCAATGCGATAAGACAAGCCTGACCAGCCTTGATGTTTTTATCGCCGCTCTTGAGACTTATGAAAATCGGGATTGATCCTGTTACGTCGATGATGACAAAAAGTACGATAAACGAACTTAATATCTCTACAAAATTAATCTGTGATAAAAAATCCATAATCTATAATTTTTAAATTTAACAATCGTGTTTAAATAACTGTGACTTAATACTATTTATTAAAGTCTTAAAATCGTTTAACGTAGGAACGAGTTCGATTGTTTTCGTTCCAGTCAACTTTTTAAATATTAACCATTGGTATAATATTGTTCCAAAATAAGTCAAGGAGACAGAGATACCTGCGCCAACAATTCCGTACATCGGTATCAATATTACAATGGATGGTATTGTGATGGCGAATCCTACCAAAGTTCCGTAAAGATTATATTTTGGTTTGTTGACTCCTGAGAAGTAATGACTGAAAATCATATCTGCAGACAAGAAAACCATTCCTGGAGTTAGACTCACCAACACATCTTTTATTCCGACAAATTCTTCCGTAAAAATCCAAGCGAATACGGCTTTGGGAATGAGACAGATTAATAACATACAGACAGCTGTTGCGATGACTGCAAGTTTCAAAAACGTCACCGTGATTGCTGCTGCCTTATCTTTGTCGTCCATATTACTTAAAGTAGAAAACTGAACCAATGCTATACTGTTGCCAATCAACTTTGTAGCCTCAGAAACCTGTGTACCGGAAGTGTACACTCCGACGTCTGCATCGCCAAAAACATTTTTAATAACTATATAACTTATGCGTCTGTTAATCATTGTAACTAAAGTAGATAGCTGTATCATACTTCCAAAGCTAAGCATTTCTTTTGCAGTGGCAACAAGCGATTCTCTTTCTTTGCTTTTGTCTTTGAAATAAGGTGTAATAAAAAGGAAACCAAGAATGTTAACTACAAAATATCCTGTTATCAAGGAATAGACGAAGGCGTTTGCATTGCGAATTTTGAAGACAAATATGTAAATAATCATTGAGATTAACTGTGTCATGAATTGTATGATAAACAATACATTCTGAGCCATGACTCTTTCTTTTCCCAACAATACGTTCATGTTGAAATTGTGAAGGCTATACAGAAAAACCATGATGACGATATGAATGCCGTAACCTTCAGGAACGAAACTGTGATATATTCTTGGGAAGAAAGATAACAAGTAGAATATCATGCAGATGGCGGAAGTTATCAATAATATCCAGATGTGTGATAATCTGAAGATTGTGGAAAAAGATTTTCTTGGAGTGAAATATATCAAGCCACTGCCAGAAAGAAGTTCGACAGCAATAAGAAGAAGTGAAACGTCAACCAAGACGGTAGCTCCGATTCCCCATGCTTCTCTGCCAAGAAAATTGGTTCCGAACCACAAGGTGACAAAGCCGACGAGTGCATTTAACAAACGCGTCCCAAAAGTTCCAAAAATCTTCTTAATCATTTGTTTATCTTTTGTTTAAATTGTTGCTTTAATCCTGATACAGTGAAGATGAATCTCTTTCCATCGATGACTGTTATCTCGTCATTTGAATTTATGGTATGAATTCCCTTGTCGTATTCCGAATCTTTTATAGGAAAAATTTCTCCGAAAGGATTAGTAATAAATTCCTTTTCTGTGAGAGAAACAATTTCTTCCAACGTTATCGATTGTCCGTAATGTTCAGTACAATTCTGCGATGGTCTGACAACTTTCCCATGATACTCAAATAGTTTTCCTGCCGGACGCGCTTTGTTACAGTCAATCATTACAGGATTGTTGAGATGTGGAAGATACGGACCTTTTAAATTATCGGAATAATAAATCTCGAGATGCGTGTGCGAATCCCTTTGGTTTACCAAAAACATAAACCATTTGTTATCATGATGATATAATGTCGCATCGACGATAGGGAAACCGCTTAGCAAAACACTGTCTTTTTCAAAACACAGTTTGTCCTCATCAAAACGATACAAAACAACTTCCTTGGTCTGATGTGCTTCCGGCATACAATAAACTATACCATCATGTTCAAAAACAAAAGGATAGGAGCGATGTTCCTTAAAATTAGTTAGCTTATGATATTTCTCGAAATTCTCTGACTTTAACGCTACTGCTAAATCAGCTCTACCTTTTGAATAGGAATACCATTCAAAGAAAATATATGTGTCCTTTTTTGTTTTTATTACGAAAGGATCTGCAAAATAACAATTCTTCTTAGGTTTCTTAAACCATTGAATATTATTGTGTTTTAATTCTCCATTAAAGAAATTTTCAATATTACATTCGCAGTATCCAACATTCCAGTCTTCTTGACGAAACAAATCGTTGAGATGAAAACCAATTCTTCTCGTGATCGACTTTACAAAATATTGTATCATCTTGAAGTTGGTCGGAGGATGCATGATGTCGGCTTCCGAAACAGAAGGCTCTTCTTTTAAAACGCCATTATTTATCAAGTCTTTACATACTTGTAGTGGCATCTGAACAGAGCCAAAATACAACTGATCTAAATGAGATCTGTAGCTATGAAGTATTGTTCGGAAATTATACCTCTTTAAGATAATACCTTTACTTAGAGTGTTTGTAAGTCGTTGAAGGATAACACCATTATTGTGTATTCCTTTCATAAACTCCCAAAATCCGGGAGGTCCTCCTCTGATTATTCGCTCGTCGTCGTGGTGGAACGACCATATTCCGTATTTGGCAACATTCAAAACTTCACCTCTGATAATATTGAAACCAAAACGAAGAATGAAATCCAAGTTTTGATTGCGTATCTCCTGAATGTCAATCTCCTCGAAATAAGAAGAGATTCCTTTTATGACAGGGGTACAGAAAATTGTCGGTATGTCTTGAGTGAGTTCTGTTAAATCTGTCGGATATTTGCTTCTCGGCTTGAATATAAACCTGTGCCATATTCTGAAAAGCATTCTCTTAAATGGATAATCTTTGATTTTTTTGAAGAATGATGGGGTAGGAGTGTTGTCGCTGTTCTGAATAATCAACGACAACTTCATTCCGTTATCCATCAACATCTTGATGGTGTCGTATTGCCAATGTTCAACAGTTAAACTGTTAATCATCAGTCCGAAACGAAGCGATTTTCTCTTGTTTTCCATCATCAATCATTTTATGCAAAGATATGATTTTATAAGCAATTTTGAAAGAATTATTTGTCAATTAAAAAAAACTTGTCATTATGCTAAATGAGAGTAAAAATTCATTACTTTTGCACAACAATTTGGTTCATGAAATTATCTATAGTCATAGTAAATTATAATGTCGAGCACTTCCTTGAGCAGTGTCTTTTCTCGGTGAGAAAAGCGATAGCTAATATTGAAGCTGAGGTCTACGTCGTTGACAACAACTCCGTTGATGCTTCCTTGAAGATGCTCGCAGAGAAATTTCCTGAAGTAAAAGTCATTGCTAACAAAAACAACGTCGGTTTCAGTCGCGCCAACAATCAGGCAATAAGGATATCAACGGGCGAATATGTCCTTCTCCTAAATCCTGACACCGTCGTCGAAGATGACACTTTCACCAAGACTATTGAATTTATGGACTCGCATCCCGATGCAGGCGGTCTTGGCGTCAAGATGGTAGATGGAAAAGGGCGATTCCTTCCGGAGTCAAAACGCGGACTCCCTACTCCCGCAACGGCCTTCTACAAAATGTTCGGTCTCACAAAACTCTTCCCACATTCAAAAAGATTCGCACATTATTATATGGGACATCTCGATAATGATGAAATTAATGAAGTCGAGATTCTAGCAGGCGCATTCATGCTTATGCGTCGCACTACATTAGATAAATGCGGACTCTTAGATGAGACATTCTTCATGTATGGCGAAGACATCGACCTTTCTTATAGGATAACACTTGCTGGTTATAAAAACTATTATTATCCTAAGACAAGAATCATTCATTATAAAGGAGAAAGCACCAAAAAGACAAGCGTCAATTACGTTCTTGTTTTTTATAAGGCAATGGAAATCTTTGTCAAGAAACATTTTGCCGATAAAGGTGCTAAAACATTCTCATTCTTCATTAACATCGCGATTTATTTCAAGGCTTTCCTCGCGCTTTTGTCGCAGTTCTTTAGCAAGACGATACAGCCGTTGACAGACGCGGTCTTAGGTTATTCCGGACTTGCAGCGATAAGTTATTTCTGGGGTAACGCCATGATTTATGGAGGCGAAGGCTCTTATCCGATGACCTTGTTCGCTATAATCCTTCCTATATATCTTTTGATATGGCTTTTGACATCTTATTTCTCGGGAGGTTACGATAAGCCTTACAAGATAGCTCCTGCAGTGGGAGGCGTGTTCGTAGGAAGTCTGCTCATTTTAGTTTTCTACGCCTTGCTTCCTGAACAGCTGCGATTCTCTCGCGCCTTAATTCTACTCGGAATGATTTGGGTGGCAGCAGAGATGAGTCTCACTCGCTGGATTGGTTATCTCTTGAATCGTCCTAATTTTCAATATGGTAAGAACGCAAAAAGAAGATTCTTGGTTATAGGTAGCGAAGATGAAACAAAACGCGTGGAACAACTGCTGCAAAGCACTTCCATAAAACCCGACTTCATCGGATTGGTGTCGCCTTTCGACGATAAAGAAGTGCCAGATTACTTCCTCGGTAATATGCATCAGGTTCCGGATATCATTGAGATTTATAAGATTAACGAGATAATATTCTGCTCGAAAGATATTTCACATCAACTCATCATCGATAAGATGGAAGAGTGGCATTCGTCCTTAGATTATAAGATTGCACCTGAAGATACGCTCTCAATCATTGGAAGCAACTCTATCAACACACGAGGCGACTTGTACACAATAGATATAAAAACGATAAATACAAACGCGAACAGAAGAAAGAAGCGTCTTTTCGACATAATATCGTCAGTGTCAGGAATGGTCATCTGGATATTCTTGCTCTTCTTCATAAACAAACCGTTCTCGTTCCTAAAAAACTGTTTTAAAGTCTTGTTCGGAAAATATTCTTGGATAGGTTATTGCGATGTTAAGGACGTAGAAAAATTAAGGCTTCCAAAAATTAAAAAAGGAATCTTCGACCCATCGACAAACATGAGCCGTATCGGTTTGACGGAAGAAGAAAAAGAACAGCTGAATCTGATGTATGCACGCGATTACTCTTTATCGAAAGACATAAATTTCTTCTTTAGAGCACTGAGAAAGTCGTGAAATATATGTAAATTTGCAAACAACAATAAAGATTATTTTATATGATTAACAGAAGGTTTTTAAGAGTTAAAGTTTTACAAGCAGTTTATGCTTATTTGGAATCAGGTGAAGATTTTGTTGAGAACGGCGTGAAGCATTTGTTAGACAGCATCGACAAGATGAAAGAATTATTTGTTTGGCAACTTTCATTTCTCGTTGAGACAAAGCGTTTTGCAGAGAATAGGATAGAGGAGAACAAACGCAAGAACTTCCCAACAGAGGAAGATCTGAATCCAAATATGCGTTATGTCAACAACCGCGTGATTGCAGCTTTAGAAAACAACAGAGACCTTCGTAAAGAAGAAGAATTACTGAAAATCAATTGGGCTGACCATCAAGATATAATAAGAAACTATTATAACATGATGCGTAACACTCCTGAGTATAAAGAATATATGTCGAGCAATATTGATAACTTCGATCAAGACAAGAAGTTTATCGTCAAGATGATAAACGAGTATTTCGCAGAACTCGAACTCCTTCAGGATTTTTATGAAGAGAAAAGTATTTTCTTCGTCGATGATTATCATCTCGTTTCTTCGATGTTAGTGAAATTCTTGTTGGAAATTAAATCAAGTTTCAATGAAGATTCTTTACTTCCAACAATCTACAAGACAGAGAACGATAGAGTTAACGAAGATAAGGAATTTGTCAAGAATTTGTTTAGAGAAGTTATCAAACATAGCGACGAATATGGAAAATTAGTTGGTGAAAACACTTCTAATTGGGAGAAGGAACGAGTCTGTGTGATGGATATGATTATCTTGAAATTGGCGCTGACTGAGTTGTGTTGCTTCCCTTATATTCCTGTAAAAGTCACTATGAATGAATATATTGAGATTTCAAAATATTTTAGTACGCCTAAGAGTAAGATTTTTATCAATGGTATTTTAGATAGAATGCAGAAGAAACTTACTGAAGAAAATGTCATTGTAAAAAAAGGTATAGGATTATTGGATTCTTGAATAATATTAATTGTAATGTTGCGTTAGAAAAAAAATATTAAGTCGTGAATAAGAAGATATACACACTGTTTTTAACATTTCTGTTTATTGTTGGAGCGAATGCACAACAGAAAGATGGTACATATACTTTTTTAAACACGACAAATTCGGCGCGCGTGGCTGCTCTCGGTGGCACTATGATTCCAATTTATGATTCCGACATTCAACTTTCTACATTCAACCCTTCCTTAATTAACAATGAGATGAACAACTCAATGTCTTTCTCGTACGTCGATTATTTCAATGATATTAATTTCGCAACAGTTCAATATGGACATAGTTTCGAGAAAATAGGAAGTTTTGTTGCAACCATACAATATCATAACTATGGAGATTTTTTTTATTCCGACGAGACAGGTTTTCAAGATGATACAGAGTTTAATGTCTCCGATTATTCTGTTTACGTAGGTTGGGGACGTCGTTTGAATGAGAGAATTTCTATTGGTGCCAATATCAAGTTTGCCGGAATTCAATATGAAGCAAATTCAACTTTCGCTCTCACTGTTGACTTGGCAGCAACATATAAAACCAAATCCGATTGGAATCTCTCATTTGCAGCACGTAACATCGGCATGGAGCTTTACAATAATTATCAAGGATTTAGAAACGAGCTTCCTTTCAGAATGCAACTCGGAGCTTCAAAGAGATTGGAACATCTTCCTTTCACGGTAATAGTCGTTTACGACAATCTTCAGAGATGGGATTTGAGTTACGACGATCCTCTCGATTTAGAAGGAAATTACGATCCAATGACAGGACAGATGCAGGAGAAAAGCAAGTTGGACAAGTTTGCCAAGAACTTTTTCAGTCATTTTGTTTTTGCCGGCGAGTTGAACCTCGGAAAGAACCTCAGTCTTCGTCTCGGATATAACTATGGACTTCGCCAAAATATGAAATCTCCAACCAAAAAAGGAGCGGTTGGATTGTCGTATGGTATCGCTGTTAAAGTCTATAAGTTTAACATAAGTTATTCTCGTTCAGAGATGCATGTTCATGGTTCTCCTAACTATATTACAATTACTACCAACTTAGACAGCTTCAAAAAACATTAACAGATAATGTATCTTCAAGAATTAAAGTTAAACAATTTTAAGAATTGCGCTGCTGCCGATTTGTCTTTATCGGAAAAAATAAATTGTTTTGTAGGATTGAATGCGGCAGGAAAGACTAACATCTTGGATTCAATATATTATCTCGCTTTTTGCAAAAGTTATTTTTCCTTAACAGACAAGCAAAATATAAAACACGGAGAGGAGTTTTTCGCGATTCACGGCGACTTTCATTTTGATAATGAAGAGTTACATACTTTTTCGTGTGTGCAGAAATCAAATGTTAAGAAATCTTTTAAATGCGATAAGAAGGAATATGAACGACTCGCCGATCATATTGGGAAGGTTCCTTTGGTGATGATTTCTCCTTACGATAACGACTTGATAAACGGAGGCAGCGACCTGAGACGTAAGTTCATCGACGGTGTCATTTCTCAGTTCGATGCTTCTTATCTTAACGCGCTTTTGAATTACAACAAGGCTCTTCTTCAAAGAAACAAACAACTTAAATCTTTCTCAGAAAACAGATTCTGGGATAGCACACTACTTGAGATGTGGAATATGCAACTCGTTCAAAATGCGACACCTATCAACCAGAAGAGAAAAGAGTTTCTTGAAGAGTTTGTCCCTGTCTTCCAAAAGTATTATGAAATTGTATCGGGAACGAACGAGAAAGTTTCGATAGTATATAATTCTACGCTAAATGAAAAATTGTATGATGTTTTATTGGCAGAAAGTTTGGAACACGATAGATTCAGCACTTATACGAACGTCGGCATTCATAAAGACGACTTAGTTTTTCATATTGACAATCATACAGTAAAACAGTTCGCGTCACAGGGACAGCAGAAGTCGTTCGTTGTTGCAATTAAGTTGGCACAGTTCGATTTCAATTATAAAAAGATCGGTCATAAACCTATATTGTTGTTAGACGATATTTTCGACAAGTTGGACGACAACAGAGTTAGTCAGTTGGTGAAACTTGTTGGTAACAATCATTTCGGACAAGTGTTTATTACTGATACGCAGCGACAGAGAATCAAATATTTGATGGATAATACTATAGTGAATCATAGGATTTTTAAGGTTGAAAAAGGCGTAATAACATTAGACAATGAATGAAGACGGATACACATTGGGGGAATTGATTAAGGAGTTTTACAGGCGACACAACAAAGAGAATAGTTTGGAAGAAGCAAAGATACTCAAAGGTTGGCGTTCTGTAGTAGGCGATTTTATTTCAACGCATACACTCGACTTGAGAATCACGAAGAATATATTATATGTAAAGGTCGATGCCGATTCGTTAAGAACAGAATTACTTTATTCCAAAAGTATTCTGTTAAGAAATCTTAACAAAATAGCCGGCATAGAAATACTAAAAGATATTGTAATTATTTAATGTAAGTATTGTTGTTTCAATACTTTTTTTTTGTATTTTTGTGGCATTAACAAAAATTAGTAACTTATTTAATTAGTTTATATGATTAACTCACAAGACATTAAAAAAGGAACATGTATCCGTTTCAACGGAAAACTTTATTTCTGCGTTGATTTCCAACACGTAAAACCAGGTAAGGGTAATACATTCATGCGTGTAACATTGAAGAGCATTGTTGACGGTCGTACTTTGGAACATCGTTTCGACATCAGTGAAAAATTAGAAGATGTACGCGTTGAACGCCGTCAATACCAATATTTATATAAAGAAGCTGAAGATTTTATCTTCATGAACCAAGAAGATTATGAACAAATACCTCTCATGGGCGACTTAATCACAGGTGTTGATTTCCTCAAAGAAGGCGATGTATGTGAAGTTGTTTTCGATACATCAACAGAGACAGTTCTCTATGCAGAATTACCTATCAAGACTGTTTTGGAAGTTACTTACACAGAACCAGGAGAAAAAGGCAACACTGCAACTAATGCAATGAAAGACGCTACTGTTGAAACAGGCGCTGTCGTTAGAGTTCCATTATTTATCAATACAGGCGATAAAATCAGAATAGACACTCGTACAGGAGAATACACAGAAAGAGTAAAATAATTTTTTCTAAGTAATGAAAATAAATCCACATACAACACTTAAATGTGTTGCTGATTATGTAGGTGCTAAAAAAATGGTCGGCGATCCCAACTTCGTGATTTCAGGTCTTAATGAGATTCACGAAGTTGAACCTGGCGACATCACTTTCGTTGACCATCCTAAATATTATAGCAAAGCTCTCAATTCTCAAGCAACTACTATAATCATAAATACCGATGAGGTTTTATGTCCAGAAGGAAAGGCATTGATTGTTCACGACAATCCTTTGGATGCTTTCAACAAACTTATTTTGTCGTATCGCAGATTCGAACCTGCCACAGCTATGATAGGTCTTAAAGCCGATATAGGAGAAGGTACAATTATACAACCAGGCGCATTTGTCGGCGACAGAGTTAAAATAGGAAAGAATTGTATCATCCATGCTAACGTGACAATCTACAATCATGTTGTTATCGGTGACAACGTCATCATCCAAAGTGGTAGCGTGATAGGCGCTGATGCTTGTTACTTCCAACGTCGTCCTGAAGGATTCGTAAAATTCGAGACTTGCGGAAGAGTTATTATTGAAGACGACGTCGAAATAGGAGCATGTTGCTGCGTCGATGCTGGTGTTACGAGCGATACTATCGTAGGTAAAGGTACTAAGATGGATAATTTTGTACAGATTGGTCACGATGCAAAACTTGGAAAGAATTGTTTCCTCGGAGCTCACGCTTCAGTAGGTGGAGTGACAGTCGTTAAAGACAACGTTTCTATTTGGGCTTCTGCAGCTGTCAACAAAGATCTCATTATAGCTGAAGGTACAACAGTATTGGCTTATTCTGCTGTCGATAAAGACACATTGCCAGGTGTCACTTATTTCGGACTCCCAGCCGATGAGGTAAGAAAGAAATGGAAAGAGATTGCTACAATGAAATCTCTGCCAGACATCATAGCAAAGATTAACAAGTTATAATAATTATACAAAAAGAGGCCGTCTAACAACAAAAGTTAGGCGGTTCCTTTTTTTTACAAAAAATCACAATACGGGATGATGGATTCTTACGAGATCGTTTTTCGAAGACCTAAGACATATTAAAGAACGTATAATTATATGTATATAGCGACAAAAAGTGACAAAAATCTCTCGAAAAACCGACGAAAGTATTCTATAGCTAGCAACGAATAGAAATGCTCCTCATTACGCACATTGAATAAGTCGATATGACAGATACTCAACTTGTGATCCTGTTCCATCGCTAACTTCGCCACCTTATTCACAAGCGAACTCTTGCCCCAACCACGAGGAGCAATAATGATTGTATTGCTCAGAGATACGAAGTTCCAAACCAAGCGTGCGAAACAACTTTTGCGGTGGCAGTTGGGGCAGATGTGCCGCGAGCTCATCTTCATAGAAGTAGAGTTTCTTGCCACGCTTGTATGCTGGAATCAGCCCCTTGCGTGTGATTTTACACGCCTCGTCAATCTCGACAATACGATGCTTATCGATAGCGGTTTGCGGTTGCAATGCCGCCACAATTTTGTAGATTCGTTCCACCTGTTCTGTCAGATAACCCACCGCCTGCGGCAGCTTATCAAAAGTAATTTCATTTGCCATACGAGAATTAATTTTAATGTTTCGTTGGCAAAGGAAATCGGTGTTATAATGTGGAATCACCCACCAAAATATAACTGCAAAATAACTTTTTGATGGTGGTTGATAGTGAGACAAAGTGTTGATTTTCGTAGAATGTGGAATGTGCGATGATAAAATATGTTTGTAAAACGCTAAGTCTGAAAAGTTTTGGGTAATTTTGTATTTGGTAACTTAAAAACAAGTAAGATATGGATAATAAGTTGATGCAAGAAATAGTAAGTGGAAGTTTAATTTCATCAGCAATAGAGCCAAGAAGTAAGTTTAGTTTTACTTCATGGTGGGACCAATTATGTGCGGTTGTTAGTGCAATTCCATATGTTGGCGGTTCATTGTCCACCGAAATACAATCTATAAAAGATTCAGTTGCTGAGTACAAAGCTTATGAATTTTTTAGAAAATTCACATGTTTTGTCTGTGAGTTAGGAGAACTCACAGATAAACAACGAACTGAATTTGTTGCCGAGGTTGAAAGAGTTGCGGAGGATGCTTCTGGAAATGTCATAATGGGACTTGTAGATAGGTTGGATAATATTAATAAAGAAAAAATACTTGCTAATTTAGTTGTTGCAAAGGGTAAAGGAAAAATCTCAATTGAGGATTTTTTTAGACTATCTTCTATGTTAGAACGTATCCCGTATGTTGATTTGGCAAAATTAGAACTATATAATCAAGATTTTTACGATAATGAGGGGGATTCTGAATTATTATTCGCCACAGGTGCTTTGCAACAAACTATTATTGATGAAGATACTGGGAATAGATATATTTTATCTAAGTTGGGTAGAAAATTATTGAGATTTGGACTTGGATTAGATGTTTCAGATATGCAACCAATAGGAACAAAGGTGGCAAGCCCAAAATGGTTCAATATATCAGATACAGAACCTATTTCTAAAGAGGAAATAGAAAATATTGTTGAAAGACAAAGTGCTAAACAGAGCTACAATGAGTCGGATCAAGCTATGTTTGATTATGATGCAGTAAGAGGAAAGTAATACTTCCATCCAATTTAATCCTGCATTCAGATTCGGTGTGCGACATCTTACGAGATCTCCAAGTCGCGGAGGGAGTGAGCAAAGACATTCTTGATGAATGTAGCGGTGTGGATGCGCCTTTTGCCGAATGCCTTGCCAATGTTCCAGCCGAAGTGCATCAGGTCGATGCTTTTGAGTGCTGAATCAACCGATACGGGCGATACCTCGCGTGGGGTGTCGCCCAAACTATATTCGGTGATGTAGCCACACAAGCGGTCTAACTCTGCCTCACTCATATAAGCAACCAACGTCTGCTTGGTGTAGTCGAGTACACGCTTTAACTTTGCTTGCGATGCTCGCTCTCGTTCGGCAATGGCGTTGGCTCGCATAGTCTCATACTCCGATGGCTGTGGGGTAGTCTCCAAACTGCTGCCTCCTCAATAGGCTCGGCTACGATAGTAGGTGTCTCGGTAACAACTGCTACCTCTTCCAACTTTTGAAATGCAGGGAAACGCATCAAAAACTTCTCCATTCGGGGCAACAACAACTCATTGAGCGTCATTTGCAGACTGATATAGAGTGCCGACAACACAACCACCGTTGCGAAGAATGTAACTGCCGCACTAAATTCATCATACCCCTTGTCAAGCATAAATTTTCGTGCCAAAACACCAAAGAGCAATATCGCTCCAAACACGAACAAATAGAGTGCAATATATTCCGTATGTCTCTTATTCATAGTCATCTTTGTTAATCGTTCGTGAGCAAAGATATATGAATAATCAATACGAAAAATGGCTTTCCCGCCTTTTGACTGCACATGTCGTAGGTTGTCCTGTCGTGTCATAATAGGAGGAAACTAATATAGTTGCTAAAAAAGAGGTTTGAACTATTTTATATAAAATTTAGCATTATCTCTACATTAGAAATAAAATAATTATTAATTTTGTACAAACTTTATAACTATGGACGACTTAATAGAATGCACATTGCAGCAACAATTTGATCAATTGCTATGCGAAATTAAAACAAGGTATAGCAATGATGAAATATCTAAATATAATGAATTGGCATATCAAACCCTTGATAATAATGAAAATAGTGTATATATAACTTATAGTTCTTCATATGGCGACTAAACATGAAATAGCTGAAGAGATTCTTACTATTAAGAATACAGCACAGGACTCTATTAGGCGTAAATACCTAAAATCCCTTTCTGAATATACTAATAGAGATGTTATATTGTACTGTACAGCTTATTCAACATCTAAGGCAGAAGGTGCGCCTAATAATGGACTATCATTAGTTCAAGAGGATATACAAGGTTTTATGACTGCAATGCATGGGCAAAGTAAAGATCAGTTAGATTTAATTATACATAGTCCAGGTGGACATGTGGAAGCTGTTGAACAGATTATCAATTACCTCCGCTCTAAATATTCACACATTCGTGCGATAGTACCCCAAAGTGCTATGTCGGCAGCAACAATGCTTGCATGTGCATGTGATGAAATTGTAATGGGTAAGCATTCAGCGATAGGACCAATTGATCCACAAATGACTTTTCGTATGGCTAACAATATTATTACTACAGCCCCGGCACACTCTATTATTAACGAATTCAATCAGGCAAAATCTGAAATATCTCAAAACCAAAATTTGGCTCCAATATGGATTCCCAAACTAACACAATGGCCAGCAGGTATTCTTGACATATGTGAAAAAACAATCCGTTTGGCAAAAGAAAAAGTTGCATTGTGGTTAGAGTCATATATGTTTAATGGAGAACAGGATGCTCATCAAAAGGCAAACGATATTGCAGAATGGCTAGGTACATACGATAATCATTTGACGCATGGCCGCCCAATTGATATAAAAACTGCATCTGCAAAAGGATTGAAAATTGTAAAATTAGAGGATGACCAAGTGTTGCAGGAAAATGTATTATCTGTTTTTCATGCATCTATTCTAACAATTGAAATTACTAACTGTGTGAAAATGATTGAAAATGATAAAGGTATAGGAGTCTTTATACATAATCAAAATAGATAATTTTAGTGGTAATGATGCCGTTTTTAGCATCATTACCACATTTGTATGTCATTTCACATATATGATGATAATTAGGCAAAAATAATAAAGCTATTTTACCTTCCAATAACCACCTTTGGCTGAACCGATACGCTCTATGATACTATCGGCTTTAAGGTTGGCAAGTTGTTTTTCTACAGCCTTAGCAGAAATACCAATCTTCTCGGCGAGTGCTGTAGCACTCAATTTACCATTCTCGGCAAGCAATGCAACGATTTTTTCCCTACTTTTTGTCGGTTTCTCCCCACCTTTTGGAGTTTTATCCCTACTTTCTTCGTCTCCGATAGATTTTAAGTAGGTAGTAATCTCATTTTGGAGATTCTGTTCCATCATATTGGTCATAAACCCTCTGAAAATATCGAGGTCATCATCCTCTCGTGTGGCAACTAACGCTTTGATGTATTCCTCTTTATCCTCTTTGAGAATCTTTGTAGGGATTAGCCCAAACTCAAATTGAAGCATATTCATCACCAAACGAGCCATACGACCATTGCCATCAGCCCAAGGATGAATTGTCACCAAATTGTAGTGAGCATCAAACGACAATTGATATAGCTCATCAATTGACATTGTAGATGCCTTTACTCGTTCAGCATTTAGTTGATCGCAAAATTCAGTTAACTTTGTAGGAACCTTGCTGTAATTCATATATGAACGACCAGCAACACCTGCTGTAACATTGAGCAAACGCAACTCACCACGAGCCGATGAAAAATTGCCCAAAGCAGTGTTATACTCCTTGCCTGTGTTCTTCATCACAAGAGCAGATAGCGAAATGAGCATATCTATTGTGATTGGCTTATGTTGTTTCGCAAGTTCGATAGCCTTTTCGTATGCAACCTTCAAATCGAGGTTCATACTCTGTTCCTCGATGCTCTTACCTTTTAGGCTGACACCATGGTCGAACATTATCTGATTCTCAAGTTCGGTGATGGTTGAACCCTCTATGGCTGTTGAATGGGTAATCAAAGAGTAGAGATAGAATTTATCATAGTCTATCTGGTTGTCAATACCCAGTTCCCGATATCTTGTTACAAGTTGTTCTAATTTGTTAGTCATAACATTCATCGTTTATAGTTTCTTCCTACTTTTCAGGAATTATATCCCTACTTTTGTGCAAATATAGCACTTTTCTCCCTACCTTTTGCAATTTTCACCCTACTTTTTGAGTTTTCTCCTTACTTTAACGAAATCTTGTTGGCGGTCTCGTGTTTCTTGGAGTTCACAAGGTCGGCATAAATCTGGGTGGTAGTCACATTTTTATGCGTAAGCATCTTCGATACTGTGTAAATACTTGATTTACTTTCCGATGCAGAATCTTCCGAACAAGTTGTTGAGCACCTCGGTGTTACTTATTTCGCCTGTTATTTCTCCAAGATGATATAAAACAGATTTAAGATCTTGAGCAACAAACTCTGTCGAGAGTCCTGATTCTAATCCTTCCTTAACCTTACATAAAGCATCGCCGGCTTTGACTAATGCCTCGTAATGACGTAAATTAGTGACAAGAACCTCGTTCTCACCAACATTAAGATTCCTGCCATAATACTCGATTTCATTTTTTAGACTTTCAATATCTCTCTCGTTCTTGGCAGAAATAAATTTGTACTTGATGAGATTTCTAATATCATAACAGTCTGTTCCGCTTATGCTGTATTTGTATTCGTCAATCATATATGCGCCGCTCTTCTCAATGCTTCTTTCTATAGAACTTCTCAACATGTCTATAATCTCTTCCGAGTCCATCCACATACCACTCATGTTTAAGTCAACTTTGTTGAATATCAAGATGAGTTTCTGTTTCAATAAATCCACATTAGAGATGATTTGTCTCGCAGAAGCAAAGTATTTGTCATTCGATTGGTTAAGGTCGAGGAGACCTAAGATAATATCAGCTTCGGAAATTTTTTTGAACGCTCTTTCTATGCCAATCTTTTCTATTGTGTCGTCTGTCTCTCTAATTCCCGCAGTATCAATGAATCTGAACATCTTGCCATTGATATTCATCGTTTCTTCTATAGTGTCGCGTGTAGTGCCGGCAATGTCAGAAACGATAGCTCTTTCTTCGCCAACAAGTGCATTCAACAACGTGCTTTTCCCGGCATTGGTGTCGCCGACGATAGCAACAGGAATGCCTTTCTTTATGGTGTTTCCGAGTTTAAATGAATCAGTGAGTTTGTTGATATGATGTGCCGACTCGTCAACAATTGCATTCAACTTTTTTCTGTCGGCAAATTCCACATCTTCTTCCGAAAAGTCCAATTCCAACTCCATCAGCGATGTTAAGTCCAACAACTTGCTTCTTAAAATCTGTAATTCTTTGGAGAATCCGCCTTTCAACTGATTCATCGCGATACGATGTTCTGCTTCTGTTTGAGATGAGATAAGGTCAGCAACAGCTTCAGCTTGCGTCAAATCCATTTTATTGTTGATGAAAGCACGCATACTATATTCACCACCTTTTGCTAATCTTGCTCCCGATTTTATCATAATCTCCAATATCTTATTTTGAATATACGGAGAACCGTGACAAACTATCTCAACTGAATCTTCTCCTGTGTAGGAATGTGGCGCTCTGAAATAAGTAAACATCACATCATCAACTACTTTATCATCAGAATTGACAATCTCGCCATAATACATTCTGTTTGGAACAATATTCTCCGATGTCAATTTTTTTCCTTTTCCGACAAACTTCGATAATGCAATCTTAAGACTATCTTCACCCGACATTCTAACTATTGCCATCGCAGCTGTGCCTGAAGCTGTCGCAATGGCACATATTGTTTCCTTTGTTAAGTAACTCATTGTTAATTTGTTATTTCTCAGTTATGTAAAATTCTATTCTTTCTGCACTAACGTCTTTGTCAATTATTTTTTTGTCTTTGTCGAGAATGAAAATCTCCGGTGTCGTTGACAAATCGTAAGTTTCAATTATTTCCTGATATTTCTCTTCATCAGAAATATCAATCCTTATCACTTTTAAATCTTTTCTCCTTTTTTCAACAAGTCCTAAAATCCTTTTATCTCTTATACATCTCTGACATTCAGGCTTGTAAAAAAATAAAACAATGTAGTTTGATTGAATATCATATAAATTTACTTCATTGCCTTCATCATCGAAAAACAATAGAGTAGGTGCGGTATGGCCAATCGTAATGTTTTTTAAAATATTGGTTCTTTTAACAATTTCATCTCTAATGTTTTGAGTGAGATTTGAAATTTCAAGTTTTGAAAAATAATTGTCAACTAAATGGATAAATACAAACTCATCATCAACATTATCTGTTTTGAAATACTTTGAATACAAATACCAAAGAATATAATCTCTAACTTCATGACAATCATTTACTTTTGAAATTAGATTGTCAATTTGCTCAGATATATAAAGCGGTGATTGCAATTTCATATAATTATTGAAAAAATCATCTAACTTGTTTTTCAGCAATCTCGAATTTAAAATACGTACGTCACAAAGTGGAATATTGTCAAAATAATGTTCGATAATATATTTTTCAATAAATTCAACATCTTGAGGGACAATAACTTTTTCTATAGATTTGATATAGGTGTTCAGGAAAGAATTATTGTCTTTACTTAGCATCGATTCTTGATAATCATAAAGCGATTTTTCTAATGAATCGATTTTTTCCATGTTGTTAGGATTATATTCTATTTCACTTTTTAAAGCTTTAATATATAAATTGTTATGAACAGTTTGAGAATAAACTTTAAAATAAGAAGATGTTTCTTTGCTGCCTTTAACCTTATATGATTTCAAATCCATCAAATCGTTTACTTTGATGGAAAATTTTTGGTCCTTACCTATAAGTATTTCAAAAATAGGATATTGTTCGCTGTCTGCTATGACATAGATTCCTTCTGGAATATTCTCTGAATTACTAAAAATGTTGTTGTAAGTTGTATCTATTACAATGTGCGTTTTGTCACTTTTATATTTAATGAGATAAAAAATACTATCATTTTGCTCTTCTACATCGACTTTAATCTTCATTTGTGATAATGCGAAAGTAGGAAATGTTAACAAAACTATGAATAAAAAACAGCCAAAAAACGATTTCATCATTAATTCTTATAAAAAAGTGAACAAAGATACTCAGAATATTTTTTTAAACCAAAAATAATATATACTTTTGCGCCATAAACCTTTTGAAACCTTTTTATTATGAAGAAAATATTATCCATATTCACATTCTTTATTGTAATACAAATATTTAGTGAGAATGTTTTATTTTCTCAGAATGATAAATCTATTAGAATTGCATTCTGGAATCTTGAAAATTTCTTTGATCCTTTTGTCGATTCTACAAGAGTTTATAATGAATTTACGGAAGATGGCGATCAACATTGGACTTTATCGCGTTTTTATCGAAAACGAAACAATATTTATAAAGCGATTTTGTCTCTTTCCGATGGTGAACCGCTTGGCATTCTTGGATTATGCGAAATTGAAAATGCATACGTGGCGAAGATGATTTTTCAAGAAACTCCTTTAAAAAAACATAATTATAGAATTATTCATTACGAAGGTGATGATAGGAGGGGAATCGATGTTGCGATGGTATATTCTATTGATAAGTTGCAACTTATAGAAAGTGAGGCGATAAAAATAAGAAGTCCCAATAATACAATTATTAAGACAAGAGATATTTTGTATGCTAAGTTTTATGATAGAAATAGCGATACTCTTCATTGTTTTGTAAATCATTGGACTTCAAGATATGGTGGCGAAAAGGAGACTATGTATTTGAGAGAATTGAATGCAAAGACTCTTAGAGAAAAAGTTGATTCTTTGATATTGGTTAGCAAGGAGATTCCCAAAATTGTGATAATGGGAGATTATAATGATACTCCTTTTGACAATAGTATCATAAATGTTTTACGTGCAAAACCAGAACATCGTTATTCTAAAAATGACACATTGATAAATCTGTTTTCTGATGAGAAAAAGTTGGGATTTGAAGGTACTTTGAAACATCAATATAAGTGGCAAACATTCGATCAGATAATAATAAGTAATGCTTTATATAAAGAAAATAAATCGTTGTGTTACAATAAGAAATCTGCGTCAATATTCCATGCTGATTTCCTATTTGTAGAAGATAGGCCATACGGTGGAAAAAAGTTGTTTCGCACTTATATCGGTCCTAAATATCAAGGCGGATATAGTGATCATTTACCTATTTACATTGACTTAAGTAAATAGCGTGTTAAGATACCAAGATTCCAATTGTTCCTACAATCAAAGCAATGGCAATCTTGATTCCTTTTGAAACTAAGAATGCCTTTCTTGATTCAGCTAACAAAGGAAGCGCGCCATGTCCGTCTTGAACAATACAGTTTGCAAGAAATATTCCTAATGGAAGACTGCCTTGTGCAAACAATAGAACGAATAACAAATGCGGTCCCGACTGCGGAATGATTCCTATTAATATTGCTAACAATAACACTACAAATGGTTTGGAGTGAATCAAATCCTGAATATTGACAAAGTTGTTTATAATAGTCAGACATAAGATAACTCCAAAAGTCCACAAGAATATCTTCGGAAGATGAACTTTAATGACGTGTTCCCATAGATGTTCTTCTAAGAAGTGTTCTTCTGCAACGATAACAATTATCAATATCGTGACAAACAATACTATAAGGATAAATCTAATCCAATCGGCTTCGCCTCCATGATCGTGATGATGTTCTGCCTCATGATGATGTGTATCGTGGCAATGATTGTGAAATCCTTCGCAATTTGTTGTCTCGTGATTGTGTTTGCATGTGGTCTCATTATCGAGAGAATGAATTACACTTTCTTCAGTCTGACCTCCCATAAGAAGGTTAAGTTGATGAGATCCATCGACAATACCACTGAAAACTAATATCAATACACCGACACAAAATGTTATTAGCAAGGCACGAACAAAACTTATGTTCTTTATATTAGACTTGACATTATAATGTTTATGATGATTGTGACTACAAGATTCGTTTTCATGAATGGGGAAGGACATTTCTCTATGCAAACCGATGAATTTATTTTTCATCGTTAATTGTAGTGTCACAGCAACAATTAGAGCGATAGCTACAATTATAAGGTTTATTATCAATGCTTTTTCGGGGAATAACGAAAACATAAAGAACGCTTCATCACCTGTTGTTGTTATCAGTGCCGCCATCAATGCGGGAAAGTTGAGAACTCTATGAACGTATAGTGAGACTACCGTATATGTTCCGAGGCAGCCCGGGATGATTCCCATGATGATTGAAAAAATAATTTGAATTGCTGGTGACTTTTGTAACTTATTGGACCATATTCCACCTGTCCTGACATTGATAAATTCAATCACCATCATCATTCCTATCACCAATGTCGTGATTATAAGAGTTTGTTGTAGAATAATATAGAAAGTATTTAGAGTCATTCTTTAATAATCTTTATTGTTTGTTTCGTATTTTTAATTTAATGTCGTCTGTAATAACATTGTTGACCTTACAAAGTTACAAAAAAAATAAGCAGGAGAGTATATTACAAAACACAAAATTAGTGTCGTATAAAGTTTATTTTAGAAATGGTTTTAAAACAAAAAAACTCCGCCGATATTCTGACGGAGTTTTATTATTTTATCAAGACTTAGAATCTCAAGCTTCTGCTTCTGTTGTTTCTTCAGCTGCTGGAGCTTCTTCTGTAGCTTCTGCGTTTTCAGCTGCTTCTGCTGCTGTGGCTTCAGCTCTTCTTTTTGCCAACTCAGCGATACGTGCTTCGTTAACTTTAGCTTCTGCTTCTAATCTTTCTTTTTGAGCAGCTCTCTTTTGTTCTGCTGTAGCTTTTGCTGATTCAGCTGCTTTAGCTTCTTTTTCTTTCATCCAATTTTGGAACTTGACTTCTGCTTGTTCAGCTGTCATAGCACCTTTCTTAACACCAACCAATAAGTGTTTCTTTAACAAAACGCCTTTTTGTGAAAGAATTGAACGTACTGTGTCTGTTGGTTGAGCACCTTTGTTGAGCCAATCTAAAGCTTTGTCAAAGTTGATGTTGATCTGTGCTGGTTGTGCTACTGGATTGTAGGTACCGATTTTTTCAATGAAACGACCATCACGTGGTGCGCGAGCGTCTGCAATTACAATGTGATAAAATGGTTGACCTTTTTTACCATGTCTTTGTAATCTCATTTTTGCTGACATAATTTCTTCTTTTTAATTGATTTATAAATAATTATTTAACCTAAACCTACCCGAGGTTTGCGAGTGCAAAGATAATAAAATATTTTTTACAAAATTACTTCCTATAAAATTATTTTTCAATTAGTTAATTTTTAATTCATCAACGAAAATCCAGGCTGGATAACCATAACCAGAATGTCCTTCTGGACACATAAATGGTTCGATGATAACGTTAACAAACTTTGCCTTATTTTTTTCAAAATCAATATTGTAAGAAACAACACCGTCTTCTTTTACAGTCTCAATAGGGAACTCTTGATAATGGATTTCTTCAAAATTATTTCCATCAGCAGATGTTAATATCTTTACAGATTTAGCGTTGAAAATCCAATCGCCTTTGGTTAAGTTACAGTTGAACTTCAAATTACTAATTTCTTGCTCTTCTCCCAAGTCGATAGTTGCATCTAAATTCTCACCAAAGAATGCAATCCATCTTCCTGTCTTGTAATTCTTACCGCCTGACAATCCATCAATCAAAGTCTGAGCTCCTTCGTAACGATAATTTTCGTGTGGTTCTTGTTTCAAACTGATTGCTTTCATCGATGACTTGCTGAGTTCGATATCGGTCTTAAATTCTTTGCCAACACTTGTTCTTCTTTTTACAATAGCTCTTAATTTTGCACTTTCTGTAATTTTAAGAGGTCCTGTGTATTTCGTTCCGTTTGTCAAAGGATCTGTTCCGTCTAAGGTATATAAAATATCGCCATCTCCGAATTCAGACATTGTTATGTCAATACATTTAGCTTCAACATTTGGTTCAATATCTACGTCTATATCAAAAATGTGTTTAGCATAATTCCATCCTTTTAAGTCGTATAATTCAACCATTTTATAAGCTCTACTGCGGAAGTCGTCGTAGTTCTTTTGTTCTGGCATAACCCATTGTATTTCTGTGAGTGCGTCCATTCTTGGTAACACTCTGTAAAATACTGTGTTCATATCCTTGATATATTCGCTCCAGAGGTTTGCTTGAGGTCCCAAAATGTGTTTCGCTTCTTCTTTTGTCAATCCAGATGGAATAGGTTCAAACTCATAAACTCTGTTAACTGGAATATAACCGCCGATAGCTATCGGTTCATCATCGGTGTTATCTGTCTGATAATAATCGAAGTAGAGATGCGAACAAGGTGTCATTATTACATCATGATGTTGTTTAGCGCCTTCTTTTCCACCATCGCTGCTTCTCCAACTCATTATTGTCACGTTAGGTCCGAGTCCACCTTCGAGAATCTCGTCCCAGCCAATCACTTTACGTCCATGATCTTCAACGAATTTCTCCATTCTCTTCATAACATAGCTTTGAAGATAGTTCTCAGCTTTGAAATGTTCATCGTCTTTAAATCCTAATTCTTTTATTCTGGCTTGACATTTTGGACATTGTTCCCAGCGAACTTTAGGACATTCGTCACCACCGATGTGAACGTATTCGCTTGGGAAAATATCCATGATTTCTGTCAAAACATCTTCTAAGAAACGCATAGCGTCTTCATTGCCAGCACAAATGACGTCGTCGGCAACTCCCCATTGTTTCCAAACTTCGTAAGGACCGCCTGTACAACCGAATTCAGGATATGTTGCTAATGCAGCTAATTGGTGTCCAGGCAAATCTATTTCTGGAATAATGGTAATGTGACGATCTGCTGCATATTGAACCAAGTCGCGGAGTTCATCTTGTGTGTAAAAACCGCCGTAACGAATAGTATCAAATTCTTCACTTTTACCAATCTTTGTTCCTGAACGCCATGCACCAACTTTTGTCAACTCTGGATATTTCTTTATCTCAACACGCCATCCTTGGTCGTCGGTGAGGTGAATATGGAACTTGTTCATGTTGTGTAACGCCATCACGTCGATAAATTCTTTGATGGAGTCAAGGTCGAAAATATGACGGCTGACATCGAGCATCATACCTCTGTGACTAAAACGAGGATAGTCATAAATTTCAGCTGCAGGTAACTCAATTTTTTCTCCTCTTGCATTGAAAGGAAGACTCTTTCTTAACGTTTGAACGCCATAAAAAACAGCTGAAGTGTTACTTCCAATAATGTGTATATTATCTTTATTTACAATGATTTTATAAGAATCATCTTCTGTAAAGGCAGATGGATCTACAACTAAGTTTATAGAGGCGTTTTTACTTTCATCGACTTCTTCAACTTTTAAAGAATATCCTAACATTTCATTAAGATATTCCGACAAAAAGTTTGCCTCTTTTAACAATTCAACTTGTGAATTTGGATAGGTAATACTGACATTTTTTGAAAGAACGAATGGGCTTTCAGTACTTTCTGTGACAGTTTTGGGAAGGGGAATAACATTGTAGTCAGCTTGTTGTAATTTCTTTGAACATGATGTCAATGCTATCGCAATTAAACATACGGTAACAAATTTTCTAATCATAATTTTCATAATTTTAACAAACAATTTTTTAGTTCGCGAAATTAAGAAAATACAACGAATAATTCAAGTATTTTTTATAACTTTACAGCCAAATTGTAGTTTATGAAACAAAGTGTTTTTTTACGTTATTTCCTGATTTTAGTATCGTTTATTTTGCTTGTTTGCTTGTTTGCATGTAATACAGGTGAAGATATTAGTAATGAATATTCTACATATATTTTTGAAAACAAAACTGACTCTAAATCTTATTTCGTAAAGTTGGATTCGATAAACAAATCGTATGCTAAAGGACGTTTCTATCTTATTGACAATGGCTTGACTTTACGCCCAAGAATCTTTGAGGCTGTTCTGCATAAAAACAAATGTAAGTTAACCCTGCCTAATGATGATGTTGTAACTTTTAAGATAAAGTCGCAATCTGACAATAAATACGAGGGCTTTATTTTAAGTCACGGTTTTTCAAAAAGGAAAAAATTCTCCCTTTATCCTTATCTTAGTGATGAAAAACAGACTTTCAATTTGAATAGATATAAACAAAAACTATTTGATGTTGAGAGAATTACGAATGTAGAATATGCTGAAGCCAAAGGTTTTTGGACGTCTATTCCTGACGATACAATTGATGTGGGAAGTATAGTTAAAATAGGTCTTTTTAATTCTTTGAAAAAGAAAGATTTAGTCTTAGATATGGATATATATATTCCAAAAGACGATACTCTTTCTCAGCGTCCACTTATGATGTTTATTCACGGAGGTGCGTTCTTTATCGGCGACAAGGCGACTGAGCCTTATCAAAGATGGTGTACTCATTTCGCTTCATTAGGTTATGTTTGTGTGTCAATAAATTACAGAATGGGATTTAGGGTTAATTCAAAAGCTATAGAAAGAACTGCTTACCAGGCAACACAAGATGCTCATGCTGCAATGAGATTTTTGTTGTCGAAAAAGGATATTTATCGAATTGATCCTGATAATTTGTTCGTAGGCGGCGCAAGTGCTGGTAGTATTACAGCAATGAACTTGACATACATGCGTAATGAGAATAGGCCAGAATCTTCATATTCCTCATTGTTTTTAGAGGATCTGGGTAACTTGGAAACTTCTGGTAATAAAATATACAATAAATTTAAAATCAAGGCTGTAGCTAATTTATGGGGTAGTGTTTATGATTTAAATATTTTAAAAAATTCCAAAGCGGCTATAATTTCATTTCATGGTGACAAGGATGTAATTCTTCCTTATAGATTTGGATATCCTTTTAGAGCTTTGGGGGAATTTAACAAAGTGTTTTTTGATGAGATGTATGGTTCTTCCTATATTCACGAAAAAGCTGAGGAATTGGGAATTCGATCTGAATTGCATACATTTAAAGGTCAAGGACATACATTACACCTGGATGAAAATAGACAGTTGAATAATAATTTTTATACAATACAAAATAATATTGTCGATTTCTTCTATGACGAATTGATTCCATATCCGGTATATATCAAACAAAATAAAATTGAAAATCAAATGTTTGAAATAGATACTACATACGTTAGTGCTTCAGATTGGACTGTTTTGGGTGGATATATAATAAATGAATCGAAGGGGAAGGTTGTGGTTTCGTGGTTTGATGATGAGTTTCAACAAGAATTGAGAGTGAGAGGTTGTTATAAAAATGGAGCCGGATTTGATGACGTATTTGTAAATAAAGATGTTAGAGAAGATGAAGATAATCCACACAAGTGATTGGCATATAGGTCAGACATTATATCAGTATTCAAGAGACGAGGAACATATACATTTCTTTAATCAATTGAAAGATATTATTATAGAAGAGAAGCCGGACGCTCTTATAGTCTCAGGTGATATTTTTCATTCGGCTACGCCTAATGTGATATCTCAAAGAATTTATTATCATAACTTAGTTGAACTTTCTAAGTTAGATGATGATTTACAAATAATTATAGTGGCAGGAAATCACGATTCTCCTTCAAGATTGGAAGCACCTCGCGAATTGTGGAATGCTTTTAATGTATATGTGATTGGTAGTCTTGATTTCTACAAAAACGCAGAGGAAAAGAATTTGTCGTACGACGCTTCTAAAATTGAAATTCCAATTAAAAGAAAAGATGAGATTTTGGGTTGGGTTCTTGCAGTACCTTTCATTAATGCAGGAAATTATCCCTCTCTAAAAGAAAATGATTCTTATTCAAACAGAGTTTTCTCTTTCTATAATAATCTAAAGGATAACTTAAAGTTAAATCCGAAATATAATGAAAATCAACATATAGTTGCAACAGGACATTTTATGTTGGATGGTGCAAATGTGAAAGGTTACGAAAAAATTGTTGGTGGAATTGAATCTGTTAACGCTTCGGAAATTTCTTCTTTAACGGAAATAAATTATTGGGCTTTGGGACATATTCATCATCCGCAGTATGTTGGTTCGAATAATAATATGAGATATTCTGGTTCGCCATTTGCTATGAATTTCAACGAAGATTATCCGCATTCGATTTCAATTGTCGAGATGAATAATCATCAACCTAATGTTAAAATTAAGGAAATTGAACCTTTGATACCGCTGTTAGACTTTCCATCAAAACCTAATTCATATAATGATGCAGAATCTTTAGATTTGGTTCTCGATAAGTTGACGGATATCCTTGATAAAGATATATATATACGCTTACATCTCAAATCTGATTTAAGTCTTTCGGAAGTGGCAAATGCGACTATTTTGGATAAGTTTAAGGACAAAAAAGCACGATTCTGCGGAGTTCAGGTTTATCTGCCAGAAAGTTCTTTCTCCGATTCATGCAGGGAAATAAAGACCATAGAGGATTTTAAATCTATTTCTCCGTATGAACTGGGCTGCTCGGTTTATTTAAAAAAGAACAATGCAGAAATGCCTGAAGAAATGAAGGCAATGTTTAAAGAGGTTTGTGATGAGGTTTTAAAAAGTAAATGATTGATTATGAATATAGAGAAAGTTATAATACAAAACCTTAATTCTATAGAAGAAGCTGAAATTGATTTTTCGGAGGGTGTTTTGTCTAAAGAACCTCTCTTTTTGATATGTGGAGATACAGGCTCGGGAAAATCAACGATACTTGATGCTATTTCGCTTGCTTTGTACGATAAAGTTTCTCGTTATGAGAATGTTATGAATAAAGAACAAACAGAAAACGGTGCGAGTGACACAAAAGATACTTCAAATATTTTACGTAAAGGAAAGACGGACGGAAAGGCTGAAGTGTATTTTTCTGTAAAAAATAATCATTATATTGCGACTTGGTGTGTGCATAAGACTAAAACGAATAAATATTCGAATACTAATAGACGTAAGTTGGAAATTGTTGATTCTGAGGTGAGGACTGTAATTTCTAATAACATAACCGAAGTCAATAAAAAGATTGAGGAGTTATTAGGTCTAACCTACGAACAATTTATTCGGTCGGTTATGCTCGCTCAAGGAGAGTTTAACACCTTCCTTGTTTCAAAGAAAAGTCAGCAATCGGAAATATTGGAAATGCTTACGGGTACTGAAATCTATTCGGAAATTTCAGAGTCGATTGCAACTAAGAAAAGTATTGCAAATCAAGAGAAGAAAAATGCGGAATTATTATACAATAATCAAAGAATCAATATTTTATCTGATGAAGAATGTTCTGAGTTAGATGATAAAAAAAATACGATAGAATCTGCAATTCCTCAAAAGGAAAAGGAGTTGCATATAATTAATACCTATATTAATTGGTATAATAAAAACAATCAGCTTCAAAACGAATGTAATAGATTTAAGCAACTGTATGATAATTCATTGCAACAAATTCTTTCTGATGAATATATAGAAAGAAAATCAATAATTGAAGATTATTTTAAGACGGCTGACGTAAGAGAAAAACTTAAAGATTTAGATAAGATTGATCTGGATTTAACAAATATAAATCAACAATTTATCGAGGACGAAAAGTTATTTTCTAATATTTTATTTTCATTAAGTAAAATCAAAAATAATAAAACTCAACTGTTAAGTAATCTCTCTAATTTAGAAAAATGGATTGAATCTCATAGAGATAACGAGTTCGTATATAATAATATTGATTATATCATCTCACTTTTTTACGAACTGTCAAATACGATTAATTCTATTATCAATAAAAAATCTGAACTTCAAAATGTTGAAACTTCAAAAAATAATATTCAGATTCATATAAAGACGATTTCAGATTCATTGGAAAATATTAAAAATGAAAAACTTGTTGTTGAAGATAAATTGAATAATTTGTTTGAGAAATTTGACTCTAATGAATATGACAATTTACTTGCGAACGAGCAGGAACTTAATGAAAAAAAAAGAATTTCTTTAGAAAGAATAAATAAATTAAACTTAATAAAGTCTGTCCTGGTTCAATATTTAGATTTATTTAAAGATGTTGAAAAAGAAACCGTTGATTTTAATAATTTAAAGTTATTATTAAATATAAAAATTGAAGAGGCACAAGCCTTAAAGTTGAAGTTTGATATAAAAGATTTAGAGTTTCAGAAGCAAAAAAATATGGTAGAGGAGTGGGCTGTAGAACTTCGAAGAAAGCTCAAAGAAGGTGATGCTTGTCCTGTTTGTGGTAGTCGTCAGCATTATTTTGAGAATGAAGAAATAGTTAATAATCTTTTTACAAGTCTCGAATCGGAATGGAATAACTTGAAGAAAGAACATGAAGATGCTAAAGATACTCTAAATAAGATTGAAGCTCAATTGAATACAACATCAAAAAATATAACTTTAAATAAACGTAGATTAGAGCTTTTACTTTCCGACTTAAATAATAAATGTGATGGTAAACCTGTGTTTGATGTTGAAAAGATTGACGCAAACATAAATAAACATGAACTCTTGATACAAAACTATGATGCTGAAATTCATGAGATAACAGAAATTCTTAAAGGATTATCTTTGATAAAGAATAAAATTGACGAGACACAATCGATCCACAAGAAAATCGAAAATAATTTAAAAGATTTAGAAAAGAAATCTGTTGATAAGCATGTGGAATATCAACAAATTGAGCTTTTATCTATAACTCATAAAACCAATATTTCTGCATTGGAGAACCAACTTGAACAAAAGAAAAAAAATATTGAAGATAATTTGAATCGTGATGATTGGTTTACTAATTGGAAAAACAATCCTACGGATTTTATCAATGAGTTGAAAAAATCGTCGATTAAATGGAATGACAATGTTAATATATATAAAAATATTGAAAGTCAGATTGTTAATATTGATAACATTCTTATGCAATCTGATAAATTTATTTCTATGATTTTAAACACATATTCTTTTAATCTAGATGTAGTAACCGAGAATCAAAATATTGATAATGAAGATATTGTTCCAACACTTTCAGCTATTTTAGAAAAAGTTAAAGAAAGAATTGAGAAGCAGAAATCAATATGTGATAAGATACAAACTTTAAAAAATAACATCAACGACTTTATAGATGCTAACGAAAATATAAATAATGAACGTTTGCTATTTTTGAATAAGATTGTTGATATTCAGACTATAATAAGTAAAAATAACAAGCTTGAAGAAGATGTTCTTAAGGCAAAGAACGCATTGACGATAAAAGAAGAAGAATTAGCAACTCATCAAAATAGTGAGGATAAACCAATAGAAGAAATTGATTTAAACGTTTTGAATCAGAAATTACTTTTGTTGAAAAATGAGATTAAATCTGATGAGAATAATTTATCTGAGATAAAATTTAAATTGGAAACCAATAAGCAAAATAATTCAAAATTAAATAGTTATAAAAAGGACTTGGAAGAAAAAGACAGAATTTATCATTTATGGGAACAGCTTGCTAAAGCCATTGGTGTTTCGAGTAACAATAATTTCCGTGATGTGGCTCAGGCATATACGATGGGCATTCTGCTTGACAGAGCGAATTATTATTTAAAGCAATTAAGTTCTCGATACTTACTTACAAATTATCCTGATTCTCTTGCAATTATGGTTCGTGACATGGAAATGGGAGGGGAGTTAAGGACGGCAAGTTCACTTTCGGGAGGCGAGACTTTCCTTGTTTCTTTGTCGCTCGCTCTTGGCCTGACATCATTAAACGACATTCATTTTAACATTGATATGCTTTTTATTGATGAAGGTTTTGGAACACTTGATTCTGAATCGCTTGATATGGTAATGAACACTTTGGAAAACCTCCATAACTTTGGTAAAAAAGTTGGAATCATTTCCCATGTCGATGCCTTAAAAGAACGTATTCCGGCTCAGATACAATTAGTTAGAAATGGAAAATCATCGAGTAGAGTAGTAGTTACAAGGTGTTAGTTTTTGTTAAAATTTTGATTATGATTATTGATTACGTAGTTTTTGCAGTAATTGGCTTTATAATTGGAGCATTGTTGGTTGGATTCTTTCTTCAATCAAAGAATAGCAGCCTTATAACGCAGATTGATTTAATGAAGGAACAGGAACTCAAAAATGAAGAAATTAAGAATAAACAATTTGAGAATCAGATAAATGCATTAAAAAACGAACTTCAGAACGCTACAGAAAAATTATTAGAACAAAGAGAGGCTTCTTTGGTTAAATCAAATAGCATTCAGATAAATGCAGTTTTAAGTCCTTTAAAGAATGAAATTGAAGGAATGAAAAAATCGATGACTGACAATATTAGGACAAATTCGGAGAATAAGGCAAGTCTGGAAAAAGCAATAGAAGAATTAATGAAGCGTACTCAAGATATTGGTAATGATGCAAATAATCTTGCTAAAGCTTTAAAAAATGAAAGTAAGACACAAGGAAACTGGGGCGAACTGATTTTAGAAAATATTTTGGAGAAATCGGGATTGACAGAAGGAGAGCATTATGAAAAACAAACGAGTCTGAAAGATTCGAGAGGTAATGGTGTTTTTCATGATGAGACAGGATCGCGACTAATTCCAGATGTCGTTATTCATTATCCTGATAATAAGGATCTTATTATTGACTCGAAGGTTTCTCTTACTGCTTTTGTAGATTATTGTAATGCAGATGATGAAAATGAAAAAGCAAAGGCTCTGAAACGACATCTGCAAAGTCTGAGAAACCATTGTAAGGAGTTGCAAAGAAAGAACTATTCGTCGTATATCAAGGCTCCTCGAGTCAGTTTAGATTATGTTATAATGTTTGTCCCAAATGAATCGGCAATGCAATTAGCTCTTTATGAAGACAGTAAGTTGTGGAGAGAATCTTTTGAAAATGGTGTTTTCATAACAAGCGAACAAAATCTTTTGGCACTTTTGAGAATGATACAATTAGCTTGGTCGCAGGTACAACAGGCTCGTAATCAACAGGAAATTTTTGAGGCAGTAAATAAGTTGTTGGACAGAGTTACTGATTTTGTCAAGAGATATGAAGATTTAGGAAAGAAGATAGATAGTCTTCAAGGAAGTTATGATGATACGAAGAAAAAATTGTATTCTGGAAATCAAAGTGTCGTGAAAGCTGCTAATAAAATCATTGAAATGGGAAGTGGACAGAACAAAATAGGTAATGAATAAATAGATAAGACAAAGAATATCAAACGCTTTTATGCCATCAAAAAAAAATGCTTTACACTGTTTGAACTATGAAAAAAAATTGTATTTTTGCAGTGGGTAAGTCTTATACGACCAGCTCCTGTCAAATCCCCCAGGACCGGAAGGTAGCAAGGGTAGATGGTTGAGCGGTGCGATATCAAGCTTACCCTTTTTTATATCTAATCATGCTCATACAACCTACATATACGCACAGACAGTATTGGTTCTCAATACTAACGGCAGGATTTATAATAGGTATCTTGTCATCAGTTGTATATTATATTTTATATTGGTTGCTTTACGTTCAACAATCTTACATTTTCTCTCTCATTTATTTACTTCCTCTTCTCGGTTCCACGATTTGCTTATTTTTCTTCAGACACAAATATGTGTGGAACGAATTTACTTACAAAAGTGCATTTCTGATGTCGTTCGCGGTAGGACTTATATCTGCTCTGTTATTAAGTCTATTTCTTTTAGTTGTATATTCTTTTGTAATAGAGTCACGTGTTGATTTGTTTGGAAATATAGATAATGAAAAGCTTCAACGTTTTATGTCGCCTCGTGCAATATCATTGTCGATGTTTATTATTAATATCACTTTGTCATTTATTTACTCATTGATAATTGCTATCTTTGCAAAAAGAAAAATTAAAGAATAATGGATATTTCAGTCGTTATACCACTTTTGAATGAAGAGGAATCACTTCCGGAATTGGAAGCATGGATAAGACGCGTCATGGAGGCAAATGATTTCTCGTACGAGATTATTTTTGTAGATGATGGTTCAACCGACTCTTCGTGGAAAATAATTCAACGCCTTTCTGAGAATAACAAGAACATCAAGGCTTTACGTTTCAGAAGAAACTACGGCAAGTCACCAGCTTTAAATGAAGGTTTCAAAATAGCAAATGGTGATGTGGTAATCACGATGGATGCAGACCTTCAAGATAGTCCGGATGAAATACCGGAACTTTTCGATATGATTAAAAATCAAGGTTATGATCTTGTATCTGGATGGAAGAAAAAACGCTACGACTCAAAAGTCGCGAAAAATATTCCTTCAAAATTCTTCAATTTCACAACGCGTCTGATGACAGGAATAAAACTTCATGACTTCAACTGCGGCCTTAAAGCCTATAGCAACGATGTGATAAAGAATATTGAAGTATATGGCGAAATGCATCGTTATATTCCTGTAATAGCCAAAGCAGCTGGATTTTCTCGTATAGGTGAGAAAGTAGTGCAGCATCAGAAAAGAAAATATGGAACGACGAAATTCGGTATGAGCAGATTCGTCAGAGGTTATTTAGATTTATTAACAATAACATTCATATCGAAATTTGGCAAACGTCCAATGCACCTTTTCGGAAGTCTCGGAACTGTCTTGTTCATTGCAGGTTTCATCATGGGAGCATATTTAGTTTTCCAAAAATTAGTTAACTCGGTCTATGGAATGACCGATCGTCCTTTATTTTACTTAGCTCTAATTTGCATGATTATTGGAACTCAATTTTTCTTGATAGGATTTATAGCAGAGTTGATTCAGACAAATTCTCAAAACAAGAAACAATACGGAATATCAGAGCGAATTTCTGATGAATAAAGATAGAATGTAATGATAAAAAAAAGCAGATGAGAAATTCACCTGCTTTTTTTCTTCTTCATGATTGAGAGAAATTAGAAACTATCTTCAAAATCTTCGATATTATAATCTTCATCTTCAATATCATATTCATCTTCGAACTCTGCAAACAAGTCTTCTTCAGCATCCCAATCAAAGTCGTCGTCGAAATTATTCTCGTCGAAGACGTCGATATCTTTCATTTCTTCCATAAATTCAGCCAATTCATCATCGGTCATCTTATCCAAATCTTGAGTTAACAATTTATGGTCGCGAGCAAGAGCTCTCAATTCTTTCATTACCTCAGGAGACACGTAGAAATCATCATCGTTTTCTTGACAATAATTAATATATTTCGGATCCTTTTCAAAAACCTCGGCTAATGTTTCTCCTGCATACTTACCGGAAATAAACACAGAATCAATGTCGTAAAATTTCATAACTCTTAATTTTTATTTTTTTCAAAGATATATCTTTTTTTCAAATATGTAAGCCTTTTTCGTTATTTTTTGAAAATAAAATACACTGCAAGTACTAAAAATGAGAAGCCTATTAAGTGATTCCATCTTAGAGTTTCATTTTTAAATATCGTTACACTTATAATCATAAAGACAGTAAGAGATATAACCTCCTGAATAACTTTAAGTTGAACCAACGAGAATGGACCTCCATTGATTTCGGAACCAATTCGATTTGCTGGAATCATAAAAGAATATTCAAAAAATGCTAAACCCCAGCTACATAGAATAATTAAAATCAGGGGCCAATCGGTTATGACTTTCATCTCCGACAATTTAAGATTACCGTACCAAGCGAAAGTCATGAAAATGTTAGAAACAATTAACAATAATATTGTATAGATTCCTTTCATAATGAAACATTTATTTGTTAAAAATCATTAAGTTTTCTTCTTTTGAAATTGTGTGCAAATATCAGTAATTTTGTGATTTAATTTTATTATTTTTGCAAAAAAATAATATGTCTGTAAAAAATATCATCAAAGATTCGATTATTGTAAAAGAAAAGATTTTATCCGACAGCGATTTTCTTGAAAGAATTGAAAAGGCGGCACATTTGTGTGTCAATTCATTACAAAATGGAGGTAAGATTCATTTCTGTGGAAACGGAGGCAGTGCTGCTGATGCCCAACATCTTGCTGCTGAATTAAGCGGTCGTTTCTATTATGACAGAGTACCTTTAAATGCTGAGGCTCTGCATGTTAATACAAGCTATCTTACAGCAGTGGCTAACGATTATTCTTACGACATGATTTATGCGAGAATGTTACAGGCTTCAGCTAATAAAAATGATGTTCTTTTTGCAATAAGTACTTCAGGTAATTCGTCAAACATTTTAAAAGCAATAGAAGTAGCTCGCAGCAATGGAATGATTGTCATTGGATTGACTGGAGAGACAGGTGGAAAGATGGCTTCTCTATGTGATGTGTTACTTAATGTACCAAGTACTTGTACGCCTCGAATCCAGGAGTCACATATTTTAATAGGACATATTATTTGTGAAATCATAGAATCAACAATTTTTCCTAGATAGTTATGTATTGGAAAAACATTATTACCAAGGAATGGACTCTTTTCTTAGACCGCGATGGGGTCATAAACGACAGAATTATTGATGGTTACGTCACCCAAATAGAAGAGTTTGTTTTTCTCCCAAATGTTTTGGAAGCATTTAAAATTTTTAAAAACAGATTTAAAAGAGTTATCATAGTAACGAATCAGCAAGGAGTGGGGAAAGGTATAATGAGATATAAAGATGTTGAGAATGTTCATAATTTTATGATTCAGATGATTGAGAATCACGGTGGAAAAGTTGATAAGATTTATTTTTGTCCTCAATTAAAATCGGACGTAGATAATTATAGAAAACCAAGTCCGAAGATGGCATTCTTCGCAAAAAACGATTTCCCAGAAATTGATTTTGAGAAATCTATAATGATAGGTGATATGAACTCCGATATTGAATTTGGGAAAAATGCAGGAATGAAAACAATCTTTGTTGGAGATAATGAATTGATACTCAATCCAGATGACAGATTTAACTCTCTTTACGATTTTGCAAAAATAATATAAAATGGAAAGTCTCATATTAATTGTATTTATAATTTATACTATAGTGATTTTAACGATTGCACATTTGACATCGAGAAAATCCAATAATTCAATTTTTTTTGCAGGAAATAGGAAATCTCCTTGGTTTATTGTAGCTTACGGAATGATAGGAGCGTCTTTGTCGGGCGTGACTTTTATGTCGGTGCCAGGAGGAGTCTATTCCAGTCAATTCACATATTTTGGAATTGTTTTGGGTTATATTATAGGTTACGCAGTAATTGCATTTTTGCTTCTACCTTTATATTATAAATTAAATCTCACTTCTATTTATTCATATTTGGAAATAAAGTTCGGTAAAAACTCGGAAAAAACTGGTGCTTTATTGTTCATAATCTCCAGATTGGTTGGTTCAGCAATTCGTATGTACTTGGTAGTCTTCGTACTTTACGAATTTGTCTTTAAATCTTGGGGAATCCCATTTTGGGTACCAGCTCTATTTTTCATAGCATTGATTTTACTTTACACATTCAAAGGTGGAATAAAAACTGTCGTATGGACCGATACTTTACAAACCACGTTTCTGTTGCTCGCGGCTATCATGACAGTAGTTATTATTCTTAAAACAATGGACATCTCTTTTGCAGAGTTAATGTCAATCTCTACCGAAAGAGGCTATACCAAACTTTTTGAAACTGATTGGTCGCATAGTAAATTCTATGTAAAACAAATACTTAGCGGTGCATTTATCACAATAGCGATGACGGGTTTGGATCAAGATATGATGCAAAAAAATCTTACTTGCAAATCATTGAGAGATGCTCAGAAGAACGTCCTTACGTCGAGTTTGTTATTTGTAATTGTAAACGTTCTATTCATGTCATTGGGTGCAGTCTTAATTTATTATGCACAAGAAACTGGTTTTATATTGCCAAGGAACGAAAGTGGAGTAGTTATCAATGATAAAATTTTCCCTGCAATTGCATTCTCCCTCAGTAAATTAACAAGTGTAATCTTTATTGTAGGATTGATTGCTGCAGGATATTCAAGCGCTGACGGAACATTAACGGCATTAACAACTACATTTTGTTTTGACTTCCTGCACTTTGATAAGAATAAAAAAATATCTGAAGATGATAAAGTAAGATATAGAAAATTTATCCATATAGGTTTTGCCTTATTGTACTTACTTGTGATAATAATGTTCAGACCTATTCATAATGAATCACTTATAGATAAAATTTTTGAAATTGCCGGTTACACTTACGGACCTTTACTCGGACTTTATAGCTTCGGATTATTTGTTAAAAACAGAAAACCAAATGACAAATACGTTCCGTTTATTGCAATAGCTTCTCCAATAATAAGCTACGTAATAAATCATTTCTCTAAAGAATTATTTTTCGGCTACCAGTTCGGATTTGAGATATTAATTCTTAATGGCTTGTTAACTTTTGTAGCCCTTTTGTTAGTCAGTAAAAAACAGATTGTTAAATAATATTAATTAAGATGAAAAAGTTATTAATTGTTTTATTTGTTTTTGTGTCATTAAGTCTTAATGCACAACATGTTACAAATCATGCAAAGAATGTTAACAATAAGGAAGTAGATGGGTTTTATTACCATTTACCACGTAATATTGTCCGTGTCGATTTTGTTGTTGAAAAGAATCAAGATGTCAAAGGAAAATATAGTTCTTTTACAAGAGAACTATTAGGCACTGATGATTATATCAAAGAAAATAAGACTTCTTACAGAATAAAATCAGTTAACATTAATACTTTAACGGAGGCAGATCCAAACTATGTATTTTTTATTTCGGCAGATGAGAAGAGTAAAGATAATCTTAATATAAATTTAAAATTAACATCAGATGGAGTGATAGAATCTTTTGGATATAAGAATCATGATGCTGTTACGTCTAATTTATATTCGGTTTCTAATGCATTGAATTATGAAGATGAATTGTCTGAGTATCATTTCATTCCAATTAGAGAGGAAGATGAATATGACGAAGAAGAGGAAACATCAGAAACAAAGATCTCTGAAAAAGATATGGCATTAGCGATTATAGAAGAAATCAAGAACTTAAGAGTCGCTTATTTTGATTTAATTACGGGTTATCAAGAGGTAAAATATGGAACGACAATAAATTACATGGTAGATCAAATTAAGAATTTAGAAAATGAATATTTGAGTCTATTTTTAGGAAAAAATGAAAAGCATACATTTACTCAAACGTTCTATATTATTCCCGAAGAGGGAAAAACAACTATAACTTTAGGAAAATTCTCTGATACAGAAGGTTTTAATCAGAAAGTAGGGGAGTTGGTGAAGATTAATTTTGCTGATACTTCAATTGGTGCATATGTCAATAAGTTATCAAAGGATGATATTGAGAATATGACACATAATAATAAGATATTCTATAGAAATCCGGCAAATGTAACAGTTCAAGTAATATTTGGTGATAGCAAATTGCTTGAAAATAGAATTAAGATTAGTCAGTTTGGAAATGTTATAATGATTCCTATAGATAAGATGAAATTGACTTTTGACTCGAACACAGGTCAGATTATTTCGATTATTAAAGAATAAACAAAGGATGCCATTGAGCGTCCTTTGTTATTGATTCTAATCTTTTAGAATGGCAAGTCATCGCCATTGTCTGTTTCAAAATATTCAGTTACGGGAATATTATTTACTGGTTGTTCATATTGTTGTGCGAATTGTTGATTTTGTACAGGTTGTTGTATTGTCTGTTGGAATGATTGATTTTGTTGTGGTGCTTCGATATCAAATCTGAAAGGTCTGACATCGGTGTACCATTTGCCATTAAATTCTCTTGATTCGACGCTTATTTGAGCTTTGATTGTCTGACCTGGAATAAAATTCTGAGCTTCAGCAACTCTGTCGCCCCAGCAAACCAAACAAACTTGTTTAGGGTATTGTTCAAGTGTTTCAATAATTAATTCCTGTTTTCTCCATGCACCGCGTGCGCTTGTTCCTTCGGTTAAATTTCCTAAGCGAACCACTTTACCTACAATTTCCATGTTCTTATTTTTTTATTATTGATTACTAAATAATTAAGAGAATGATTTTATCATGATTCTCATAAGCAAAAATAGCAAAAAATATTGACATCAGATTATTTAAGGGAGAGAACTTTTAAACAATTAAGAATAATTAACTTTTGAGAATATTATCTAAATTATAAGGTTTCAGAAGTTTGTTATGTTAAATAGAAAGTAAATTATCATATTCAATATTTATAATCACTTGATTTAATGTTATTTTCTATTTAAAATATTTTATGTTCTTTTAGCATATAATAAACATTATGTTAAATGGAGTTTGTAAAATATAACCGTGAAGTGTTTTATGCTTCACGGTTACTTTATTTAATAAAATGCTTATTTATTCAGCTGATTCTAATTCTTTAGCTTTATCCATCATCTTTAAGCGAACATATAATGTTCTCAATGCTTGTTTGATTGCTTCGTCGCCAGGAACCAATTCATATGCTTTTTCAACGAAAGGTAAAGCTTGTTCGTCGAATGCCTTTGCTTCAGCTACCATGATATCATATTTCTTTTGTGATTCTGCATCGAAACCTAATTCATTTGCAGCGTTGTATAAAGCAGCTGATTTGTCGATGAACATACTTCCAATGTTAATGTATGCATTTTCATCGTTTGGATTGATTTCAATAGCTCTGTTGTAATAAACCATTGCGGAGTCAATGCTGTGAATTGCTGATTCTGAGTTGCCGTAGATTGTACCTAAAATAAAGCAATAAACTGAGTTTTCTTTATTTTTATTTGCCATCTCTTTAATTTGGTCAATAATTTCAGCTTCTCTCTTCAATTTCAAGAAAGCATTGATTTGTTCGTTTATAAGGTTCTCATCTTCTGGGAATTTTTCTCTGCCAGTTTGTATATATTGAACCATAGCATCGTTATTTTCTAAACCACCTTGAGCAATTGCCATATATTGATAAACCTGTGGTGATTCGTATGAATTATTAAGTAATGTGTTGCAAAGTTCAATTGCAGTATTGTATTCTTTTGCCATGACAGAGATTTGTGCTGCAACTAACAGAGCTTCATTGTCTTTTTGACCAATGATTGCCATTGTTTCGTAAGCTTTTCTGTAGCTCTCAATTGCTTTAATATAATCACCAGCTTCATAGCTGATAGCACCTTGATTGAAGTAGTTTGATGTTATTGAATTAACATGTTGGAAAATATCTCCATAGTTGTTTTTGTAGTAATCCATGTCGAGTTCACCGATTTTCTTAAAAGCGTCTGCACATTTTGTCAATGCTTCTGTATCAATGTCGTTGAATTCAGGATAAGCAGCGATTTTGTAATAAACTATTCCGTAGTAGTGCCATGTTTTTGCATCGTTTTTAGTTTCATCATGAGCTGCAGCCAAATCGATAGATGTCTTTGCTCTTTGAAGCATAATCTTGGCGTTGTTCATTTCTTTTGCAGCTTTATCGGTTCTGTTTTGTGCTGTGTACTGCTCTGCTGATGTTATGTATGCCTGAGCATTTTTGTTGTAATTGAAAGCGTTAACACGCTCTTTGTTTTGTGCCATAGAGATATTGGCAAAGAAAGCCAACATAACTACTAATAATGTCACTTTTTTCATCTTTGTAAATTTTTGTGTTAAATTAATTATTGATTGTCACTATTTTCATTAAATACTTGAGAAACATTGTTTTCATCGGTATTTGTTATTTCTTCTGAATTTACCGATTCATTTTCATTACTCAACATTTCTTCTTCCATTAATTCTTCTTCGCTTTCGATGATGTCGGCACTAACTTTTGTAACAGCTGCTATTTCATCATTGCTTCGTAAATTAATTAAACGTACACCTTGTGTGGCACGACCCATCACTCTCAATGTATCGACAGCAATACGAATCAAAATACCTGATTTGTTGATAATCATCAAGTCGTCACCGTCTTTAACATCTTTTATAGCAATTAAGTCGCCTGTCTTATCTGTGATGTTAAGTGTCTTAACACCCTTGCCACCTCTATTTGTAACGCGATATTCTGCTAGTTCGGAACGTTTACCGTAACCTTTTTCAGAAACGACCAAGATATCTGACGTTCCTTCTGGGTCGACGCAGATTAATCCAACAACTTCATCAGTGATTTCATCTGCCAAAGTCACACCGCGTACTCCGGAAGCGCTTCTTCCCATAGGTCTTACATTACTTTCGTTGAAACGGATTGCGCGACCTGAGCGAAGTGCCATCAACATCTCTTGTTTTCCATTGGTGAGACATACTGATAATAATTCGTCACCTTCTCTGACAGTCAACGCTATGATACCATTTGCACGTGGACGTGAGTAAGCCTCGAGTGTTGTCTTCTTAATGACACCTTTCTTAGTTGCCATAATGACGAAATTATTATTGATAAAGTTTTCGTCGCTCAATGTTGGTACATTGATAAATGCTTTGACTTTATCGCCAGGTTCGAGGTTAATGAGGTTTTGAATTGCGCGACCTTTACTTGTCTTTGTACCTTCAGGAATTGAGAACACTCTAAGCCAGAAACACTTGCCTTTCTCTGTGAAGAACAACATGTAGTTGTGGTTTGTTGCAACGAAGAGATGTTCGATAAAGTCTTCGTCGCGTGCATCTGAACCTTTAGAACCTTTGCCTCCCCTACTCTGTCTTCTGTATTCGCTGAGATTGGTTCTCTTAATATAATTAAGGTGAGAAATTGTTACAACGACAGGATCATCGGAAATCAAATCTTCAATTCTGATGTCGTCGGCTGAATGGACAATAGTTGTCTTTCTCTCATCGCCGTATTTCTCTTTTATCGCAATAAGTTCTGACTTAATAATATCGAACTGCATATCTTCGTTGTCAAGAATTTCTTGTAAATGTTGAATAAGTTTATGCAGTTGATCCAATTCATCCAATATTTTCTTGATTTCTAAGCCTGCCAACTGCCCGAGACGATATGCTACGATCGCTGCTGCTTGAGGATCGTCGAATCCATATTGATCCATCAGAGCTTGTTTTGCTTCTGATGAACCGCCTTTACAAGCTCTGATTGTTGCTATGATTTCGTCAACGATATCGATGGCTCTTGCGAGACCTTCTAATATATGAGCACGTTTCTTAGCTTCATTCAAGTCGTGTTGGGTACGACGTACGACGACTTCATGACGATGTTCGACGTAATACTGAATTAATTGTTTTAAATTTAATGTATAAGGACGGCCCTTGACCAAAGCTACATTGTTGACAGAATACGAACTTTGTAATCCTGTCATTTGGAACAACTTGTTAAGGACCACGCTCGATACTGCGTCTTTCTTCAATTCATATACGATACGCATACCTTTACGGTCCGATTCGTCGCGTATGTCGGCAATACCTTCTAATTTCTTTTCATTGATAAGATCGGCTGTTTTCTTAATCATTTCTGCCTTATTGGTTTGGTAAGGTATTGATGTTGCGATGATTCTCTCGTGGTTACCGTGTTGTTCTATAGTGGTTTCAGCTCTGAGGATGATACGTCCGTGACCTGTTTCAAACGCGTCTTTTACACCTTCATAACCATAAATAATACCGCCTGTCGGGAAATCAGGAGCCTTTATATATTGCATCAACTCGCTGATTGTTATATCTTTATTATTTATATAAGCTATTACGCCATCGATGACTTCTCCGAGGTTGTGTGGTGCCATATTTGTTGCCATACCTACGGCGATACCGCTGGCTCCGTTTACCAAGAGATTTGGTATCAATGCAGGCAACACTGTAGGTTCTTTCTCAGAATCGTCATAGTTATTTTGAAAATCAACAGTGTCTTTGTCGAGGTCGATAAGCATTTCTTCTGCAATTTTTCTCAATCGTGTTTCGGTGTAACGCATTGCAGCCGCGCCGTCACCGTCGATAGAACCATAGTTTCCCTGACCGTCAACCATTGGATATCTCATATTCCATTCTTGAGCCAAACGAACCATGGCATCATAGACGGAACTATCACCATGAGGGTGATATTTACCTAAAACCTCTCCTACGACCTTGGCTGACTTCTTATACGGACGGTTTGACAACAATCCCATATCCATCATGCCGTACAAAATTCTACGATGTACAGGCTTTAATCCATCTCTAACATCTGGAAGAGCACGTGCAACGATAACAGACATCGAATAGTCGATGTACGACGTTTTCATGTGATTCTCAATGTTTATAGGAATAATTTTTTCTCCTCCTAATTGTTCTTCCATCTTTTATTTTTTAGTAAATCTTTTTAAATTTTAAGTAGCAAAGATAATATTTTTTTCGTTAGATTTTTTGTCTTCTCGAAATATTTTTTGACACTATTTTTTATGAAATGTTAATTGCTGACAGATGGAAAAATGGTTTGGATTTTGTTTGTATATTTGCACAAAATTTTCGTGTCAGTTGTGACAGATGGAAATAGTAGAAATAAGAAATAGTAACAAAATATATGGACGCAAAATTTTCTCCAAGAGTTCGTGAAATAATGTTTCGTAGTCATGAAGAAGCAGTGAAATTGGGTAACTCCTACATCGGGTTGGAACATCTGTTTTTAGGAATTATCGACGGTAAGGATAATGACGTAACAAATATTCTTGATGAATTAAAACTTGATATCGAAGCCTTTAAACAAAAACTCGTTGCCTCAATAAAATCTAATATTGTTGAGAAAAACAATACCGATAATATCCCACTGACAAAGCAAACTGAAAGAGCTTTGAAGTTTACTTACATAGTAGCAAAGGAATTTAATTGCGAGTATGTTGATCCAGAACATCTTATGCTTGCAATACTTCATGACGACAACAATATAGTTTCTCAACGTCTCGAATATGAAGGTATCAATTACGATACTTTCAAAAACAAATTAAGAAGAAATTCTATCGATGGGACATTGTCGAAGAATGATGACATAATAGAAGAACCAAAAAGTGTTTTCTTTGACGATGATGATGAATATGAGGGATTTGATGAAGTTAAACCCAAAGAACCATCTTCAAAAAAGACATCTAATATTAAATCTAAGACACCGGTTTTGGACAACTTTGGCAGAGACTTAACTCTCGCTGCTGAAGAAAATCGCCTCGACCCTATCGTAGGTCGCGAGAAAGAACTTGAACGCGTGGCTCAGATATTAAGTCGTCGTAAGAAAAATAATCCAATCTTAATAGGTGAACCTGGCGTTGGAAAATCTGCTATCGCAGAAGGATTGGCACTTCGTATCGTTCAACGAAAAGTCTCACGTGCCTTATTCAACAAACGCATCGTGATGCTTGACCTCGCTTCAGTGGTAGCAGGAACAAAATACAGAGGACAGTTTGAAGAACGTATCAAATCCATACTCAATGAGTTGGAGAAAAATCCAGACATAATTTTATTTATTGACGAAATACATACTATCGTTGGAGCAGGTAATGCCAACGGCTCGCTTGACGCAAGCAATATGTTAAAACCAGCTCTCGCTCGCGGCGAATTGCAATGTATCGGAGCAACGACATTAGATGAATATCGTCAATATATTGAAAAAGACGGTGCTTTGGAACGCCGCTTCCAAAAGGTCTTGGTCGAACCAACAAGTCCAGAAGAGACAATAGAGATTCTTAATAATATTAAAGATAAATACGAAGAACATCATCTCGTTAAATATGATGATGATGCAATCGAAGCTTGCGTAAAACTCACAGAACGTTATGTTTCAGATCGTTGTCTTCCCGATAAAGCTATCGACGCTTTAGACGAAGCCGGTTCGAGAGTTCATATCAGCAACATTAGTGTTCCTTCCAAAATAGTTGATTTAGAGGCAAGATTGGAAAAAATTAAAGAACTGAAACGTATTGCTATTACAAAGCAGAAGTTTGAGGAAGCTGGGCAGTTGCGTAGCGAAGAATTGACACTCATCGACCAATTGGAAGTTCATAAAAAGGAATGGGAAGACAATGCAAAGAGTAATCGTGAGGTTGTTACTAAAGAGAATGTAGCTGAAGTGGTTGCTATGATGACGGGCGTTCCTGTACAGAGAATTGCGCAAAACGAAAGCGATAGGCTTTTGAATATGGAATCTGAGTTACAAGGTACAGTTATTGGACAAGACGACGCCATTAAGAAGATAGTACGCGCCATTCGTCGTAACAGAGCCGGTTTGAAAGATCCTAACAGACCTATCGGAAGTTTCATTTTCTTAGGACCTACGGGTGTTGGCAAGACATATCTCGCCAAGGTCTTAGCGAAATATCTCTTTGATTCTGAAGATACTTTAATACGTATCGATATGAGTGAGTATATGGAGAAATTTGCAGTGTCTCGTTTGGTAGGAGCGCCTCCAGGCTACGTCGGTTATGAAGAAGGCGGTCAGTTGACAGAGAAGGTTCGCCGTAAGCCCTACTCTATCGTACTTCTTGACGAGATAGAAAAGGCTCACCCTGATGTTTTCCATCTGCTTCTTCAAGTGCTTGACGATGGACAACTTACGGATAGTTTAGGTCGTAAAGTTGACTTTAAGAATACAATAATCATCATGACATCGAATATCGGTTCACGTCAGTTGAAGGATTTTGGTCAGGGTGTTGGCTTCGGAACTCAGGCAAAAAAAGAAGGCAAAGAAGAATATAGTCGTAGCGTGATACAAAATGCTTTGAAGCGTTCTTTTGCTCCAGAATTTCTTAATCGTATCGATGATGTCTTAATCTTTAATTCTTTAGAACGCGATGATATTCATAAGATTATTGATGTTGAATTGAAGAAGGTATTTAAGCGTATCGAAGAGATGGGATACTCCTTGGAACTCACAGAAAAGGCTCATGATTTCATCGCAGAAAAAGGTTGGGACGACCAATTTGGAGCGAGACCTTTGAAGAGAGCTATTCAAAAATACGTGGAAGATGTTCTTGCAGAAGAAATCATCAAGTCGAATATTAAGGTCGGCGAAAAGATTATCATTGACCATGACGGGGAAAAAGACGACGTTGTAGTGAACATCGTTCCGCTTGCAGAAAGGATATTAAAAGAATAATTATCTAACAATCAATGATACTAAGCGCATCATCGGGTGCGCTTTTTCTTTTTTAAGACAAGGAAAAATTTACTACCTTTGCAGACTATGAAAGAAATGAGAGAACATATAAACAATAATTTTTTTAAGGTTATCACAAGAGCGAGTCGAGCTCTTAATTTTGAGACATACGTCATCGGTGGTTATGTTCGTGACATTTTGCTAAACCGTCCTTCTAATGATATTGATATTGTGACGGTTGGAAGCGGAATTGAATTGGCAAAGAAAACAGCAAGTCTTATAAGTGAGAAAAAGGAAGTAAAATATTACGGACGTTTCGGCACTGCTATGATTCGGTTGAACGACAAAGAGATAGAGTTTGTCGGGGCAAGAAAAGAATCATACGATCCGTCAAGTCGTAAACCAACGGTAGAAAATGGAACCATAGAAGACGACCAGAATAGAAGAGACTTTACTATCAATGCTTTAGCAATAAGTCTAAATGAAGAAAACTTTGGGGAATTGATAGATCCGTTTGGTGGACTTCAAGATTTGGAAGATAAAATAATAAGGACTCCGTTAGATCCAGATATAACATATTCTGACGATCCTTTGAGAATGATGAGAGCCATTCGCTTTGCAACGCAACTTTGTTTTAATATTGAAACAGAATCGTTTAACGCTATCAAGAGAAATATCGAGAGAATAAAGATAATCTCTATGGAACGCGTGAATGAGGAGCTTAATAAAATTTTACTCTCTCCCAAACCGAGTATCGGCTTTAAATTACTCGATGCATGCGGTTTGTTAAAAATTATTTTCCCACAGCTTTCAGCATTAAAAGGTGTTGATGTACAAGATGGCAGAGGTCATAAAGATAACTTTTATCATACTATGGAAGTACTTGATAATGTTGCTAATGCCGGTGGTGATTTGTGGCTGAGATGGGCAGCTTTATTACACGATATTGCAAAACCATTGACTAAAAAATACGATAAAGAAATAGGCTGGAGTTTCCATGGTCACGAGATAAAAGGCGCTAAGATGGTACCAAAGATTTTCGCGGCTTTGAAGTTGCCTTTGAACGAAAAGATGAAGTATGTTCAAAAACTCATTTCTCTTCACCTCCGCCCTATTGCTTTGGTTCAAGATGAAGTAACTGACTCAGCAGTAAGACGTTTGCTATTTGATGCCGGCGATGATATTGACGATTTGATGATACTCTGCGATGCCGATATTACTTCTAAAAATGAAGAAAAGAAAAATCGTTATCATAAAAATTTCCAATTAGTTAGAAAGAAACTTAAGGAATTAGAGGAAAAAGACCACCTCAGAAATTGGCAGCCTCCTGTCAATGGTGAGGTTATCATGACAACTTTTGGAATCAATGAAGGAAGAAATGTTGGAATTATCAAGACTGCCATTCGAGAAGCTGTTTTGGACGGCGTGATTGGAAACAATTTCCAAGAAGCATACGAGTTTATGAAGAACGAAGGCTTGAAGTTAGGATTAGTTGTTAAACAAGAAGTTACAGAACCAGTTGAGGTTAAACACAACGGACCTGTTCCTAATAAGATTGAGAAGTGATGGATAATTTTTTGGTGGTTATAGCGGGACCCACAGCCTCGGGCAAAACAGCTGCTGCAATAAAAATCGCTAAAGCCCTCGGCACTGTAATTATCTCAGCCGACAGTCGCCAATTTTATAAAGAATTACCGATAGGAACTGCCGCTCCTACCAAAGATGAACAGTCTGAAGTTCAACATTATATGATTCATAATCTCACTGTTGAAGATAAATATGATGTGGCTGACTATGAAAAAGATGTTCTCATCCTTCTAAAAGAATTGTTTTTAAAACACAACGTTGTTGTCATGACTGGCGGATCCGGATTATTTATTGATACTGTGTGCAATGGTTTGGACTCAATTCCTGACATCTCAGAAGAAAACAGAAAGTTAGTCAACGACTTATATGTTAACGGCGGATTGATAGCTCTGCAAAATGAGGTGGAACGACTTGACCCAGAATATTATAATATCGTCGATAAGAAAAATCCAAGAAGATTACAAAGAGCAATAGAAGTCTGTTATCAAACAAATCGACCTTACTCTTCTTTTAGAAACAACAAAACAAAAATTCGCGACTTCAAAATCATCAAAGTGGCTCTTCTTAGAGAAAGAAACGAATTGATTTCTCGAATAAACCAAAGAGTTGAAATGATGGTTAACGATGGTCTTCTCGAAGAAGCAAGGTCGATGTATCCATATCGACATCTTAATTCTTTAAACACAGTGGGTTACAAAGAGTTGTTTGATTATTTTGATGGAAATAGAACCTTAAACGAAGCTATTGAACAGATAAAAATCAATACTCGCCAATATGCTAAACGCCAGATGACATGGCTTAGAAGAAACAATGATTATAAATGGTTTGAACCTGACAAACTCGATGAAATGTTAGATTACATTCAAACTGAAATTAAGAAAGATAATGATATTCAATAAGTCCATCAATAGGATTCTTAACTACTTTTCCTAATTTTAATCCTTTATTCTCAAGTGATTGATTTAAAATATCTTTGAAGTAATAAGCCACTGAACCAACAAAACCTACTTCGTAATCTTTAGAGTTTTCATATTTTAAGACGAAATATTCAATAAATTCGTCGAAACTATTCAAACAGACCTCTTTTATGTAATCGTGACTTTGATTGTTGAAAGCAAATTTTGTAAAATCTGCTAAATATCTTGATGCTTGATTTTTATGATAAATATTGTCAATCAATGTGTTGATATTTAATTCGTGATCTTGTTCAAATTTTGAAGACAAGTCATCTGGCATCTTCTTGTAGAAATAATCTCTCACAAGTTTTTTTCCAATATAAGAACCACTACCCTCGTCACCTAAAATATATCCCAATGATGTGGCTTTATACAAAATTTCTTTTCCATCGTAGAGACAAGAATTAGAACCTGTGCCGAGAATACAAACTATACCTTTGTTCTTTCCTAAGACAGCATGACAGGCTGCCATCATGTCATGAGTGACTTCGATTTTTGCGTTAATAAAAATTAAGGAAAAAATATTTTTTATAAGACTACAATTCTTCTCATTACCACATCCAGAACCATAGAAGAAAACTTCTGTAATTTCTTGAATATAAGTTCTGTAAGAAGCTTCATTTAATATTATACTTAAAATAGAATCTCTATCGGTATAATTGGGATTAAAACCTTCGCTTTGAAAAGAAACAACAACTTTTTCTTTTTCTAAAATCACCCAATCAGCCTTTGTTGAACCGCAATCTACAATTAATTTCATTCTGATATATTTTTTTGCAAACATACAAAAAAGGCTGCTCACAATGAACAGCCCAACCATGAAAAAATCAGTAATCAATTAAAAATTATATTGTAGCATGACCTGTACTCTGTTTGCTTGTCCCCAGTCGTCATTTTGATCGACGCGTTTTCCATAAAGATATTCGGCTCCTATCTGAACATTTGGCATTGCGTACCAGAAGAAATTAGTCGCTAAATAATATGCTTCCTTATATAAGTTTGTATTGTCGTAAGATTCAGGAACATCAATATCTACCTGACTGAAAGTGCATGACATAAATGTTCTTGGATTGAAATTATATTGTAATCCGGCATAATAAGCTAACGAGTTTGCATGATCTAATTTACCAGCGTCATTATTTTGATTATCAACTATGTTATTAGGTAAGAAATCTAATTTCAAGCCGCTAACATCTTGAATATATGTTGTGATGCCACTACCGTATGCCAATTGATAATAGAATACTAATTTTTCTTTAACTGTAACTAAACCACTGAGTTGACAAGCGTAAGTTGAGATGATATTATCTTTGTCTTGTATGTTGTTTCTATAATTGACATTACGAATAATACTACTCAACCTGACGTGACTATTGCTACCTTTTCCCCAAGCAAATTGAATATATGAAGGAAAATCCGGAATGTATTGATTGGTAACGCTTTGTGCATTAGAAGTAGTAAAGTCTGTAGATGGCATTTCGAGACCTAAACCGGCGCTGAAGCGCTTGTTTTTACCCCAATGACTTCTGAAATTAAAGACATTGTTTGTCTTGTATGTCAATCCGTTAGGACCTTCGCTATCGATTGTTGGAGGTATTGCGGCAGCATCGGTGAACAAACTCGTCGTTCTACCAAGAAGTAATCCACCGTAATTTACATACGCGTCTTGAATTTGAGGCGCATAATTCTGACCGCTGAAATTCATGTTTATGTAGGCGCCGAATTTTGTCTTGTTTTCAGAGAGAGAAACAAGGTTGTAGAATAAACTACTTTGATTTACATTAAATTGCATCAATTTGTCGTTTCCTGGCAGAGGATTGATTGGGATGGCAGATGTTGTGAAATAAGCCGGATTGTTTATTGCGCCATTGAAATCCATTGAGATTGTACCTTTGACGTAGCCGCCAATACCCATCATAAATTTCTGATTCTTGCTCATAAAGGCAAAACTTGGAGTTTTAGGAGCGTTGAATCTTTCAGGAGCGTTTTCTTCAAAGATAATAACGTAGTCATCAGTATTGCCAATATTATTGTTAACAATCAATAAATCAGCGTGATGTGGGCGATGAATCTTTGTTAGAATGATTTCTTCTTGAGCGTTAAGATGCGTAGATAAAAATGTTGCGCATAAAGCAGCAATTAAAAATTTACTTCGTTTCATAACATTTGTTTTTCTCTTAAAACAAAGAATTTTTCAGATGGTTCAAAAAATTCAAGAATAATAAAGCTAATGTTCAATGAATAATTTTTTTTATTAGATTTGCATTTCATTATGTAATGAGCGAGAATTGACATTTTTTAACAATTAAAATTTTAGAAGAATTATGAGAAAATGGCGCATTGAAGATTCTGCAGAACTTTACAACATCAACAACTGGGGAATCAACTATTTCTCTATCAATGAAAAAGGACATATTGTGGTTACACCTCGTGAAGGTTGTGCATCGGTCGATTTAAGAGAATTGGTTGATGAACTGCAACTGAGAGACGTCTCTGTTCCAATGTTGATTCGTTTTCCTGACATCATTGATACCCGTATAGAAAGAATCGATTCATGTTTCAAGTCGGCTGCAGAAGAGTATGATTACAAAGGAAAGAACTTTATCGTCTTCCCTATCAAAGTCAATCAGATGCGTCCAGTCGTTGACGAGATTGTTAGTCACGGAAAGAAATTTAACATCGGTCTTGAAGCTGGTTCTAAGCCGGAGCTTCACGCCATTATCGCGTCAAATACCGACACTGATTCTTTAATTGTTTGTAATGGTTATAAAGACGAGAATTTCATTGAGTTAGCTCTTCTCGCTCAAAAGATGGGCAGAATGATTATCATTGTAGTTGAGAAACTTAATGAATTGAAACTCATCGCAAAGATAGCTAAACGTCTTAAAGTAATTCCTAATATCGGAGTTCGTATCAAGTTAGCAAGTTCAGGTAGCGGCAAGTGGGAAGATTCTGGTGGCGACGGCAGTAAATTCGGATTGACGACATCAGAATTGCTTGAGGCTCTTGAATATTTAGAGAAGAATAACATGAAAGAATGTCTCCGACTTGTTCATTATCATATTGGAAGTCAGGTGACTAAAATCAGAAGTATTAAGATTGCATTGAAAGAAGCTGCTCAGTTTTATGTTCAGTTGCATAAAATGGGATTTAAAATTGAGTTTGTTGACGTCGGCGGCGGATTGGGTGTCGATTATGACGGCTCTCGTTCAAGCAGCGCAAGTAGTGTCAACTATAGCATCCAAGAATATGTCAACGACGTAATATTCTCTGTTGCAGACGCTTGTGATAAAAACGACCTCCCTCATCCTAATGTGATAACCGAATCGGGACGCGCATTGACAGCTCATCACTCCGCTCTTATATTTGAAGTCCTCGAAACAGCTTCATTGCCAGAATGGGATGACAATGAAGAGATTGTGGAAGACGACCATGAATTGATACATGAACTTTATGAGGCTTGGGACAATCTCACCAACAAACAATCTTCAATGTTGGAGACATGGCACGACGCTCAACAAATCAGAGAAGAAGCCTTAGATTTGTTCAGCTTGGGACTCTTAGACATAAAATCAAGAGCTAAAGTTGAAAGACTTTTCTGGTCTATAGCAAGAGAAATAAATCAGATGACCTCCGATTTAAAACGTATCCCTGAAGACTTTAGTAATTTACCTAAGTTATTGGCTGATAAATATTTCTGCAACTTCTCCTTGTTCCAATCATTGCCAGATGCTTGGGCTATAGATCAGATCTTCCCTATCATGCCAATTCATAGATTAGATGAGTGTCCAACAAGAATGGCAACATTGCAAGATATAACCTGTGACTCTGACGGTAAAGTTTCTTCATACGTGACAACTAAGAATCAATCACATACAATGCCGGTTCACAATATGAATACGAAAGATCCTTATTATATTGGTGTTTTCTTGGTTGGAGCTTATCAAGAAATTCTCGGCGACTTGCACAATTTATTTGGCGATACCAACGCAGTCCACGTTTCCGTTGATGAAAAAGGATATTATATCGACCAAATCATTGATGGTGAGACTGTAGCAGAAGTTTTGGAATATGTACAATACAGTCCGAAGAAATTGGTTAGAACAGTTGAGTCTTGGGTGACAATCTGCGTTAAACAAGGTAAGATTACCGTCGAAGAAGGAAAAGAATTCTTATCGAATTATCGCTCCGGATTGTACGGATACACTTATTTGGAATAGAAATAATTAACAGTTTTAAAACTTTTATAAAAAACGTAAGGACACATTCGATGTGTCCTTATTTTCTTTGCGTACTCTGCGAGCGTGGTAGAGACGCCACAGGAGTGACGTCTCACGATTCTTAATTATTTCCCGCTTTCTCCATTCATTTTGAAAATGAAAGGAACCGTAAATTGAGATCTAACAGCTTCCCCTTCTTGTTTTGCAGGTATCCACTTCGGCATCGAATTAACAACTCTCAATGCTTCTACATCACATGCTTCATCAATTCCTCTCATTACTTGAGCATTTGTTATGCTGCCGTCTTTTTCAATGACAAAAGTCACAAATACTCTGCCCTCTACTTTTTTGTCTTTCGCCGATTGTGGATATTTGATATTTTCTTGCAGATATTTCATCAATTCGTTTACGCCTCCTGGAAATTGCGGCATTTCTTGTGCAACTTTGTAGATGGAATCTTGAGTTGCAGCGTACAACTCTTTTTGTTCATTAGTTTTTACATCTGCAGTCGAAGTCGGTTTTTTCTCTTCATTAGCGTTTACGTTACCACATTGAGTGTTAAGTAAAATTAACAATGCAAATACCGGAAGAGTCAGTAACACCTTGATTACCGAACCCTTGACTTTTTGATTTTTCGTAATCATAGCAATTCTTTTTTTGGTTAATAAAAAACTGAAATTATTAGCTATCGTGTTAAAATTATCAGCCGTGCACTGCTGCAACAATAACATCATATAGTTCGATACATTATCCTTATCTTGAACGACATCTTCGTCGGCAATATATTCATGATTTACTTGCAACTCCTTCTTAATCAATCTTAAAAACGGATTAAACCACTGAAGTATAATAAACATCTCCATTAAAAGAATATCTAAAGAATGACGATGCTTTACGTGACACATTTCATGTTTAATAATTAAAGAAATCACCTTGTTTATGGTTTTGTCTTCGACAAGCTCAGACATCATTTGACTTGGAATGTAAATGTTTTTTAAGAAAGAAAATGGAATATGGTTTTCGTTTGTATAAATAAAATTAACATTATCAACAACTTCTATCTTCTTTCCAGATTTAAGTCTATAAATCCTGACAATATTATTAATAAATTTTATCAGGAATAAAACTACACCTATTATATACACAATCGAGATTAGTTTTATAATTGAAAACGAAGAACTGCTATCTACCTGATTTTCTTCTACTATCACATCATTATAAAATATCATATTCATTACTTCTTGGAAAGAAACCATCTCTTGTACATCGAGATTTATCTTTATGAAAGGAAACACGAACGAAAAAACGCTTATCGTAAGCAAGATGATTCTGTTAAGTTGGAATCTGTTGCTGTTATGAAACAACAACTTGTATGCAAGATACAAGATTATTGTTGCAACAAAAGTCAATATATGGTTTGTTATCATAATTATTTATTTAAAGCTTTGTCAATCATTTTCTTAAGTTCTTCCAACTGCTCTATTGTAAAATTCTCCTTTTGGGTGAAAGCGGAAACCAATTCGCAATAGGAATTGTTAAAATAATTTTTCACAAGACCGCTAAGAGAGTCATGGGAATAATCCGACTTTGAGATTAGAGGATAGTATCTGTTTGCTTTACAGAATGTTTCATGTGCGACAAAGCCTTTCTTTTCAAGTATTCTCACAATAGTAAGCACTGTGTTATAAGCAGGTTTCGGTTCCGGGAAGTTAGACATTATTTCATTTGCAAATCCCTTTTCAATTTTCCATAACACTTGCATGACCTGTTCTTCAGCTTTTGTCAATTCTTTTATCTTATCCATTTGATTTATTTTTTTAATTAACAACGCAAATATACACTTTATTTTATAAATACACAACTAAATTTTTAGTTATTAATAAAAATAATTTAAAAAACAAAACCCAGTTACTGATTATAAATCTTAAAACATTGATTATGAATTATCAATTGGTTTGGGCGTTCCGGCAGAGCCGTCGGGCTTTCCGCTATATCTTTTCTCGCTCTCCCCGCTCTCGGTCGTTGAGCTTGTCGAAACGCCGGTCACTTCGACAGGCTCAGTGACCCGTCCCCGCTCCCGCACCCATGGAAGCTCGCAAAGGATGCCGCTCCAATCCCTAACGCAACCGCTGCTATTACATAAACGCTACTACAAAAAAAAATCAATAGGATTCAGATCTTAGCAAAAATATCGACACCCTTATGAACTACGGAAGTCCCCCACCCTTCGTGCCAGAACGTCTTATGATTGTAGCTGTTAGAATCTGCACCAACGACAGGCATTTTCAAGTTTTGAGGAAAGAGAAAGCCAATCAAGATGATTGACAAAGTTATGATTGCGAAAACTTTAATCCATTTCAACATAATGTAATTCTGATATAATTATTATAGTTTTTAACATAACTATTTAAGTTTGAATATATTGTTTAAAAGTAAAAAAAGCCAACTTACTGATGATGCAGGTTGGCTTTTGATTAACGATTGACAGATTAATTAACAATGCTAAAATTTAATCGTAAATAACTGCCATCTTCCATTTCCATAATTCAACTGTATTACGGCTTTTCCACTTATTATATTTCCGTAATAATCTACATTCCATCTTATTCCACCGCCACTCCATGTGTATCCACTATTATTCCATCCATTATGAACATAGCCACCATTACCAAAATATATATGGGTAATATTGTCATTTTTTATGCGAACCTCAAGCGTATATATTTCGTAGTTTGTTGAATTACTCTGATATTCTACTGTAAGTTCGTATAAACCATCATCAAGAATTACTTGTCCTAAATTTCTTTGAGTAACGCTAAACACAGGCGTGTACGAAACTAATGGAAGATCGTACGATTGTGCTTTAACTGAAAATATCGATAAACATAATACGGTTACAAGGAAAAACAAACTCATTTTCATATCATTTTTATTAAATTATTGTTTAATTTCTTTCATCAACTCATAAATTTCGTAATATTTTAAAAGTGCCGAAAGTTATTCCCTCTCGGCACACGTGATTTTTAAAGTTTTATCTTCATAGTTTTATTTCCAACACTGACGATATAAATACCTTTATCAAGGAAAATATCTTCACCAGTATATTTATCTATTTTTTCTACGAGAATACCGTTGATGGTGTAAATTGCGATAGGTATTCTCTCTGCACCTATTAGACGTATCCCACCACGCATAACTTCTAATGAAATACTACTTTCATCTATATCGTCAATACCTATATTATCACACTCTTGTATATTCCAAAAATTTTTCCATACTACTGCTTGTTTATATTTTTCTATAGAACCTACAGGAACATATAAAGTTGTATTTACATAATGATAGTTTGTAAAACATTTCTCGTCTGGAATTGCAAACGGAGACTTATTCATTAAATAAATACTTGACAGAGCACTACTAAAAACATCCTCTCCAATAATTCTAACATATCGAGGAATTGTTATACTTATAAGTCCTGTATTTTTAAACACCAAATCTCCTATTAAATTAACACTTTGTGGGATTGTAATGTTTGTAAGGCTTGTACACCCCATAAACGCCCCTGTATAAATAGCCTCTACATTATTACCAATTGTTACGTTTTTAAGCTTTTTACAATCTTTAAATGTAGCAGGGTAAATTGCTTGTATACCATCACCAATTATCACGTCCGTCAGGTTTATACAATCTAGGAATACACCCCCTGCTGCATAATCTTCCACATCTTCAATTGCTGTTACACCATTACCAATTGTTACCGTTTCTAACGTATTCATTCCTTTGAATGGAGGATTATAGCTGCCAGGACAATAAAATTTACGACCTAAGTAAAGATTTGTTATTGGACAATCTTTAAAAACACTTTCATAAACAACAAAATAACCATTATAATAGCCATCATAGCCTTCTATCAAAAGAGTTGTTTCTCCATCTTCTATGATTAAGTTTTTTAGCGATGTACAACCGTAGTATTTACAACCAGTTATTACTCAATATTTTGCGAGTAATAAGTCAGAAATATGGTCATAACCTTTAAGGGTGCATTCTAAAAGGTGAAGAATTAACATTTTTATTGTTTTTTAACGCTCGAAGCGTATCAATAAAGGGTGTATCTTCTCTTTTCAGTGCTATTTGCAGTTTGATGTTTCCATCATTCCACGTTTTCGGCACAAATGTACGACAATTTCCAAGAACGGCAAAAGCAATCTATTATTTTGGAAGGAGTGAAATCTGCCGCTTGCCAAATTTCTCTCTATCGAAAATAATAAGCCTCTGAAAGATTTGAGAACAGTTTGAATGATAGGTTATCAAGTAAAGACCTATTATTTATGCTGTTCTTTGTTTCTACTATTTCGTCAGTCGTTTATCTCCGTTGCCGGATGCAGATTCAAGCCAAGCCGATGAATAGGAAAAGGTTTTGGAGCTGTTTACTCTCCAACGGAGGAAGAAACTGCTCCAAACGGTTCACCGCTTGACCTTTTCTTATTCTAAATGAGGTTTGGCTACCTTTGCATCCGAAAACGAAGATTAACGACTGATCTAATAAACTTTCGCTAAAATTGGGAGGAAATACGCCTTTTTTCCTTTATTTTAGACTTCTCCATAATAAATATTATAGGAAGTTGTCCTATTATCGAGATTATTATATAAATTTGCCTACGAATTAAATACATTAGACTATTATGAATAATCTAAATAGATTAAAAGTCGTGCTTGTAGAACAAGGTAAAACAGGGAAATGGCTTGCAGAACAGATGGGTAAATCCACATGTACAATAAGTAAATGGTGTAGCAACACTGTGCAGCCCGACCTTAAAACGCTTAATGATATAGCAAATGTACTACAAGTAGATGTGAAAGACTTGATAGTAAGCAATAGCAAACCATAAAGATATACCATTATGGATGTGAACAAAAAAGAATTGAAAGAGCAAGAGATACGAACTCTGTTCATTACTCCAGCACTTCACAAGAAAGGTTGGGAAGTTTGTAAGAATATGCGTGAAGAATATTACTTCACAGATGGTCGTGTGCTTGTTATAGGTAGTCAGCACTCTGTTGCAGAGGGCAAAAAAGCTGATTATCTATTGTATCATAATGGAAAGCCTATTGCTGTTGTAGAAGCCAAGGACAATAAACATGCCGTGGGAGCAGGAATGCAACAAGCAATAGATTATGCATTGATTCTTGACTTAAAGTTCGCATACTCAAGTAATGGAGATGCTTTCTTGGAACACGATTTTATAACCGGCAAGGAAACAGAACTGACACTTGATGATTTTCCTACCGAAGAAGAATTGTATAGTCGCTATCTTGCATCGAAGAATTACACTCCAGAAGAGTTGAACATTGTTGAAACTCCATTTTATTATGATGCACATAGTCATGAGCCAAGATATTATCAGCGAATTGCAGTTGATAGAACAGTAGAAGCAATTGCGAAAGGCCAACAACGTGTTCTTGTTGTGATGGCGACAGGTACAGGTAAAACATTTACGGCATTTCAGATAATACACAGACTTCATAAAAGTGGAGCTAAAAAGAAGATTCTCTATCTCGCAGACCGTAATATATTGATAGACCAAACTATGGTTCAAGACTTCAAACCTTTTAAGAAGTTTATGACCAAGATAACATCTGTTGGAGAGGGGGAAGAGAAAATAGATTCTTCTTACGAAGTCTATATGGCTCTCTACCATCAATTGGTTGGTAAGGAAGGGAAGCCAGACCCATTTTTGGAGGTTCGACCAGGTTTCTTTGATTTGATTATCGTAGATGAGTGTCATAGAGGTAGTGCTAAAGATGATTCTGCATGGCGAAAGGTCTTGGAATACTTTAGCTCAGCGACTCAGATAGGTATGACTGCAACGCCAAAAGCAGATGAAGGAGCAAATAATCTTGATTACTTTGGAGAACCAGTCTATACTTATTCGCTTCTTCAAGGTATCAATGATGGTTTCTTGGCTCCATATCGAGTTACAGCCGATTTTATTAATGTTGATTTGCAAGGATGGACACCCGAAGAAGGAGAAAGAGACTTGCTTGGACAAGAAATTGAGCAGAAGCTATACCAAAGACAAAATATAGGTCGTGACTTAGCAATCAAATTAAGAAGAAAGATTGTAGCGAAGAGAATAACCGATATGCTACACGATATAGGTCGTATGACAAAAACAATTGTTTTCTGTTCTGATATTGAGGAAGCGGCAGAGATGAGGACACTCCTTATCAATATGAATAGCGACCTCTGTAAAAAATCACCTTACTATGTGACTAGAATAGTAGGAGAAGATAAGGAAGGCAAGAAACAATTGGATAATTTTATCAGTGTTGATGAACCATACCCTGTGATTGTCACCACATCCGAACTGCTTTCTACTGGTGTGGACTGCAAAACATGTGGCTTAATTGTCATTGATAAAGAAATTGGCTCTATGACAGAGTTTAAGCAAATCATTGGTAGAGGTACAAGACTAAGAAAAGATAAGGGCAAATGGCATTTGGAGATTCTTGACTTCCGCAATGCGACAGCCAAGTTTAAAGACCCAGCGTTTGATGGTGATCCGGAACCACCCAAAAAGAAAAAGGGATCAAAACCATATAATATTACAGATACTCCACCAACAATAGTGTCTGAGCCTCACGAAAAATATATCATTAAGGGTCATGATATTCGTATTGCTCATGAGATTGTATCAGTATTAGGTGAAGATGGCAAGACTATGAGGACAGAGAGTGTTCAATCATTTGCACGTACCCAATTACTTCGTCATTACAAGAGTTTGGACAATTTCATTCAAACATGGACTGAAGCAGAACGGAAGCAAGCCATAATGGATGAGCTAAAAGAATATTCAATCCTAATAGATGCTGTTCGTGAATCAAATCCAGCCTTGAAAAATGCGGATATTTTTGATGTGATATGTCACGTGGCTTTCGACCAAAAACCATTGACCCGAAAAGAGCGAGCCAATAATGTAAAAAAACGTAATTATTTTGGTAAATACGAAGGTAAAGCTCGCGAAGTTCTTGAAGCTTTACTTGATAAATATGCGGAGAATGGAATCTTGGATTTTGAAAAAGCAAATATCTTAGAGATACCTCCATTTAATAGCATTGGAAAGCCTACAAAGATTATAAAGCTATTTGGTGGCATTATAGGCTATGAGAAAGCTATTAAAGAACTTGAATATCAGATTTATAAATCAGCATAAGGATTATGGCAGTTAATAATATCATAAAGCGAATCCAGAATATCATGCGACAAGATGCAGGTATTAACGGTGATGCGCAACGTATTGAACAAATGACTTGGATGTTCTTCTTGAAAGTTTACGACACTCAAGAAGAAACATGGGAGTACAAGGCATCAAGAGAGGGGAAACAATATCAATCTATTATTCCAGAGGATTTAAGATGGCGAAATTGGGCGATTGATGAAAAGGATGGTGAAGCTTTAACTGGTGAAGCCCTGCTCTCCTTTGTCAATGAGAAGTTATTCCCAACCTTGAAAAATCTGCCAGTAGATGCAAATACGCCAAGAGGTAAAAGTATTGTTCAAGAAACATTTGCGGACTTGAACCAATACATGAAAAATGGTACGCTCCTTCGCCAAGTGGTCAATATAGTAAACGAGATTGAATTTGATGATGCTGATGACCGCCACACTTTTGGAGATATTTACGAAGGAATTCTAAAAGATCTTCAATCTGCTGGTAATGCAGGTGAATTTTATACACCTCGTGCCTTAACTGATTTTATCGTAATGATGCTTGACCCCAAGTTAGGTGAGAGTTTTGGTGATTTTACAAGTGGGACTGGTGGCTTCTTGACATCAGCACTCAACTATATGGCTAAGAGTGTACGCTCAGCTGAGGATGGGGAAAAACTTCAAAAAGCAGTTGTGGGTCAAGAATGGAAACCTTTACCATATCTTTTAAGCATAACAAACCTTTTGCTTCATGACATAGAAGCACCAAATATAACAAACTGTGATTCACTTGGTACCAACGTAAGTGATTTCAAGGAATCGGATAAGGTTGACGTTATTGGCATGAATCCCCCATATGGCGGAAGTACAGAGGATAGTGTAAAAAGCAATTTTCCATTACAGTACCGTTCAAGTGAAACTGCCGACTTATTTATTGCCCTTATAATGTACCGTCTAAAAGCAGGTGGTCGATGTGGTGTAATTATTCCAGATGGCTTTTTGTTTGGTACTGATGGCGCAAAATTGGCTTTGAAAGAGAACCTTCTACGCAAATTTAATCTTCATACGATTATACGTTTACCTGGTTCTATATTTGCACCTTATACTCCAATTGCTACAAACATTCTATTCTTTAATAACGAAGCAGCAGAGGGATGTGAAGAAGGATTCAAGACGAAAGAAACATGGTTCTATCGCCTTGATATGCCTGATGGGTATAAGCACTTCTCTAAGACCAAGCCGATGAAAGTGGAACATACCCAGCCTATTCAGGATTGGTGGAATGACAGAAAAGAGATTATTGGCGAAGAAATTGGAGACAAGAGTCGTGTGTTTACAGCACAGCAATTGCTTGATTTGGACTGTAATTTCGACCAATGCAAGTTCCCTAAAGAGGAAGAAGAAATTTTACCACCTGCAGAACTTCTGAAACAGTATTTTGAAAAGCGTGCGGCACTTGATTATGAAATAGACAAGACACTCGCAGAAATTCAGAAAATTTTAGGGATAGATATTAAGTCAGTAAACTAACTGTAATTGAAAATATGAAGGATTTAACAATCTCAAATATAGAAAGGCAAAATGTTTTGAACAATCGTTTTGCTGTTAGCAAGATGCAGGAGCACCTTGATATTGAAGGAATGCTCTTTGAGGGAGAGTATCGTTTTACCAAGAAAATGGTAGCTGACTTTTATGAAATAGAAGAACGAACCATAGAGCGTTACTTAGAAAAATATTCAGATGAATTATCAGCAAATGGATATATTTTATGTAAGGGTAAACGCCTGAAAGAATTGAAGTTACAATTTGCTCACGTCATAAATGTCGGGAGCAAAACCACTCAGCTTGGACTGTTCAACTTCCGCTCTTTCTTGAACATGGGAATGCTACTTACTGAGAGTGAGCAGGCTAAGAAAATCAGGAGCTTAATTCTTGATTTTGTGATAGCTACCATAAACGAAAAGACAGGTGGTGGTACAAAGTATATCAACAGACGGGACGTGAATTATTTGCCAGCTGCTATTACAGAAGAGAACTATCGTAAGAATCTTACGTCAGCTATTAGTCAGTATGTTGGTGGACATCAAACATATAAATATGCTCAGATAACAGACTTTATTTATAAGGCTGTATTTAAGGAGAATGCTAAGGAATATAGGGAGGTCTTACGCTTAGATTCAAAAGATAATGTTCGACATACCTTGTATGCTGAAGTATTGTTGGTTATCTCCTCTTTCGAAAATGGAGTAGGTGCAGCTATTTGTGAACGCTTTAAGGAGAATGGAGGTAAAATGCTTAGTGTTGAAGAGGTTGAAGTAATTGTAAATGAACTGGCAGAACATCCTATGCAGAAACCATATTTGAATGATGCAAGGACAAAAATGGCATCAAGAGATTTTAGTTTCAGAGAAGCATATCACGGCAATATCGCAGAATATCTGCAAGCTGTTACACCTGAAGAGTTTGAACGATTCATCGGAGACCAATCTATTGATTTTGACCATATCTTAGCAGAAAACAAAGATGTGCTTAAACGCTTAAAACAAGCTGAAGATGAGTAAGGAGGTTATTTACATAGATTATGAAGAAGCACTAAATGTCTATGGCAAAATGATAGATGCCAGTGACGGAGGATTCGAAGGAGTGCGTGATGAAGGTGGTATTCGTGCCACTCTTGATTTTGTGCAGAATGATATGTACTATCCGACATTCGTTGACAAATTGACCTATCTAATGTATAGGTTTTGTTCCGGACATTTCTTTAATGATGGCAACAAGCGTATAGCACTGACCTTAGGCACATACTTTTTGCACAAGAATAATTATTATTGGCATGCTTGTACTTGTATGAGGGCTTTAGAGTCTATCATCTACCATGTAGCTGCATCTAATATAGACCAAGATTTATTGCTACGAATTGTAGATAGCTTTATGTCTGGTAAAGATTATGACGAAGAACTGAAAATAGACATTGCCAATGCAATGAGCAAGGGTAAATTAGGTATAGAAGGAGAAGATTATGAACGGTAAGCAACTTAAAAATAGCATCCTTCAGTGGGCGATACAGGGTAAACTTGTACCGCAGGATCCTAATGATGAGTCGGCATCAGTTCTGCTTGAGCGTATTCGAGAGGAGAAAGCACGCCTTGTCAAGGAAAAGAAAATCAAGAAAGATAAGAACGAATCAATCATTTTCCGTGGTGACGATAATTCCCATTATGAGAAGTTTGCCAATGGAACGGTGAAATGTATTGATGAAGAGATACCCTTTGAGATACCTCAAAGTTGGTGCTGGGAACGATGGGGAAATATTTCGTTTTCAATCCAATATGGTTTTAACGCTCCTGCGTTCGAGAGTGGAGATATCAAAATGGTACGCATTAGTGATATTCACGACAATAAAGTTAATTGGCAAGATGTGCCATATTGTAAAATATCTCAATCTGAAATTGGTACATATCTACTGCAAGAAAATGATATTCTATTTGCCAGAACGGGAGGAACAGTTGGTAAGTCTTTTCTAATGGGGTCTGTGTCTGAGCCAGCTATTTATGCAGGCTATTTAATAAGAACAAGATACAGTAAGGAACTTTGTCCTCAATATTTGAAATCTTTTATGGAGAGTTCTCTATATTGGGAACAATTAAGATCTGGCACTATAGCAACAGCCCAACCTAATTGTAATGGAAAGACACTAGGTAGGATGTTATTGCCTATACCGCCAAAAAATGAGCAAAATAGAATTATAAGCAAACTACAAACAATAGAGTCATCATTAGATAAATATACCTTAGCTCAAGAGTCTTTAGACAAACTTAACGCAGAGATTTTTGACAAACTCAAAAAGTCCGTCTTACAGGAAGCTATTCAGGGTAAACTCGTGCCTCAAGACGCTAATGACGAACCTGCTTCTGTACTTCTCGAAAGAATAAAGGCTGAGAAAGCTAAATTCTTCAAAGAAGGCAAGTTAAAGAAAAAAGACTTGGTGGACTCGGTCATCTTCAAAGGTGATGATAACAAGTATTATGAGACGATAGATGGCAAAACGGAGTGTATTGATGATCGGATTCCATTTGAGTTGCCTCATAATTGGTGTTGGGTGACATTGGGAAATCTTGTTCAGAACTGCTCTGGACTTGCATATAAGAAAGAGAATCTTGATGAGCGTTCTACATCATATATAAGAGTTCTACGAGGTGGTAACATTGACGATGGGCAATGGACGATGAAGGATGACGATGTAATGATTGCTTCAAAGTTCGTTAAGCTAGAACTACTATTGACCGCAGGCACATTTATAACTCCTGCAGTTACATCTATCGAGCAGATGGGTAAAACGGCTTTGGTAAGAGAAGACCAACCTCAAACGGTGGTTGGTGGGTTTGTGCTGATGTTATTGCCGTTCTTGCGTGATTGGAGTTTGTTGAATTATCTCGAACTCATTTTTCAATCAGAATACTACAAAGGATACTGTCGTAGCATTACAAACAAATCGGGACAGGCATTTTACAACCTATCCCGACAAAAGTTGATGCAATTCCTTGTTCCTCTACCACCATTGAATGAGAGAATTGCTATAGCAAATGAAGTTGCAAATGTTAATTCTATGATGAGGTAATTGAATTCAGTCTATCGACAATTCTAACTTGCTCATCGTAAGGAGGTATTCCAATTAGCAGATTATTAAAAATGTCCTTGTTTAGGTGCGGTATTGCCGCACCTTTTTTGGAGTTACGCAGTTCGTCTTTGTAATATCGTATAAATGCTAAAACATATGGCAAATGAAGATTGCTGCTTATCCACAACTGTTTGAATGTACTACCCATATATCCATCAATTGGCGCAGTAAATACTTCTCCAGAGTTTTCGCCATCTACGAGGATTATATTATCGCCTTTCTCCACAAATTTGCCTTGTTGGAGATATGTTGGCGAGGATTTACCTCTCAGGTATTTAGCATCCAAACATACTTGTGAGCCTGTTTGTTTAACTCCATCTGAAAGCAGGCATATTGAACGAAGTCGAACAACTTGCCAACTCTCTGGAAAGTCAAATGCAGAGTCTATGAGAGTCTGTTTTCCATCGATTATCTCATAATACTTGCTATTACGAATTCATAGCGCTCTACAATTCGCACTTGCTCTTCATATGGAGGAAGAGGAAATAACAAAGAATTCAGATCCTCCTTGTTGAATCCAGCTTGCGCACATCTTGATCTATCTTTAATCTCTTTTTGATATATAGAAGAACAATAGTACAAATATATGTATGGCTTGTATATTAGTTCCCCATCATACTGAGGGATTACTTTTGCTATGGCTACATTATATGCACCCTCTTCTGCATAAAATACTTTTCCCAACGACGCTCCATATCTAGCAAGGAGGATATCTCCCTTTTGGGAAATTTTTGACGCCGAAGATATTGGGATGTACACTGGTTGTGGATTAGGTCCATAATCACGAATTTGATATAATCTAATGTATCCATCCCTAGGAGTATCAACAAACGCAGACTTAGGAGGCTGCGAACCTCCTGATATATCAAATAGTTCATTATGTCTTACCCAGCTCCAACTTGATGGTATTTCGAATGGTATATCATCCTCAATACAAGAAACCTCTGAGCCTACCTTCTCGTAATACTTGCTATTACGAATTCTACTTTATCTACAATTCGTTTCTGTTCTGCGATTGATGGCAGAGGCAATAGCAGTTTGTGCAAGGCATTTGATGATAGACCTTGTATGCCGATTCCTTTACCTCCGATTAACCCAGTGTGCTTGTATAGGTATAATGTATAATAAACAAACATAGTGCATATTGGAGTATATGCTCTTAATCTATGAATGTGGTTCTGTATTCTGATATCATAGTCATAATTCCATATAGCACTACGACCTATATCACCACCTTCGCAGACTAATAAGTCACCCTTCTTAACTGTGCATTTATCCAGTTCATCATCTGTAAATGGCATCGAACGAAGTTTGCCTAAAACGAAGCTATTCCAGTATAAATTTGATGTGGTGATGTAGTCGTAGAATACTCCTTTCTGATTCGAACCGTTAAGTGCCTTACCTGTATTGTGCTGGAATATATTTCCAAGACGAATCCAGACCCAACTATCAGGGATCTCAAATGGGATTTCCTCATCAATACACGTGACCTGCGAGCCTACCTTCTCGTAATACTTGCTATTACGAATTCAAGTTTCTCAACGATACGGTATTGTTCTTGAATTGGCGGGATAGGCATTAAATGGTGAATCAACTTCTCTCGGGAAATATTCGGCTGTGCTCCTCCTTCTCCCTTTTTGATAAACGCATCTTTGCTTGCTATCAAAAAATGGAAGAGATATTTATTGTATATTTGATACGGTGTACATCCACAACAAGCTTGATTAGTTGTCATTTCTCTACCTGCGATTGCTACTTTGCCGATAGTTGCTCCGTACATAGCGATAAGCACGTCTCCAATTTTATTTAGTCTTAATGAGCATTCTTGTAAAGCCTTATCTGTGATTTTTTCCTCAGAATCATATACAACGCCATTATTCAACTCGCCAGTTTTAAGCCATAATATATCACCTCCATAGTATGCAGGGTTGCCTCTTTGAGGAGTCGAACCAGAACCCCAATCACCGATCGTCCCCATACGAGCCCATCGCCAGTTCAATGGTATCTCAAAGGGTATTTCCTCGTCAATACAAGTGATTTCAGAGCCTACCTTCTCGTAATACTTGTTATCATCACCTTTGAAGATAACAGAATCTACCAAGTCTTTTTTCTTTAACTTACCTTCCTTGAATAGTTTAGCCTTCTCTTCTTTGATGCGTTCAAGGAGTACTGAAGCTGGTTCGTCATCTGGACTTTGAGGAACGAGTTTGCCTTGTATAGCCTCTTGCAAGACAGACTTCTTGAGCTTATCAACAATCTCAGCATTGAGTTTATCAAGGCTATCTTGAGACTTGTTGTATTTCTCGACAATAGGCATTATCTCCTCAATCTTTGAAACAATGCATTCTTGTTCTGATGAAGGAGGAAGGGGTATTAATGTGGTAAGTATTCGCTCAATAGCCAACTTGGGTTGTGCCATTTGTTTTGTTTTTTCCGCGAACTGAGATTGAACGAATTGAGATGATATCCCATAGACGAGGAACATCTTATTAACGAGAATATTAGTCAATTTGACAGCATTTTCAGTTAGGTTCATTCCATCAAACATGTCGGGAACAATACCCACAGAACCTATGGTGCCAGCAATTGTTAGATACAAGTCATTTTTACTGATTGTATAGTTCTTGATTTTTTCATATACCGAGTCGCTTATATACTTTAGATTATTGGCGACCAGAGTGTGATTCTTCATTTCAGTAACTCGAATGTATATATGAGAGGTGGGCCAAGGAGAAAAAGAATCACCTAATGGAATTCTTTTACCACCTTTAACTGTAAGCACCTGCGCCAATCTCACCCAGCACCAACTCTGAGGTATCTCAAAGGGTATCTCATCATCAATACATTTCACCGTTCCGTCGGCAAACTTCTCATAATGGGAATTGGCAGAATCAGAGAGTCATCATAATTTATTAAGAAACAACTTTTTGTTTAACTAAAATGTAATTTATTATGGTGAAGAATTTTGAACTTTTCCTCCGACAAGAGAATATGTCGGACAACACCATTGCTGCCTATGTGTACGCAGTCAATGACTATTATTCGCGTAAGAAGGAGTTGAACAAACGAAACCTTCTTATGTACAAGTCTTATCTGATGGAGACCTTCAAACCCAAAACGGTTAATCTGCGAATCCAAGCTCTAAACAAGTATTTGGAGTATATGAACAAGACGAGATTGCGGCTAAAATCCGTCAAGGTACAACAGCGTTCATACTTGGAGAATGTCATCAGCAATGCTGACTACACATTCCTTAAAAATAAATTGAAGAGGGAAGAAAATCTAGAATGGTATTTCGTGGTAAGATTCTTGGCTGCAACTGGTGCTCGTGTTAGCGAATTGGTGCAAATAAAGATTGAGCACGTGAATGTAGGATACTTTGATATCTACACAAAAGGAGGTAAATATCGCAGATTGTTTATTCCCAAGAAACTACGAGAAGAAACAATAGAATGGTTGGCGCAGAAAGAGCGAGCAAGCGGATATCTTTTCCTAAATCGTTTTGGAGAACGAATAACTACACGAGGTATCGCGCAGCAGTTGAAAAACTATGCGCTGAAATATGGGCTCAACGAAAAGGTTGTATATCCACATTCATTCCGTCATAGGTTCGCAAAGAATTTCCTTGAAAAGTACAATGATATTTCATTGTTGGCCGACCTGATGGGGCACGAGAGTATAGAAACCACACGCATATATTTACGCAGAAGTAGTTCTGAACAGCAAGCCATCATAGATAAAATTATCACTTGGTGAGAAACAGCAAGTAGATTAGTGCTTCCTCTAATCTACTTGCGTATTTCATTACAACTTCATCGAGTTCCCTCGCTTTTGAGCCTGCTCATATCTGCCAATGGCGATATCATCCACTTCACGGGAAGCCTTACGGTACTCACTATTGGATAGCGATTCTTTCTTATCTGCCGTGAACACTAGGAAAGTTCCGATAGCCCTATAATCGTCCTTGTCTTTGCTAAAGGCTTCTATCACGCCCTTAATGGTCTTTGCTTCCTCTTTGCTGAAGATGCTGCGATATGTGTCCTTGGCAAAACTGATGATTGTATCGACAGCTTTTCTGAAGGTGCCATTACTTTGCATTAGGATTCTTGTAAATATCCTCAGCATCTTGTCTCTCCACGAAAGACGGTCTTTCAAGTTGCGAATCTCATCATCCTTTTTAAGTACTGCATTGCGAACGGCACTCTCCATTTGTTGTGCAACAGTTTTCTTGTAGGCTTCGAGCTTGGCGGTTTCAGCCTGTGTTCGTTTGCGTTCTTCCGCTATGGCTTCGTGTGCTTCCGCCAAATCAAGTTTTAAGTCCTCAATATCGCCTTTCAAGGTTTTGGACTTACCCGTAGCCCAATCTGCCACTGCACCGAGCAACTGGTTTCCTTTCTCCTTGTTCAGTTTGGAGCGTTTATCACTGATGGCCTTGTCAAGCATTTCACTCTGCTTCTCCTTTTGCAGGACTTCTTCACGTAGAGCTTGTGTTATACTCTCTGCTTCTTGAACCTCCTGCTCGGCAACCTTCACCTGATACTCCTTGTATCGCCTTACGGCATCCAAGTTTCGGAGTTCGGATTTCTGCTTTTCAAGGATGAAGTCGTTACGTTCTAAATGTTCCTTGCCAGTCTCGGTTTTGGATTGACCTCGCTCCATTGATAGAATATCAGAAGCCAATGTCTGCATTTCCATCATGTCATCATCATTGAGCTTGCAGCTTTTACCCGTGTCGTGGTTCATCCAGTCGAAAATGATATGGGCATGGTAGTTCGGTTTGAACCATCTGTCACCAATTTGAAAACTCTCCTTGTCTTCTGCATCGGGTTCGCCACTCAGCCAATGCCCTTCATCCTTGTGCATGAAAATCTGCATCGGTGTGATTCCCCATCGCTGGTTGCATTCATCACAAAATCTGCGAAGATCATTCAAGGTGGTATCTGCCTTGATAAGCAATACACCTTCACGGATGGGCGAACACCCTGCTACTTTGATAATCTTTCCGTTCTTGCCTTT
>JAFTXI010000022.1 GCA_017461665.1 Bacteroidales bacterium | reverse complement strand
GAACAGGAAATCACAGACGACGTCACAAGTATAGACGCTTCTAAGTGGGAGAGTGGAACTTACGTTTGGAAATTGGGAACGGTAAATGGGAACGAGGTCGAGGGCAAGATTTTGGAGAGTGGGAAGTGGGTGAAGGAATAAATAGAAATTAGGAGTTAGGAATTAAAATTGTAAAGACGTGTCTATCACACCTTGAAAATAAACAAGAATGTGATCGACACGTCTTTTTTGGTTTTTAACAATTTTTAACGTGATGTTAAAGAAAGAGTGGAAGAGAGGTTAAAATTTGTTAAGAGGTTTGAAGATGATATATATTTAAAAAGAAAGCGAGGCTGTTAACCCCGCTCTAAATGTTTTCACAACGGAATAATCCTTATTGTGAATTGCTTAAATTATGTTTTGCAAAAATATAAAAATATCTTTACCAAAAAGTTTTTTATAAATATTTTTTTACATAACTTTGGGGACTAATAACCATAAGCTGTGAGCAATGGATTTTAGGCATGTTAATTCGTAAATAAATATTACAAGATATATGAAAAGGATATTAGGTTTAGACTTGGGAACCAACAGTATCGGTTGGGCTTTGGTGAATGAAGCGGAGTCGAACGATGAGAAATCTTCAATTGTTAAATTAGGTGTGCGTGTCAATCCTTTGACGGTTGACGAACAACAGAATTTTGAAAAAGGAAAAAGCATAACCACAAATTCAGATAGAACTTTAAAACGCAGTATGCGTCGTAATCTTCAGCGTTTTAAGTTGCGCAGAGATAATCTTATTGAAGTTTTAATTGATAATAATATAATTACCGATAGTTCTATATTAAATGAGAATGGTAATAAAACTACATTCGAAACATTACGTTTAAGAGCTAAATCTGTGACAGAAGAAATATCTTTACAAGAATTTGCTCGTGTGTTATTGATGATAAATAAGAAACGTGGTTATAAAAGTAGTAGAAAAGCTAAATCTACAGATGAGGGACAATTGATTGATGGAATGGATGTTGCAAAGCAACTTTATGACAATGAATTGACTCCTGGAGAGTTTGTGCTTCAACTTCTAAATCAAGGTAAGAAATATATTCCGGATTTTTATCGTTCAGATCTGCAAGATGAATTTGATAAAGTATGGAATTTTCAAAAGCAATTTTATTCAGAGATTTTAACGGACGATTTAAAAGATAAGTTACAAGGTAAAAACGGAAAACAGACATGGGCGATATGTCAGGAACCATTTGGAATAGTTGGTGTTAAAAGAGAAGGAAAGAGAGATGAGCAGAAAAAGGAAAATTATTTATGGAGAACAAATGCCTTGTCACAACAGATTAATTTGGAACAATTAGCAATAGTTTTGCAAGAGATAAATTCAAATATAAATTCTTCAAGTGGCTATTTAGGAAATATCAGCGACCGTAGTAAGGAATTGTTTTTTAATAAACAAACTGTCGGTCAATATCTTATTTCAAAATTAAATGAAAATCCAAACTTTAGTCTGAAAAATATAGTTTTTTATCGTCAGGATTATTTAGATGAATTTGAGGCTATCTGGGAAAGACAATCTCAATATCATGCGGAATTAACTCTGGAGTTGAAGAAGGAAATGCGTGATATCGTTATATTCTATCAAAGACCGTTGAAATCGCAGAAAGGATTGATAAACATTTGTGAATTGGAAGGTAAGATTGTTGAGATTGAATGCGATGGAAAGAAAAAAAAGAAAGTCATAGGTCCTAAAGTTTGTCCTAAATCATCACCTCTTTTCCAGGAATTTAAAATCTGGCAAATCTTAAATAATATTCAAGTTTCGGGAAAAATAATCCCTAACGAATATACCGATTTATTTGGAACAGAAACGGATTATACTTATGGCAAACGATTCTTATTTCAAGAAGAAAAAGAATTATTGTTTGAAGAATTAAATGTTAAAGATAAACTGTCTAAAACAGAAGTTCTTAAATTATTGTTCAAGAATGCGTCAGAACTCGACCTTAACTATAAGGAAATAGAAGGTAATAGAACCAATGCAGCTTTGTTTAAAGCGTATCAAACTATAATTGATATGTCGGGTCATGGCGAATATGATTTCTCCAAAATGCCTGCAAAGAAGTTATTGGAAATTGTAGAATCGGTTTTCGCAGGTTTGGGATATAATACTGAAATATTACATTTTAATTCTAATTTAAAAGGTGTTGAGTTTGAGAAACAAGCAGCATATCATTTCTGGCATTTGTTATATTCTGCAGAAGACGACAATTCTAAAATGGGTAATGAAAAGTTGGTTAATAGAATTTCAGAATTGTTTGGTTTTGAGAAAGAATATGCGAAGATTCTCGTAGGTATTGTCTTCCAACCTGATTATGGGAGTCTGAGTACTAAAGCAATACGTAAAATTTTGCCTCATCTTAAAGATGGTCTCGATTATAGTGTGGCTTGCGAATATGCCGGATATCGTCATTCTAAAAAATCTTTAACGAAAGAAGAAATTGAGAATAAAGTGCTGAAAGATAGCCTGGAACTTCTGCCTCGAAATAGTTTGCGCAATCCTGTCGTGGAAAAGATTCTCAACCAAATGATAAATGTTGTTAATTCTGTCATTGATACATACGGTAAACCTGATGAGATACGCATTGAATTGGCGAGAGAACTGAAGAAGAGTGCTCAGGAACGCGGTGAATTGATTGAGGCAATTAATAAATCGACGGCGGAACATGAGAAATATCGTAAGATATTACAGACTGAATTTGGAATACAGAACGTAAGTCGTAATGATATTATAAGGTATAAATTGTATCTTGAACTTGAGAAAAATGGTTTTAAGACCTTGTATTCCAACACATATATACCACAAGAAAAACTCTTCTCTAAAGAATTTGATATAGAACATATTATTCCTCAGGCAAAACTTTTTGATGATTCGTTCTCGAATAAAACTCTGGAAGTCAGGAGTATAAATATTGAGAAAGGTAATAAGACGGCAATAGATTTTATTCTTGACAAATATGGAGAAACATACGTAGAAGAGTATAAAAATAAATTGGAGAAGTTATATGATGATGGTGCTTTCGGTAAAACGAAATTGAAGAAGCTTTTGACCAAAGAAGCTGATATTCCAAGCGGATTCATTGAAAGAGATTTGAGAGACACTCAATATATTGCAAAGAAGGCTCGTGAAATTTTAGAAGATATTGTAAAGTTTGTTGTTCCTACAACGGGTTCTATTACAGAACGTTTGCGTGAAGATTGGCAGTTGGTGGATTTGATGAAAGAACTCAATTGGGATAAATATAACAAACTTGGTCTTACCGAAATCTACGAAGATCGTGATGGAAGAAAAATTGGTAAAATAAAAGACTGGACAAAACGTAACGACCATCGTCATCATGCAATGGATGCTTTGACGATTGCCTTTACAAAACATAGTTATATCCAATATCTTAACAATTTGAACGCTCGTGTCCAAAAAGGTGTTGAAGATTATATCGACTTAGATATGGTTGAGTTGAAAGATCTGGATAAAAAAGAACGTTCATCGGCAATTTATGCGATAGAGAAAAAAGAATTAGAAAGAGATTCTCATGGAAAACTTAGGTTTAAATCTCCAATGTATGAGTTCCGTTCCGAAGCGAAAAAACATTTGGAAAATGTCTTGGTTTCAATTAAATCTAAAAATAAAGTCGTTACAAAGAATGTAAATAAGGCTAAGAATAAGGTGGTTACGCAAGTGACAACGAAAGATGGTGATGTTAAAATAGTTAAAGGTCAGGTCGCATTGACACCTCGTGGACAGTTGCATAACGAAACAGTTTATGGAAAAATTAAACAATATGTAACAAAAGAAGAGAAAGTAGGCGGTAACTTTGATTATGACAAGATAATGATGGTTGCTATAAAACGTTACAGATTGGCATTGTTGAAACGACTTCAAGAGTTTAACAACGACCCTAAGAAAGCTTTCACAGGAAAAAATAGTTTGGAAAAGAATCCTATTTTTGTCGATGAAATGCATTCTGAGAAAGTTCCATCGAAAGTTAAATTGGTTTGTTTTGAAGATGGATATACGATACGCAAACCAATAACTCCCGATTTGAAAATAGATAAAGTTATTGATGCGGGGATAAGAAGGATTTTGGAGGAACGACTTGCAGAATATGGCGGCGATGCAAAGAAGGCTTTTTCTAACCTTGACGAAAATCCGATTTATCTTAACAAGGAAAAAGGAATAACGATAAAACGCGTGAAAATCAAAGGTGTAAGCAATGCGACAGCTTTGCACGATAAACATGATCATTTTGGAAATATCATTCTTGATGAAAATGGGAACCATCAACCGACGGATTTTGTCAGTACAAGCAACAATCATCATGTGGCGATTTATCGAAAACCGAGCCTTGATTCTAATGGAAAACAAAAAGCCGATGAGGATGGAAATCCAAAATATGAGTTAGACGAGAGAGTCGTTTCTTTCTTCGAGGCGACAAGTCGTGTTAATGCAGGATTGCCGATAATTGATAAAGAATACAGGAAAGATGATGGCTGGGAATTTTTGTTCACGATGAAGCAGAACGAATATTTTGTGTTTCCTCGTTATGAAACTATTGTTGACGAAAATGGAAATGAACAGCAGATAAAGACATTCGACCCTAAAGATATTGACTTGATGAATCCTGATAATTATGCCTTGATAAGTCCTAATTTGTATAGAGTGCAAAAGTTTTCATCTAAATATTATGTATTTAGGCATCATTTAGAAACAAATGTAGAAGATAATAAAGCTTTGCAAGAAATTGCCTGGAAACGATTATCTTCTTTTACTAATTTAAATGAAGTAGTCAAAGTTCGAGTCAATCATATAGGGCAAATAGTTTATGTAGGAGAATATTAACCTAATTCTAATACCATGATTAAACGTACACTTTGTTTTACCAATCCTGCTTATCTCTCTCTTAAAAACGAGCAGTTGGTAGTAAAGATGCCGCAGACCGATGGCGATAAACAATCGGAAAAAATAACGACCATTCCTATTGAAGATATAGGAGCGGTCGTTATTGATAATAGGCAGATTACAATAACTTCTGGCTTGATGGATGCGCTGCTCGCAAATAATTGCGCTCTCATAACATGTGATGGAAAAAGCCTGCCTGTTGGCTTGATGTTGCCTCTCAGTGGAAACACGACTCAGAGCGAAAGGTTTCGTTACCAGATTGATGCAAGTCTTCCTCTGAAAAAACAACTGTGGCAACAAACGGTACAAGCGAAAATTGTCAACCAATCTACAGTTTTGTCGAAATGTACAGATGCTGAAGTCGGTTGTATGCTTGCTTGGTCGAAAGATGTGAAAAGTGGCGATAGTGACAACCTCGAAGGAAGAGCTGCCGCCTATTATTGGAAGAAACTGTTTGGGAATATAAATGACTTCAATCGTGATAGGGAAGGAGTGCCACCCAACAATCTTCTGAATTATGGCTATGCGATTTTACGAGCGGTGGTGGCTCGTGCTTTGGTGTCGAGCGGAATGCTGCCGACTCTCGGCATTCATCATCACAATCGTTATAATGCTTACTGCTTGGCTGACGATATTATGGAACCGTATCGTCCGTTTGTTGATGAACTCGTTTTTAATTTAGTAAATGAAAAAGGACTTCCAGAAGAAGGATTGACAAAAGAATGGAAAGCGGAACTTCTGAAAATTCCTATTTTGGATGTTGTTATTTCTGGGAAGAGAAGTCCTCTTATGGTCGCTGTAAGTCAAACGACAGCATCTTTGTACAGATGTTATGGTGGAGAGATACGAAAGATTGTATATCCAGTAATGTAAGTTTATGGAACGCTTTAGTGAATATCGTATTATGTGGGTTTTAGTCTTATTTGATTTGCCGACAGAGACGAAGAAAGATAGGAAAGCGGCAACAGAGTTTAGGAAGAGATTGTTGAAAGATGGATTTACAATGTTTCAGTTTTCAATTTACGTTCGTCATTGTGCGAGTCAGGAAAATGCCGATGTGCATATAAAGAGAGTGAAGTCGTTTTTGCCAGAATATGGGCAAGTTGGTATCTTTTGTATCACCGATAAGCAATTTGGGAATATTGAAATATTTTACGGTAAGAAACCACAAAGCGTCAACACTCCGGGACAACAATTGGAATTGTTTTAGCAGATTTTTTACTGCAATTTCAAGGTTGTATGAGACACTCCACATAACTTTCAACTTTCCGTTTTCAATTTTAAACTTTCAACATCTTAGTCTGTTGACTGTTGTCCGTTGACATTTTCTTGGGCGTTCCGGCAAGCCGTCGGGCTTTCCGCTATATCTTTTTCCGCTCCGCTCCAAAAGGATGCCGCTCCAATCCCTAACGCAAGGTGCCTGCCATGACAAAAATGTACATTTTAATTCAAAGCAGCGCCCAACTGCCGCCTCGGAGAAATCGCGTTAAGAAATTTTATCATCGTAGCGGTTAAAACAAAAATACTATTTGAGCGAAGCGAGTTTATTTTTGTTCAGCGAAGACGATAAAATTTTAGCGTATTTATCCGCAGCGGCGAGCTTTTCTGTTTCTCTTTTTGCTGTAAAAAGAGAAAGAAAATTCTATGATAGCAGAACTTTTTGTAATAATTAGAATCAATTAGAACCAAAAAAGTCCGAACCTTTTTAGTCCGGACTTTATAATTGAATACAAAAATTTTATTGTGAAATTTGTTGTAATATATTGAAATACAATTCAAGATGCTTGATGAGTTGTATTCAATCTGTCAAAGATACATAATTTAAAGCAATTCACAACAATCTAAATAAAAGGCGTTCAACATGAAAAGTTGTATTCAATCTGTCAAAGATACATAATTTAAAGCAATTCACAACGATGAGAGCTGTGTCTATCTATTAGACAAGTTGTATTCAATCTGTCAAAGATACATAATTTAAAGCAATTCACAACGCGGTATATTTAATACAAATCCATCTGCCAGTTGTATTCAATCTGTCAAAGATACATAATTTAAAGCAATTCACAACGTTGTTATTTGCTCGCACAAGCAATAGCCGGTTGTATTCAATCTGTCAAAGATACATAATTTAAAGCAATTCACAACGTTTGTGCCTCCATTCCTCAGAAATATGAGGTTGTATTCAATCTGTCAAAGATACATAATTTAAAGCAATTCACAACTATATTTGCTGTTATTGATAAAACTGTACAGTTGTATTCAATCTGTCAAAGATACATAATTTAAAGCAATTCACAACTGCTTTGTTGTTCTCTAATGATGATTTGAAGTTGTATTCAATCTGTCAAAGATACATAATTTAAAGCAATTCACAACATTTCACGATGGAATATTGTTCAAATCTTGTTGTATTCAATCTGTCAAAGATACATAATTTAAAGCAATTCACAACACGTCAATTAGATATGTGGAATATGACTAAGTTGTATTCAATCTGTCAAAGATACATAATTTAAAGCAATTCACAACGAGTTTCTACCGGTGGATTCGCTTCATTAAGTTGTATTCAATCTGTCAAAGATACATAATTTAAAGCAATTCACAACAAAGAACCTGCAATCGCTACAAGGTGACGTGTTGTATTCAATCTGTCAAAGATACATAATTTAAAGCAATTCACAACAGGCGTCGTTTACAGCTTTAGGTGTTGCCGTTGTATTCAATCTGTCAAAGATACATAATTTAAAGCAATTCACAACGCTGTTTTTGGATACTGTAGAGAAATTTTATTATCCTATAGGTATCATTAAATCAATCAATTATGAACTATGCATTATGAATTGAAAAAGGAGCCACTTTTTCACAGCAGCTCCTTCCCTTTAATCAAATTGTCAATTTATTAGATGTATTAACATTTGTTTATTTCTAAAGGCAATATTAATACACCACTACAATTATAAATTGTTAACTGTTAATTGTAAATTGTCAATTATCAATTATTTATTGTGTCTCTCGTGACGTTTAATCTTTGAAGGTTCGATGTTCATCTTCTCACCTTGCAACAATGAAATCACGCCGTCAACAACGATGTCTTTACCTGTGAGATTGTCCTTAGCTTCTTCAGCTCTGCGTTTTTGACATTCTGGACAGTCGCAGTCGTTGTGATATTCTGTTGGTTCAGTATAAGTTGTGATAACGCCTTCGAAGTTACGCAACACGACTTTACCTGGAGCTTGAGAGATGACGTATTGAGGCATGACAGGAGTTTTGCCACCTCCGCCTGGAGCATCAACGACGAATGTCGGTACTGCATAACCTGAGGTATGACCGCGTAATCCTTCGATGATTTCGATACCTTTTGAAACAGGAGTACGGAAGTGTTCCAATCCCATTGAAAGGTCACATTGATATATATAATAAGGTCTTACACGCATCTTAACCAAAAGATGAACGAGTTTCTTCATGACGTGAACGCAGTCGTTGACACCTCTTAACAATACGCTTTGGTTACCCAATGGTACGCCGGCATTAGCGAGACGGTTACATGCTTCGATAGCTTCCGGTGTAACTTCGTTTGGATGGTTGAAGTGTGTGTTGATCCATATTGGATGATATTTCTTCAACATTTCGCAGAGTTCTGGAGTGATACGTTGAGGACAAACGACAGGAGTACGTGTTCCGAGACGAACTATCTCTACGTGAGGGATTGTGCGTAAACGGCTGATGATGTATTCCAATTTTGCGTCGCTGACCATCAAGGCATCGCCGCCCGAAAGAAGAACGTCGCGTACTTCCGGTGTTCTTTCGATATATTCTAATGCTCTTTCAATTCTTTCTTGTGGTGACTCATCGTCTTTCTGTCCAGCGAAACGACGACGTGTGCAGTGACGGCAATACATCGAGCACATGTCGGTGATGAGGAACAACACTCTGTCTGGATAACGGTGTGTCAATCCTGGAACCGGTGAGTCTTCGTCTTCATGCAATGGGTCTAACAAGTCGGCATTGGCTTGATGTGTCTCCAATGCTGTTGGGATACATTGACGACGGACAGGGTCTTTAGGATTGTTAGGGTCGATGAGACTTAGATAATAAGGAGTGATAGCCATGCGCAATGTCGATAAAACGCTACGTACGCCGTCTTCTTCTTCAGGAGTGAGTTGAACATATTGTTTCAACTGTTCCAAAGTCTCGATACGATTTTTCACTTGCCATTTCCAGTCATTCCATTGTTCGTCGGTGACATTAGGAAATAATTGTTTTCTTCTTGATTCCATCATCTATAATGATTAAAAAAGAAAGTCGAGAGACGTAATCTCTCAACTTTCAATTAGATTTATGCATAAAGTTCTTCGAAAATCTTACGGAGTTTTTCACATTCGCGGAGTTCTTGCAATGTGAATTCAGCGTGACCTTTGGTGTAGCCGTTACCGATAATCATATTGACGTCTGATCCGATACCTTCTGCACCGAGAGCTGCTTTTGTGAAGCTTGTTGCCATTGAGAAGAAATAAACGATACCGTCATCTTTTGTGCAGAGAACAGCTGTCATTTCTTGATCTGGAACGTTAACGCAGTTGATTGTAACGTCTGCCATCTTACCGTCGGTGAGTTTGTAGATGAGTTCATAAACTTGAACTGGTGTCATGCCAGCAACGCTTTCTACTACATCGCAGAAGCCGAGTTCCTTGATACGGTTTGTACTCTTAGGGCTGTTTGCCAAACCGATGACTTTACCTGTGACGCCAACGCGTTTCTTAGCTTCGTAGCAGCAGAGCATACCTGATTTACCACCTGCGCCGAGGATAACGACGTTTTGACCATATTGGCACAACTTAGCTGTCTGTGCTGGAGCACCGGCAACGTCTAATGCTGAAAGAGCTAATTTTTCAGGCATGTCGTTTGGAATCTTAGCATAGATACCACTTTCGAAGAGGATAGCTTTACCTTTGATGTCGACTTGGTCAACGTCTTTGCGTATTTCAAGGATTTCGTCGATGCGAAGTGGAGTCAATGACAATGAGACCAATGTTGCGACGCGGTCGCCTTCTTGTAAGTCGATTTTACCTTTCAAAGCGTCACCGATTTTCTCTACTTTACCGAGTAACATGCCGCCTGATCCTGTTCTGCGGTTACGGTGTTTGCCTTGTAACTCAACGTTGAGGAACATTTCTTTCTTAACTTCTTCAAGTATGCGTTCGTCGCTTGCGCCTTCGCCAGCTTGTTGTACTGCATAGTTATAGATGTCTGTGAAAGAAGCTGAGTCGATATTTAATGTTTGAACGTCGATAAGGATTTCGTTATCCCAAATCTCGTCCATATTATTGTTCAATTTGTTAGCTGGTTGTGGAAGAACGCCAACTGGTTCAATCACGCGGTGTGTACCGTATTTGTTTCCTTTTTGTTGCATAGTATTTAAATGTTTAGTTATTATAATTTGCTAATTTTAAATCTAATTAATGTCTGCAAAGATAAAAATAAATATTCAAAAAACAAAGAAAGTGTTAATACTTTTTTAAAATAGAATAAGGATGTAGTTTAAGGTACCTCATATCGTAAGTTTCTCATGGAACTTTTCCGTCCTCGAATACAATTTTCTCGCGCACAAAGGAACGCAAATTCAATAAACTTTGGTTAAAGTTTAAGCTTAAGGTTTAAGGGTTGGCCACGAACTGCGAGCAAATAAATTTCCAATTTTCAACTTTTAATTTCTCAGACGTGTCAATTACATTATTGTTTATTTTGTGTAAGTGTGATTGACGCGTCTCTACAAATTGTTAATTGTAAATTGTTAATTGTCAATTAATTGGGGCGTTCCGGCAGAGCCGTCGGGCTTTCCGCTATATCTTTGCTCGCTCAATCTTCCCCGCTCTCGGTCGTTGAGCTTGTCGAAACGCCGGTCACTTCGACAGGCTCAGCGACCCGTCCCCGCTCTCGCACCCACGGAAGCTCGCAAAGGATGCCGCTCCAATCCCTAACGCTTTGGTAGAATCTCAAAAATTTAGAATCTCAAAACATTATGTATATCTTTGACAGATTGAATACAACAAGCAAATCTCTACAGTATCCTTATTTTTTTACATTTTATTTAATTTTCAAAAATATTTTTTTAAATTTGCGAATTGTTATAAAAAAGAAAAAAAGGCTTTTGAACTAAGGCTTTTGAACAAATGGTTCTATAGTCAATAGCCAAAGCCAATAGCAAAAGTAATTATGGAATATCAATTTTTAAAACCTGAGTTAAAAGAAAACGGCGTATGCGTCTTGACAATATCTGCTCCTAAGTCGTTGAACGCCTTAAACTCGAGAATATTAAGCGAGATTGACTACTTCGCTACAAAAATAGATTTATCGACAGTGAAGGCTTTGATTCTTACCGGCGACGGCGAGAAGGCTTTCGTGGCTGGCGCCGACATCGCTGAGATGAAAGACAAGAACTACGCAGAGGCATTGGAGTTTGCTCGTCTCGGTGCAGCTGCTTTCAAGAAGGTGGAAGACCTTGAGATTCCTACCATAGCTGCTGTCAACGGCTTCGCCTTGGGTGGCGGCTGCGAACTCGCCATGGCTTGCGACATCCGCATCGCCTCGACAAACGCTAAATTCGGTCAGCCTGAAGTAGGACTCGGAATCATCCCAGGATTCTCAGGAACATATCGCCTCCCTAAACTCGTCGGTCCTTCTTACGCTAAAGAAATGATATTTACAGGCAAACTCATCGACGCCAACGAAGCTCATCGTATCGGTCTCGTCAACGCTGTCTATGAACAAACCGACTTGATGGACGAAGCAATGAAACTCGTCAAGATGATTCTGAAAAACGCTCCTATAGCAGTGAAGGCTGCCAAGAAATGTATCAACGACAATTACGACATGAACGTCGATCAGGCTCTCGCTTACGAAAACGAATATTTCGCAAAGTGCTTCGAAACAGAAGATCAGAAAGACGGCATGGCAGCATTCTTGGCAAAAGAAAAAGCAGTATTCAAAGGAAAATAAAAATAACTCAATAAATTATAACTATGAAAGTTTACGTTATCGGAACAGGAACAATGGGCGCAGGTGTAGTACAAGCCTTCGCACAAGCCGGACAACCGGTGGTAATGAAAAGTAGAACACAAGCCAGCTTAGATAAAGCAGTAGCTAAAATATCAAAATCGTTGGCAAAACTCGTCGAAAAAGGCAAGGTGACTCAAGAATATATGGATTCAGTATTGGCTAACATCACAACTACAACAAGTTACGCCGATTTCGCAGATGCCGACTTGGTCATCGAAGCAGCATCAGAAGACATGAATCTCAAGAAAGAAGTCTTCGCAGAATTAGACACAATCTGCAAACCAGAAACCATCTTCGCAACAAACACATCTTCATTATCAATAACAGAAATAGCTTCATTGACAAGTCGTCCTGCACAATTCATCGGAATGCACTTCTTCAATCCAGCTCCTGTTATGAAACTCGTCGAGGTCATCAAAGGTCAAGTAACATCAGAAGAGACATGCAAGACAATCGTTGAGTTGGCAACAGCCATCGGCAAGACACCTGTCATGGTAGAAGAAGCTCCTGGCTTTGTCGTCAACCGCATCCTCATCCCTATGATTAACGAAGCGGTAGGCATCTACGCAGAAGGTGTCGCTTCAGTAGAAGATATCGACAATGCCATGAAGTTGGGTGCCAACCATCCAATGGGACCTCTCGCATTAGGCGACCTTATCGGCTTAGACGTATGCTTGGCAATCATGGAAGTGCTTTACAATGAATTCGCCGACAGCAAATATCGTCCACATCCACTCTTGAAGAAGATGGTGAGAGCTGGTCTCCTCGGACGTAAGTCTGGTCTAGGTTTCTATAAATATTAATTGAGAATATATTAACATTATTAATATGAACTTTAGTTATTCAAAGACAGAAGAATTATTCTTACAGATGATCAGATCATTTGCTGAGAATGAAGTCAAGCCATTGGCAGTTGAAATTGACGAGCAAGAACGTTTCCCAATCGAGACCGTCGAGAAAATGGCTAAGTTAGGTTTGATGGGTATCCCTGTTCCAAAACAATACGGCGGAGCAGGCGGAACGGTACAGATGTACATCATGGCGGTTGAAGAGCTCTCAAGAGCTTGTGCTACAACAGGTGTCGTCTTATCAGCTCACACATCATTGTGCGTAGCTCCAATCTTGGAACACGGTACAGAAGAACAAAAGATGAAATATTTGCCAAAACTCGCTTCAGGCGAATGGATTGGTGCTTTCGGTTTGACAGAACCTAACGCTGGTACCGACGCTGCTATGCAACAGACAACAGCCGTCGATGCAGGCGACAAATGGATTCTCAACGGAACAAAGATTTTCATCACCAATGCTTCAAACGCCGACGTATTCATCGTCATGGCAATGACCGACAAGTCAAAAGGAACCAAAGGCATCTCTGCCTTCATCGTTGAGAGAGGATTCAAAGGATTCTCAATCGGTAAGAAAGAATTGAAACTCGGTATCCGCGGTTCAGCAACATGCGAGTTGATATTCGAAAACTGCGAAGTGCCAAAAGAAAACCTCTTAGGTCAATTGGGCAAAGGCTTCAGCATCGCAATGAAGACATTGGACGGCGGCCGTATCGGTATCGCTTCACAAGCTCTCGGTATCGCTCAAGGTGCAATGGATGAGACAGTTAAATATACAAAAGAAAGAAAACAATTCGGTAAGTCAATCGCTTCATTCCAAAATACACAGTTCCAGATGGCAGACCTCAAGACCAAGGTCGAGGCAGCTCGTTTGTTGGTACGCAGTGCGGCATGGAAGAAAGACAACGGCGTTCCTTACTCAGTCGATGCAGCGATGGCAAAATTGTTTGCAGCAGAGACAGCTATGGAAGTGACAACGAAAGCTGTTCAGTTCCACGGCGGTTATGGTTACACACGCGAATATCCTGTAGAACGTATGATGCGTGACGCTAAGATCACTGAAATTTACGAAGGTACTTCAGAAGTTCAAAGAATGGTTATCGCTGGTAATTTATTTAAATAGGAGGGAAGTAATATGAATATTGTAGTATGTATTAAACAAGTTCCAGATACAACAGAAATCAAGATTGATCCGGTAAAAAACACTTTGATTCGTGACGGCGTTCCAAGCATCATGAACCCAGACGATAAAGGCGGTCTCGAACTCGCTCTTCGTATGAAAGACAGCTACGGCGCTAACGTAACAGTTATCACCATGGGACCTCCACAAGCAGAACTCATCTTGAGAGAAGCTATGGCAATGGGTGCCGACAGAGCAATCTTGTTAACAGACAGAAAATTCGCTGGTGCCGACACATTGGCAACATCATACGCCTTGGCAGGTGCCATGAAGACAATGGACTACGACCTTATCATAGCAGGTCGTCAAGCTATCGACGGCGACACAGCTCAAGTAGGTCCAGAGATGGCAGAACACTTAGACATCCCACAAGTGTCATACGTCATCAACGCAGAACGCTTAGAAAACGGTAATCTCTTGGTTAAGAAAGAAAGCGAAGAAAGCATCCAGACTTTAGAAGTAGAAGGCAAATGCGTACTCACAGTCTTGGCATCAGCATTCAACGCACGTTATATGACAGTGTCAGGTATCGTTGAAGCTTACGACAAAGAAGTAGAGATTTGGGGCGCAGATAAGATAGAAGTCGATGAGACAAAATTAGGACTCAAAGGCTCACCAACAAAAGTGTTCAAGTCATTCCCTAAATCATTGAAAGCTCCAGGCGAAGTTCATGAAGTAAGCGAAGAAGAAGCAGTAGAACTCATTGTTAATAAACTTAAAGAGAAACACATTATCTAAAAGGAGAAGTTATGGATATTAAAGATTATAAAAACGTATTCGTATTCGCTGAACAACGTAACGGCGTGATTCAACCTGTCGCTTTCGAACTTTTAGGTAAGGCACGCGACTTGGCAGACGCCCTCGGCGAAAAAGTTGTCGCATTATTACTCGGTTATAATGTCAAAGAAGAAGCTCAACGTCTTATCGAAATGGGTGCCGATGAAGTCATCGTCGCTGACTGTCCAGAGTTGAAAGACTATATCACTGAGCAATATTCACAAGCTGTATATCAAATCATCACAGAACAAAAGCCAACAATCGTTCTTTACGGTGCTACAACAATAGGTCGTGACCTTGCTCCACGTATCGCAGCAAGATTGAACACAGGTCTCACAGCAGACTGTACACAACTTGAAATAGCTGATACAGAGGAAGGCGACAAACAATTCCGTATGACACGTCCTGCATTCGGCGGCAACTTGATGGCAACTATCATTTGTCCAAACAACCGTCCACAGATGTCGACAGTACGTCCAGGCGTTATGCAAAAACGTCAACGGGAAGAAGGCAGACAAGGCGTTGTGACAATGTTCGCACCTAAATTCGACACAGCAAGATTCAAGGTGAAAATCATCAACACAGAGATGAAGAATACAAGCAAGAACGACATCTCAGAAGCCAAGATTTTGGTATCGGGCGGTCGTGGTGTTAAGAACGCAGAAGGCTTTGAGAAATTACAAGCTTTGGCAGACACACTCGGTGGCATGGTATCATCATCACGCGCCATGGTTGATGCAGGCGTCGTCGATCACTCGATGCAAGTCGGACAGACAGGTAAGACCGTACGTCCAGATTTGTATGTAGCATGCGGTATCTCAGGTGCTATCCAACACCTTGCAGGTATGGAAGAATCAGGATACATTATCGCCATCAACAAAGACAAGTATGCACCAATCTTCAGTGCAGCAGACTTAGGAATCGTCGGTGACTTACACAAGATTGTTCCAATGCTCAACGAGAGAATCAAGAAAGAGATTGAGAAGTAAAATTTAACTTCAATTCTGTATTAAAAAAATACTTATTTTTGCAAACGAAATTGATAACCGACGAAAGACTGATTGAGCGAAGTAGTCGGTTATCGATTTTTATTTTATGATAGTTCTCGGCGCTCCTCTGCGTCTCTGCGAGAGATAAGCAAGTCAAAAGAAACGTTTATTTTATAGCGTTTCGACAAGCGTCTCACGTAGAGTCACACGGACGTGTGACTAAGGATTAATTATGCCAAAAAAAACTTTGTTTGTTAATTGTAAGACATGTAACTTTTTCTTATTTTTACAGAAAATTTAGTTTTATGCCCAAAAAAGGAAAACTACTTGTCGTAGATGATAACCAAAATATCGTTTCAGCAGTTAAGATGCTGACAGAGGATTATTTTGAAAGAGTCATAACACTTTCTTCTCCTAAGTCTTTGATTTCTACGATACAGTCGGAGTCGCCTGATGTGCTTCTCCTCGATATGAACTTCCACGCGGGAATTAATACCGGCAACGAGGGTCTGTTCTGGCTTAACGAAGTAGGCAATAAATTTCCCAAACTAAAGGTACTTCTTTTTACCGCATACGCCGACGTCGATTTGGCGGTGCGTGCCATGAAAGACGGTGCCTACGACTTTGTGGTGAAACCCTGGAATAACGAGAAACTTATCGAGACACTTCTCAACGCTTATAACGCTGCCACAACAAAGTCGAAGCCTCAGAAAAACAACGCAGCTGTCACTCAAAACGCGATGTTCTGGGGAAATTCTCCCGAGATGCAACGTATCAGAAATATCATAGAACGCGTGGCTCCAACAGACGCTAACATCTTGATTACAGGCGAAAACGGTACCGGTAAGGAAGTCTTGGCTCGTGAGATTCATTCTCTCTCGTCGCGCTGCAACAAGGAGATGATTTCCGCCGATATGGGCGCGATACCCGACACTCTCTTTGAAAGCGAACTCTTCGGTCATAAGAAAGGAGCCTTCACCGACGCTCACGCCGACCGCATCGGTAAGATGGAGGCTGCCAACAACTCGTCGCTCTTCATGGACGAGATAGCCAATATGCCTCTGCATCTCCAGGCTAAACTCTTGGTGGCTCTACAGAACAGAACGATAACGCGTCTCGGAACAAACAACGCCATCCCAATAGATATTCGTCTCATCACAGCAACAAATCGCGACATCCTCTCAATGTCGGAAAAAGGCGAGTTCCGTCAAGATTTATTATACAGAATCAATACGATACATATAAATATTCCGCCTCTGCGTAACCGTAAGGACGATATCATGCCTCTCGCAGAAATCTTCCTGAAACGTCTCTCGGAGAAATATGACAAACCTAATGTCTCAATATCGACAGCCGCCGAAGGAAAAATGCTGTCTTACAATTGGGATGGTAACATCCGTGAATTACAGCATACTATGGAAAAAGCCGTCATAATGTGCGAAGATAATGTCATCAATCCAGAACATCTCGGTCTTTTTCACTCCGTAAAACCGACTGCAGAATCTAACGCTACCCTGGAGGAGATAGAACGCAATGCCATAATGGAGGCGATGAATTCCTATGACGGTAATATAACTATTGTGGCTCAGAAACTTGGCGTGACACGACAGACACTCTACAACAAAATAAAACGCTACGGTTTATGAAAAAACGCAAAATATCATATCGCAACATCAGCCTTTACATCGTACTTCTCGTCGTGACAAGTGCGTCATCGGTCTTGTTCGCGGTATTTGATATTTGGTATTTTCTCATACTTAGCATACCTTTATTAATATGGTCTATATCTCGCCTGATAAATCAATATAATAATATCATTAACAGCTTGGATTTCATCATCAAGGCTGTGGAAAACGACGACTATTCCTTTCGTTTCAGCGATGATCCAAATAAGACTAAAAATGCTTTCGTGAATTTCACTCTGAATAAAATCAAGGAGGTGATGGACGAGAAGAAACGACTTGTTCGCGAGGACGAGAAAAACTTTGAAATGATAATGGAGTATGCCAATATCGGTATCATGCTTATCATGCCAAATGGAATCGTCGTGCATTCAAACTCTAAGGCTCGTTCTTTTTTCTCTTTAAGTAGAATTTCACATGTCGAACAGCTTCGTCCTCAGTCGGGAGAACTGGCAGATATTCTTAGAGATATAAAACCTTCCGAACAAAAGAGCGTCAATATATCAAACGAAATAGGTGAACTTAATTTTGTGATAAGCTGCGCCGACATTGTGTATAAAGGAAAAGATGTAAGAGTTGTGACCTTAGGCGACATCAACAAGGAATTAGATAATCAGGAAGTTGAGGTTTGGGAGAAATTCACTCGTATCCTCACGCATGAGATTATGAATTCTCTTGCTCCGATAACTTCTATAAGTAACACTCTGATAAACAATGTTAACTATGCGGAAAAAGTAGGAGAGGGTCTTTCGATAATCCATTCCACAAGCGATCGTTTGATGAAGTTCGTCAATTCGTTCCGTCAGTTCACTCGTATCCCAACGCCTCAGAAAACGCCTTTCTATCTCAGGGAAATCATTGACGACGTGCTTTCGCTTTCCGATTTTGGTGACATCAAATTGAATATTGATATTGAACCAGAAGACACTATACTTTATGCAGATAGAACTCAGTTGACGCAGGTTTTCGTTAATCTATTGAAGAATGCTGTAGAATCGTGCAACGAAAATGAGGAACAAAGAGATTATCGTATTGAGCTAAAGTCGCATATCGACTCGAGAGAATGTATTCGTGTTGAGATTTCCAACAATGGAGGAAAGATTCCTGATGAAGTCGCGGATAATATCTTCATGCCTTTTTTCACCACAAAACGTGACGGTTCTGGCATAGGATTAGCAGTCTCACGCCAAATCATCAGACTACACGGCGGCAGCCTGCGACTTATCAGAAACACTGAAGATAAAGTCACTTTTCTTTTGATAATAGAGTGAAAGGATTAATACAGCAAGCCGAACGCGTTTAGAGAATGTAGTGTTTATTGAATTATCGCGGTGTTGTGCAAATAAGTCTTTAATTTCATTTACAGACACACGTGACGTGGAATTAAAAGATAAGACCATTCATATTGTTTCTGCAATAGAATGGCTGTTGAAAAATAATTAAGTTAGGTTATTTACAACTTCAAAATATCTTTTGTAAACGACTTCTTGCATTTCTTTAAGTCTTTAGGCGTTCCTTCAAAAACGATTTCACCTCCTTTGTCGCCGCCCTCAGGTCCCAAGTCGATGATCCAGTCGGCGACTTTAATCACGTCAGGATCGTGTTCTATCACGATGAGCGAATGTCCATTGTTAATTAAGGCTTCAAATGCTCTTAACAACTTATTGATGTCGTGGAAATGAAGTCCCGTTGTTGGCTCGTCGAAGATGAATAATGTCGGCTTCTCGCTCATTCCGTTTATCAGAAAAGAGGCGAGTTTGATACGCTGAGCCTCACCGCCACTCAATGTCGATGAAGGCTGCCCCGCTTGAAGGTATCCCAATCCTACATCTTGCAAAGGCTTCATTTTCGCAATGATACGCTCAATGATGTTCTTAAATTCACCTTCTTTGTTGCTTTCCATAAACTCGATTACCTCATCGATGCTCATGTTTAAGATATCGCTGATGGTCTTGCCTTTATATTTGATTTCCAAGGCTTCTTCCTTGTAACGCGTACCATGACAGACGTCGCATTTGAGATAGATGTCAGCCATGAACTGCATCTCGACTTTCAGTGTCCCACTGCCCTGACAGTTGTCGCAGCGACCGCCAGCGACGTTGAAAGAGAAGTAACCTGGTTTCAAGCCGCGATTCTTCGCGAGTTTCTGCTCAGCGAAAAGTTGTCGTACTTCGTCAAAAGCTTTGATGTAAGTTATTGGATTTGAACGTGATGACCTCTCGATAGGATTCTGGTTTATATACTCGACGGCTTGTATCGCCATCAGACTGCCTTGCATCTTTCCAAAAGAACCGACTTTGTCGGATGTCCCTTCAAAATGTTTCTTCAGAGATGTGTAGATGATGTCGTTTACCAAAGTCGATTTTCCGGAACCGCTCACGCCTGTAACGACGGTCAATATATTTAAAGGTATCTTGACGTTAATATTTTTTAAGTTATGCTCGCAGCAACCGATAAACTCTATCGCGTTGTTCCACTTACGACGGCGTTCCGGAACAGGAATCTTCTTCTCTCCAGAAAGATATTTCGACGTGAGACTTGTTCCTTCTCGCATCATCTTTTCAATATCACCTTCAAAGACAAGTTCTCCGCCATTGACGCCGGCGTAAGGTCCTATATCGATGATATGGTCGGCGCTGCGTATTATCTCTTCGTCATGTTCAACGACAATAACTGTGTTGCCGATGTCGCGGAGTCTGCGTAAGACTTTGATTAGGCGTTGAGTGTCGCGTTGATGAAGTCCGATACTTGGTTCATCTAAAATATATGTGGAGCCTACCAAGGTGCTACCCAATGAAGTAGCGAGGTTGATACGTTGAGCCTCGCCACCAGAGAGTGTGTTGGCGGTTCTGTTCAACGTAAGATATTCTAAACCAACTTCAATGAGAAAACTCAATCTGTTATTTATTTCTTTTAAAAGACGTTCCGCAATCTCCTGTTCGCTCTTGCTTAAAACCAACTCGTCAAAAAATATCTTGAGTTTCGACAAAGGCATCTCACATAACTCTGTGATACTCTTGCCGTTTATCTTTACATAGTTGGCTTCTTTTCTGAGACGCGTACCGTGACATTCAGGACAAATCGTCTTTCCACGATAACGCGACAACATAACACGATATTGAATCTTATAACTCTGTGATTCAACTTCTTCAAAGAAATCATTGATGCCACCGAAATATTTGTTGCCAGTCCAAAGAAGGTCTTTTTGTTTCTGTGTCAGTTCGTAATAAGGTTTATGTATAGGGAAGTCGAAATGACGTGCGGTGTTAATCAGGCGATCGCGCCATGCGCTCATCTTTTCGCCTCGCCAGCAAGCAACAGCGTTGTCATAGATTGACAGCGACTTATTAGGAATAACCAAGTCAGGATCGATGCCGATGATATTACCGAAACCTTCGCATTTCGGACAAGCTCCGTATGGATTGTTGAAAGAAAAAAGATGAGTCGTCGGTGTTTCAAAAGCGATGCCGTCTGCTTCAAAACGCGATGAGAAATAATGTTCCGTACGATTATTTTCTTTGTCAACCAATATGATACAGCTGTCGTTACCTTCATAAAAGGCTGTCTGCACAGAATCTGAAATCTGAGGAATCAGTTCGGAAGTCTTATCGTTGACTTTCATCCTGTCAATCATGATTCTTACATTATTCAAGTCGTCGAATTTCTTTTGTTTGAGAAAATCTTCAATCCTGACCATTTTATCTTCGATAAGCAGACGGTTGAAACCTTGTTGAAGAAGTATGTTGAGATGTTCATCTATTTTTCTTCCTTTGGGTAAGATGATTGGCGACAAGATATACACGGCGCCACCTTTCTGACTTAATATAAAATCTATTACATCATTGATTTGATGGCGTTTAACTTCGACGCCTGAGATAGGAGAGAAGGTGCGACCTATTCTTGAATAGAGAAGTTTGATATATTCATAAATCTCGGTGCTTGTCCCGACGGTAGAACGCGGGTTGCTCGAGTTGACGCGTTGTTCTATCGCGATGGCTGGAGAAAGCCCGGAAATCATATCGACATCAGGCTTCGTCATACGTCCCAAAAACTGTCTCGCATAAGCACTCAGGCTCTCCACATAACGACGTTGACCTTCCGCATAAATTGTGTCGAATGCTAATGACGACTTGCCCGAACCGGAAAGTCCAGTTATCACGACGAACTTGTTTTTCGGAATGCTTAAGCTTATGTTTTTTAAGTTGTTAACTCTTGCACCTTGTATAGTGATGTTCTCTATCTTCTTCATTGATTTCAAAAAATTATGACTTCAAAAAAAATTTCACGAATTTACAAAAAAATGTTTTTCCGTAAAGAAAAGATTATTATATTTGCAGAACTTTCTACGGAAGAAAATTTATTTTATTGTATAACTAAAAAAATAGGAGACGCGCTATCGATTAATATCTACTCTTTTAATTTGAAATAAAGAGATTATGTTAGAAATATTAAGCGACAAAGAATTGGTCGAACGTTATAGAAATGGTAACGTCGCCTGCTTTGAATTGTTGATGGAGCGTCATCAAAATAAAGTTTTCTCCTATATATTAATGCTTGTCAAAGACAGACAACTTGCCGATGACATTTTCCAAGATACATTTTTAAAGATTATTCGTACCATCAAAGCTGGTGCTTATAAAGAAGAAGGTAAATTCATACAATTTGCGATGCGCGTGGCTCACAATCTTGTCATCGATCATTTTCGTAAATCGAAACGTCTTCCTATGGTTGATGCCGTCAGCAACGAATACGATTTCATCGATAATGCAAAATATACCGATTCTTCTGTAGAAGACAGATTGGTAGAGGAACAGGTTTACAGCGACTTGCGTAAGATGATAGAGTTTCTCCCTGAAGAACAGAAAGAAGTATTGAATATGAGAATGTACGCCGATATGTCATTCAAAGATATCGCCGATGCCACGAATGTCAGTATAAACACAGCTTTGGGAAGAATGCGTTATGCTCTTATCAATTTGAGAAAGATGGCGAAAGAGAAAAATCTTTCACTCACGATAAATAATTTTTAAATCTATATAATAAAAAGATTTTTGACGCGTTTGATAGGTAAATTTGAAACAAAACAATTTGCCTATGGATATTAAATCTACACTTTATTATTCGCAAGAAAGTCAGTTTGAGAGCCAAATAAGAAAGACACTTAAAGAAAGTTACAGAAACGAAAAACCAAGTAGAAAGGCATTGAATGCTATAATCTGTTTCGCAGCCTCATACGATTGTGTCGACACTAAAATTGGCAAAGTAGAAATGATTTTTAATTAAGAGACAATAAGTCAACAAGTCTATGAGTCGATAAGCTTCACTCATAGACTTATAGGCTTTCAATCATGAGTCGTGGTTTTGTAAAGGAAGGTGATCAGGAAGAAGTTCCTATGGTGTTGCCGAGAGCGTATCTGCCGCCGGGGACTCATAACTATGTCACGCCGGAAGGTCTGAGAAAACTCCACGACGAGATGGAAACTTTTAAAAACGAATGGACAGAAGCAGGCTCCAACTACGTCGCCAAAAACCATCTCGCTGCTAAGATGCGTCAGCTCACCGAGCGAATCAACAGCGCTGTCGTGATTGACAACACAAAAGCGAATCCCGATGTCGTCAGTTTCGGTATGTATGTGAAGTACAACGATAAAGTCATCCGTATCGTCGGCGTTGACGAAGCCGAAGCCTCACAAGGTCTGATTTCTTTTATCTCGCCAATAGCTAAAGCCTTGATAGGAAAAAAGAAAGGCGATAAAATCGAAGTGAAAGTACCACGAGGAACGGAGGTTGTCGAAGTGCAGGAAGTCAACAGTCAACCGACTCAAACCACGACTCAACACGAATCCTCACGAATGAATATTAGTGTCAATTCGTGTGCATTAGTGGACGAAAGCAATACCACGACTCAACACGATTTCTCACGAGTTGATAGTGTAAGATTAGAGTCGGTTCGAGAATGGAATTTGAAGACTGATGATGAAAATCCTCAAATCATACAAGTACTTCAGAATGACTTTACGGAATTTCTTCCTATTGTAAATGAACGCGGTAATATTATAGGACGCGCTCTTCATCTTGAAATTCATAATGGCAACAAAGTCTTACATCCTGCGGTACATCTTTTAATTTGTAACTCAAAGAAAGAAATCGTGGCGAAATATTGGTGGCATGTCGCTTTCGGTGAGACAGCAGAAAAGACTTTAAAACGCAAACTTAAAGAGATGGAATCTCACTTAGAGACATACGGCTGCATGTCTCAAACCATAAAACCGCAATTCAAGAAACAATACATTCGCGAAGACAAGAATGAGAAAGAGTTAGTCTCGGTCTTTACAGCGACCACCGATGAAGTAGTCCTGCCATCGCCTGACGATAAAGAAAAAGAATATGAGGCGATATTTTTAAAGTCCACGAATTGACGCGATAAGAATGCTTTGGAATTTGCTGCCTCCCTGATTATCCCGCACAAGACGTATGCGATACGCCGCTACAAAAATATTATTCTTTTAACGTAAAACATTGTGAAAAAAAAGTTATATTTGCACTTCGATGTGATTTAGGTTTAAATTAAAATGTTATATATGAAAAAGCAGATAACTTTAGAAGAAGCCGTTGCAAATGTTCACGACGGTATGACAATTATGTTTGCCGGATTTCTCGGTGTTGGAAGCGCCGTTCAAATCATTGACGCTATCGTGGAAAAAGGTGTTAAAGACCTTACAATCATTGCTAACGATACAGCATACGATAATGTCGCTCATGGTAAACTCGTCGCCAATCATCAAGTGAAAAAAGCTATTGTATCTCACACAGGAACTAACAAAGAAACTGCTGCTCAGAAGAACGCCGGTACTTTAGAAGTTGAATACGTACCTCAAGGAACTCTCGCAGAACGTATCAGAGCCTATGGCGCAGGTCTCGGCGGAGTGCTCACTCCAACAGGTTTAGGAACTATAATCCAAGACGGCAAACAAATCGTCAATGTCGATGGTAAAGACTATATCCTCGAAAAACCTCTCAAAGCCGACATCGCTTTCTTGCGCGCTAACATCGTCGATGAAGACGGTAACATGGTGTTCTTCGGAACTTCAAAGAATTTCAATCCTCTCATGGCTATGGCAGCCGATTACGTCGTTGTCGAAGCTGAGAAAATCGTGAAGAACGGCGAGATAGCTCCAGAACAAGTTCACGCTTCAGGTATCTTCGTTGATGGAATTTACCTTGAACAATGAACAATTGACAATTGAAATATTATGGACAAAGACTGTTGACTGTAGTCTGTTGTCCGTTGACTTAAAAATATAAAAAATGGAAAAAGAATATAGATCTCTTATTAGATTGCGTATGAGTGCAAAAGACGCTCATTACGGCGGTAACTTGGTTGATGGCGCTCACATGGTTCACCTCTTCGGCGACGTCGCTACAGAATTATTAATCATGACAGACGGCGATGAAGGTCTCTTCTGCGCATACGACAACATTGAGTTCTTGGCTCCTGTCTATGCCGGCGACTATATCGAAGCTGAAGGCTGGGTCACAAAGATCGGTAACACCTCACGTAAGATGGAATTCGTTGCTCGTAAGGTCATCATCCCACGTCCAGACATCTCCGACTCAGCTGCTGATGTGTTGGCAGAACCAATCGTTGTATGCCGTGCAAGCGGAACATGCGTAGTTCCTAAGAAATGTCAAAGAATTGAAAGATAAAAATATTACACTATGGAGAAACTTATTATCACCGCTGCTATCTGCGGCGCAGAAGTAACCAAAGAACAAAATCCTGCTGTTCCTTATACAGTAGAAGAAATCGTTAGAGAAGCTAAGTCGGCTGTCGATGCTGGCGCTGCTATCGTTCACCTTCACGTACGTTTCGACGACGGCACTCCAACACAAAACGCTGCTCGTTTCCAAGAATGTGAAGAAGCTATCTACAAAGCATGTCCTAACGTTATCTTAATCCCTTCAACAGGTGGCGCTGTCGGCATGACACCAGACGAACGTCTTCAGTCAACAGACACCAACCCACTTCCAGAGATGGCAACATTGGACTGTGGCACTTGTAACTTCGGCGATGAGATTTTCGACAACACAATGCCAACGATGCGCGCTTTCGGTAAACGCATGATGGAACGCGGCATCAAGCCTGAATACGAATGTTTCGAGATGGGTCACATCGACACAATATTAAATATGGCTCGCAAAGGCGAGGTGCCTGCTGCTCCGATGCAGTTCAACTTCGTTCTCGGCGTCCCTGGTTGTACACCTGCAACTATTCCAAACCTCTGCTGGATGGTCAATGCAATTCCTGCCGGTTCAACATGGACAGCAACAGGTATCGGACGTCACGCTTTCCCAATGGCAGCAGCTGCTATCGCAATGGGAGGTAATGTGAGAGTCGGTTTTGAAGATAACTTATATATTTCTAAAGGTGTCCTCGCTAAGTCAAATGGCGAATTGGTAGAGAAAGTCGTTCGTATCGCCAAGGAACTCGGTCGTGAAGTAGCAACATCAGACGAAGCAAGAGAAATCTTGGGACTTAAACCGAGAAAGTAAGAATCTAAGAAATTGAGAATCTGAAAATCTGAAAAATATTTTGTAATATTATTTGCAGAATCATAAGAAGTTCAGTCGATATAATGTACTGAAACCATCTATTGAGGCCGTCTAACAACAAAAAGTTAGGCGGTTTCTTTTTTCATATGATATTCGTTTCAAAAAAGGTTTTCTTGAAAGATTGTGTCTCAAATTTATAAAACGAGATTCCGGTTGTGCAAAACTGCATATAAAGCGAAG
>JAFTXI010000021.1 GCA_017461665.1 Bacteroidales bacterium | reverse complement strand
TGGCAGACAAAGTCGTTGACGACATATATTTGATGTAATAGTCATTGCTTGTCACACTCTTCTCCAAATAACAGATAGCAGAATCATACTGCATATCCTTATAATACATCTCACCCAAAACTCCATAATAAGAATTTTTAGGACCATAGTTCTCAATCTTGTCAAGATTGTTTTTTATCAAAACGTATGCACTATCTTTTTCTCCTTTGTCGAACAAAATCTGAGCAATGCTTTTCTCAACGTCTAACTTATTTGTCAGACTCGAATTGTATTTTAACGATTCATTATAATAATACAAAGCACTATCAGGTTTATTGGCAAGTTGGTATGAGTTGCCTAACTCTTTTAGCACATTTGCTTTAGAGTCGTTATTCCCCAAAATCTCAACATATTTCAAAGCTTTCCTATATTTGACAATTGCAAGGTCGCAATAGTTTTCGTTTAGGAATAATCTTCCGAGACGATTGTAAGTTAGGGCGAGAAAACGAATTTCTGGGTTTTGGATTCCTGGATCTCTGGATTTCTGGGACCCAGAAGTCCTGAAGTCCTGAATTCCAGAATTCCAATATTCTTCCATAATTTCAAGCGCTCTTAAATAATGTTCGCAGGCTCCTACAACGTCATCGCGTTCAGTGAGACCTACGGCGTGGTAGTAGTGCGCGCGAGCGGAGAGGAAGTTCAAGTCACCGAGTCGCCGAGTCACCGAGTCACCAAGAGAATGGGTCAACGAGTTGTTTTGATTATCTCTACTTGGTGACTTAGAGACTTGGTGACTTGATGACTTCTCAAAAAACACTACGGCAGCTTTAACTTCGTCAAAATTATATTGAGGGAGATAGTTTTTATATAAGGAGTCGGCGAGGTGGATTTGGGATTCGTAATAAGTCACCGAATCTCCCGTAGAGGCGCACGGACGTGCGTCTTCTATGAATTCGATTGAGGACACATTCAATGTGTCCGTACAGGTGCCTGAGCTTGTCGAAGGCACGACAACATCGTTCGGCGCTTCGACAGGCTCAGCGACCGTGGACGATGTCTGTTGTCCGTTGTCTGTTGTCTGTTGACTGAGCAAAGCGAATAATATGTAAAACAGGAGTATTTTCATATCTTCGCAAAGATAATGAAATTTTTACGAATAACAGAAGTCAACAGATACTCTTTTTCGAAAGTTAGTAACTTCGCCCAAAGTCGGATTTTAAAAAATCACAAAATCCTCAATCCTTCATGGTTATGATAATTATCGCCGCACTCGTGTTCTGAACATCCCATACCCGAGTCTATGATTTTTCCTTCTAAATATGAGTTTACAAGTTCATCGACATTTCCCGAGCATCCTCGAATCACATTGATATTATGAACGTTTAATTTATTCTTTGCGCCTTCTCCCATATTACCGGTAAGCATCATCACAACGCCGAGTTCTTGCAAATCGGTTGCTATTCCTGATTTACATCCACATCCTTGAGGCGAAGCCAAAGTCTCTCGTTTGCTAATCTTATTATCTTCAATAGTAAAAATCGTGTAATGATCGCAATGTCCAAAATGATCATCAACACGCTCATCTCTTGTAGGAACTGCTATTTTCATCATTTTTTATCTTTAAAAATTGTCTTGCAAATATACGTTATTAAAATTTATTCATTGCCCAAATTCATCACATTTTTCACCTCTTTTCCTTCCCAAAACAAAGTCTTCATTTTTTCCATATAAGGCTCAACATGAGAGAAAAAATAATACAATCCTTCGCACAAAGAATTTAATCCTTTTTCACCATTATCCGCTCTGTTAAATCTATGCTTTGGGCATTCACCATGACATGCAAAGAAATATTTGCATTTCAGACATTTAGACGGAAGAGTATTTCTTTTATCAATACCGAACTCTTTCATTTTGACAGAAGACACTATCTCTTCCAATGAGTTGTCTTTTATATTTCCCAACTTATATTTCTCATATACGAAATGATCGCAAGGAAAGACATCGCCATTATGCTCAACGACAGCATTTGCTCCGCATGTCTCTGAATAGACACAGGTTCCAGAATTAATACCACACCAATTTGCCAAAGCCGAATCAAAAAGATTTACAAAATAATTACCCACATCTTTTTTTATCCACACATCAAAGATGTCGCACATAAACTTTCCATATTCCATAGGGCTCACAGAATATGGAGCAAGCTGGGAGTTTATACTTCCTGGAGACACAACCTTATTATTCAGCGGATTAACATATTCTAAGACCGGCATAAACTGCATATAACGACTACCTATTCCTTTTAAGAATTCATATACATCAGTACCTCTACCCTCGCTATATTTATTAATTGTAGTCAATGTATTGAAATCAACACCATGATATTGCAGCAACTCTATTCCTTTCAGAACCTTATCAAAAGTATCATTGTTATTCTTGTCTCTTCGGAATCCATCATGAATGTCCCGAGGTCCGTCGATAGACACGCCTACAAGAAAATTATAATATTTAAAGAAAGAGGCAAACTCACTATTAACCAATGTCGCATTTGTTTGTAAGGTATTAAAAATCCTTTTGTTGCCTCTATACTTCCTCTGAAATTCCACAACTTTCACAAAGAAATTCAATCCCAACAACAAAGGTTCACCACCATGCCAATCGAAGACAATATCGTCACCATCATTAGTTTCAATATATTCTTTGATACATTTCTCAAGAACTTCCACCGACATTGCAGACTCTTTTTCATACATCCTTTGCTTATCCAAATAATAACAATATGAGCATTTTAAATTACATATCGAACCAACAGGTTTAAACATCATGTTAAGCCTCAATGGTTTGGATATTCTCAAAGCATCCGATAAGGTCAGGGTGTTTTTCAACTTACAATGTAAAATTTACAATTAACAATATTATTGAAACTTAAACAAGTCTGATTCATTTCTTGAAATCTTCATCAGAGAATCAAACTCAGCCACCTTTTCAGGATATTTATTTGCCAAGTCATTAGTCTCCGACAAGTCGGAAGAAAGATTATAAAGTTCAACTTTTCCATTGTTATGAACGTCATACTTCACAGCCTTCCAATCTCCTTTTCTAATAGCTTGTCTTCCATTATTCTCATGAAATTCCCAATACAGATAATCGTGTTTTTTCTGGTTTGCATCACCTGTCAATTCCAGCAGATATGATATTCCGTCAATACCATCAGGAAGTTCTGCATCAATAATATCCGCCACCGTTGGCAAGAAATCCCAGAACGCAGATATATGTTCCGACTTAGAATTTTTCTCAACCACATTATTCCATTTCACTATAAATGGGACCCTAATACCACCTTCATAAAGGTCGCGTTTATAACCACGCAAGTCTCCGTTACTATCAAAGAAGTCAGGGTCAGCACCACCTTCCAAATGAGGTCCGTTATCGGAGGTAAATATAATAATTGTATTATCTGCTATTCCAAGACTATCTAAAGTCGAGCAGATCTCACCAACTTGTCTATCGAGTATCGACACCATTGCTGCGAATGTAGCATGTGTATATTTTTGAGAACCATAGCCAGCATTCTTATAATATTCACCATCATCACAGCCCACAAAAGCTTTTTCTTCGTCGAAGTTCGGATGTCCCACAAAATTTTTCAGTTCCTCTTCCGGTACCTTCAACTCTGCATGAGGAATGATAGAGGTGTACCACATAAAGAAAGTTGTATCTCTATTTTCTTTGATAAAATCTATTGCCTCATTATGAATCAGATATGGAGCGTATTCTTCCTCGCCCTTGCCTTTATTACCGTCGAGCATTATTATATTTTCATTATGCCACAGATGGTAAGGATAATAACTATGAGAAAGTCTTTGGCAGTTAAATCCGAAGAACTCATCTACTGCTTGATTTTCGGGAGCGCCTTCTGTATTAGGAGCGCCGAGTCCCCACTTACCGAAGACAGACGTCTTGTAGCCATTATCTTTCAACAATTTAAATATAGTATATGTTTCTGACGGCAACGGATGCTGACCTTCGACAGGAAGTTCCTTATTACCTCTTATCACGGTATGGCCGGTATGTTGTCCTGTTATCAGACAACTTCGGGAGGGGGCACTCACCGAGCTGCCGGAGTAATGCTGAGTAAAGAGCATTCCTTGAGCAGCGAGGCTATCGATATTTGGTGTCGAAAATTTCTTCTGACCCAAACACGACAGATCTGCATATCCCAAATCATCTGCTAAGATAAATATAATATTAGGTCTATCATTTCCAGCAGCAACATCAGCAGGTAATTTTGCCGATTCACACGATGTCAACGATAAAGCCGTAATGGCAAACGGCAAATACTTACTAATTTTTATTTTCATGATTTCAGACAAATATAATCATTTACGTCACAAACATTTTATTAACAATATTTTAGAATCAACACCTCATGTTCCCCCACTATTCTGTATGCATAATCATACAACACCTTATACTCTAAACCTTTCCTCGTGTTATAAACACTGGTCATCACATCAAAATTGAAGTTTGCCGCAACGAGTTCTTTTTTCATAACAAGTGTTTTTGTATTAGCGCTCAACGACTTCAGTATTTCTCTATTCTTCATCAAGATTGCATTCACCGATTTGATGAATGTATTATCATCCTTCTTTAATTGATAATGATGATTATTACGACAGTTATCGTCACAATATTTCTTATCGGAGCGGCCCGACAATACCGCCCCACAGAAAAGGCAGTTGCTTCTATTTTCCAACATAATCCTATTACTAAATCAGTTAGAAAACACGTATTCTATTATGTTGGCTCCCATCTTAAGAGCTTTAAGTCGAGTCTCTTCCGAGTCGTAATGCACCCTTTGATCTTCCCAGCCATCACCGAGATCACACTCGTATGTCAGAAGACAAACCATTCTACCCTCATAAATCAAGGCAAAAGCCTGAGGAGGTTTGTTATCATGTTCATGAATCTTCGGCAACCCATCTGGGAAATGATATGGTTTTTGAAATATTGAATGAGAATACGGCAGCTCCGTCCATTGTAATTCAGGGAACACCTTCTGCATCTGAGTCATTGCATAATCCTTAATTCCGTAATTATCGTCTATATGAAGAAATCCTCCAGCAAGTAAATACGTTCTCAGATTTTGCACTTCATTTTCATTAAAGACGATATTACCGTGACCAGTCACATGGATGAACGGATAATTAAAAATATCAGGGCTACCAACATCTACCGTAGCGACATTTGGATTCAGGTCGGTTTTCAACGACTGATTACAGAATTTAACCAAGTTCGGCAATGAAGTAGGATTGGAATACCAATCTCCGCCGCCTCTATATTTCAAGAGTGCGATTTGTGTCTTTTGCGCGAATATCTCAAAAGACATCAAAAGTAATAACACAATCAAAAGTTTTTTCATAACAAATTGGTTTAAGGTTTATATTTTATTTCATTCGATTTATCAGTTGTATTGTATGACAAGCCACCACTGCTGCTGTCTCTGTTCTCAGTCGAGCCTCACCGAGGCTTACCGGAACGAATCCGTTTTCTTTCGCGAGCAGAACTTCCTCCTTGCTAAAGTCGCCTTCCGGTCCTATCAATATCATGGCATTATCGCCTTTCTTATACAGGTCACACAATTGCTCTTTGACATCGTCGTCTATCCATGCTATAAACTTCTGTCCATCGAAATTCTGTTTCACTAATTTCTCAAAAGGGACAATATCCTCTATATTGGGCATCTTAGATTTAACAGACTGTTTCATAGCGGCAACGACTATTTTTTTGAAGCGTTCCACATTAGCCACTCGTCTTTCCGAGTGATAAGAGGCAAATAACTTCACTTCGTCGATACCGATTTCTGTCGCTTTTTCAAGGAACCATTCCGTCCTCTCGTTGAGTTTGGTCGGAGCTATTGCTATTGAGAGTTTAAAATCTCTTATGTCATACCCAACCCTTTGGTTAGTCAGATTAGCAACTGCTCTCTTGGGATGAGCATCGACCAATTCGGCGTCAAACAAAGAACCATTTCCATCGGTAACACAAAAACAATCTCCTTCCTTCATACGAAGTACTTTAACAATATGTTTCGACTCTTCCTCCGGGAAGGAGATTATTCCTAATTGTGCGGTTGGCAGGTAAAAGACATTCATCGCTTATGTTTTTACATTTTGTCAGGCATTGATATTCCCAAAAGTCCTGAAGCGTTGCGTAACAACTTGGAAGTCATATCTGCCAATTGCAATCTAAACTCTCTACGTTTGACATCTTCTTCCTTCATGATACTGCATTCTTGATAGAAATGATTGAAGTCTTTTGCCAAGTCATAGATATAGTTAGCAATCATAGCAGGGCTTCTATTTATAGATGCTTGTTCCAACACCGAAGGCCAATTATAGATATTCACCAACAATTGTTTTTCTTTTGGTTGTAAGTCTGTAACAGGAATTTCATTTCCAAATGTAATTCCATTTTCAGCAGCTTTACGAATGACTGAACTAATACGAGCATGAGTATACTGAATGAACGAAGCTGTATTTCCATTGAAGTCTATAGATTCTTTAGGGTCAAAGAGCATTGTCTTCTTCGGGTCAACTTTAAGAATAAAATACTTCAAAGCTCCGATACCAATCATATCGTACAATTTATTTGACTCTTCCTCGCTAAGACCGTGAGCCTTACCTAATTCTTCAGAGACGCTCTTTGCTGTCTTAACCATTTCGTCCATCAAATCATCGGCATCAACCACAGTACCTTCACGTGATTTCATCTTTCCATTTGGCAATTCCACCATTCCGTATGAGAGGTGTTCAATATCATTACCCCATTCTCTACCTAATCTAACAAGGACTCTCTTCAACACGTCGAAGTGATAATTCTGTTCATTACCCACTACGTATATCAATTTCTTAGGCTGATATTCTTCATAGCGAAGTTGTGCTGTTCCAAGGTCTTGTGTCATATATACCGATGTACCATCTCTACGAAGCAACAGTTTTTCATCGAGACCTTCATCTCTCAAATCACACCATACCGAGCCATCTGGTCTTCTGTAAAGAACGTTATTTTCCAAACCTGCGTTAACCAACTCCTTACCTAAGAGATATGTCTGTGATTCATAATAAATCTTTTCAAATGAAACACCGAGGCGATCGTAAGTAACATCGAATCCATCATAAACCCACTGATTCATAGTCTCCCACAATTGACGAATGTCTTTATCACCTGCTTCCCACTTTATCAGCATCTCACGCGTCTCTTGCATCAAGGTCGAGTTCTCTTCAGCTGCAGCCTTGGCTTTCTCTTTTTCTTCATCATTAAGTTCATCATAGTTAGATGGCAACAACTGCTTAACCTCTTCCTTATAATGTTTATCAAACAAGACGTAGAAGTCACCTATAAGATGATCGCCTTTTTTACCTGTTGATGTCGGTGTACAACCTTCACCCCATTTTTGCCATGCTATCATACTCTTACAGATATGGATACCTCTATCATTAACGAGATTAACTCTAACAACATTTTCTCCATTTGCCTTCATTATCTCCGACACACTCCATCCTAACAAATTGTTGCGGATATGTCCAAGGTGTAAAGGTTTATTCGTATTAGGAGAAGAATATTCAACGACTATAGGTTTTCCTGTAATTTGTTTTCTTCCAAAAAACTCATCTTGATGATTATCCTTAAAGAACGTCAACCAATAGCTATCTGAAACCAACAGGTTAAGAAATCCTTTAACCACATTGTATTTAGATATTATTTCGCTACCAGCAACTATCTCTTTTCCTAATTCATCAGCCATTACTTCAGGAGATTTCTTAGCCATTTTCACAAAAGGAAAAACAACTATTGTCACATCACCTTCAAATTCGGGACGTGTCTTTTGAAAGTTAACTTGTTGTACAGGTGGCTCCTGTCCATAAAGTTTTGTAAAAGCATCAACAAAAAGCTGTCTTAAGATTTCTTCTAACATATTAGTCTTATTTAATTTTGAGGCACAAAGATACTAAAAAATCACGTTTATTTTAAACACATTTACGGATTATCAAAAAATAATGTTTTGAACAAACTATAACTAAATGGGAAGGTTATTATCTCCTCCAAAAAAGGCTTTGGATAACACTCTAAAACCTCTCCAGGTATCAGAGCAAAGACATTACCAACGACATACAATCGAGAATCCTCAAAGAACACACCTTTAACCTCGTATGTATATTCAAAGTACGGGCAATCAGGATCTTCCGATAATATTTCATTCAATATAGAGTCTCTTATCTCTTTACCTCTTTTATTCATCACCTCATCTGGAAAGTCCGAATTGTAAACATGTTTAGATAATATTTTATTTACCACTATCCCCAACATCTTCATGTCAAAACCAATATCTTTAAAACTCATACTGGTCAACATTGGTTGCCCACTGAACCAACATCCCATTCCATGCGCTGCTAATGCCGTCACTGAATGCGCGAGTTCTTTATTGGCACAACCTTCAAAAAGACTCAACCCATATTGTTCATCTGTCGGTTCATCATAATATGTGTACATAAATGAATTTACAAGTCCACTTCCTAAACCATAATAGGTTGCACTCTTGATACTATTCCAATCGTCGCCTGAAAAATCAAAATTACCATCGCCTATAGAAACCATCATATTAACACCCGACGACAAACCTTCCATTGCAATACCGACTCCCACCTGAAGCAGCCACGATTGTCCTAAGGTGTATTCTGTCAAAAAGCCTTTCACGAAACCTACTCCAAACAATAGGGCAGCTTCTCCAAAAGAGTCTATATCTTTCGCATTCATAACAATATTCGCAGCTCCGCCGATAACCCCAAATGCTACACTCTCCACAAATTCTCCTGTCGGATCGTTGTATCTCAACGGATTGTTCAAACAATAGTTATATCTATTGAAATTCTGTGACATTTGCGGGAACTGCATATTGTTATCAGGACTCAACATCATTGACATCAACGGGTCATACATTCTACCGTTCATATTTATCAAACCAAAATCAATCAAATGTTCATGACCAGTAAAACCTCTATCATACAAAGGTGCATTATCACTCACGCCAAAACTCCAATCTTCAGAATTTCTGATATTACCCCAAGCATCGAAACTCAACTCTTGCAACAATCTACCTTTTTCATCTGTGATAATATTCCATGAACCAAGATTGTCTTTATGTACATAATTGAAGGACTTGTTATTTTTATCGTCGATAATACAAATCGCAAAAACTCCATTTGGACCATCAATATATGTCAACATTTCTTCAGTGCCATCAGATTCTATAAGTTCACAATTACCAATATAAGTCTTGACTTCCGTCTTACCTGCAACATTGGTCGTCATACTTATCCTGTCGTGATTATGATCATAATCTATCGTCAAAATATCGTCTCCATCGACAACACTAATCAAATCTTCAAAGGAAGAATAGGAAATCTCTTGATTTCTATTTATCAACAATTGCTCATCTTCTGTCTTTGCCTTAATAATTGCATTGGGTCTCGTTCTATCATATTGTGTTCCATATAGGACCATAATACCATTAACTTCTTTTTCCGTTATATTTCCCAAATTATCATAAAGCATTCTTCCTGTCTCTCTTCCATTAAGTTTAATTTTCGTTAATCTATCAAAATCATCATATTCAAAATCTTCGTATGCCTTCACAGATGTAGTCTTTGCCCTATACGACATATTTCCAAAATCATCATATTCATAACTGATATTTTGGTATTCTGTATTGTCGCTAAATGTTCGAATATTCTCAACTAAAGAAGTATGCGGATTATATAACATTTTTGTTTTCAAACCATTGCCAACTTGATATTCGATAATATTACCATTGGCATTCGTTTTATTTGTACGCCACAACAATGTATTATCTTCCGCATCATATATTTCTTTCTCATATCCCGAATTGGAATAAACTTTAGAGACAGTAAGACCCGACGGATATGTCATAGTTGTGATTCTATTTGCAGCATCGTATGTGTAAGATGTCTTATATTGCTTCCCATCAATAAGTTCCGTTTCATTTATCAATCTAAACTTATCATCATAGCTATAACTAATCTGATAACCTTTTGATGTGACAATCTTTTTAAGAAGACCTTGCTTTCCTTTTTCCTCATCGTAAACCCAAGTCGTTGATAATTCATTCTTTAAAGCAACATCCCTCTCTATTTTGGTTGTCATTCTACCCAAGACATCATATTTAAACTCTATTTCTGCACTCTTAGGGTTTATAATTTTTTTAATATTGCCCAACGCATCGTATTCATAAAAGGTAGTACCATAGTTCGGATCTTGAAGCGACTTTCTATTCCTACAATTATCGTATGTCACCGTCATTTTAGTATTAGGATTATTAGCTATGTATGCCGACTTAAGCAATCCATCGCAATAATAATCGTATAATATTTCATTATTTCCATAGTCTTTTGTAGAAACAATCAAGCCCAAGACATTGTAAGTATCTTTTTTATTTCGTCTCTTCCCTTCCGAATCAAACACTTCTGTAACAACAACGTTTCCATCATAATCCGTTTTTTTTGTTAAACCATTTGGATACATTGTTTCTACAAGTCTATTGTTTTCATCGAACACATTATTAACAAATAATTTATCATCATTCTGGTAGTACGGCAAGGACTCTTGCTTAATGTTTCCCATATCATCATATAATATATCGACAAATATAGCTTCACCATCTACGTCAAACGTCACAGTTCTTAGCACCTTCCCCGATTTATGAAAAAACTTCATCGACTCTGGATTTCCATTACTTTTCTCCCATTGATAATAAACTGCATTATTGGGAGAGAACTCATGACCTTGTGCCCAACGCATAGCTTTAACAAACTGAGTACCATCTGGCATTGAGATTTTTTCATTAACACCAAACACACTCTCTTCATTGATGGTTTCATAATTATTAAAATCTATTGTCGTCGTCAGTTTTCCAAGGTCGTCATATTTACTTATAATCTCACGTCCAAGTTCGTCAATAGTTTTTGTCTTATACCTATATTGATACGATTCGTCATACTCAAACACTATTTTCTTCTGCGCAAATGAAGGTGATGATTTAACCTGGCTTATCACATTACCGACATTGTCATATTGATACTCAACGCTCATCATCAAAGGATCCGAATAATCTTCAAAACAATTTGGCAGTTTTGTCTCTTTTGTCACCAATAATGGATATTTATCGTGATATTCAAATATTGTCGTATTACCTATCATGTCGTTACTTTTATCATACGACATCGAATATATTTTCTTAGGTCTATTTATAATCCAATTATCAATATCATTATCGAAAAGCAAATAGTTATCCTTAACAAAAATACATTCTTCAGGTTCAAATGCGTTCATAGCATCAGAATATCCTTTGACACTTCTACTCTTGTTGACAATATTATTATATCTATTTGAAGAGTTATCTGAATGATATTCATTTCTTATAATATTAAAATTTAACAGTTCACCTTTTCTATCCGGACTATAAACCACCTCATACTCATACTTCAGCAATGGCATCACCACCTTATCGTTTAGCGCGCAACTATATTTCTCGAACTGCATCAATCTCTCTTCAAGCAGATAGTTCTCACCCCTATACAATCTCACATAATTTGGAAGACTCATACTATGCGAACCCATCGTATTTATCTCAGACCCCGACACTTGTTTCTGATACAAACTACCATTTACATATAATCTCGTGATTACTTCTTGAAATCCCATAAAGCCATGTCCTTTAGTATGAATCAATGCATTTCGATATTCATATTTATTAACTATCGGTTTATTATTGACATTAAAGGCTGTATCTGATTTCAGAGCTAATATTGGCACCGAATTTCTCCTTATATCATTAATCAAATCATGAGAGCAGGTATAAAACATATCCTTATTATTTTTTTGCATCAGATAATCATAAGAGAAACCTTTGACGTTACCAAGTCCATCAACGATTCTCTCCACATTGTAATATGTAGAATGAGGGTATAATGAAGTGATATATGCATTTTGAGCGGAATGCGGATTTCGAGGTAAAGCCGACAAAATTGAAACATTTTCCTGTGCCAAAAATCTTCCTATCTGAATAGTTTGATGAGAGTAATTTATTGGCATATAATATCTTGACACATTCAAAAATCCACATTTGTTATTTGAGTTAATAAAAGGCTTAAATCCCACCTCCATATAATAGTTACCTGCAGTGTTTTTAAACACAGCCACATCCGAAACGCCATCACCGTCAAAGTCAGCAGTTCGAATTGTCACTGTCGGTTTCTGCATTTCCTTAAGTGAATATCTATATCTATCTTTGGCATTTAACACAACGTTCGTCAATAGATTAGTTCCTGAGCACGACATCGGTGCATTAAACGATTTACCATTTGAAAGTACGATATTCCAATGTTGTCCTGGTTTATAATAAAGCATATCGGTCTTACCATCGCCGTTAAAATCATTAGGGAAAGGATAAATATCTTTCGTCAAAGAAGTTCCTTGATTATAAACAACAAAACTCGGATAAGCATTTTTATAAATTAATCTATAGACCTTATAACCATTTTTATACAAAGCAAGTATCTCATTCACTCCATCACCAGAAATATCAACAGACATAAAATCTACTTCTTGGTCATTGACATTTTCATTATCAAGCATTTCGATTGTAACGATATTATCATTTTTATACCACACATACTCTGCAAATAAATCATTATCATTTTCATTATAAGCATCAAGTATCACCACGCCTCTACTATCATTTGAGAAGTATTTTCCTGGCAACACAACGATACCATTCTTGTACGACAATGTTTTCTTTTTAACAAACTGCCCTTTATGCGTCAGATAAAAATGTAATGTAACTATATTGTCAGTTGAATTTTGAGCATCGTAATTTAACTCATACGGAATTATATCATCTACTCCATCACCGTCAATATCAAACACATAAATCCACTCCAAGTTCTTTGACAATTGTATCGTCGTTATAGGATTACTTTGAAACGTTCCATCTCCATTATTAAGATATACTTTTCCTTCGATGTCATTTGGATATGTATCCTGTATTTTATAAGGTACTGTCAACACATCGGAAAAACCGTCTCCGTTGAAATCTCCGACAAAAGGAACACTACTAAAAACCGATTTATCCAACTGATATGCTTTATATTTTTCGTCTGTAGGGAAATGATTTTTCTTAGCATTCCATAATATTCTCGTAGGATTTATTTTCTCATCGCCAGAACTCATTCCGACAGATTTTAAACGATGATAAATATAATAGCGATTGTCATAAATTCCGGGAGCATAATAATCAAGATAATAATTAAGCATTTTGTTTCCAGAATAATTATTAACTACTTCAATATTTTTCAACAATTTATTCTCCGACAAAATATTACCATTGACATATTTAAAAGAATTGTCATATTGTTTATTTTCATATTTAAACAAAACCTTATATGCCGGAGCTACACGAGCATTTTCATTGGAGGTATATTCAATTCTATCAAGATATATCTCTCCGATTCCAACATTTTCATTGTAATAGAAAACAATAGAATTACCCATTCTATCCGAAATCTTACTCAGGTACCATTTCAAAATTATCTTATTATTGCTCTGTGATTCCAATCTCGAATCCGAGCTACTCCCATATTCCCAAATAGTTCCATCATTTTTCATAACGACAAAACTATCAGGTCCATTACCACTTGAATAACATGTTATCTTATCCATGTTATCGACCTCTGTTTTGTAGGTAGAATTATTGGTTCCATACATTCCACTTGTAAGCATAAGACGTTGACCATCTATAACATATCTATCATTTATAAAATCTACATCTGTAATCTTTCCGTCATGATATTCTGTTTGTCCTATTCTTTCTATTGAAGAAAGTCCCGACAAAGTCCAGGCCCAACCAATGATACCATTTCCACTTTGACTATTGTAAACCAACGACATCTTGGGTATCAGATCTCCTACTGCCTTAGGTAAATTTAGGTCAATTGAATAGACTGCTGCTCCTGTTCCACTTATATTAAAATCACTTGGCAGAGAGCCAACAACACCATCATCAGTAGGCAACGATCCACCAGTATATCCTTCTGCAGGAGGGAAAACCGAGAATCTGTCGATTTCCAAAATCATATTCTTATCCTTTTCCGGACTATAACTAAAACCCGGAAGTAACTTTATCGTTTTCGTCGCCCGACACACATACGATTCTTCAGGACTCATCGACTCGCTAAGTTCGAGACTTGATTGCTGATATTTATCCTGAGAGAAGGCAATCGACGAAACGAACAACATTATCATTATTAATAGTACTTTTTTCATAATCCACAAATTAAAGTTTCACAACAACCTTACTACATACACTTTCGCCTTTAATTATTCTCAACAAGTAAACACCTGCTGGATTATTAGATATATCTATTTCTTGATTTCCAACATAGTTATAAGTTTTCACCAAAACACCTTTATTATCATATATCTGATAGACAGCAGATAAATCATAATCATTATTTATCATTATTCTAAAAATTCCATTATTGGGGTTAGGATATACCGATAACTCTTGTTGTTCCTCACTTTCTGATATTTCTTCATTATTCACGAGCTCTCTTGTTTGGTATTTATATTCGCTTCCGCAATTGCCCTCGTATGACTCTATCCTATTTCCAGATTTATCATATTTAAAATACAGACATTGTTGCGAATAGCATTTTACCGAACAGACAAGGCATAATAATAACATTAGAAATATCGATTTATATTTCCATTCCATATTATTATATTTTTTAAGTTATTATTTAGATTGCAAGCTCTCTATTATTTCCTGTTGTTTTTCAACAAGTTTATTCAGTTCTATGGCATATAATGTCAGTTCTTCTATTTTTTTCAGTAGAAGTCCATCCATTTCAACCATATTATAACCATCATTCAAAACATCTTTTTCTGATGGCATATCAGGCAGGTGACCATTTTTATCTATATAGTTTTCCAATTCATTGAAGGTCGCAAGTTTATAACTATCATCAAACACAAAGTCATACCATTCAGTAACTTCCTTCACTAAGACTTCGGTAGTTAGGATTCCACCCGACACTGCTAATGCATAATTCGCATCTTTCAAGAAATCTTCCGTGGTGTTGATAGCAACCTTTGCGTTCATTTTGATATTAGACGCGTCAAAATTCATCTTATCATTTCGAGAAACGAACGACATTCCATCGTTAATACTTACACTTATCTTATGATTGGCGTCATACATTTGAAGAAATGCCATATCTGTTGTATTAGTCGGTTCCAATATTATACCCGCGTTTTCTTTAGCGTCAGACTTAATATGCAACTTCGACTGTGGATTAGTTATATTACCGATACCTATCTTACCTGATGTATTAAAACCGGAAGAATTGCTCACAAACAATGTCGGAACGCTACTATTAAAACCTATCATCAAGCTGTTAGGAATATTATTAATCAAAGCTCGCGTATCGCTATTACTTGAACCCGTTCCTATAACCATAGAGTTTGTCGCTCTCGCTCTTACATATTTTCCCATAGCAAAAGTTGACAACGCATTAGCTTTTGCATACAATCCACTTGCGAGAGAATATGCACCTGTTGCTTCACACGCCGCTCCTATAGTTGCTGAAAAATTTCCTGTCACAACGTTCTGCGTCGTTCCTGAAGCCGGACCACATAAATCACAGCCTCCTTTTTCTTGTGCTTTCGTATCTATTACATTTAAGGTCAACATCGTTGAAAGCATCATAACTAATATCATTCTTGGTTTCATAATTTTTTGATTTTTAAGGTTAAACTAATTTTTTACAAATTTCTCTTTTATCACATTATTATTATCTATCACAATTTCATAGAAATATGTTCCTTTCGACAACGGTGTCACATCTAAAGTCAACACATTTCCATCTAACATTATATCCTTATCCAAGTATCTCCTCCCCATGACATCGAAGATTCGTATCTCTGCCTTTGAATTAGTTATTTTTGAAACATCTATATTAAGAGAAGAAGATACAGGATTAGGAAAACTATTTATCTCGTAATCATCGCTAAAATCAACGATATCGGTGACTATCTCAAAATCTTCGCCTTTAAATTTATAAATGATTGAACGTTTCTGTTCGTCATCAAACAAAACTCCTTGTAATATGCAAGCCCCATCGGAAGTCGAGTGAATATGCAGTACATAGAAATAATGGTCAAAACTCACCGTCTTTCTTCCCAACACATCGAGATTATCATTGATAAGGTATATTGTCATTGAGTTTGGGTATTTATCTATAAAAGAACCCCTAATCCAGAAAGTTGACACATATATCTTATTTGGATCGACGTAAGCCATACTTTTATATTCAGCAACGTAATCGGTTGTGTCTACCCTTTCAAAGTCCAACATCTTTATTATATTCATCTTTGTATCCATCTTAACCACAAATGGCCGCCAATCATTGATTCCACTTGTCATATTATTCTGTGCCGACATAAGAAAATGATTCTCATCATACCAATAATCAACACTCATCCTGAGAGGGAGTAACAAATCTGGATAAACTTGTTGTTCATCTAAGAAAGACATTGACACATAATTAAACTCATCATCGATATAAATTACGTTTGACATTCCTGACGGATGTATTCCATTACCAAAGAGTGCATAAATATTTTCTCCAGGCACTTGATTAAAATCATCAATATCACTTCGTCTTGAATCATTTTCGAGATAAGATTGTTTCAACATATTACACTGAGCATCGAACTTATAGAAAGAATAATCATACAATATTGTCGTATGCTCAGGTATAGAATCTGCAACAAGTGTTACTACAACGATTTCTCCATCACTATTAATTATAGATTGTGCCGTACTTGAAAATGAAAGATATGGCTCATCAAGATTTATGTAATTCTCTTCTACTACTTCCAAATTAGGATTCAACACTGCGACCCATAATTTTTCATAGACATTAGAAGAAGTATCTTCACTATATGGCGCAGTAACAAAGACGTTTCCATCACAAAGTCCCAATGCGCTTGAGAACATTGCCTTCTTTCCTTCCATATAGAAAATCTTATCTACATAATCACCATTTTCATTTATACATAACGCAACAGGAAATTCATCTTCAGTGTTTTCGTTTGTATATCTTCCAACTGCATAATCATATTGTAATGATTTATCACCATGGAAAAATGATACGATTTCATGTTTTTCTGTCGGATATTCGATATTCCATTGTTGTGAACGTACAATATTAACACAACTCAAAATTAACAATAATGTAAATATTCGTTTCATAACACTAATTTAATATTAACTATTTAATTATTCAGCAAATTCATTGTACTTCCAAATTCATTTTTGTTCACGGTATATGGTGAGCCATAAAAGATATAATTCTGATGTTGATTTATCGTTTTTTCTTGGTAAGCACATATACCATCTATATTAATCTCCATAAACACATAGTCATCGCCGAACATCGACATATACTTCGGGTCTTTAGGAACAAAATCCTTGATAACTTTAAGTTCGTTATAATAATATTTATTCAGTTCATTTACATCAAGATAAAGTTCTTCCGGTTCACAGTCTTCTTTATAGAAGATATAATATTCATTATTATTTTTATCCCAATATTCATTACCGGACAGATTAACAGACATCAGATTGACATAAATATTTCGGCAAGTCGAATTCTTCTCAGGCTTATATCCATGAATGTAATTGATGGTATCTTCCAACAATTCAGCGGCATCTGTCAAAATATACGGATCATCGCAAGAGCCTCCCAACTCTCCATAGTACCAACATTCGTCAGCATCAAATGGTCCATAAAGTATTGGTTCATAATCATGTTGTTGCTCATTCGTACGTCCGCTAACCACAACGGCCCTTACTTTTAGTTCACCCGAACGCATTTCTTCTTTTTTCAAGAACAACGACATCAAAGATTTATCTGTCGTAATTCCATCATTACGATAAGCTTCTCTAACAGACATTACTATCTCATCATACAAATTTCCGACATCTATAATCGACAATTTGTTATCTATCAGGTTAATCGTAAATGATAATTCCTGTATTTTCTTATCTACATAATTCTCATCGGGAGAAGAGTACGTAACATTAAAAAGAGATTCCATATTCCATATCGTACTATCGACATCGACAAGATGATTTGACCTACATACACCTTGCTTAACTTCTTTCAATTGATTATCAAATCTCTTTATTCTTTGCACCACCTGATTTGTTTTAGAATCGTAAGTAGCAACTTCTTGATTTGTATTTTGCGGAGGTTCTGTAAGTTTATCTTTTTTACATGAGATAAAAACCACGAGCGATGTGAAAATCAAGGAAACACATAAGACAATTTGGTTTAAAAAATTTCGTTTCATAATTTAATAGTTTTAATGATTTTCGGTTTAGTTAATTTAACAAGTTTATAAGCAATCTAATCTACACTCATATCAACACCTCCTTTCTAAATTAATTTCATACATTTTGGTTTTGCAAAGATAATACAAGAGAATGCTTTTGTCAAGTGTTTTTGTCATAAAAAAAATTTAGATTTGCATGTTTTTTATTAAAAAAAATTATATCTTTGCACTTTGATGACACAGAATAAAACCATATCATTGAACTATGGAATAGAAGGTTTACAAGAAAGTAAATCAGGTTTCATGTTTATTTTGCGGGCGGTTTTCTTAACCGTCTTTTTTTTGTGTTTCTCGAAAAATTATCTTTATTATAAACTCAAAATCACAAGCAACAATGTCTATTTCACTTAAAAATCGTAGTCTCATTTCTATTTACGACTACACTCCGGAAGAAATTTGTCATATTCTTGACATAGCAGAAGACTTCGAAAAGAATCGTCTTCAGAATTTACTAAATGGCAGAGTCATTGCTTCTTTATTCTTTGAACCATCAACAAGAACAAGACTTAGTTTTGAGACTGCCATTCAGCTTTTAGGTGGAAATGTTATAGGCTTTAGCAGCACAGCGGGAACAAGTCTTCAAAAAGGAGAATCGTTGAAAGACACCATTATGATGGTTGCAAGTTACGCCGACCTTATCGTAATGCGTAACCCTGTCGATGGCTCAGCACGTTATGCTTCAGAAGTTTCTAAAGTACCTATTATTAATGCCGGTGACGGTTCAAACCAACATCCAACCCAATGCTTACTCGACCTCTATTCAATCAGAAAAACACAAGGTACTCTTGAAAACCTTGAGATTACAATGGTTGGCGATTTAAAATATGGTCGTACAGTTCACAGTTTGGTTCAGGCAATGTGCAACTTCAACGCAAAATTCAACTTTGTCTCTCCTGTTGAATTAAAGATGCCTTCAACCGTAATTCAATACATCAAAAACGCCGGTTTAGAATATCATGAATATACAGAACTTGAAGAAGTTATCCCTCATTCAGATATTATCTACATGACACGTGTACAACGTGAACGCTTCCCAGACCCATTGGAATACGAAAAAGTTAAAAACTCATATATCTTGTGCAACGACATGCTTGAAAACTCCAAGCCAAATTGCCGCATACTCCACCCTCTACCGCGTGTTAACGAAATTAACACCGACGTTGATGCTAATCCAAAAGCTTACTATTTCCAACAAGCTCAGAATGGATTGTTCGTCCGCCAAGCTTTGATAGCTGCAATTCTCGGTCTTAAATAAAAACGACGAGACTACAAGTCAATATGATAATTTATTAACAAATTAAGACTCTAATAATCATGGATAAAAGAAAAGAACTCATAGTATCGGCAATTGAAAACGGAACCGTTATCGACCATATTCCTGCAAACAAGGTTTTCGAAGTCATCAAAATATTAGACCTCGAGCATTCTAAAAACTCCGTCTATTTCGGAACAAATTTAGACAGTAAGAAATATGGCAAAAAAGGCATCATAAAAATTAGCGACAAATATTTCGCTCCTGAAGATGTCAACAAAATAGCTTTAGTAGCTCCTTCTGCATCACTCATCGAGATAAAAGATTACGAAGTGGTTAACAAACACAGCATCGAGACTCCGGAAAGAATTGATGGCATCGTGAAATGCTTCAATCCTAACTGCGTGACTAACAAAGAAGGCGTTCCTACAAAATTCGCTGTCACGAAAGACGACAATGGCAAGGTTCAACTGAAGTGCCACTACTGCGAAAAATACACAAAAGAAAACAACATTGAGTTTATATAAAATATTGAGGCCGTCTAACAACAAAAAGTTAGGCGGTTTCTTTTTTCATATGATATTCGTTTCAAAAAAGGTTTTCTTGAAAGATTGTGTCTCAAATTTATAAAACGAGATTCCGGTTGTGCAAAACTGCATATAAAGCGAAG
>JAFTXI010000020.1 GCA_017461665.1 Bacteroidales bacterium | reverse complement strand
TCGCTCAAACGTACATCAAAGACTTCCGTTTTGTAGAGAGGTTCCTTCAAGTTCTCATAATCATAAACCAAGACCTCGCCCGAGTTGCCGTCCGACACTGCGATAATATTTCCGAATGTCGATATTCTCGGATATACGTAAGTCCAACCTACATTCAAATCCATATTGATTTGTCCGAGCTGACCGATACTTCCGACAACAGCGTTTTCCTTCTCGTCATATATTGAGAATAAAAGAGGATTCTCATACGACTTTTCGTCAAAACTCATGCTTGAAAGATCGTAATCCGTTAATGTTATGAAGAAATACTTTTCTAATTCAGATGAATAATGAAAACCTTCATGGGAAATGTATTGAGTATGATTGTTGTTAAATTCCATTGGCATTAATTTTCTGTCCTTATCATTATTCAAGTTTTGAGAAATGATAGCAGGTTTATTGTAATATGCAAGTCGTTGTTTATTTTCATCCATATAGAATATATTAGGAAGAGATACTGAGAATAAAATGGTTTCTGTGTCTTTCATCATAGAAGTAAGACACATTGCAATATATGCACCTTGTTTCTTTCTTTTTAAATAATGTTCTTTACTGATATCCTTAGATACATAAAGCATTTCCTCTGTTTCATTTGGTTTGTATTTTCCTATGAAACTCATATTTTCGTATTTCTCATCAAAAGAATAAAGATAAATTGCATTATCCAACTCGTCGGCAAATGATAAAAATCCATTGCTGATGTCAGGAAACTCTACGCTTGAAATTAAAGCATCTTCTTCTAATGGAATAGTCATTTCTCTGAAATCCCTTGCTTTCTTATAAGATTCGTTTTCACAGTCAGACACCGAATGTTCGTAATTGATTTTCTCGCTCCAAACTTCACCATAAAAAGGCATGGGTTCAGTGTGATTGACGAGGGCGTTAATGAAGTTAGGACTGAGTTCTGGATAATCACCGCCTGTGAGGAGACGACCTGATTTTCTGTCAATTTTCATAAGTAGTGGAACACGAGGATCTTCGGTGCCGAAAGCCAAGAATGATTTATATGATTTCTCAGTATCATAAATAACGTCTTCAAAGAAGAATTTGTTTTCTACGTATTTTCTTGCTGCATCTTCATTTTGAAAAGAGGCTATCAGAACCATTGGATTATTCGGATTCTTATAATAAAGCATTTCCTGAGTATGTGTCATTAAACCATCCATACGAGGAGCAAACATTAAAGGGCAAATAAAAACATATAATGTATCGTTAAGGTTTGAAATTTCAGAAAAATAATCTCTTAAGATATTTTCAGTACCTTCTATTTGAGCTATCTTATGAGTGCCCTCATTAGCTATTTTGTTTAAGTTCATTTGAGCAGATAACTTTAATGATAAGATCAAAATCAAAAAAGTGATAAGAATATTCTTGTTCATAATATAATAGAATTTAGTTATAGGTATTTTTTTAGTAATTAAGTAATAACTGTGCAATTAAAAGTGAATTGCACAGTTATATTGATTTTTACATATCAACACTGCTATCTTCAAAATTAACCTTGTTGATGTCTACTACAATTCTTGTTAAACCGTCCGTTACGATTACTTTATCTCTTTCACTAGAAAAAATAATCTTTTTACAAACCATTTCTACATTTCCTTTGCAAGGTCTAAAGACACCAGCTTTTGAACCATAATAATATATTCCTGGTTCAGTTGCCTCATCGTGTTGAACACTTTCATGTTCAATTGTACTACTTATTTCACTTGTCATTTTTGTTTCGTTGTTATTAGCGAAAGCAAATGTCGCCATCAATAATAATAATGTTAAAACTGATAATTTTTTCATAATTAAAAAATTTTGATGTTAGTAAATTGTGTTTATATTTCTTTTTTATAATTTTTGCCTCCTAACTCTCTCTTCGGAGGCTTCCTTAAATGAATTTGTTTTGTGTTTCCATAGCTTTGAAATTTTTTTGACAAAAATAAGACATTGAAAATACCTTTGTCAATAGGGATACAAGTTTTTGTAAGAAAGAAAAAACTTATGATATTGCAAATCAATGCTGTCTGAAAAAGAAGATACAAGTTTTTCTATAGCTTATTACCATGAGAGTATTTCGATTCCATCTCTTTCAATCTCTCTCTTTAAGGTTTCATTCATGTTTTTGTGTTCTCTTATTATGTCAACATTGCATTCGAGAAGTTCTTCTAAAAAACGTTTTAGTCGAATGTGAAGTATCAGGTTAGGTTTCATAACAACACAAACGTCGATATCGCTATTGTCAGTTTGTTCTTCTCTTGCTACAGATCCGAATAATCTTAATGACGTTACTCCAAATTGAGATCTGATAACATCGGAAAATGACCTAATAATCGATATGTATTCGCTTCTTGTCTTCATAACACAATAGATGACAATGCAAAGATAAAAAAGTTTTGATAAACAAAACTCTATCCGTTGTTTTTATTTTATTCAGACACACGTCCGTGTGTCTCTATGGGAGATTTTCAGTTTTCAATTTTTCCACAATGTCGCCTTTTTCTTCAATGTTTAATTTCTTTCTTATTGAAGTTCTTGCCTTGTTGACGGTATTGACACTCTGTCCTAACACGACAGCCGATTCCTGTGCGGTGAAAGGCGTGAAAGCAAGAATACATACTTTATACTCTGTCTCGGACAGAGTAGGGTATTTCTTTTTTATCTGCTCTGCAAGTCCAGGATGCTCCTCGTTGAAAATACGTACTATGGCGTCGTACGAAGTCTCTGTCATGCCGTCAATCTTTCCTTTAATCATCTTGTAGCGTGCTTCTACATTGGCGTTGTTGTTCTCCATCATGGTCATACTGTAAACCAACATATATTTCCAATAGAGATTCTTCTGCAAAGTCTTAACTACGTCGTTCATCTTCATCTTGGTGGCTTCCATCTCTAAGTTCAGAGAATCCATGTTTCCTTGCTTGTTGATAATCTTGCTCTCTAATTCTGAAATCTTGTCTTCGCACATCAGAACAAACTCGTTAAGTTTGAGATTCTCGTTTTCATATCGCAAAAGCTCGTTTCTTAAATCAAGTTCTTTCTTTTTCTTTTTCAGTCTGTTGTAGATGTATATCGCAATGAAAAGACAAATGATCAACAGGGCGCATGTCATGATGTTTATCAAACGCTGCTTTTTCAGCAGTCTGCCATTATATTCATTTTCAATCTTCTCGTAGTCGTATCTCTTCTGAATCTCCAAGATGTTCTGATTCATACGCTCGTGTAACATCTCCATATCCATCTCTGCAAATTCCTTGTAATGATGATACGCTCTCTCGTAGTCGTCTTCCGATAAAGCTCTTTTCGATAAGAATGAATTGATGGCAATTTTTATAGTTTTATCTTCAATGTCATCATATTCTTTTCTTAACAAATCTTCGTAATATGAGCAAGAATCGTTTTCGTTCATATAATAGAACAAATATGCGAGATTGAGATGATAACGCGGTATTTCCTTCTCTTCATTATTATATCTCAACGAAAGTCTTATATAATCCAAAGCCTGATTGTAGTTGCCAATCTCTTGATATAGAGCGCCAATATTTTGATAAGCTACGGAAATCACGTCATTGTCTCCGGATTGTTCAGCATAATCGACGGCGTTTTCAAAATATTTAATCGATTTGTCGATGCTGTCCATGATGAAGTAGGCTCTTCCTATTCCGGCGTTGGTGTAGGAAAGCATCATAGGATTGTCTTTTGTTGTGACAGCCGATTTTTCAAGCATTAGTATTGCCTCCTCGAACGACCATTGTTCTAAAAACAACATTCCCATATATTGCTGAACGAGACCGAGTAGGGCAGTGTCGTTTTCTATTTCAGTCGCCTCTAAAGCCTGTTTGTATGTCGCCACTGCAAGTTCAATCTCTGCATTTTCTTCGTATTCCTTCGCCAAATCGAAGAACTCTTTAGCAGAACGATTTCTGTTGCAAGAGAAAAGTAATGCAAATAATATTGATATGATATATAATTTTTTCATTCTATAATCTTAAATTCTATCGAGACTTGTCAATCACATTCTTGTTCATTTTTCAAGGTGTGATAGACGCGTCTCTACTAGACGTATGCAATACGTCTCCACAATTATAAACTGTTAACTGTTAATTGTCAATTCTCAAATCTCAATCCATTCCCAGTCGGCTTCCATTACGTTTTTGCGTTTTTTGCAGTCGTCGTCTTTGCAAGTCAAGCCGATGCTTTTCTTGTCGAAAGAGATTCTGTAAATGCCTTCGATGCCTTTGCAATCGCCCTCTTCAGTAAAGAATATTATTTGGTTGTTTTCGGCGGAATATTTTCCTGTCATAGGCTGAGACGCGTCAACTCCGAAGAAGTCGATGCGATAACCGTAGTCGTCTAATGTCAACGACGCACCTTGTGAAGAACTGAGCCAACATCCCGAGATGCCATGATTCTCTTTAAACTCTTTCTTTAAATCAACGACTTCCGGTTTAGGTTCTGTTTTGATCTCGCTCTCGCTCTTGCTCTCGCCCTCGTTTCCCTTCTTGCTCTCAGACTTGACCTCTTCCTTCGGAGCGACTTCTTCTTTCTTAATTTCTTTCTTCTCGGCAGAAGTCTCTTCCTTTATTTCAGGTTTTTGCTTGCGACTTTCATCAGTAGCATCTTTTTTCTCAAAATTAATTTCTGTTTCGTTGTCTTGTTGTCTTGTTGACTTGTTGACTTCAAAGTTTTTCAAAATCATGAATGTCGCGGTAGCTAAAATCGCCAACAATAATATGATGAGCATCATCTTGCTGAAGACGTTGCCTGATGTATTTTTCTTGCTCTTTTTCTTTGGTTTAGAACCTGTTTTAGGTTTCGAAGGTTTCTTGCCTTTTTTAGTAGTTGCCATGTCAAATATTTTGATTGCAAGTTTAAGAAAAAAACTAAAATGAAAGGATAAATTAATTAAATTTGCACCCAAAATATTCAAGCATGCAAGAATCTATTTTAATCTTAGACTTTGGTTCACAAGTGACGCAACTCATAGGTCGCAGACTTCGCGAGTTGAATGTCTATTGTGAGATACATCCTTACAACAAAATTCCGGAACTCACACCGGACATCAAAGGTGTTATTTTAAGCGGTAGCCCATCGTCGGTTCGTGACGAGAAAGCTCCTTTCGTCGATCTGTCGAACATAAAAGGTAAGTTGCCTCTGTTAGGTATCTGCTACGGATCACAATTCATAGCGCAACATTTCGGTGGCGAGGTTAACGGCTCTATCGCAAGAGAATACGGTCGCGCCAATCTCACCGTCGTTGAAGATTCATGTCCTTTGTTCGCCGGCGTAAGTAAGACTTCACAAGTGTGGATGTCGCATGGCGATACCATCGCTCGTCTTCCTGAAGGAGCACACGTCATAGCAAGCACAGAAGATGTCGAAAACGCTGCTTATAAGATTGACGGCGAAGAGACCTACGCAGTGCAGTTTCACCCGGAAGTGTTCCACTCGACAGAAGGAAGCAAGATGATAGGCAACTTCGCAATGAAAGTCTGCGGTTGCAAAGGCGACTGGACTCCTGACTCTTTCATCGACAGCACCGTTGAAGCTCTGAAGAAACAATTAGGAAACGACAAAGTCATCTTGGGACTCTCGGGCGGCGTCGATAGCACAGTGGCTGCCGTATTGTTAAACAAAGCTATAGGTTCCAACTTACATTGTATCTTCGTCGATAACGGTCTCCTCAGAAAGAACGAGTTTGAAGATGTTTTAGATTCATATAAAGATTTAGGTTTGAATGTGATTGGTGTCAATGCAGGAGAGCTCTTCTTGAGCAAGTTGGTCGGCGTCACCGATCCTGAAGCAAAACGTAAAGCCATCGGAACGACATTCATCGAGGTCTTCGAGATGGAAGCCAAGAAGATAAAAGGAGCTGACTGGCTCGCACAAGGAACTATCTATCCCGACGTCATTGAGAGCGTCAGTGTGAATGGTCCAAGCTGCAAAATCAAATCACATCATAACGTAGGCGGTCTCCCTGAGAAGATGAACCTCAAGATTGTGGAGCCTTTACGTTCATTATTCAAAGACGAGGTGCGTCGTGTTGGTCGCGCCTTAGGTATCAAGAAAGAACTCCTCGGACGTCATCCTTTCCCAGGACCAAGTCTCGGAATACGTATCTTGGGTGAAGTCACTGAAGAGAAACTTCGCATCTTACGCGACGCCGACGATGTATTCATCTCAGGTCTTAGAAACTGGAAATGCGAACTCCCAAGCGCATCATATCCTAACGAGATGGCAGACAACCTGTACGACAGCATCTGGCAAGCCGGAACAATGCTGCTCCCTGTCAAGAGCGTTGGCGTGATGGGCGACGAAAGAAGCTACGAATATACGATAGCTCTGCGCGCCGTCATCTCAACAGACGGTATGACAGCCGACTGGGTACATCTCCCATACGAATTTATGGCAAAAGTGTCGAACGACATCATCAATAAGGTCAAAGGTGTTAACAGAGTATGTTATGACATCAGCTCCAAACCACCAGCGACAATTGAATGGGAATGATTTGGGAATTGACAATGTACAATTAACAATTGTAGGGGCGTATCGCATACGCCTCACGTAGAGACGTACCAATTACACCTTGAAAAATAAACAATATGTAATTGATGCGTCTCTTGAAAATTGAATTAATATAATCAAATAAATAAATTAAAAAATCAGTAAGAAAAAGTTATGAAAACAATGAATTGGAAGAAAGAAGCTTTAGCTTATTTCTATCTCGTTTTTGGTAGTTTGTTGTTCGCTCTTGGCGACGTTTTATTTGTTAACCCATACCTCTTAGCTCCAGGTGGAACTTACGGTCTCTCAAACGTGTTGAACACGGTATGGCCTTGGAAGATAAGTTTGTACGCCTTATGTATGGACATTCCTTTGTTGATAATAGGAACCTTGATCTTAGGTCCTAAATTCGGTTTCAAGACCATCTTGTCAACATTCTTGATTTTCGGTTTCACATTCTTGATAGAGACTTACATCGGTTACACACCAATCATTCAAAACGGTATCTTTGAAAATCCAGAATTGGTTAATGCAGAATGGTTGTTAGTACCACATTCAGAAAATATCTATTTCGCTCCTGACTACTTCCTCAACACTTTGGTTGCCGGTGGTATCTACGGTTTGGCTATCGGTCTCATCTTCAAGTCAGGCGCAACATCAGGTGGTAGCGACATCATCTCTATGATTTTACATAAATACACAAAGATTTCCCTCGGAACATTAGTTATGATTGTCGATTCATGTATCACACTCACAACATTAATCGCTTTCGGTCAGTTACGTCTTCCTATCTATTCAATCTTGGTCATCTTCATCGAAGGTAAGATTATCGACCTCGTTGTTGACGGATTCAACTCATACAAGACAGCTTTCATCGTTACAGACAAAGCAGAAGAAGTACGCGACATTATTGTTAACGATATCAAACGCGGCGGTACATGTTTCTTCGGAAAAGGTTTATACAAAGGCGTTGACCGTAAGATGATTTACGTCACCTTGACACGTCCAGAACTCGTCAAGTTACAATCAATGCTCAAAGACGTTGATCCAGAAGCATTCGTAAACGTTGTCACAAGCTCAGACATTTTAGGAAAAGGTTTCAAACCACTTTCTGAATAAAATTAACAATTGATAATGTACGGACACATTGAATGTGTCCTCCTGTAGAGACGTATCAATTACACATAAAACATAAACAATGTGTAATTGCTGCGTCTCTTCTTTTAAAAAAAATAATAAACTGAAAAATGCTTACTTCCTTATTCATATTATTATCAACATTGGCGATGCCATCTGATGTTAATTCACATGAAACTGTTCATGATACAAGTAATTATTATGAAATCGTTCTCGATAATCATGAACAATTATTGAACGATTGGCATCAGATTTACAGCGACTCCGCAATATTGCAAGTGGTGAATTACTTCGACTCGCTTGATGTAGTTAATTCTGATTCAAGAGTCAAATGGAACAAGGCGAGATGCCATCATGTCATAGGAAGTATCTACGCTGCGAATAAGGATTATAACAAGGCAATGGAGCATTTTGTCGTTTCTTTAAAATCATTAGACGACGTTCCTAATAACATTTATTCCACGCAGAAAAACCATCTGACAGGCTTGATAGATAAAAAGATTTCCTCTATGTTTCTGTTCTGCGAGTTCTTCGATAAGTCTCTCGACCTTTTGTTGGAATCCATCGAAAAGTTTCACGCCTGCAACGACTCGTCACACTTATTAGTTGAATATTTAACATTAGGAAGTTTCTGCGATATGCTTGATGAAGATGGCTCAAATCCAGATACCAATTTATATTACATAAGAAAAGCAGAAAAATATCTATCCAAATTTCCGGAACAATCATACGAGAGAGCCTATTACGATTATTGTATGTCTTATTATTATAGATCTATTAATCATCAAGATACGGCATTGTTGCTTCGGGCAAAGGCGTTGCGAAATATGCCAAGATACAATTCCTTTTATTATTCCATGAATAGAGCTGCATCTTACGCCTTTTATGCTGAGCAAGAATACGATTCAGCTTTGTATTATGCTTTGGAGGCGTTTCGTTCGCCCGATTTGTTCGACCAACGCGATGCTGCGGAAGGACTCTCTGAAATATATAAGGAATTGGGCGATGAAAAAGAATCGGCGAGATATGCCGCCATCTATCGTGAGTCTCAAAGAAAATGTCTTGACCTTAAAATACAAAATGCAACAATAGGAAAGACTTACGATACTTATCTGAAAGACAAAATATTGAACGAAAATACAGAGCGACATCATCAATCGATATGGATTGTTTTGATATTGCTCGCTGTCGTTATCTCGATAATAATATATTTTTATGCCACGAAAAATAAACGAGTAGATAGGGAAGAATTGGCGAACACTTTGTTTTTGGAGCGATGGAACGCATTTCAAGAGACGGAAATATTTATCTCTATTATCGAACGCTGTGATGACAACAAAGATTTGATGGGCGACACTATCATGTATTTCAAGAATCCTCTCACAAATACAGAAATAAGTACTTTTAAAGCGACCATCGATTCTCTCTTCAACGATTTCACCAATCGTTTTTCATCAAAATATCCCGATATGACCAATGTAGAACTCGATTATTGTTTTATCTCCATCCTTCCATTGACCGAAATTCAAAAAGCCGGACTGCTTTCACTTTCGTATCAAGGCATTGTGAGTCGTCGAAAAAGAGTGACTAACAAATTAAAAGAGTCGCTTCAAAATCAAAAATTGATTGATTTTATGAAGAAAAGCCTTAAATCTGGACTGATATAGTCAGAAACATATTTTTGAATAGTCGATTGTATATACTTTTGCCGCCGGTAATTGGCGGTATCAAGCCCTTCTGCCTCTTGTCGCAAACTAACAATAGGGCTGAAATTAAAAATTATAAAAATGGAAAATAAATTCGACAATTGGTTAGTACAATTTTCTAACATTGTACCTAACAGTAACAATCCTTTTGATCAAGCGGGAAGAAAACACAATGAATTAATGTCAGCTATTGAATTGAATGGTAGTCGAGAAATGTCAACTATACGAGTATATAATTTTGCAGAGTAGTTATTAATACAAATAGCAAAACTATGAAAACTAAAATGAAAATATTGTTAGCGATATCGCTTTTCTTAACGGCAGATATCAGTTTAGGACAAGAAACCACTTCGATTTCTAAATGGCGTTTCGGAACGTCGCTGTCCGGAGGTTACACCTTCGCCCATAATAATTTCAATGATTATGTAAATTGCAACTGGGAATTAGATTTATATCATGGTAAGTTGCAGACTTCGTTTTATAGCAGGGCAGGATGGAACGAAACAGATAATATGGTCGATTTTGGATTGCGAGCAGGCTACAATCTCGTTGATGGAAAACTCTTGCAAGTCGCGCCTGTGGTAGGATTTGGCTTTATGAATTTCAGCCATCACTTAGATTTGAAAAATATCCCAACACCTTCTGTAGGAGCCAATTTTGATTTTAAGATATGGACCAATAAGAAGACAAAGAGAAACGAAGTCTGGAAGATTCGATTACAATATAATTGTTCGCTACCATTGACGAATGAAAAAGTCGATGGTATTCATAGCATAGCAATTGGTGTTGCAATTGATTGATAATGTACGGACGCATTCAATGTGTCCTTCGGTAGAGACGCTACTCCTGTGGCGTCTCTTCTTTTTTTTAAAGTCACCAAGTCACCAAGTTTCTAAGAAACTAATATTATGAAGTTTTGAATTTCTGAAGTTTTGAGATTTTAAATCCTTCCAGAAATCTAAAAATCCTGAGTTTTATAGTTCTAAAAAAATCTGTTGTCTGTTGTCTGTTGTCTGTTGTCTTTTATTATCTTTGTAAAAAATTGTTTTAACCAAAGATATTTAATTCTATTCTTATAATAAGATGAAAATGAAAACTTTAAAAAATGTCTTTTCTTTATTGTTTATTTGTGTGATGACTGCTTTCTTCGCTACGACATTGAAAGCTCAGGTGTCGCAGAAATCTTCAATAGTAACAGAATATAACGGCAAACAATATTATGTTCATACCGTTAAGAAAAAACAAACCCTGAAAGACATCGCCGAGATTTATGGCGTGACCGTCAATGAGATTTATTTCGAGAACAGAGATGTGAAAAATAATCCCAAAGCCGGAACCATAATAAGAATACCTTACAAGGAAGAGATTGTGACCGTTGAAGAAGAAATACAAGAAGAATCTTTTGAACCAGACAGCTTGGCTTTTGAGCCTGAGTTTGTGCCGACCTTTTTCGATTCGGAGAGACTATATAAGGTGGCTCTGATGATGCCTCTCTACTTAGAACAGGTGGATGAGAAATTCCTCGCAGAAGAAGTCTCCAACAAACAGCTTCTCGCCAAACCTTTCTCTTATCTTCATTTCTACGAAGGCTTTATGATTGCCGTCGATTCGATGGTGAGCAAATATGACATGAAGATAGACCTCAAAGTTTATGACATCGACCAAGATACCAACAAGATAGTGACTGCTCTCAACGACGAATGGCTCGCCACTGCCGACATGATTGTCGGTCCTTTCCACTTGAAACCTTTCGAGAGAATGTTAAATTTTGTTAATGACAAAGACATACTCCTTGTCAATCCGATGACCAACAGAGAAGACTTGGTGATAGGAAACAAAAATATGGTGAAAGTGAAACCTTCCTATTCATATCAGATGCATTGGCTCGAAGAAGTGATAAAAGACAAATATACCGATAATAATATCTTCATCTTCGCAATGGATTCTTCAAGCATGAAATATGTCGAGACTATGAAAGAGATAGCCTTACGTAATATTGAAGAGTTTTCATACGTCTCTAACAAACACATCAAGAAGGTGATTAGGAAATATCAGAACGCTTTGAAGAATGAGGAGATAGAATTCGATTCGACGAAATATCAGTCTGATAATATCACATTTGATGTCAAGATGATAAACGAATTTCCTGATGACACGACGAAACTTAGGAATCAGGTTGTAGTTTATAACTATTCTATTGATAGCTTGAATAAAGTCATGAAGACGGCTTCAGCATTCAGAAACAACTTGTTTATTGTCTATGGCGACAGCAAAGTCTTTGCAACAGAGATGATAAATAAGTTAAATATTCTTAATAAAGACTATCCTGTCAGTCTGATTGCGCTTCCCGACTGGTCGAAGTTCGATCGTCTCTTCAACGAAAATCTTATGAAACTTAGTACGATTATCTTTGACTACGACTATACCGATTACGACACCTACGCAGTAGGAAAGTTTATCTGTAAGTTCAGAGACGAATATGGAACCGAGCCAAAAGATATTGCATTTCATGGATTTAACATCGCGTGGTATTTCTTGAACGCCTTGATAAACTACGGCGACGATGTCTCGGCTGCTATTCCAACTTTTGACATACCTTTATTAAACACCAAATATCATTTCGAAAAGAAGAACATCAACGACGGATTTGAAAACTCATACTGGAACTTATATCAATACAAAAATTATGAGAAGCAGCTTTTACCATACGAATAAGATTTTAACATTTATATTCTTAACACTATTTATGATTTCCTGTGGCTATGTCGAAGATAAGAACGTCGTTAAGTCGTATTATGAAAACGGCGTTGTGAAGTCGGAGTTGAGATATAAAGATGGAAAATTGAATGGAGAATGTGTCTGGTATTATCCCAACGGCAAGCCTGAGATGAAGACTAATTATAGGATGGATACTTTGGTTGGAGAAACGATACGTTGGTATGAGAATGGAAACTTAGAAAGCAAATATTTTCTTAGGAACGACCAATATGAAGGAGTTTTTGAGAAGTATAATGTCTTCGGCGATTTGGTGAAGTTAGAACATTACAAGGAAGGAGTACTTCATGGTGAGTTGAAGCAATGGTACGACAGCGGAGCCTTGTTCGTAGAAGGTTCATATAAAGACGGTATGTTTGACGGCAAGTGGATTGTTTATTATGAAAATGGCTCAGTCGGTTCGATGGCTACATATAAAGACGGTGCAGGAGTACAGATAGGATATTCGACAGATGGCTTGATGATTACGAAGATACATTACAAAGACAATGTCAAAGACGGGGAGGAGATACGATTCGATAGGAAGGGAAATGTGGCTGAGACATTGATTTGGAAAGAAGGAGAATATGTCAAAACCATTGTAAAAAACTGACGATTTTAAAATAAAAAAAATATTTCTTTAATATTTGTTTTTTTGATAACTAAAAACATTACCTTTGCGGAGTAAATCATTTTAGAATTAACTTCAATTAATTAACCCAATAAAAAATAAAAGTAATGAACGTACAAACCATTATGACAAACCTGGAAGCTAAGCACCCAGGCGAAAAAGAGTATTTACAAGCAGTTCGCGAAGTTTTGGAATCAGTTGAAGAAGTATATAATCAACATCCAGAATTTGAAAAAGCAAAAATCGTTGAACGTTTAGTTGAACCAGATCGTATTTTCACATTCAGAATAGTTTGGGTTGACGACCAAGGTCAAGTACAAACAAACATCGGTTACCGTGTACAATATAATGCAGCTCTCGGCGCATACAAAGGCGGTCTCCGTTTCCACCCAGCAGTAAACGTTTCAATGCTTAAGTTCTTAGGCTTCGAACAAATCTTCAAAAATGCTTTGACAAACCTTCCACTTGGTGGTGGTAAAGGTGGTGCTGATTTCGATCCAACAGGAAAATCAGACGGCGAAATCATGCGTTTCTGCCACGCTTTCATGTATGAATTATGGAGAAACATCGGTGCTGACTTAGATTCACCAGCTGGTGACGTTGGCGTTGGTGGCCGTGAAATCGGTTACTTGTACGGTATGTACAAAAAATTAGCTCGTGAACACAGCACAGGCGCATTGACAGGTAAATCATACGGCTGGGGTGGTTCTTTGATCCGTCCAGAAGCTACAGGTTTCGGCGCTATGTACTATGTAAACCGCATGGTAAAACAAGTTAGCGACACAATGGTAGGCAAGAGAATCGCTTTGTCAGGCTTCGGTAACGTAGCATGGGGCGCAGCTACAAAAGCTACAGAACTCGGTGCTAAAGTCGTTGCTATCTCAGGTCCAGACGGCGTTTGCGAAATCCCAGAAGGCATCACTCCAGAAATGATTAACTATATGCTCGAAATGCGTGCTTCAAACCGCAACAGAGTTCAAGATATGGCCGACAAATTCCCAGGCAAAGCTATCTTCACTCCTGGTAAGAAAGCTTGGAGCGTAAAATGTGACATTGCATGTCCATGCGCATTCCAAAACGAAATGAACGCAGAAGACGCTCAAGAATTAATCAACAACGGCGTACAATATGTAGCTGAAGTTTCTAACATGGGTTGCCAACCAGGCGCTATCTCAACAGTACAAAACGCTGGTATCCCATTCGCTCCAGGTAAAGCTGTTAACGCTGGTGGCGTTGCTACATCAGGTCTCGAAATCTGCCAAAACGCTGCTCACATCAGCTGGACTGCAGAAGAAGTTGACGCTAAATTACAAAAGATTATGAACGACATCTATGACCTCTGCATCGAATACGGAAAAGAAGCTGACGGAACAATCAACTACGTTAAAGGTGCAAACATCGCTGGCTTCATGAGAGTAGCAAAAGCTATGTTAGCTCAAGGTATCGTTTGATAAAATTTTAGAACTTTAGAATTCTAAAACTTTAGAATTTAGGAAATAGGAAACCTGAGAATATTTTTCTCGGGTTTTCTTTTTTGTAAGGGCGAAATTTGAAGATAAATTGTATTTTTGGAATAATCTTATAATCCGCTAAGAATAAAATATTTATGCGGAAAGTTCAAGAACGAGGTAATGATTTAGCGACTGTTCTGATTTCTACATACTTGCGTAATTTGCATTGATGTACAACTCATCTTGGAACAAAGGTACAACTTTTTTATGAACGAGCAAAAGGACGGTGCATTTTTAATTATTGCAGGGTAATATTTGAATTTGGTCTAACATCAATCTTCGATATTAAGAGTTTCCCGATTCCGTCATTCGCCCCTTTCCTTTGCTCGTCTGCGAAGGTAGTACAATAGCCCTTGAAAGTTGAAAGGTCGGGCGGCAAGCCGTTTCGGGCTGAATCTTCCTCCTACGGAGAGTATTCAGACCGAAAACCTTTCCCCTTTCAATGTCTGTACTTAACGTGAGTTCGACATAAGAACTAATGTATAATCAGGCAATTATCTTTTATTGGTCATATTAAGCCTGTAAGGGTGATAGATTC
>JAFTXI010000019.1 GCA_017461665.1 Bacteroidales bacterium | reverse complement strand
ACCGAATCTCCCGTAGAGGCGCACGGACGTGCGTCTTCATTAAATTCGATTGAGTACACATTCAATGTGTCCGTACAGGTGCCTGAGCTTGTCGAAGGCACGACAACATCGCCCGGCGCTTCGACAGGCTCAGCGACCGAAGTCAGAGTCGAAGTCAGAGTCGAAGTTATTGTCCGTTGACCTAAAAAAGCGAATAATATGTAAAGTAGGAGTATTCTCATAGTTGCGCAAAGATAAGAAAAGTTTTGAAGTGATGGAGTTTTGAAGTTTTGAGATTCTGAAGTTTTGAAGTTCTAAAGCTCTGAGGTTCTAAAATGTCACGGTTCTTCGTAGTAGTAGGAATAATCTATTCCTTTCATAAAGATTTCGTGGTCGTAAATTTTGTCGGTCAAAGCATCTTTCACTAATAGCTTAATAAATGTTCCATCAACAGAGCTTATACTCATCGCATTGAGATAGTCGTTCTTGTTGATAAGACTCCAATCAACACATTTTTTTAGTGAACGTTTCAACATAAGATCGAGCTGTTAATTTAAGTTGGTTAGTACGACTAACCAACTGCTCGTTCTCTTTACGCAATTTATTCTTTAGGGGATTTCTATAAATTGCTTTGCGAGTGATTTATGAATTTATCTTTGAGAAGATTTTTGTTTTTCTTGAAAGAGCATAGCAAGCTATGTGATTGAAAGAAAGGCAGAAAGATTCCAAAGAGAAACATAAAGCACGCAAAAGTTTTTATAATGATTGTCTAAATTTATTTAATCGGGGAATTTATAGAAGTCCCCTTTGTTACTTCCAGTAATTTCTATTTTTGGAATAATCGTCTTGCTCATTTAAAACACCGATTATATCCACAACATTAAACCACCACTTGGAATTGTCTTCGTCCCATACTGCACGGACTTCGCGATCATTGAAAAATCGAATTGAAATTTTACTCATAATTTTGATTTTATTTGGTTAATAAATTATTATAGAGACGCTTTATATTAATAGAGACGTCAAAGATTATTATAAAGAGACGCCACAGGAGTGACGTCTCTACACGATTGTTTCATTATATTCCTAAGGATTTTTTCAAGACTTCCATGGCTTTGTCGATACCATCGACGTTCTTGCCGCCTGCTGTAGCGAGTGTCTTCTGACCGCCGCCACCGCCTTGTATTTCCTTGGCAGCTTCTCTAATCATAGCGCCGGCATCCCACTTGCGCTCGTCAACCAACGACTGAGGAATCATCACGCATAATGCAGGCTTGCCTTCAAAGATACCGCCTAACATCATGATTGTCTCAGCGTCGATTTCTTTAACAGCAGAAGCTATCGTTCTCATCTGATTGACATCGGCTTCAACGCGTGCAATAACCAACTTACGTCCTTCAAAATCAACGGCTGCGTTGTAGATATTGCGTGCTTCAGCAACAGCTTTCTCTTGCATCATCTGCTCTACTTTCTTTTGTAACATCTGATTTTGAGCATTGAGATTTTCAATAGCCTTAATCAAGTCGCCAGAAGTCTTGACAATTTCCTTAATCTTAGCAATCTGTTCAATCTGATTATCCAAATAGTTCATCACATCTTCACCTGTGACAGCTTCGATACGACGTACACCAGCGGCAATAGCGCCTTCAGACAAAATCTTGAATGAACCGATACGACCTGTCGAAGCGATGTGAGTACCACCACAAAGCTCTACTGAATAATCTTTGTCGAAAGCAACGACTCTTACATGGTCGCCGTATTTCTCACCGAACAAAGCCATAGCACCCATATTCTTGGCTTCTTCGATAGGAACATTTTCGTATGTGTTATTTAAAATATCTTCTCTAATCTTCTCATTAACAATACGCTCAACTTCCTTGATTTCTCCGTCTGTCATCTTCGAGAAATGACTGAAGTCGAAACGCAGACGCTCGTCATTCACTAACGAACCTTTTTGTTCTACATGATTACCAAGAACTTGACGCAAAGCAGCGTGCATAAGGTGTGTCGTCGTATGGTTTGCTTCAATCTTATGTCTTCTCTTAAGATCAATTGTTGCAACGAAATCAGCTTCTGGTTCTGTAGGAATCTTATCTGTGATATGTATGATAAGGTCGTTTTCTTTCACTGTGTTAAGAACTTTTATGACTTCTTCCTCAGATGTCAAAGTACCTACGTCGCCAACCTGACCGCCCATCTCAGCGTAGAAAGGTGTTTGGTCTAAAACTATCTCATAATGTTTCTTGTTCTTGGCAACGACTTCTCTATAACGCATAATCTTTGAAGTGGTTGTCAATTCGTTATATCCTTTAAACTCTGTTGCCTTATCGTCTTCCACAACGACGACCCAGTCGCCTGATGATTTCTCAGCAGCCTTACGTGAACGGTTTTTCTGTTCTTCGAGATTACTTTTAAATCCTTCCATATCGACAGTAAGATTCTTCTCTTCAGCCATGAGGTTTGTCAAATCGACGGGGAATCCGTATGTGTCGAACAATTCAAAAGCGAAAGCGCCATCTATGATTTTAGCATCGGGATTTTGTTCTATATATGACTCGAAACGTCTGATGCCTTGCGACAAAGTTCTTAAGAATGATGCTTCTTCTTCTCGGATGACCTTAGCGACGAGTTCTTGTTGAGCCTTCAACTCTGGATATTGTTCGCCCATCTCTTGAACTAAGACAGGTAAAATCTTATATACGAAAGGTTCTGTAAATCCTAAGAATGTGTATCCATAGCGGACGGCACGACGTAAGACTCGGCGTATGACATAACCTGCGCCATTGTTTGAAGGAAGCTGACCGTCGGCGACAGCGAAACTGACAGCGCGCAAATGGTCGGAGATGACGCGCATTGCGATGTCAACCATTTCTTCCTTGCCATATTCCTTGCCTGATAATTCCGCGACTTTATTGATTAAAGGAGTGAAGACGTCGGTGTCATAATTTGATTTCTTGTTTTGGATGACGCGGACGAGACGTTCAAATCCCATTCCTGTGTCGATATGTTTTGCCGCGAGGTTAACCAAGCTTCCGTTAGCCATACGGTTAAACTGCATGAAAACAAGGTTCCATATCTCTATGACTTCTGGGTCGTCTTTGTTGACGAGTTCTTTTCCATCGACGAGTTTACGTTGTTCTTCGTCGCGTATGTCGATATGAATCTCCGAACATGGACCGCAAGGACCTTGGTCGCCCATTTCCCAGAAGTTGTCTTTCTTGCTTCCGTAGATTATTCTCGACTCGTCTATATGTTCTTTCCAAAATTCAAAAGCTTCGTTGTCAGGTTCCAAGTTATCTTTGGTATCGCCACCGAAGACGGTGACGTATAATTTATTTTTGTCAATCTTCAAGACTTCGGTAAGAAATTCCCAAGCCCATGCAATAGCTTCTTTCTTGAAATAATCGCCGAACGACCAGTTACCCATCATCTCGAACATGGTGTGATGGTAAGTGTCGCGACCTACTTCTTCGAGGTCGTTGTGTTTGCCTGAGACGCGGAGACATTTTTGAATATCTGCTACTCTCACCGATTTAGGTTGAGCGTTGCCCAAGAAAATATCTTTAAACTGATTCATACCCGCGTTGGTGAACATCAATGTCGGGTCATTCTTTACAACGATAGGAGCTGAAGCCACTACGAGATGTTGTTTCGATTCAAAAAATTTTAAGAAACTGCTGCGAATTTCACTTGCTTTCATATATAATAATGTGTTAAATATTTATTCCAATAATTTTTTTTGCAAATTTAGTTTAAAAAAATATTATTTTTGCAGAACAGATGGAATATTTTTTACTTATTTCCAAATAACAAACGATGACAAACAAAAAATATATTTTCAATCCTCAGACACTTGAATATGAAGAATATAAGACTTCAAGGAAGAGAAAATTCTGGAGTGTAGTCTTATATCTTTTATCGACGAGTGTCACTGCTTTCTTGATAGTCGTTCTCATTCAGAACTTCTTCGGTTCCCCAACCGAGAGGATGCAGGCTCGCGAGATTGAATATCTCAAGTTGCAATACGACATCATGAACGATAAAATCGACGATCTCGATTTATTGTTAGGCGAGTTGGAAGACCGCGACGACAACATCTACCGAATGATTTTTGAAGCCGACCCTATTCCATCGTCAGTGAGAAGAGCTGGTTATGGAGGTTCCAACCGTTACATGGTTTTAGATGGTTATGTCAATTCCGATATGGTCGTCAACACTGCAAAAAGAATCGACGTTCTTACAAGCCAGCTTTACGTTCAGTCGAAGTCATTTGACGATATTTACGAGATGGCAAAAAATAAGTCGGAGATGTTAAGTTGCATTCCTGCCATCATGCCTGTTAAAGGTACCGACATCTACAGAATATCATCACATTATGGTCATCGCACCGACCCTTTCTATAAGGTAACTAAATTCCATAGCGGCATCGACTTCAGCGGTCCTGTCGGGTTAGGAATCTACGCTACCGGAGATGGCGTCGTTGCCAAGGTAGAGAAAAACAAAAGCGGCTACGGCAATAATATCATAGTCGATCATGGTTATGGCTACAAGACTCGCTACGCTCACCTTAGTTCAATCAAAGTCAAGAAGGGTGAGAAAGTAAAAAGAGGTCAAGAGATTGGAACATTAGGCAATACTGGAAAATCGACGGCTCCTCACCTTCATTACGAAGTCATCAAAAACAATAAGGCAGTCAACCCTATCAACTTTTTCTACAACGACTTAACACCTGAAGAATACGACAAGATACTTGAATTGTCGCAGCATCCTTCACAAACAATGGACTAATCATGCAAGAAGAGAAATTATATTACCGCATTGGCGAAGTTGCCGAGATGTTTAACGTAAACACTTCTCTCATAAGATATTGGGAGAATGAGTTTTCTGTATTAAGACCAAGAAAAAGCGCCAAAGGCAACAGAATGTTCACTCAACGCGATATGCGCTATCTCCGCATGATTTACCAACTCGTCAAAGTCCAGGGTTACACATTACAAGGTGCCAAAGACGCTCTCAAAAAAGACTTCGACCAATTGGAAAGAAAAACGACCGTCTTGATGACATTGGAAAGAACCAAAAAGTTTCTCTTAGAATTAGATAAGGAATTGGAGAAGAAAGAGAAATAAGAACTGTGAATTTATGAAAAGAACCGACTTGTATTCTAAGATTGAATTTGTTGCATTTTGCATAGAGCAATATAAACATACTATACAGCGAGATGGTTCTTATATTTATAATCTCTTTGAGAAGCATGGTGTTATATCATTCTTAATCGATAATTATGAAATCTTACATACCCAAAATGCACAATCAATTCAACATGAAATAGAACAATATATTAAAAACCACTAATTTATGATAGTTTATCACGGAAGTTTAGAAATCGTCAAAGAACCCAAGATTGTCGAATCTAATAGAGCATTAGATTTTGGGAAAGGATTCTACACCACAACAGATTTTAATCAAGCAAAACGCTGGTGTAAATTAAGAATGAACAATAATAATCTAAAGATTGGTTATGTCAACATTTATGATTATAATCCTTCGAAAGATTTGAAAATAAGATCATTTCGCTCAGCAAATGAATCATGGATTGATTTCGTTCATAAAAACAGAACTGATATTAATTTCAATCACGACTTTGATATTGTCAAAGGTCCCGTTGCAAATGACAACGTATATCTTAGTTTTAATTTGTATGAATCCGGAATAATCAACAAAGCCGAATTAATAAGAAGATTAAAGACATATAAGTTAGTTAATCAGTTATTGTTTCATACTATAATCTCATTAAAGACATTAACATTTAATGATTATAAGGAGGTTAAATTATGAAACCACAAAAAATAACACAAGATAATCTTTACTTAATTCTACCAGGTAAAGTAACACAGATTGCAAATCGTCTTATTGAATTGGGCATAGCCAAAGATATAGATTCTGCGTTAAAGATTGTCTATTCTTCTTCTGTCTATAAAAAAATGGAGAACGAAAGTAGCAAATATTGGTGGTTAGGACTTAATGCTCTCTATGAAGAAATCATTAATTCAAACCAATAAACAAAAAAATCCTACCTTCTCATCAAATAATTCTTCACGTAATCTTCAACGCCGTCTTCTAAAGAAGTAAACTCCTTGTCGTAGCCGGCTGCTCTCAACTTATCCATATTAGCTTCCGTAAAGTATTGATATTTATCTCTTATATCTTCTGGTATGTCGATGAATTCAATATCAACATCTTTTCCCATCGCCTTGAAAGTAGCCGCCGCCAAGTCGTAGAAACTGCGTGCCTTGCCAGTACCGAGATTGTATAAACCAGATGGTAAGCTGTTAGACGTACGTCCGTACGTCTCTACGTGAGATTTTATTGTGTAGAATATCTTCTGTTGAGTTTCAATCATAAAACAAATAACACTCGCAATATCCTTCACATAGATAAAGTCACGCAATTGTTGTCCGTCTTTGAAGTCGGGACGATGTGAACGGAACAACTTGACTTTTCCTGTAGCGTTTATCTGGTTGAAAGAATGGAAGATGACTGAAGCCATGCGTCCTTTGTGATATTCGTTAGGACCATAGACGTTGAAGAACTTCAAACCTGCCCAGAACGGAGGTTCAGACGCATGTCCGCGCTTCTCTACGTGATTTAATATCCATTTATCGACTTCATTCTTGGAACGTCCGTATGGATTCAGAGGCTGCAATCTCTCCACCACATCGTGACTGTCGTCATAACCCAATTCGCCATTGCCGTAAGTCGCTGCCGATGAAGCATAAACCAAAGGAATCTGATATTCGGCACACATAGAAAACATCGTCTCTGTATAATCGACGTTTAATTTTTGAAATACGTTCCAATCGAATTCCGTGGTGTCGGTGCGAGCACCAAGGTGAATGACGAAATACACATCTTTATGATTTTCCTTAAACCAATCGAAGAAGATATTTCTATCAATCAAGGATTTATATTTCAAGTCGATATAATTTCTTTCTTTTTCCTTCTTGGAGAAATCATCGACGAGGATTAAATCATTATAACCTTTATTGTTAAGTTCACCGGCAACTACACTGCCAATAAAACCCGCTGCACCAGTAACAACTATCATATTCAATTTATAGTTTACAACTAACAATAATTGTCAATTGTACATTGTTAATTGTGAATTAATCTAACCTTGTTTTAATATAATTACGCCATTTATCTAAGACTGCCACCATGTCTTTTGGAAGTTCCGAGTCGAAATACATTTCTTCTCCTGTCGTTGGATGTACAAAACCCAATATCTTGGCGTGCAGGCAATGACGCGGTATCTCTCTGAAACAATTCTCGATAAACTGACGATATTTTGAAAAAGTCGTTCCTTTGATGATGGTGTCGCCGCCATAGAGATAATCGTTGAAGAGCGGATGACCCGTGTATTGGAAATGTACACGAATCTGATGCGTTCTTCCTGTCTCGAGACGACACTCTGTCAAAGTCACATAATTGAAACGTTCCAAGACCTTATAATGCGTCACTGCTGTCTTGCCTTGCGAGCCATCGGGGAACACGGCCATCGCGATTCTGTCTTTAGGACTGCGACCGATGTTTCCTTCTATCGTTCCTTCGTCATCTTCAAAGTCGCCCCACACGAGTGCTTGATAACGACGCGTGATGCTGTGTTCAAAAAACTGTTTCGCGAGAATAGTCTGCGCCGTCTCGTTCTTCGCCACAATCATCAAGCCTGTGGTATCTTTGTCGATACGATGGACAAGATAGCCGAAGCCGTTTTCAACATTCTGATTTGTGTTTTTAAAATGAAAAGCCAAGGCGTTCAACAGAGTTCCGTCGAAATTGCCGTGACCTGGATGGACGACGAGACCAGCCTGCTTGTTGATAACAATTAAGTCGTCGTCTTCATAAACTATTTCAAGAGGTATATTTTCTGGAGTTATCACGACTTCGCGAGGCGGATACGAAAGAACCACCGTGACGATGTCGTTAGGTTTCACCTTGTAATTTTGTTTTACCGGTTTATCGTTGACGAGTATGCTTCCCGCCTTTGCCGCATTTTGTATTCTGTTACGCGACACATTCTCAATACGATTCTGCAAGAACTTGTCAACTCGCGTCATCGACTGTCCTGGGTCGGCGACGATACGAAAATGCTCGTATAACTCAGTAGTCTCTTCTGTATCTTCATCTTGATACCGACCAACGAAATCCTGTTTCTTATCCTCTTCCTTTATATCCTCAAATCTATCTTTCATAATCACTTGGCAATCAAGAATTTTTCGGTATAAATCTTTCCTTCTCCTGTAACAATTCTAATCATATATAGTCCGTCCGACAAATCACTTACGTCCAACTTCACACTGTTGGAATATGATTTCATCAAGCGTCCTGTCATATCGAATATCATAATCTCATCGCAATCTTGAGCAGGCAACTCACTGATATTTATTTCATTCTGTGAAGGAACAGGATAAAGTCCTAATCTTTTCTTATTTACGTTTATCTCTTCTTCTATGACATAATCGCCACCAACAACAGGACGTATCATCAAAGAGCCTTGCATCATACTATTTTCCCATCCGTTGCCTGTCTCGAAGAAATTATATTGACTATTATCTTTAGAAGTATCGAAGCCAATATTGATACTTTCTCTTGAGTGTTGCATAATTCCTACATAAATCGTTCCGTTGGCTTTCACGACCTCATCGAAAGGATAATAAGCAAATTTATAAATAGTGTCGCTCCATATTGGTCTTTGATTTTGAAGTCGATAGAACTCGTTACCCGGTCTACCGTTATTATCGTTCCAAAGCACTATATCGAAGAAGTCGTAGTTGGCGTCGTTATGAGTTCTGTTGAAAAGAAGCTGCACTCCGCATATTGTATCTGGTGTTGAGATTGTAAATTGCGTTGCAAAATAAGAGTCGTCAGGCACCACACCGTAGCCTCTTTCCGGAGTTCCATCATCGTAAGCGTAATAATTATAGAACGACTGTATTCCATACAAAGTATCGCCTTTAGCCATCGACGATTCTTCGTCAACATTGATAATGTGTGTGATAAGATAAGAAGTCGTATCTAATTTATCAACCATATCGAAGAGGAAATTGTTGAGATGAACCGAATTTTCATGCAAAGTGCCGTTGGAAATATTATTCCATCCACTTTCATAATCGAATGTCCAGCCTGTAGTAAGATTTTCAATCTGACAAGTATATTGAATCTTAGCACCTACCGAATCCAAGTTAGCAATATACATCTCATAGTCGGAAGCTATCGCTGCTGTCGGATTACTCTTATATTGACGATAAGGCATTGAGTTATAACGTTTCAATAAAGAAGGTGATTTCTCCGAGAATGTCACAAGTGGATATGTGGTATCGTCGTAAGAACGATTTCTATCGAGATAAATAAAATCGATATTCCAATTATCGACATTGCTTCTATCGTTAGGATACATCGTTGTTGGCATAGTGACGTAATTATAGAAGAGCACTATCATATCGTTCTTGAAATATTTCTCATCTTTTACAGGAATCATCACCTGTTTGAAATAATTACTGTCGTTTGCCACCAAGAAAGAATCCAATGTCATTCCGGGACTGCTCCAGATATGATTCCATACCTTTTCTGAATAGAAAACAGTGTCGCAAGGAATTGCAACTCTCTTATTAGAATCTGCTATAGTATATTGATTTTCAGATATTGCATACATATCAAGATTACATGAAGAGTTCATGTCGTGATACAAGATATCGCCAATGTTAATAGTATCGACTTGCATATAGGCGAGCATATCTTTGATGATAATTGTATCGTATTCAATTTTGAAAGTATCCAAGACGTAACCGAACATCAGCACGAGCGAGTCTGTTGCTTCGGGAGCGTCGCCATTACCTTGAGGCTGATAATAGAAACTGAAGTAGAGAGAGTCGGCAGGTGTCAAAGCGTTGAGCTGTATTGGATTAGATATAAGCGAGTCAGCGACGAAAGGAGAGCTGCTTGCGTGAGAATAGACTTTTCCTGATTCATCTAACGCGTCAAGAGTCGCTGCATTGAAATTAGTCGCGAACTTAGGGAATCCCGAGTTGACCAAAACACTGCGATTTTGCCACTTGGCAGCGTCAGGATAGGTCATCGATTCGGTAAAGTCGTCAAAGAAAGGCAGCGTCACTACATTGGACGACTTTCTAACCTTCTTCTCATCTGAAGATTTGTTCGAGAAAGAGAATCCGCTGACGTATTCCTGAGCATTGAGTCTCAATCCGAAAAACAAAGATATGGCTAATAAAACTAAAATTCTATTCTTCATAATAATAATCGTTACTTTCTATGTCGTTACTTTCAATTCTTTCGTCAATAATCTTTAACAGCGAGTCCATGTTGATTGTGTCGTCACGATACATAAACTCGAAGAAATCTCTTTCAAAGACGATATTCTTGTCATGCTCGCGGCTAATCGAATCGAACAGGAACAATCTGTGCGTTATTATATAATCAAAACTATCTGTTACGTATTTAATTGTGTCGTCGGAAAGTTTTTTCTTCTTCATAACAGAAAGGACAGAATCTTTCTTAAACAACTCTCTTCCATACGAATCGAAATCGAACTTTTCAGCCGAGCGATACCACACATCGACTTTTGAGCCAAGAGTTACTAGAGTCTCAATATTATATGCCGGTTCCATCTTATAAACTCTGTAGTTGTCGTTAGCGTCATAATCCATAAATATCTCGTTTCCAAGATTGAGTGAAGCTTCGATGATACTATTTTTCACGTTTTCTTTTTTCGCAGTCACTACGTTTGGAAGATGCGTTTTTCTGTCGTCTCTACCATAACCCACGAGAAGTTTCAACTCACTGCCTTTTATTATCTCATCACCAGGTTCAATAACATTACCTTCAAACATTTGTTCCACGACGGCATTCTTAGCAAAATGCTCAACAAACTCGAGCTCCGACACTTTCAATCCGTTAGCTTTAAGAAGCACCATAGCCTGACGTAAGGAAAGATTTCTCAAGTTCGGCATCGCAACTTTCTCAGGTGCCTCAGAGACTTTCACATAATAAAGGTTACGTCCTTTCTTTACCTTTGAATTTGGAAGCGGATCTTGTTGAAACATCGAGCCTTCAGGAAGATTCTTCGTATAAACACTGTCCAACATAACGAAGTGAAAATCATCGCCATATTCTTCAAGTATAGAGTCACAATTTAAACCCACGAAGTCAGGAACTAATATCTCTTCTCCATGACGAGTATAACCATTCAATGAGAAGAATGCGACTTCTATTATTATGATAACCAATGCTATAATTATCAACAGATTTATGTAAAATGCCCTTTTAGTCAAAAAATTGAAGGCTTTCATTTATTTTTAATTTTTAATGTACAACAATAACGACGTTTTTATTAATTTTGGTGCGACAAAGATAACGATTTTAATTTTTTTATCGAAATAATATTATGAGAAAGATTGCAATTATTTGTGGAGGTTATTCTGGAGAATACGAAATATCCATCAAGAGTGCCAAAGTTGTAAAAAAACATTTAGATTCAAACATTTACGATTCATATATCATCGTCATAAAAAAAGGTGATTGGTATTGTCTGACCGAAGACGACAAACATATCCCTGTAGATAAGAACGATTTCTCTGTCACTATCGATGGAAATAGAATTACTTTCGACGCTGTCTTTAACGCAGTTCACGGAATACCAGGCGAGAATGGAGAGATTTTAGGTTATTTTGAGATGTTAAATATTCCTTATACTTCGTCTAACTTCACCACCTGCGCATTGACTTTCAACAAGGACTTGACAAAACATATCGCAGCAGCTCACGGAGCAACAGTATCGCCTTCCATCACTATCAACAAAGGTGATTTCATCGACAAAAATGATATTATCGATGAACTTGGTTTACCTTTATTTGTTAAACCTACATGTAATGGTTCGAGTGTGGGCGTGAGCAAAGTCAACACTGCTGAAGATTTCGACAAAGCAATCGAGACTGCTTTCAACGCTGGCGAACAGATTATGTGCGAGAAGTTCGTCAAAGGTCGTGAGTTGGCTTGCAGCGTGATGGAATATAAAGGCAAGATGATGGTGATGCCTCTCACCGAAGTCGTCTCTAAAAACGATTTCTTCGACTACGAGGCAAAATATACAGAAGGCAAATCGGACGAGATAACACCTGCCGACTTGGAAGAGTTAGAAGAGATTGAGATAAAGGCAACGTCAGCAATGCTGTACGAGAAATTAGGATGCAAAGGATTCGCTCGTTTCGACTACATCCTCAATGAAGAAGGATTGTTCTTTATAGAAGTTAACATCGTGCCTGGAATGTCGGAAGCCAGCATCATGCCTAAACAAGCTGCAGAAATGGGAATATCACTCGGCAGTCTGTTCGGCATGGCAATAGAGAACATTTTTTAGAATCTCAGAACTTAAGAACCTCAGAAATTGAGAAATTGAGAGATTCTCGGTGACTCGGTGACTTGATGACTTTAAATATAACTTATGAATAAAATTATTACGTTTCTGAAACCTATTGCTGGTGTCTTGGCGGTCGCGGCATTGATTTATTTCTTTCCGGACATCTTTATGTATTTCGCCATCGCCATGATTTTATCGATGATGGGTCGTCCTTTATTTGACTTGTTAAAAAAGATTCACATCAAGAAACTACATCTCGGCGACTCTATCTCGGCAGTCATCACGATGGTTGTCATGTTCCTGACATTCTCGCTCATATTCCTGCTTATCATACCTTTAATCAATAAAGAGATAAACATCTTATCCAACATCGACACCAATGCCATTGTCGAATATCTTGAGAAACCTTTAGAAAAGATTTACAGTATTCTCCTACAATACAACATCATACGTCCTGAGGAAGACCTCTTGAAAATGGTTGAAAGCAAGTTATATTCTATAATTAACTGGGACAATCTCAGCACAATCGTCGGAGGTGTGGTATCGAAGACAAGTTCTATTGTAGTAGGATTTTTCTCTATCATCTTCATAACATTCTTCCTTTTGCGCGAGCCTAAGATTATTCACAACATCTTCATGGCTATAGTTCCCGACGACCAGACGCTCAGGATGAAGACGATACTTCACGACTCGAGAGTGATGCTCACACGATACATCTTTGGACTCATCGCTGAGCTTCTCTGTATGATGATATTGATTTTCATCGGACTGACAATCTTCGGCATTGAGAACGCTTTGATAATAGCCGTCATTGGAGGTTTCATGAATATCGTTCCATATCTTGGTCCGTTGATGGGAGGATTCATCGGCGTCGTCATCGGTTTGATTTCCAATCTCGGCATCAACGCCTACGACATGATTATTCCCAACACATTAGAAATCATTGGAGTTTTTGTTGCTGCCAACGCAGTAGATAACTTTGTGTTGCAACCGACGATTTATTCCAAGAGCGTCTTTGCCCACCCGATAGAGATATTTTTAGTCATACTGATGGCTGGAAATATTGGCGGTGTCGTAGGAATGATTGTAGCTATTCCGAGTTACACTCTCATAAGAATCGTTGCGAAACAGCTGCTCAGCGAGTTTAAATTTGTCGAGATGCTGACAAAGGATTTGAAGAGTCAGTGAGTCTATAAGTAGAGACGCGCCAACAACACCTATAAAAATTAAACAATTGGTTGTTGACACGTCTCAGAGTCACCAAGTCACCAAGTCGCCAAGTCACCGAGTCACCGAGTCTATAAGTTCTAAAGTTCTAAAATTCTAAAGTTCTCCAGAAATCCAGAGATCCAAAAAAGAGAGACGCCACAGAAGTGACGTCCCTCCAATTCCTAATTCCTAACTTCTAATTCCTAATTATTCTAAAAGTTTCTCCATTGACGTTAAAGAAATAGACGCCAGGATTATAGTCTGAGACGTTGATTTCAATCTCTTCAGAAGTCATCTCAAATTCTTCAACCAACATTCCGAGACAATTATAAACCTTAACCACCGAAGGCTGACTACCGACAGCAGAAATCTTGACAAAGTCCTGAGCCGGATTTGGATAGACTGTTGCATTTATACTGCTTACAGCATCCTCCTCAACCGCCATAGGTTGTGTAAAATCCCTGCCCACCACTATCGTATATAAAGTTCTCCAAAAATTATATCCGCTTATCACCAAATCTCCATTTTCTCGGACAATTGCAGACATTATTTCTATTTCAGGTATTCCTGACAATACTTTCTGTTCCCATAATAAATTCAGTTCGCTGTCGAACATAGAGACATAAAGGTCTTCTGTAAGGTAATCTTCTTCATTAGTTTTGGTATAGAACCAATAGATATTTCCGTCATTCGTCTTTGCCATGCTTTTATATGATAGGTAAGGCTCTGTGAAATGGACATCTTCTTGTAATTCAACATTGTCATATCTGTCTTCAATCTTGTGATTCTTATCTATTTTCTTAAGACTTACACTATTTGAAAACGGTGCGCCGCTGAAATGCATCGACGATGCAAGATAAAAATTATCGTCGTAGGAAGTTACCTCATAACTCAAGCCTGAACTAGTAATAACGTCATAACCGTTCGTATTGAGGATATTTTCTTGTGTTTCTACAATATTGAAATCTGAATCCAAAACAACCATACACATCACCGGTATATCTTCAGAATTTATAAAAGTAAAGGCATATTGTAATGGTGATTCATTGTAAACGAATAATGAACGATAAGAGAAGTCCCAGTCTTTGTAGTTGATATTGACAAATATTTCTTTCTCAGCTTTGATGTCACCGTATAGATCCATCTTAACAAGCATAAGATTCTGGCTTTCTTCCAAATGTTTCATAATGACAATATTATTGTCACTGTCGAGAATGCACGACTCTGTCATATTATACACCATTCCGCCATCGCCTTTTTCCATGTCAGAATAATCTGAATATGGAAGAGTTTTTCTCACTGTTTCCAACACATTCAAATTATTGTCGAAGATAATGGCATTATATACCGTAGGCTCACCGTGTTCAATATATACATACACGTTAGTGTTTTCCTTGTCTGGATGGCAGAATAATGGATAATATCCGCGATGGTGACCTCCTGCTATTTCAATGAACTTTGTTTCATCAACCTCTCCGTTGTCTTTTAGCTTATATATCCTATTGATGTCATCTTCGAAAGAGACCGACAGAAAGAGACTCCCATCTTCTGCTTCCATCACAGCATTGGAGGTTTTTAGTTCCATTCCGTCTATGCCTTTTTGTTCTTGTACATACAAGTTCTGTGACATTCCGCACAACGACATAAACATAACCAGTATAAATAATATTCTTCTCATAACTATTTTCTTTTTAATAACTATTTTCTTTTTTAATTTAATTCATGTATATCTTTTATCTTATCTACTTTATTTCTTGTATATCTCATTGGCTCTCGATAGTTGATAGTATTCATCTTACCGAGAGCACTATATCAGGAATTCATTACTAAGTATATTTATTATCAATCTATTATTATTTTCAACAATACACATCAGTATAAATATTGGGTAACATTAATCTAGTACATTGTCGTTTTCATCTAGAACCGGTGTTCCATAATAAGCATGTAGAGTGTGATATAATAAATATGGACCGAATTCATACTTAGCATACACTTCACTAACAGCTCTCACATTTGCGTCTATGAGAGCTCCAGGTTGTATCCCTATTTTTGCCAAGCCAAGATATGAATCCAAATAAAATTTCATATCATCATCTGAGAGATGGTACTCTGTATCTTGTATACAATGACTACATACGTACAATCTGTATGGATAGTCACTATATAAATCAGTGATTGGATAATCAGTATAATTAAATGTTCTATTTCCTATACTAACATAATAATAGTCATTATTAAGATTTTCTGTGCCAAAACTAACAACATAATTAGACAGAATAACTGCAGCATCTCTCCAGTTATAATAGGCATTAGAAGGGAATAAGGTATCAAGACATATATATTCCCAATCATCAAAATAGTAGTGATTGTTGTTTCTACTTGTTGTTGCCATTATCGTAGTGATAGTTGATTCTCCTCTTGATAAGTTCTCGGCATCAATAACAGAGTGAATAAACACGATTTGTTTGTTCTCTATATCATAAGCATCATAAATTAAGTTAACCTCCTTTGTAATTTCTTGGAAAGAACTGTTAATTTCTGACATCGCCACTTCGTTGTTCACGACAGATATTCCTGTTACTATTGTGTCATAATACATATTTAATTTGCTTGTATTAGCATTACAGAGCTGATAATTCAAACATGCAGTCAGATGCCATTCTGCCTCATCCAAAGATAAGGTTGTATTCTCTCTCGATGGTTTCTTCATATTACCTATAAAGTCAGAAAGATACTTATTCATATTTTCTATCTCATTAGGATTAAAAGTAGAGGTTAATGCTTTGGTTTCATTGTTGTTGGTTAGTTCGTCTTTTTTGCATGAGTTGAATGCTACAACTCCAATTGCCAATACGATAATGGCTAAAAGTTTAAATCTTTT
>JAFTXI010000018.1 GCA_017461665.1 Bacteroidales bacterium | reverse complement strand
TTTGTCATTTCTTTATAGAAACCACCGACCCTGACATCGATAACGATTTCTTCTTCAGATGATGATACTAAACTCTCTTGTATTCTTATTGGCGTACTTTTGTTGACGCCGACCCATTCTTGGGCATAACCTAATGTTGATACCAACAAGAAAATTGATAATGATAATAATAATTTTCTCATGATTTATTGTTTAAATGTAAAAGGGCGAGTAAACAAATTACTCACCCTATTATTTTACTTATTGAATTAATACTTTGTTAATTGATGTTTCGCCGTTGGCAACAACTTTTAAGAAATATACACCTTTATTAATATTAGAGATATTGATTTGGTGTTTACCTGAAGATTGACCGCTTACGACTACTTGACCTAATGCGTTAATTAATTGATATTCATATTCAGCTGCGTTTGAGTTGATGTTGATAACATCTTGAGCAGGATTTGGATATACGACAAACATTGTTGTGTTTTCATCGACACCTTCACCACCTACTTTTACTGTCACAGAGACAGGGATTGAAGCACCTCCATCATAGACAGCAGTTACGCTGTATGTATAGTTACCATCTGGCAATTCTGAATCTACGAATGTTGTTTCTTCTGTTTCAGCGACTTGGACCCCATTGCGTTCTATTAAATAATTAACAAAAGCACGAGGAGCATCCCAAGTCAAAGTAACTTGATTCATATTGACTTCAGCATTGATGTTTTGAACAGGATTAAATGTTTCGTCTGGTTCGGAACCGCCACCTGCACAGTTGACATCAAATTCAAACAATACGCCGGAGAATGGTGTTCCTACACTTTCGTAGATAACATCGCCATCTTCATACTTAACAGAGAATGAACATTCATAATCCCAGCTACTACCGCTTGAGAATGATACTGTAACATGAGTACCTGAACCCATTGTAATGACTGCAGTTCCTGAACTACCGCTGTCCAATGTAACATTTTGTGAAGGTGTTCCATCGCTGAATGAAACTTCCAAGTAAGAACCATTCCAGCCATCACCGTACTCATCTTGCATTTCAAACACTACGTCACATGAGTTTCTCAACATACCCATTCCTTCTGCTACAATACCATTGTCAGCCGTGAAGTCGAAGTTGATTTCCATCACTTCTGTTTGTGGACATGATGCATCAACAGTGACATCGAAGCTAAAGTAACCGACGCCGTTAGGATCTATTGTTCCATATTCAAATGTGTCATTTGCTATTGTGATATATTGTGATTCTGATGATGCAACGACTTTTGCGTTTGTAGCTTTGTAGTCGCCCTTATTTTCGAACTTAGCTACTACGTTATATGTTTCACCTGGTACGAATGCGCCAGCCCATGCAAACTCCTTGAAGCTGATTTCTGGAGCGACGACTTCCATTGAGAATCTGCCTTCCCATGAATCTGAACCTGATGTTATTGTATAGAACACATTGAATTTGGTTCCGTTTTCTACACCTTCAGACACAACAAGTTTGAATTCATTTTCCAAACTAATAACTCCGTCAACAATCACAGCGTCGAATGAAGCTTCTGCGTCAACGAATGTCACGAAATCTTCTTCACATGACAATACTATTGTTGAGGCTTCTGTTGTTGCTTCTGTTCCAACATTCTTAACGACTAAAGAAATCATAGTCTCTTGGTTAACTGGAAGCGTTGCTGGAGTATATTCATCAACAGTAAGATACGCTCCTTCTAATGCAGCAGCTGTAACTATCTCAACATAAGGAACTCTGTTAGGATGTGTGACAACGATTGTGACATCACCGCCTGATGTAACAGGTGTGATTTCGATGTCGGCGGTACCTGATTCACCAATCATACCAGCTCCGTGTAAGACGCCGTCTTTAGAGATACCTACGTATGAACCTGGGTCTGCATTGACGGTGTAAAACTCCATTCCGATTGGGAATGTTGGAAGGTGTGAAACATCGTTGTTTGAAGGCATTGAACGATATGGCATAACTGAAGCATCGCCTAAGACGTGATAAGCCTCGAAATAGTATCTTGTTGTAGCTGAACTTTCATAACCGCTTTCTGTATGTGAATAAGCAACTGCTAAGTTACCTGAGAATGGAACAGCAGCAATTGTATTGTATGAATCTTCTATGAATTGAGCATCGTAGTTGCCCATTGTTGTTTCTTCATACAATGGCATTCTGCTTGTTACGTTTGTTGCACCAACACCGAAGTAATAGTCTTCCCACCAATATGTCACAGGACATGAACCGATGTAACTCCAAGCGCCTTTTTCCTCAGCACGAATCATAGCTTCACCGAAACTTACTGAACCATATCCCCAGTCGGCTGCGTTACAGCAGTTACCCATTGCCCAGAAATATTTATCTGCGTTCGTTAATGAATATACGTTTGATACTGTGAATGAAGGGTCTGCCCAACTTGTCTCACTACCGTGTGCAGTATAGTTAGCAAAACCAACACCTGTGCTAAGATTATTGTAACATCCTGAATATGAATTTAAGTATTTATAAACATTTTCATATCCATGTTCTTCATTGAAATAATAGTGTGAAGCATATTCAATTGTAGGCTGACCTACTATAGGATTCCAATATCCGTCAACGCCGGCAATCAAAAGAACATTGTCCAAATATGATGGGTCTGGCATTGTATATTGTTCATATTGAAGAATCTTGTGGATGAGGCCTTCCATTTCTGCTACTGTCTCGCAGCACATACGACTATGATAGATATCTGGGAAATAATCGCCATCAACACTTGAATAGTAAAGGTCGGTAACACGAGATGTTTCAACACCTAAGTTTCTACTTGGAACCACTTGATCTTCATCACCAAAGATAACAACAAATGTTGGAGGTGTATCTGTATTGTATTGTTCTGTGATGAATGATGTTATGCCATTGGCTGTTGCATCAATTTCATCTGTATATTTAACTGTGAGGTAGAAACCTTTTTGTGTCTTCCATTCCAACCATGGTTGCATTACTTCTTCAAACATACGGTTGGCGATAACCAACATTCTTACTGGAGCCGAGAAAATGTCAGGATGATCGTCATAAACGTCTTCTATTGCTCTTGAGTTGAAAAGTTGTTTGTAGATAACATCGAAGTATGGGCTGTAAGTGTTTACTAATGTCTTTTCTGTAAGTTCAATGTCAGCGTTTTCAAAAACAACTTCAACTTGAATGTCGTTGTAAACACGAAGAGTGTTGTTAGCAGGATTGTAACTTACTGGTTCTACTTGCAATGCACCGAGCTGAATGCCACGCATTGTACCCATCACATTCAAACTTACTTCTGGAGCATCACTTAAAGATCTTGCTTGATATGCTTTCTCGTTGTATTGGAAAACCATATCTTCAACCTTTGTGCTCTTGCTATAAGATGGTTGTTGTGGATAAATCTTGTTGATTCCGTAATCGCTGAGATTATAGTCTTGTGTAGTGTAACTTACGACCTTGACGATAGGTGTTGCTCCGAAAGGAACTGCAACTAATTCACGTGCGATTGGCAACGATGGAGCACCGAGTTCGCCACCCATAACGGTTTTGTCCATCTTGATTGCCGAAAACTCTCCTTTCTCAGTTTCCATAGCAACGCCTTCAATCTTATTGAAAGAGAATGTTGAATGAAATCCATCAAATGAAGATTCAGAGATTTTTACTCCTTTGGAATTAGGAGCAAGGTCTATTTGTCCTTGCGCAAATACTGTCGTACCTGCAAATAACAATAAACATGCTAGCGCTAGCTTTTTAATAAGTGAGGTAATTTTTTTCATCTTTTTCTAATTTAGTTAGACTATCTATTTTTGTTAATTTTACTTTTGAACAAAGTTCGCAAATATAGCATTTCTCACGAATATATACAATGATTTTTTTACATTTTGTAAAAAAAAAAATTACAAGTCTCTATCCATTAAAAAAAAACAGATCTATAAATGATTTCTCAGAATAAAAATCACCATCTCCACCTTCGCAATATGAAGCTGCACGAATTTGTAAATAGGAAAAAAATTGTGTCATAATCATTTGTTTTATTTGTTAATTATTTGATTACGACACATAATTAGGATGAAACGATATTCTTGTCAACTCATAAAAATTCAGATATGACTGACTAAGATTCTAGAAATCAGTTTTTATGTAAAATATTTCGAGATAAATTAGTATCTATGCAATTATCTTTTAAGTATTTTTCTATACTGATTACTATCGTTAAGAATCTCTATCGCCTTATTAACGACTTTATCTTCTTTCATAACGACTTGGTAATATTTTTCCATATCCCATTCATTACGTGCTATTAAGGCTTTCAGTTGTAACTTTATCATCTTCTCTGAACGAAGATATTGTTCGTCATTCCATTCTACGCCTTCTTCTTCAGCCAACTTCTTAAAATCCTCAATCGTAGAATCGGTGATGATAAAATTATTGTTGAAATTCTCAAAATTATTAAATTCATTCGAGAGAAGTTCTCTATTTTCCATCACATAATCGACTGTGAAACGATTGAAGATTCCCTTTCTAATCAAATCGGTGTAGAGTTTTGTTGCAAAGGTCGTATCGACTGGCATGAAAATATCCGGCATGATTCCGCCGCCGCCATAGACCGTTCTTCCGCTTGTCAATGTAGAATACTTCAATGAATCAGGGAATTGAATGCTGTCGGCATGATAAAACTCTCCATGGTCCATTCTTTTTGTCATCTCCTTAAAATAATCTTCCGAGCCTTTGTCGTATGAACGTTGAATACATCTTCCTGTTGGAGTATAATATCTTGCAGTAGTAAGACGAATCTGCGAGCCATCAGGCAGATTAAAAGGTCTCTGCACCAGTCCTTTACCAAAGGAACGACGTCCTATCAAAACGCCTCTGTCCCAGTCCTGCACTGCTCCCGAAACAATCTCGCTTGCCGATGCCGAACCTTCATCAATCAGGATAACGAGTTTACCGTCAGTGAATTTACCGTTTTTATCTGTATTGAAAATCTGTTTTGGACTCTTGTCGCCTTCGGTAAAGACAATAGTCATATCTTTTTTCAAAAACTGATTGCTCAACTCGGCTGCAATATTGAGATAGCCTCCGGTATTTCCTCTCAAATCGAGAATCAAAGACTTCATCTTCTGCGATTTAAGCTTAGCCAACGATTCTTCAAATTCTGTATTCGAAGTTTTGGCAAATCTATCCAACTTGATATATCCGACGTTTTTGTCAACCATGAAAGCAGCGTCAATGCTATTCAACGGAATCTTATCTCTTACGACATCAAAATCAATAAGTTCGTCGTTTTTACCTCGTTTAATTCCAAGTGTCACCTTTGTTCCCTTCTTTCCTCGAAGATGTTCAGCCACATATTCATTATTGACTTTCTTTCCAAAAGCATCCTCACCGTTAATCTTGACGATTTTATCTCCTGCCATTATTCCGACCTTATCAGAAGGACCACCCGGAACAGGAGAAATCACCAATATCGTATCTTGAAAAATCTGAAATGTCACGCCAATTCCTTCAAAACTTCCAACTAAAGGCTCATTGGCTTTCTCTACATCTTTCTTTGAGATATATGCTGAATGAGGATCTAACTCCTTTAGGACTGTAATGATAGCTTCTTCGGTCAACTTTTCCAAATCAGCTGTATCAACATAGAAATTGTTAATTAAATAATAAGTCGTTGATAATTTCTGCAAAGTAGTCTTTGGATCTAATTCTTTATTCTGCGCTTGGATTTTGAAAGAAAACTGAATTCCAAGTATGACAAATACTAAAAATAATTTAAGAAATTTCATAATTTTTTCTTCTTTTAACATACAATAAATAAATTTGGTTCAATCACTGACGAATTATATCGAATGTATTGTTTTCGTATAATCTTATAATCGTTGAGGCTTTTGGTTTCGTCAAGACGTCATGATAAAGTTGTACCACATAATCGACCGACGATTTTATGCGTGCCGAAATTTCCGTATATATAGAAGGTGCGGCGTCGCCTGTAAGATTTGCCGAAGTCGATGTTATCGGACGTCCCAACTTACGAATCAAAGCTTTACAGAATTCATTATTTACAACTCTTACACATATCGTCTTATCGGAAGATACATTTTCTGCCAATCCCACCGATTCAGAATATATGATACTCAGAGGATTCTTAGCCGAGTTGATAATGTCGGGAGCAATCTGCGGAAAGTTCTTTACATACTTTGTTAACATTTCAATACTATCGACTAAAACTATCAAACCTTTTCCTTTCGAACGTTCCTTAACTTCAAATATCCTTTCCACAGCCTCAGAGTTTGTCGCATCACAGCCAATGCCCCAAATAGTATCTGTCGGATAGATAATAACTTTGCCTTGCTCTAACAATTCACAACATTTATTTACTTCCAATTCAAAATCATTCATAACGCATTATTTTTTCCCACAACAAAAATAACTCTTTTATAAAATATAAACTAAATTATTGATAATATTTTTTAACATTATTTCTTATGGTTTACATAAGTTACGTAAGTCAGTTTTTATTAACTTTGCGAAATGTTTATTAAAATGGAAAACATGACATGTTGGTATTTATAATCGCCATATTTACAGGACTTTGCTACGCTGCACTTTTGTATTTTCGCAATAAGAAGCAGCATTATGGCAAAACGCTCACAACGATTCTCTTCATTTTGAGAACCGTCACAGTCAGTATCGTGGTTCTGCTGTTTTTCAATCCTTTTCTTAAAATCAAAAACTACAAAGAAGAAGCCGCTACTATAATTGTGGCTCAAGACAATTCATCATCGCTAATTTTAACAAAAGACTCTACTTTCTATAAAACAGATTACCTGCTTTCTTTCGACACATTAATTAATAGATTAGGAAACAATTTCAGAGTCGATAAATATCTTTTCGGAAATAAGACCAAAGATTTCGACTCGATAGACTACTCTGATTATTATACTGACATTTCCGAAGTCTTAAACAATCTTAAAAAAAAATATTATAAGAGAAACGTCGGTGCAGTAGTACTGCTTTCAGATGGAATTTGCAATAAATCTTCACTTCCCGAGCAAAACATAGAGTCGTATCCTTTCCCTATTTACAGCGTAACTCTCGGCGACACAACATCTTACCCCGATATTTATATTAAAGATATTTTCTATAACAAGACATCACCGTCCAACACCATGTTCCCTATTAGATTAGTTGCCAATGCACTTAACTGCCGCGGCAAAGAAATGGAAATCAGGTTATTGCTCGATAACGAAGTTATTGAAGAATCAGTTGTCACCATCAATTCCAATAGATTTTCAAAAAACATCGACTTCAATATTAATCTAAAAGATGAGGGCGTAAAACAAATCGACATTCAAATTAAAGCAATTGACAAGGAACAAATTACGAATAACAATAGCAAACGTTTCTTTATTGAAGTCGTTGACAAACAATATAAAGCGCTCTTCTACGCAAAAGCTCCAGATCCCGATCTGGGAAGTCTGAAAAATATCTTAGGCGACCATTTTGAAGTAAACTCAATATTTTCCAACGACGAATTACCCGACTTAAAAGATTACGACATCTTGTTCTTACATCAGATTCCATATCGCGGAATGCAAAACTTAACAGAATTTAACAATTATCTGAAAGACAACAAAAATATTCCTATCTTCTATATCGTTGGCGAAGAAACTGACTTTGAAGCATTTAACAAGATACAAAACTCTATGCAAATCAATAAAGGTGCAGTTAACAGCATACTCGATATAAAACCACATTATAATCAGAACTTCGGATTATTCAGTATTGATAATGAAGTAATTGAAGCCACAAACGCATATCCTCCACTATCTCTTCCACACTTGGAGTTTTCTTTAAATTCAAATCACGACATGCTTTTGCAGATGAACATAAACGATGTGATAATGCAGGCTCCATTATTAAGTTTTACCACTGATAATGAAGGACGTAAGAGCGTCTATCTTTTAGGAACAGGCATCTGGAAATGGAAACTTTACAATTATTACAAAGAAAATAATCACAATAATTTTGAAGAGATATTCACGAAATCTGTCAAATATCTTTTAACAGAGAAAGATAAAGAGTTAATTGTCAGACATGAAGACAGTTATTTCAACAACGAAGCTATAGTCATCACTGCCGACTTAAAGAATCCGAGTCAGGAATTAACCAACGAAGCCGATTTAAAGATTCGTATCAACAACAGACATACTAAAGATTTATATGAATTTGATTTTTCGAGGAGAAGCAAGTCATATTTTTTGAATATCAACAATTTACCTGAAGGAATATACAACTTCACAGTTAAGGGAGAACTTGGTGGAAAGATTTACATGGAAAATGGCAATTTCTCTGTTGTCAGCGTTGGAGCCGAAGCACAGGAGTTTGTAGCCAATTCATTGAGAATGCAGACTTTATCAACACTGACAGGGGGTAAAAATTTCAATGTTAAGGAATTGTCATTACTTGCAGCGACTTTAGAAAACGAGGAATCCATAACATCCATAATGAGAGAAGAAACAAATTATAAAGATTTAATCAATCTCAAATCGATATTTTTTATAATTTTATCGCTCGTTACGATTGAATGGGTTTTAAGAAAAATGTTTGGAAGTTATTAACAGTTTGAGATAGAAAGTTAACAATTTAGAATAATTTAAAAAAATTAAGAAAATGAAAGTAGCAAAAAACACTGTTGTCACAATGACATACGTTTTACATCGCGAGACAGCTGATGGCGAGATTATCCAAGAAACAACAAAAGAGCAACCATTCCAAGCTATATTTGGTGCTGGAATGTTGTTACCAAAATTTGAAGAAAACTTGGACGGATTAGAGCCGGGAGCAACATTTGGTTTCGCCTTGACACCACAAGAAGGTTACGGTGAACGCAAAGATGAGAACATTCTTGATGTTAACAAAGACATATTCGTACAAGATGGTGTTTTCAACGACACTATTTGTCAAGTTGGCGCAACTGTATGGTTCACAGACAACAACAATCAACCATTCCCTGGTAGAATCATGGAGATTGGCGAAACAACAGTTAAGGTCGACTTCAATCCAGAATTAGCAGGTGTGCCATTATATTTCACAGGTGAGATTTTAGACGTTCGCGAAGTCAACGAATCAGACTTTGGCGGCGGTTGTGGCGGTGGCGGTTGTCAAAACTCAAGCTGTTGCGACAGCTGCGGTGGCGGTTGCGGAGAATGATTGAAATAAAAAAAGCGACTTAAGTCGCTTTTTTTATTTAGAAGAGATACACAAAACCAAATGACGCAATTGTACGGGTATTTGCACCTAATTTAAAATCATTAGACCTTTCAACAACATCATTAAATTTTGTTGTTTTTGTATGTAAATAATTAATACTCAACAAACCAATCTCGGTTGTGAATAAAATATGATTATTAAACTTATATGTCAGACCCGGAACAAGACGAAAACCAATTGCAAGAGTATTAGCATCATACTCAGGTCTTATCTCATCACCAATTTTAGTTCTTTCATTACTTATACAAATAGGTAATTTAGCATCCACATATAATGTTATCTTTTCAAACTTCGCGTAAGCATAGCGAAAGAATGGAGAGATATCGTAAGTATTGGAATAAGTTTTCTCATAAGGATACACTATCACATCTCCATTTTCTGGAATGTAACTATCGTTATCTTTTACAGATGTGTAAGCATATCCCAAGCTAAGACCGATACCATAACTCTTCCCGGGAATCATATAACCTACAGCTGGTGTAACTGCAAAACCACTTTCGACAGGATTATATTCCGTAGTATGAAAAGGCGACTTATACGATGTATTACCATCCGAATAATAAGCACCGAGCGAACCAGCTACAAACAACTGAGCATTAGCGATGGATGCCATCACAACAAGAGCAAAAACCAATAATAACTTTTTCATTCAAATTTACTTTTAGATTAAAAACTGTAACTCAACAGATTAGAGATAAAACCATCTCAAATTTGAGTTTCGCAAAAGTAAATATTATTTCAATCTAAAAGACAAAGCGTCTAAATTATTTTCATCGATTCTTTGAGAGCATAAGATAGATTCTACATTCTAAGCAGCGTTTCCTTCTACAATAATATTTGTACATATACAAAGCCGCCTGCGTTTGAAAAGCATTTTGAAAGCACAAACCACATTGTTGAAAACTCCTTATTATCAGATTATCCTCAGCCTCAATCTGTTCTAAATAATTCATTGCTTTCTCCATGTAACTTTCCAACGAATGATACCTGCCATAATAAAACAATATCGGCACAACAGAATTTATCATAGAAAGTTCCAAAGCCGTCTTACCAAGAGTTTTCTTTTTCACGTAATCAGAAACCTTGTCAAACTGAAAGTGATTGTTCCAGTAGTCACCTAACTCAACATCAAAAAGACTCTTAATATCTTCAATACTATCCGAGTCCCTAATCTTTGAAAACATCGCACCATTTTTCATTATGATTTTTGTCATCTGAGCTATTCTTATCGTTGGAAAATTTGGCGGTCGCAGTCGTAGAAATTTCCAATTGGAGTTCGGCATAACCCTAAGTCCGAATTTAGATTTAAGCATACGAAACTCTCTCTTCAAAAGATTTGGATAATCCTCTTCAAAGTCGTTTTCAAGGAAACCCGCACAACCAAACATCATCGCTTCAACATACACTTCGTTATCAATATGTTTAAGAAGAAGATTGAGTGGAAGGATTCTCGAAAGATATTCAAAAGAATCGTTATTAACCTTTAAGCCAAAGTAACGCATAAATCGTTGATAAAACGTCTGTTCCCAATCATTGTGATTACTTATAAGCCTCAAATCCAAGTCTTTACATTCATTCTCAAGATGTTCAACCAACATCCTATCCAAACTCGATACTATAGTAAAGTTTTGTACATCACCTATCATATCTTCGCATGGAATCCAGCGTTTTGAATTGACGAAAGATTCATACCTTTGTAATAAAGCAAAATCGAATTTATCTTTAATTTCGAGCGTCGGAATTGGTGGCGATTTATTGTCACATTCATAGACAACGTGTAGAATCACGTTATTATAATTATCGTCATTCTGATGATTGTGTTTAAACCAATCAGAAGAACGCACATGAATCTCGATTTGTCCTGCCCATAAAGTTTCACCTATTTTTATACGAGCATTATTATAATCCGCGCCAGAGTCATAGTTGCGAGTTCCGACAGATAGTATCTTAATTTCCTCATCGTCAGTTGTTCTTAAATCAAGACTCAAAAGACGGTTTTCCCACAGATAATAAATAAAATCCTCTTTCATAATTTTGTCTCATAAATTTTGGACTTCAAAATTACAAAATCGGGATATGCTTTGTCAAGTGTTTTCTCGATTATTTTATTGAAATTAAGAATTTTTAACTTTTGAGAAGACAGATAATATTTTTCTCTTAAAGAAAATTAACAATTCTTTTGTCTGCATGCTTTCATCATTCCTCGAACCAAGTCTGAGGTATTTTTTTCAAGTCTTTCAACATATACACAAAGACATATTTAGCTGGTTTTCCACAACGCTCAATCGTGATGGTGTCAGTTGGAATTATTTCATTAAAATAAGGTTTAAGATACTTGTTAGGTTCATAATAATCATAACTTTCCGTCAAGAACCAATAATCTTCGCCAAGTTTCAAATCGCCTCTTTCCTTGTTAATCCAAGAATATTTATGAATCTCGGAAGGATTGTTGAAACCATACATATTGATTCCCAATGGATAAGCTACATAATAATCCAAATTGGCGAGAGGATACCATTTCAAAGCAATCATTCCGTCATCTTTTTTCATCTTTCCTTCTTCGATCAATTCATCTCTAATCACTTGAAATTCAGGTTTTATCTTACGCCATCCATACATATCGAGAGTGAAATCCCCTTCACCGTAACGTTGAATTGTCTTAGATCTTTCAGAGAAATTCAGTGGAATAAAACCTGTTTTAATCTCAGTGACACCGAGTATCAAGACAAAGACAAGCACCGACAATGAAGCAATAACTGATCTTGGAATTTCAACAAATCCATCTTTAACTTCATATTTATCAGACAGTTGCGATGCCACAAGAATCAACAATAAAACGAAAGATGGAGAAGTCCAATGAGGAAGAATCTGACGTGTCAAAGAGAAAATCCAGAACATCAATATCAACGGAATGCTAAAGCATAGCAACAATCTTTTTGGCAATTCCGAAATAAACTTTTTACCTTTGATTAAAGCTATTAAAGCAATGATAACCAATACATAATTAACAGGATTATTATATCCCATCTCCGCAACAATTTCTGTAAGAAAATATTCGATATGCAATTTTCCGAAAAGACCTACCCTATCGCCGTGAAAAGTAAAACTGATAAAATCGTTGTTTAGATTCCATATCAAAACAGGCGACAGACATATCAGAGAGATGATGACAGACAGATACATACAAGGATTTTTAAACTCTTTTCTTGAATAGAAAATCACATATAATCCTACACCTATCCATATAAACAAAGCCGAATATTTCGACAACATCGCCAAGCCTGCGAAAAGACCTGCGAGAAGAAGATTTACATTTGTTTCATTTTGGAAATACTTAATAAATTGTAAAACAGCGAGTAACGTAAATAAAGTAAGAGGAGTATCGGGTAAGATAAAAATACCCGTTATCACGAAAGCATAAATTGAGGCGGTATAAAGCAAGGCTGCGTAGAAACCAGTTTGTTCGTTTTTCACCTGTTTACCAATAAGATAAACAAGATATGTATTGACTGTCATAAAGATAACGGAGGAAAGACGCAAGAAGAACTCATGAGTAAAGAGAAGGTTGCAACTAAACAGCTGTATAAACCAACCCACCATAGGAGGATGGTCGAAGTGGCTCCAATCAGGGAACATCGCGTAAGTCCAATAGTAAACCTCGTCGTTACCAAATTCAATGAAAGAAGATAGAAAGCCTCTTAACAAAGCACTTACGCCCAACAGAATAAACAAATATTTTCTAATGTAATTATCTTTTACTTTCATAAAAATCAGATGCCAATTCTTAATATTTTTTAAACTAAATGCGTCAAAATTTGTTTTTCTAACGAGTTGTTCAACACTGCAAATATAACACTAAAAATGGACTTTAACGTATCATTATTTTTTGTATTTTTGTAAAAATTTAAAATAAAATATACCTTTATTATTTAAAACCTAAAACACAAATATGGATTCCAATCCTAACGAAAATATAATAGAACAAGTAACCGGCAAAGAATATGAGTTTGGCTTTGTAACTGATATTGAGACAGATTTTGCGCCGAAAGGACTCAACGAAGATATTATCAGACTCATTTCATCAAAAAAAGAAGAGCCAGAATGGTTGCTCGAATTTAGACTAAAAGCCTATCGCCACTGGTTAGGCATGAAGCAACCAGATTGGGCACACTTAGAGATTCCGCCCATTGATTATCAAGATATTATTTATTACGCTGCACCTAAGAAGAAAAAAGAACTACAAAGTTTAGACGAAGTTGATCCAGAATTGTTGGACACTTTTAACAAATTAGGCATTTCTTTAGACGAGCAGAAAAGACTCACCGGCGTCGCTGTTGACGCAGTCATGGACAGCACTTCAGTAAAGACGACATTCCAAGACACATTATCCAAGTACGGAATCATTTTCATGTCGTTCAGCGAAGCTGTTAAGCAACATCCCGATTTAGTTAAAAAATATTTAGGAACAGTCGTACCTCATACCGACAATTTCTTTGCAGCTTTAAATTCAGCCGTATTTAGCGATGGTTCATTCTGTTACATTCCTAAAGGCGTTCGTTGTCCTTTGGAATTATCCACATATTTCAGAATCAACGCTGCTAATACAGGACAGTTCGAGCGTACTTTAATCGTCGCCGATGAAGGAGCATACGTCAGTTATATGGAAGGCTGTACCGCACCTCAACGCGATGAGAATCAATTACACGCAGCTATCGTAGAGATTATCGCCGAGACCGACGCCGAAGTAAAATATTCGACAGTACAGAATTGGTATCCAGGCGACAAAGATGGCAAAGGCGGCATTTATAACTTCGTAACGAAACGCGGCATTTGTCGAGGAGAACGCTCCAAAATATCATGGACGCAAGTCGAGACTGGCTCCGCAATCACTTGGAAATACCCGAGTTGCATCTTAAAAGGCGACTATTCATCAGCAGAGTTTTACTCGGTGGCAGTGACCAACAACTACCAACAAGCCGACACAGGAACCAAAATGATACACCTTGGAAAAAATTCTAAAAGCACTATCATTTCAAAAGGTATCTCCGCTGGTCATAGTCAGAACGGCTATCGCGGTTTAGTAAGAATTGCTCCAAACGCAAGTAACTGCCGCAATTTCTCACAATGCGACTCATTATTACTTGGCGACAAATGCGGCGCTCACACCTGGCCTTACATACAATGCAGCAACGACACCGCAATACTCGAACACGAAGCTACAACATCGAAAATATCTGAAGACCAATTATTTTATTGCAATCAAAGAGGCATCGACACTGAGAAAGCCATTGGTTTGATTGTAAATGGTTACGCAAAAGATGTATTAAATAAACTTCCAATGGAATTTGCCGTGGAAGCTCAGAAATTATTGTCAATCACTTTGGAAGGAAGTGTTGGTTAATTATTTTTAACTTAAAGAAAATTAATAATTATGTTATTCGATATAAAAAACTTACATGTCTCTGTAGGAGGCAAAGAAATATTAAAGGGATTCAATCTCAGCGTCAACGAAGGTGAGATTCATGCAATTATGGGACCTAACGGAACCGGAAAGAGTACATTGGCAGCAGCCATCACCGGAAGAGATGGTTATGAGATTACTGAAGGTGAGATTTGGTTTAAAGGCAAGAATATCATGGAGATGAGTCCTGCCGACCGCGCCAACGAAGGTATCTTCCTCAGCTTCCAATATCCTGTTGAGATTCCAGGTGTAAGCATTCAAAACTTTATGCGCACCGCCATCAACGCAAAACGTGAATATCAAGGACTTCCGAACATCGCGATGCCGGAATTTGTCAAAATAATGAAAGAGAAACAAGCGATGGTTGAGATAACTGCAAAACTTCAGAATCGTTATGTAAACGTAGGATTTTCAGGCGGCGAGAAAAAGAAAAACGAGATTTTCCAAATGGCAATGCTCGAGCCTCAACTCGCGATATTAGACGAAACCGACTCTGGTTTAGACATCGACGCTTTGAGAATTGTGGCTAATGGCGTAAATCAGCTTCATAACGATAATAACGCGTTCATCGTTATCACTCACTATCAACGACTTTTGGATTATATCGTACCAGATTTCGTCCATGTGATGTACGACGGACGTATCGTTAAATCGGGCGACAAATCACTCGCTTTAGAACTCGAAGAGAAAGGTTACGAATGGATTAAAGATACCATTCTTTAATTGTTAAAATTTGTAACTTATGGAAAATCAAGAGAAAATGACAGCACAAGAAAAATTCATCGATTATGCAAAGAAATCGATTGAGACTATTTCTTCATGCGACAGTCCAAGAATAAAAAAACTACGTCAAGAAGCACTTAATCGTTTCATCGACAGAGGCTTCCCAACTAACAAAATGGAGAAATGGCGCAACTCTAAATTATTGGAATGTCTGAATCAAGATTTCAACATTGAATCTATTGAAAATAAAAAACATGACTTCTGTTGTGTTATACAGAATCTTGATGCTGAAGTCGTTACCATCACAAACGGATTTTATTCCGATGAAAATCTCAAGACATTAAGCAGCGGAATCATTATTGGCAGCACACATAAAGCCATGCAAGAATACCCGGAACTCTTCGAGAAATATTTCGGAACATGTAACATCAACGACGACAATGGTTTCTATGACATAAACACTGCGTTATGGAAAGACGGATTTTTTATCTACGCTCCAAAAAATATTGTCGCAGAGAAGCCTATTCAGATTATAAAAATCACTGACGAGGATAACAGTCCATTTATTCAGACAAGAAACCTAATTATCGCAGAAGCCAACTCTCAATTGCAAATCATTGATTGTGATGATTCTATAAAAGAGCAATCGAGTTTTGTCAATTCATATACAGAGATAATCATCGGAGAGAACGCTCAGTTAGAAAATTATAAACTTCAAAATCTTAACGACAACTCGTCTCTTCTGAACACAAATACAATCAAGCAGTTAGCCAACAGTCGATTACAGACTCACACTGTAAGTTTCAACGGAGGAAAGATTCGCAACAACATATTCGTTGACATCGACGGTGAAGGTGCAGAATGCAATCTCTATGGACTTTATTTAGTTGATAAGACACAACACGTTGACAATCAAATCAAAGTTAATCATAACGTAGCAAATTGCAATAGCACAGAAAAATTTAAAGGCATTCTCGACAACGAAGCCACAGCAGTTTTCAACGGCCATGTTTATGTAGCGCCTAACGCACAGAAGACCAATGCTTATCAAAACAATAGTAATATTATTTTAACAGATAAAGCAAAGATAAGCACGATGCCATTCCTTGAAATTTATGCTGACGACGTAAAATGTTCACACGGTTCTTCGATAGGACAGTTGGATCAGGAAGCGATGTTTTATATGCAACAAAGAGGCATCAGCAGGGAAAACGCGCGTATGCTTTTGATGTACGCTTTTGCCGCTGAGATAAGCAACAACATTGGTATCGAAGCACTTCGCGAACGTATCGACGATATGATAAAACGTCGTTTGAAGGGAGAGTTGTCATGCTGCGAAAACTGCGTTTTTCAATGCAACACTCCAAAAGAGTATGACTTCAAGATTGATTTAAGTAAGATATGAGTTTAAATAATACAGACATAAACGAGATACGTCGGCAGTTTCCGATTTTAGACAGAACAGTCTATGGAAAGCCTTTGGTATATTTCGACAACGCTGCTACCACACAGAAGCCTCTTTGCGTAATCAACAGAGAACGTGACTATTACTTAAACGAAAACTGCAACATACATCGTGGAGTTCATTACTTAAGTCAGGAAGCGACGGAAGCATACGAAAACGCTCGCAAGACATTGGCGCAATTTGTCAACGCTAAGGATTCAAATGAGATAATCTTTACAAGAGGCACAACAGAATCGCTCAACCTTCTTGCTACAAGTCTCGGAAAACTTCTTGTCAATGAAGGAGATAAGGTTTTAATATCAGCTATGGAACATCATTCAAACATGGTTCCGTGGCAGCAGATGATTCAGGAAAAACATGGCGAATTGTTGGTAATTCCGATGGATAAGAACGGCGTTTTAGATTTAGACGTTTATGAAGAATTATTAAAGCAACAACCTAAGATTGTGAGTATAGCTCACATTTCCAATACATTAGCGACCATCAATCCTATTAAGGAGATGATTGCGATGGCTCACAAATACGACATTCCTGTTATCATCGACGGAGCACAGTCGATGGCACATCACATCATTGACGTTCAAGATCTTGACTGCGATTTCTTCGTATTTTCCGGACATAAGATGTACGCTCCTATGGGAATTGGCGGACTTTACGGCAAGATGGAATGGTTAGAGAAAATGCCACCATATCAGTTTGGCGGCGAGATGGTTGACAAAGTAAGTTTTGAGCAGACGACATTCAACAAAGTTCCGTTTAAGTTTGAGGCAGGCACGCCTAATGTCGGGGCAGCGCTTGGATTGGAAGCAGCAGTTAAGTTCATACAAAGTCTTGACAGAAAAGCTGTTGAAGAATATGAAGAACATCTGCTCAACTACGCTACTGAGCAACTTTCAAAGATAGAAGGAATAAGATTTATAGGTCAAGCGCCAAAGAGAAGCGGGCTGGTCTCATTTATAATCGACGGTATTCATCCTTACGACATAGGAACTATCGTCGATAAAATGGGCGTCGCCTTGAGAACAGGACATCATTGTGCAGAACCAGTGATGACATTCTTTGGCATTCCTGGAACTGTAAGAGTTTCATTTGCAATATATAACACAATTGAAGAAATAGATATTTTCATAAAGGCAGTAGAGAAAGCAGCTAATATGTTAAGATAAATTAATATTTAAAGAAATGACAATTAAAGAAATACAAGATTCTATAGTAGAAGAATTTTCCATGCTCGACGACTGGATGGACAGGTATGCCATGCTTATCGAAATGGGAAAGGATTGTCCGATGATTGATTCTCAATATCGTAACGACAATTATCTCATCAATGGATGTCAGTCGAGAGTGTGGTTGCACGCCAAGATGGAAGACGGAAAAGTATATTTCAGTGCCGACAGCGATGCTGTGATAACCAAAGGCATCATCAACTTGTTAATCAAGGTTTTCTCGGGACAAAAGCCTAAAGACATCATAGAAGCCGATATGAGTTTCTTGGATAAGATTGGATTGAAAGAACATCTCTCTCCTACCCGTTCCAACGGATTATTGAGCATGGTGAAACAGATGATGTTATACGCAGAAGTTTTCTCGCAAAACAATAATTAAAATCTTATAAATTGATAATCCTAAAATTTGAGATGATGTTAAATATTTTTAAGAAGAAAGAACCAATGACAGCTGAAGAAAAAGCTTTATTAAAAGAAAGAATCATTGCGGTTTTGGGAAGTATTTATGATCCAGAGATTCCCGTCGATATATATAACTTGGGATTAGTTTATGAAATCAATATTGACGATGATGCCAACGTCAATATTTTAATGACAGTGACAGCACCTAATTGTCCTGTTGCGGATCAGCTTCCGATGCAAGTAAAGGAAAAAGTATCTACTATGATGGGAGTAAGGAAATGCAAAGTAGATTTAACATTTGAGCCAGCTTGGTCACCGTCGCTGATGAGTGAAGAAGCGAAAGCCGAATTAGGATTCGACGACGAGTTTGGATTATAAGAGAAGAGGCTGTCTAACAAGTTTAGATGGCCTCTTTTGCTATTGGGTTTCCAAATCACCGTTTATTATAGTTGACACATCACAGATTAAGACTGGTTATGTTCAATGTTTATTTATAAAAAAAAATAAGGCTTTTCCATTGA
>JAFTXI010000017.1 GCA_017461665.1 Bacteroidales bacterium | reverse complement strand
TTCGCTTTATATGCAGTTTTGCACAACCGGAATCTCGTTTTATAAATTTGAGACACAATCTTTCAAGAAAACCTTTTTTGAAACGAATATCATATGAAAAAAGAAACCGCCTAACTTTTTGTTGTTAGACGGCCTCTTTTCCCTCTTTCAGTAATAGGTCACCAACTTGGTGGCTAAATTGGTCAACGGCTCGTTGACTTTTTGTATCTTGTTCATTGTAAAACAGATACCAACGTTTCATGTATTTTACATTGGTGAGAGAAAAACCTATAATATCAGGAAAAGCCTGCCGCATATCGAGAGCAAACTGTTTCACCACACCAGCTCCCCAACGTTCTTCGGCACGCAATGCCACCAAATCCCTGCCAATGCTCCAATAAAACTCAAGCATTGTTGTATTCACACGAATACTTGCCTTTATCTGGCACTGACGGAAACGAGTTTTTACATCTGACAACCATTCTACATATTCTTTGTCGGCAGTCATACCGTCTCGATATACAAATGATGGCATTACTGTATTTTTGTTCTCATCCATAGCTCTATCCTTATTCGATTTCATAACCAATCCCTTTAAAAGCTTCTGCAAGCATTATTTGTGACTCTTTTTCTCGTTGCATCAGCTCCTTCATCTCTTGTTGGATGCGAGCCATCTCCTTAGGATAGTCTATCTCCAAATCGTGGTCAATAAACTCAATGTACTTACTGGGTACCAGAGTCCAGTTATTTGCCTTTATTTCCTCAATACCCACGCTCCGATATAGTTCAGGTATAGCAAAGTTCTTACCTTCAGCACCTTCTGATTGCCACTGATGGTAGATGTCTGCAACTCGCTGAATCTGTTCTGTGATAAGTTGTATTTTTTTCTTCTGCTCGCCTTTTACAGGATTCTCTGTCCACTGACGCAAGTCCATAAAAAGAATTTCGTTTTCTCTATTTCTGAGCCTACGACCATGATAGTTTCCGCCTTTTTTATTCTGATTCAAGATCCAAAACGTTACACTGATATCAGTAGTGATAAATAGTTCTCTTGGCAGAATGATGATAGCTTCCACCTTGTCATTCTCAATCAACTTTTTGCGTATTTCGAGCGAATCGGTATCTCCAAGAGCTCCATTAGCCAATAGAAATCCTGCTACACCTGAAAGAGGTTTCAAGTGTGAAAGCATGTGTAATATCCATGCATAGTTGGCATTGCTTTCTGGAGGTGTTGTGTAATCCGTCCATCGTGAATCGTTGCTCAAGTTATCATTAAACCAACCTTTCAAGTTGAAAGGCGGGTTAGCCATAATGTAGTCGAAATATATTCCTTTGTGCAAATCATTGGTAAAAGTAGAATCACTCTCTGAACCAAGGTTATGACTAATACCTCGCAAAGCAAGGTTCATCTTTGCCAAACGATAGGTAGCTGCTTCCTTCTCCTGGCCATAGACATTAATGCAACTAATGTCACCCTGTTTTGCTTTTACAAGGTCGGTACTCTGTATGAACATACCACCTGAGCCACAGCAAGGGTCGTAGAGCATACCATCAAATGGTTCAATGACTGTTGCTATGAGCTGTACCACATCGTGAGGTGTATAAAACTCACCCTCTTCCTTAGTGGCATTAACTGCAAATTCTTTCAGAAAGTATTCATATACACGACCTATCAAGTCTTTCTCTTCACCAAAAGTCTTGTGGCTAATTTTGTTCACCTCGTCGATAATCTTCTTCATATCGTTGGCACCAAGATTTCGCTGAGTAAATGTACCCTCCACAAAACATCCTTTCAATGTAGGATTGGTTTCACCTATACTTCTCAATGCTGTATCAAGAGCCACATTCAGCTGTGGTGCTGCAGTATTGATAATAGTTGCCCAACGAGCTTCTATTGGCAAATCAAAAGTACCATCTGCAAATGTAGCATCGTCAAAGAAAGCCTTGATGATTTCTTCATTATCAGGGTCTAAATCTTCCTTAATGAGTCGCTCTCGAAGTGCCGCTACACCATTCTCGTATTTCTCACCCATAAAACGTAGAAATACAAGTGTCAACATCATATCACGCTTCTCAAAGAATGAACCAGAGTTCTTTGCTTGTCTAAGTATATCCCTACACTTGAAAAGTATGTTTTCAAGGTTTAGTACTTCTTCTTTTGTTTTCTTAGCCATTATAATACTATAAATATTTATCTATATCAACCATAACCAGATCATTACATACACATCACCCTCCGTTAAACCATTTCGTTTAATTTTCTTTCAATTTTTATCTTGATGAGATGTCAAAATGCAAAGATACTAAGATTACATGAGAATAAAAATGGTTTTATTGGAATACTTTGATTTTATTAAAAAATAAAATTAAAATAATCCCACAACGTGTTAGGTGACTCAGATTAGGTCAAACAAAAAATCATCTGCCAGGTCTTCTCTGCAGCAAGTTGTTCTGCACCTTTGATGGAATGGTCAGATGCTACTGCGTAATCTCTCTCATCGATAGTAACCTGAATTACGTAAAGACGTTCATAGCCTGTTCCTTTGGTTGTCAACTGCTTGAAACCGACACGATGTTTTTCTTTCTGCGCCCATTCAAGAAGCTTGCTCTTATAATTTTTCTCGCTCTTCTCAAGTTCTTCCAAATCAATATGCATCTTTATGATTCTATTGACGATGACTTTATATGCGAATTTATAATCAAAGTCTAAGAATACAGCACCTGCCAAAGCTTCAAAAGCATTACCGCCCAAAGATTTGAACTTACAATGTTCGTTTGTCTTGGCGTAATGTACCAAATCTTCGAGGCCGAGCTTCATCGAGAGTTTATTTAAAGAAGAGCGGCTAACTATCTTGGAGCGCATTTCTGTGAGGAATCCTTCTTGTTTAGTGGGGAACTTCTTAAAAAGGAATTCAGCCACCACAGAACTGAGTATGGCATCGCCGAGATATTCGAGACGTTCGTTGCTGATAGTATAGCCCGATGTCGTTTTTGACGATAACGATTTATGCGTAAAGGCGAGTTTATACAACTCTATATTTCTCGGATAAAAACCAAGAATATTTTTTATTGAACGAGCCAATGCTCTATCGGACTTATTATATCTTAATAAAGTAAACAGAGACAAGGCTTTAAGTTTTATCAATATTTTTTAAACAATATACTTGCGTTATGACCACCGAATCCGAAAGCGTTGCTCAAGGCGTATGTCATTTCTTTTTTGCGAGCTTCCCAATAGACGATGTCGAGATTTGGGTCTATTGAAGGGTCGTCGTTGAAGTGGTTTATTGTTGGAGGTATTATTCCGTCGCGGAGTGTCAACACTGTTGCTATTGCCTCTATCGCACTTGAGCCACCGAGCAGGTGACCTGTCATCGACTTGATAGAGTTTATTGGCATTTGAGGGACGTGTTCTCCGAAGAGTTTGCTGATTGCCATTGCTTCGGAGGTATCGCCTGCTGGTGTTGAGGTACCATGCGTGTTGATATGGTCGATGTCGGTTGTCTGCAATCCTGCTGATTTTATAGCGCGTTCCATACACAACATAGCGCCGAGACCTTCCGGATGAGGAGCTGTTATATGATAGGCGTCGCCCGACAAACCGCAGCCGACAATCTCACCGTATATCTTAGCGTTACGAGCCAGAGCGTGTTCTAATTCTTCCAACACCAAACATCCGCTACCTTCTCCCATGATGAAACCGTCGCGGTCGGCATCGAAAGGACGCGATGCTGTCATTGGGTCGTCGTTACGCGTTGTCATGGCGCGCATCGCCTCAAAACCTCCCATCGCAGGAGGAGTGACTGCTGCCTCAGAACCACCGACAACAACAACAGGAAATAATCCGTAGCGAATGTAATTGAAACCTTCCACTATCGCATTTGCCGAGGATGCACAAGCCGATACTGTAGAGAAGTTAGGACCACGGAAACCATTTCTCATCGAAATCTGACCCGCTGCCAAGTCGGTCAGCATTTTAGGAATGATGAATGGATTGTAACGAGGAGTTCCATCGCCGGTGGCGTATGCTGCGACCTCATCGTAGAAACTATTAATGCCACCTACACCAGAACCAAAGACAACACCAATCTCATTGAGGTCAGTGTTGTCTTTAGTGATTTCCGAATCTTGGATAGCTTCATCAGATGCCACAATGGCAAACTGTGTGAACAAATCCAATTTTCTTGATTCTTTGCGGTCAAAGAAATTTTGTGGGTCATAGTCCTTGACTTCGCATGCGATGCGTGTCTTGAACTTAGATGAGTCGAAACGGGTTATCTCACCTGCACCATTAACACCTTTACATAACGCCTCCCAAAATTCTGAAACAGTATTACCTATCGGCGTAACAGCACCTAATCCGGTGACAACAACTCGTCTTAACTCCATTATATCCTTTGATTAATTATTCAATATTGTCTTCAATAAATTTCAAAGCATCACCCACTGTAGAGATTTTCTCTGCTTGATCATCTGGAATTGTAACGTTGAATTCTTTTTCAAATTCCATGATTAACTCAACTGTGTCAAGTGAATCAGCACCTAAATCGTTTGTGAAACTGGCTGTTTCTACTACGTCTTCTGGATTAACACCCAATTTATCAACGATGATTGACACAACTTTTTCTTTTACGTCTGCCATGATTTTAAAATTTAAGTTAGTAAATATTTTCTGCTCAAGAAAAAAATCTTGGCAAAGTTAAACCATTTTTTCAAACGACAGCATTTTTTTTTCACTATTTTAATATCCTAAAAACTTTTAATTTGAATATCAAAGATTTACAAATAAAATATTTTTATTCCGTGTAAGCTTTTTTTTTTTACTTTTACATTATAAAAATTCACGTAATGAAAAAATTATTTCTCTTAGATGCATACGCGCTGATATATAGAGCCTATTTTGCCCTGAATAAAAATCCAAGAATCAATTCAAAGGGATTAAACACTTCTGCTATAATGGGTTTTCTTAACACCTTATATGAAGTCTTAAAAAATGAGAAACCGACTCATATCGGAGTAGCTTTCGATTTGGGCGAACCAATACGTCGAACCGAAAATTTCTTGGAATATAAGGCAAACCGCGAGGAGACACCTGCCGACATAAAGATTTCCATCCCTTATATCAAGGGGATAATAAAAGGTTTTAACATTCCTATCTTTGAATGTTCGGGCTATGAAGCCGACGACATCATAGGAACTCTCTCTAAAAAAGCTGAGAAAGAAGGTTTTACAACCTATATGATGACTCCCGATAAAGACTTCGGTCAGTTGGTGAGCGACAATATCTTTATTTATAAACCAGCTAAAGGTGGCGAACCTGCAAAAGTGTTAGGTCCGAAAGAAGTATGCGAAAAATACAATATCGCACGCCCTGAACAAGTTATCGACATTCTTGGTCTTTGGGGCGACGCATCAGACAACATACCAGGAATACCAGGAATTGGAGAAAAAAACGCGTCAAAGCTTATAGCTGAATTCGATTCGGTGGAAAACCTGATAAAAAACGCCGATAAACTGAAAGGCAAGATGCGCGAAAACGTGATAAATTTCGCTCATCAAGGTATGATGTCGAAAGAACTCGCTACAATAGATATCAACGTACCAATAGATTTTAACGAAGATGATTTAAAAGTCGTAGAACCAAACTACCAATATCTTACAGAACTATTCGAAGAATTAGAGTTCCGAACTTTTATGAATCGCTTTAAAAGTCAACAAACAACAGACAACAGACAACATACCTCGTCCACGGTCGCTGATCCTTTCGAAGCGACAAGCAAGAACAAGAATGTTACCTCGATATCGCCTTCGCACATCGGATCTCAACAACTTGATTTATTTGCAGATCCTAACGACAGTTCATTCATCTCTTCTTCCAATGAAAATTCCGCAAAACAGTTACTGATACATCAAATAGATGACGAACAACAAATCAACAACCTGATAGATTTGTTAACAAACAACAGCATATTTTCTTTGAAGACAGAAATAAGCAGTTCTGATATTTACTCATCGTTTCTTGTCAAGATGACATTTTCTGTCGATGTTAATGAAGCATATCAAATCGTCTTTCCTTCCGACAGAGAAAAATGTAAGTCATTGTTAGACAGATTTATTCCTATCTTCTCCGATGAAAACAAAACAGTTGTAGGTCATAACTTAAAGACCGACATCTCGATTCTTGCAAGATACGACATCAAAGTCAATAATAAGTTATGGGACTGCATGATTGCACACTATCTCATTGAACCTGAACTGAATCATAGTTTAGATTATCTTGCCGACATCTACACCGAAGAAGGTCTCGAGGTGATATTACAACTTTATAACAAATTCAACTCTCTATTGATTGACAATAAGTTGGAAAAGTTATTCTACGACATCGAGATGCCTTTGATAAAAGTTTTGATGCAGATGGAATCTAACGGAGTCAGAATCGATATTGAAGGATTAAAACAAATCAGTGAAGAACAGGCGAAAGAGATTAAAGAAATAGAAAACAGCATTTACGAGATTGCTGAAACCACATTCAACATTGGATCTCCCAAGCAGTTAGGCGAGATTCTCTTTGATAAACTTAAGATTAAAGCACCTGCCAAAAAAACGAAAACAGGTCAATATCCGACGGGCGAAGACATTCTTCAGAAGATAAAAAACGATAATCCTATTGTTCAACACATCCTCGACTATCGTTCTTTGACGAAACTGAAATCTACCTACGTCGATGCTTTACCGTTGTTGGTAAACAAAAATGATAATTTAATCCATACTTCGTACAATCAAGCTGTTACGGCAACGGGAAGATTAAGTTCTAACAATCCGAACTTGCAAAACATTCCTGTCAGGACCGATAATGGACGCGAGATTAGAAAGGCTTTCATCCCAAGAGACGAGAATCATATTTTACTAGCAGCCGATTATTCGCAGATTGAACTGAGGATCATCGCTCATCTCAGCGGCGACCATGCCATGCAAGAAGCCTTCCGTCAGGGTTTAGATATTCACACCGACACAGCAGCACGCGTCTATGGCGTTGCTATAGATGATGTTACAAGTGAGATGCGTCGCAACGCCAAAGCAGTCAACTTCGGAATAATCTATGGAATGTCGGCTTTCGGTTTAGCAGAACGCTTAGGAATATCAAGAAGTGACGCATCGCAAATAATAAAAAATTATTTCAAAGAATATGTTGGCATTCAAGAATATATCGACAGACAAGTTGATTTTGCAAAACAAAACGGCTTCGTGGAGACAATGCTCGGAAGAAGACGCTACCTCAGAGACATCAACTCGGGTAATAGCGTAGTGAGAAACTTCGCCGAGAGAAACGCCATCAACGCCCCTATCCAAGGAAGCTCTGCCGATATGATAAAAATAGCTATGAGCAACATTCACAACGCGATGATGGAAAAAGAAATGAAGTCGAAGATGATTCTTCAGGTTCACGACGAATTGGTCTTTGACGTTCTCAAAGAAGAATTGGAATCGTTGCAAGAAATAGTAAGAGAAAAAATGCTCAACGCTCTTCCACTCAGCATCCCGATAGAAGTAAACCTCAACACCGGAAGCAACTGGTTAGAAGCGCATTAAGAATTGTATGTGTCCAAAAAAAAGACGCATCAATTGATGCGTCTCTTCTTATTTTTTCAGATTCTCAGTTTCTGAGATTTTGAGGTTTCAGGAATCAGTTTTTCTTTCCTCTTTTCTTCGAGGCGTTATTTGGATCGTTCATTATATCCACACAATCTTGATAACTCAACTTTGTAGGATCGTATGTCTTTGGAATCTTATAATTCTGTTTATTCAAAGTGATATAAATACCGAAGCGACCTCTAAGAACTTTAAGATCAGGGTTTTCTGGATATGTTGAGATGATGTTGTCGGAATCGGCTTTACGTTTCGACTCTATTATCTCTATTGCTCTTTGAAGTGTCACCATCAAAGGAGCGTCCAATTTCGATAGACTGTAGAAGGTGTTGTTATGTTTGACATAAGGACCGAAACGACCTACGGCCACCTGAACCTCAGCATCTTCGTATTCTCCGAGAGTACGTGGGAATGCAAACAAATCGAGGACTTCTTCCAAAGTAATTGTCTCTATACTTTGATCTTTTTTCAATCCAGCGAACTTTGGTTTTTCTTCCGATTCGGTGTCACCTATCTGAGCCACAGGACCGAAGCGACCAATTTTCACGAAGACATTTTTACCTGAAACAGGATCTACTCCGAGGAACTTCTCGCCGCTGAATTTACCAGAATTATCTGATGTATTCTGAATCTGCTGATGGAAATCCTTGTAAAATTCACCTATCATTGTATTCCATTTACATTCGCCGTCAGCTATTTTATCGAACTCTTTTTCCACGTTAGCAGTGAAGTTGTAATCGACGATTTCTTCAAAATACTTAATCAAGAATCTGTTGACGAGGATGCCAATATCAGTTGGAACTAGTTTACCTTTTTCGTTGCCGATATTTTCTTTTGCAGTTTTCTCTGTGATTCTATTTTTCTTAAGTGTCAATACTTTATAGTTACGTACTTCCCCTTGAATATCTTTTTTCTCTACGTAGCCTCTTTTCTGTATTGTCGATATTGTAGGTGCGTAAGTTGACGGACGACCTATGCCGAGCTCTTCCATTTTTTTTACCAAGCTCGATTCTGTGTAGCGAGGCGTGTGGCGTGTAAAACGTTGTTGAGCTTCCATCTTTTCCATATCGAGCACCTGACCGACGATAAGAGGAGGCAACATTCCGTTAGAAGACTCGCTCTGTTCTTCGCTTGTGCTTTCGGCATATACTTTCAAGAAACCATCGAAGAGAACCACTTCGCCATTTGCTGTAAATTCTTTGTCAGAATTAGAAATCTCGATGCTGACGTTTGTCTTTTCTATCTGAGCCTCTGCCATCTGTGATGCGACCGTACGTTTCCAGATAAGTTCGTAGAGTTTTCGTTCATCGGCTGTACCTTTTATTGTCTGTTGATCTAAATAGGTAGGACGGATTGCTTCGTGTGCCTCTTGTGCGCCCTTAGATTTTGTTGTGAACTGGCGATTCTTAACATATTGATGTCCATAGAGATTTTCTATCTCTTTCTTTGCAGACAACATGGCAAATTGCGACAAGTTAACAGAGTCGGTACGCATATATGTAATCTTTCCCGATTCATAGAGCTGCTGAGCAATTCGCATTGTGTTGCTCACCGAGAATCCCAATTTACGACCTGCTTCCTGTTGTAGTGTTGATGTTGTGAAAGGAGGGGCTGGCATTTTTGAGACCGGTTTCTTATCGACTGATTTAATCTTGTAGGAAGCTTCCTTGCAGCTTTGTAGGAAAGCATGAGCTTCTTCTTCATTTTCAAAGCGATGAGGCAATTCTGCCGACAAAGAATATTCGCGATTATCTATTGTGAAGGTAAATATTGCAGTTATGCGGAAGGTGCTTGTCTGTTTGAAGTTTTTGATTTCCTCTTCACATTCCACAATGAGGCGCACTACTACTGACTGCACGCGACCTGCGGAGAGAGAAGGTTTCACTTTTTTCCAGAGAAGAGGCGACAACTCATAACCTACGAGACGGTCGAGGACGCGACGTGCCTGCTGTGCAGATACTAAGTCCATATCTATCTTACGAGGATTGTCGATAGCATGACTGATGGCTGTCTTGGTGATTTCATGAAAAACAATACGACGATATTTTTCTTCCTTAAGCCCCAATGTCTCGAAGAGATGCCATGAAATAGATTCTCCTTCACGGTCCTCATCGGATGCGAGCCACACCATCTCGGCGCCCTCTGCTAACTTTTTTAACTCTGCAACCAATGCCTTTTTATCTGATGGGATATCATACAAAGGCTGGAAACCATTGTCCATATCCAAACTAAGATTCGACTTGTTCAAATCTCTCACATGACCATAACTCGACTTCACAACATATTCTTTTCCCAAAAAGCCTTCGATAGTTTTTGCCTTTGCAGGAGACTCAACAATTACTAAATTCTTTACCATATATATAATGTGTTTAATTCCTTATTTTAATAACGTCAAAACGACGATATTTCTCGCGTGCAAAATTACTACAATAAAAAGTTTTATTCCGACATTTTTTTGAAAAAAAATTTTATTAAACTAAAAATCATTGATTTGTGAATAAAAATTAAGATAAAATCACATAATTATTTTAACAAATGACATAAAAAAAAGATAAAAAGAAAGACAATTTTACGATTAGATAATAAAAAACGTGAACGACTTCTTTCAAAATAACATCAAATTAATTATCTATTCTGTGATTTGAAGGATAGAGTAATTTGAGATAGAGGGAGTAAAATGAAGAATTACAATTTTTTTTAAAAAAACATCTTGTTTATTAAAAAAAAATTGTACTTTTGCAGTCTCGAAAGAGAAAATGCTTCCTTAGCTCAGTTGGTAGAGCAATTGACTCTTAATCAATGGGTCCAGGGTTCGAGTCCCTGAGGGAGTACGGAAACAAACGCTAATTTGTTGAAAATCAACAGTTGGCGTTTTCTTTTTATATATTTTTGTCCACATTTTGTCCACATCGTATGTAAAAAAAGCACCAAAACAGGGTTTGTTCTGATGCTAAGTGTCAAATAAGTGTTGTATGAAAACAACAACGCAAATATATGATTTTTATCGTATTTTGTGATAAAAAGCTCTTTGCATGCATCAATGATACTGTCGTTTTCTTGCATTCATATAATGAGAACGCGCAGATAGAAAACAAAAATCCTTTCTTGAAGGGAATCGTAAATAAAGACTATCGAAATAACTCATTGCCTCAATCAAGGAATTTCCATGATAGACTTTATTACCCAATCTATTCACTTGAGGATTATAAGTCTTATATAGAGCTTCTGAAAGTAATACAGTATAATAATTTTTTTCAAATTCTGATAAGGTTTCTAAGTATGATGATTTGAGGGATGTCAATGCCGAATCTGGATTTAGTTGAATAAGGCTGTCAATTTGGAGAAGTTGTGATGATATTTTGAATTCTTTAGCAAATTTGTCGGATACGGAAAAGTTGTTACATACCAAGAATATCAATAACAAAAATATAATGCATGATATATATTCAAACCTTCTCATATTACTAAAATAAGGTGGGTTCTATTTATTATTAATTTTCCTACATCAATGGATAGAACCCATTTTTCCACATCAGTAGTTTGATTTATTTCTTTGAAAATAACTCTCGATAAATGCTATATTCATCGAGATATACATTCTATGAACTTGTTCTTACCTAAAATTCGTATGTAGTTTTTCTTGTTCTCCATATCTTTTTTTACTTCTCTATTATGTTCCGCAAAGTTTATATTTTTATTTCAATTTTCCAAACATTTTTTAAATGTTTTTTAAGAAAATTGGGGGGGGTAAATAATTGATATACATATTATTACACTTTTACAAACTCTGAATGATACTTTTTATCTGCACCAATCTGCACATATTGTATATCAAATTGGTGAATCCGATGTAGAACGTCGCCCTCAATATCCCGACTCCCCTGAAAAACAGTCCTTTCATACTCTGTTCCATGAAACCGTAGACATGTTCTATGCGGCAACGCGTCTTCGACTTGACCCTGTTGTTTTCGTTCTGTTCCTCTGTTTCGGCACTATCACGAAACTGGCATCAACTATTTTCCCTTCATTGACAATCAACCCCATCGTAGCCAGTTGCTCGTTGAATTTCGCAAGATGTCGAGAAACTCCCTGAAACTCATCCTGTCCTTTATCTGATATTCTATCTGATGGTCGCTGATGTTGTACAGTCTTTGAAGAAAAAGCACCTTCAGCATGAAAACAGGGTCGATAGGTTTTCGTCCGGCTTTGCTTTTCTTATGGCCGTTTGTGAACAGACTCTCAAGTATGCTTCTAAATTGTTCAAAATCAACAATGTCTTTTAGAACAACAAGAGGATTGCCCATCTTGGATAAAGATTCCATCGTGTTCTCATGCTCAAACAAACTCATTCCTCTTCTCTTCTGATATTCCATATATGTTTCTCAATTTTCTTACAAAGATAACAAAAATACCATTATAATTAAATGATTGTCAATATTTTTAATTTATAGAAGTCCCCCATAAATTAGTTACAGATAATGCTGACATTCCAACAATATTTGAATATATACCTAGTATCATATGGTATAAAGTAAGTGAAAGAAAGGGGAAAATCCTCGATTATCTCAAACTATCGTTAGATGCAGACTTGTTACCTGTATCACATGCTATTGGAGGAAATGCTGATATTATCTACGACTATGAAGCATCACTGGATTATCCAGAACATTCTTTACTTTTAGAGGCAACACTTGCAGATGGTACAAACCAACGAAGAATGGAAATGGAACCGGTTTCTCGTCATTTAGGGAATTATTTAATTGCAACCAAAAATTATAAATCTTTTTGTATTTTTGTAACAAACAATCTTCATATCAATGTTTTGTCAGATTTTAGAAACAGAAAAACAATTATATACTATAACACGCAGGATTATGATGATTTTGTAAGTGGTATGAAAATAATTCCTATCAACACTTCTGATTTACGTTCCATCATCAAGAATAGGATTAAGCACATTGACATATATAAGAAATTTGAAAAGGCTTATCAATGTAACGAAAACAATCCTAAAAGATGGTACGACGAATATGTCTCCTTTTCATAATTTTCAAAAAACTATTTTTTTTCTTCCTTAAATCAAAAATTTTTGCTTAATTTTGTATTTCTAAACGACATATAAAAGAATATGCCAAATATGGAAAAGACAAAGGTACTATTTGTTCATCAGGAAATAACACCTTACTTGGAGGAAAACCCTATATCTATCATAGGAAGAAACCTTCCTGAAGGTATTCAAATGAAAGGAAAAGAAATAAGAATATTCATGCCTCGCTTCGGTAACATCAACGAACGCAGGAACCAGTTGCATGAAGTGATTCGCCTTTCTGGTATGAACCTGATCATAAACGATACAGACCACCCTCTTATCATTAAGGTCGCTTCTATACAGAAAGCAAGAATGCAGATATATTTTATCGACAACGACGATTTCTTTACTAAACGTAAATCGACGATTGCAGATAAAAGCGGAGTATTCTTCAAAGACAACGACGACAGAACCATATTCTTCTCTCGCGGTGTTATTGAGACAATACGTAAACTGAATTGGCCTCCCGACATCATCCACTGCCACGGCTGGATGTCGGCTCTCATCCCAATATATATAAAAACAGCTTTCAAAGACAACCCGCTCTTCAGCGATTCGAAAATTGTTTTCTCCATCTATGACAACGACTTCAAAGGATCGTTCAACACTGGATTCGATAAAAAAATGAAAATGCCAGGAATAACTCCTAAAGATGTTAAAAATCTTAAGACTACCAATTATCTGAATCTTATGAGAAATGCTATCGACTTCTCCGACGCTGTCATCTTTGGAAGCGAAAAAATTAATCATAAATTGGAAGAATATGCCAAATCTTCGGGAAAACCTGTTCTCGAATACCAAAGTCCAGAAAACTACGTTGATGCCTATAACGATTTTTACGATAATTTGTTAAAAGAAAAAATTTGATACCTTGAAAACAAAACACATCTTTTTGACTACATTATTGTTGTTAGTGGCTTTCTCTGGATGTAAGAAATTACCACAACACATTGGTGATTCTTTACAACCTAACAGTAGCTACATCAAAGTGGCTTTCTCCGACAGAAATAGTGTTGCCGCTGAAGTAGAACGCATCGACTCACTCAGCACTAAAGCTGCATCCTATTCTCTTGTTGGAAACCTCAACGACCCACACTTCGGTAATTCAAACCTCAGCTTCTATACCCAAATAGGACTGACAAGCAACAGCTTGATATGGGGCGAAGGCGCAACAACCGACTCCATAGTATTGCAGGTGTTGTACTCGGGTTATTACGGCGACACGCTGAATCCAATAACACTACGAGTTCATGAAGTGACTCAAGACATGAGCGGCGACTCTATGACATATTATTCCAACACCTCTTTTGAAATCGGCGACGAATTGGCTAACCTCACTTTCTACCCGACACCTAAGACTGAACATTTATACGAAGACGATACCGTAGGTCTCAGAGTGTTGAGGATACCTGTCGATAACGCACTCGGCGAGAAATTCATCAACGACCAAACGTCAGGATTTACATCTAACGAAGCTTTCATGAATTATTTTAAAGGTCTCCGCTTCTCATGTGACGAATCTTCGGGAACAGGTTCCATCTGTTATTTCAATATGCTCAACACAAACTCATTCCTTAGAGTTTATTATCACAACGACTACGACACTACATTCTACGATTTTAACGTAAGTGACAAGTATATTAGATTCAATCATTTCGAACACGATTATGCTACAGCTCAGAGCCCAATCACTTTCGACGATACTACAAACAATCCTTATCTTTATGTGCAATCGACTGCCGGCGTAAGAACAAGACTCGTATTCCCTGAACTCGCAAAATGGGCTAAAGATCAGAATACCAACGTCCTCATTAATGAGGCTAAACTCATACTCACCGGAGCTAACGGATTGATAAACGGCGTCAACAACGATACTGCTATGTTTTCACAACCTGCCCAGTTAGTAGCTGTTAAAGCCAATGCCGACAACTCATATAGTATCCTCCCCGACCAATTAGTCGGAACAAACTACTTCGGAGGTTACTACGAACCAAAGAAAGACCAAGTATGGTTTAGAATCTCAGAGTATGTCCAAGACCTCATCTTGGCTGGTCCCGATGCTGAAAACTACGGATTGTTTATCTATACTTATTCAGGATCGTTCAACGCAAAACGCTGGATCTTCCACGGTCCCGATAGTCCAGATACGATAAATAGAGTCAGATTGGAAATTATTTATTCACAAATAGACGATTAATTATGAGAAAATTTTGTTTAATCATTTGTATCTTATTAGGTATGACAACACAAGCACAAGAAAAAGAAACAATGGTCTTAATCAAGACTTCAAAGGGCGACATTAAAGTTAAATTATACAACGACACTCCTTTACACAGAGACAATTTTATTAAGTTGATAAACGAAGGCTGGTACAACAACTCACCTTTCCACCGCGTAATCAACAATTTCATGATTCAAGGCGGACACAATCAAGATGGCAGCGTTGATCCTGGTTACACAATCCCAGCCGAATTTCGTTCAAACCACTTCCATAAAAAAGGAGCTCTCGCCGCTGCTCGTCAAGGCGACCAGGTAAATCCTAAGAAAGCTTCAAGCGGATGCCAATTCTATATCGTTCAAGGTCAAGTGTTGACAGACTCTCATATCCAGATGTATCAACAACGCTATGGATTGAGTTTCACACCTGAACAAATCGAAGCTTATAAAACTGTCGGTGGAACTCCTCACTTAGATGGCGAATACACAGTTTTCGGTGAAGTCGTTGAAGGCTTGGAAGTTATCGACGCAATAGCAAAAGTAAAAACAGGTTATATGGATGTCCCAGTAGAACCTGTAACAATGACGATTGAAATAATAAAATAACTAGGAGTTAGGAATTAGGAATTAATTGTTGACTTAAAAACTGAAAAGATGAAAGAAAAGATAGCTCAGATATTAGGAGAAATAAACTCTTTTAAGGCAGAAAACAAAGAGGCTTTGGAAAACTTCAGAGTGGCTTATTTAAGTAAGAAGGGGGTTATTCCAGCATTGTTTGCCGACTTCAAACAAGTGGCTCCAGAGATGCGCAAGGAACTCGGTATCAAGCTCAACGAATTGAAGAACAGAGCACAGGAAGTCTTCGACGAACAAATGCAACAATTCGAGACACACAGCACAGTCTCCAACGACCTCGACTTGTCGCTTCCTGTAGAGTCGATGAAAGGCTCGCGTCACCCATTGTCTATAGTTAGAGAAGAAATCAACAATATATTTGAGCGATTGGGTTTTGTCATCAGCGAAGGCCCTGAAATTGAAGACGATTTTCATTGCTTCACAGCATTGAACTTCCCTCCTGACCATCCTGCTCGCGACATGCAAGACACATTCTTCATCAGCAAAGATCCAGACGTATTGCTACGTACTCACACCTCGAGCGTACAGGTTCGCGCCATGGAACAAGGTCAACCTCCAATCCGCATCATCGCTCCCGGAAGAGTGTTCCGTAACGAAGCTATCTCAGCTCGTGCTCACTGTATCTTCCATCAGATAGAAGGTCTCTACATCGATAAAGACGTTTCTTTCGCCGACCTCAAACAGACTCTCTTCCACTTCGTGAAGGAATATTTCGGCGAAGAGACAAAGGTTCGTTTCCGTCCTTCTTACTTCCCATTTACAGAGACATCGGCAGAAATGGACATCTCTTGTAATATCTGCGGCGGAAAAGGTTGTAACATCTGCAAACATACCGGCTGGCTTGAGATATTAGGATGCGGCATCTGCGACCCTAACATCTTGAAGGCTTGTAACATCGACCCTGAAGTGTATACAGGATTTGCCTTCGGTATGGGCGTAGAACGTATAGCAATGCTCAAATATCAAGTGAATGACTTGCGACTCTACTTCGAAAACGATGTGAGATTTTTACAACAATTTGAAAAGGCATAAAAAACACGTAGAGACATCACAGTGTGGCGCCTCTACAGACAAAATTCCGGAATTTTAGCGTTTTAAGATTCCGGAGTTTTTTTTACTTTCTTCGTTGGCAAGTTCTATCTCGTGAAATTCTATATCCTCCAAAATAATATCTATCTTATTGTTACAACTCGTATCAACGATATAGGCATGAAACACTTTTGAGATATTTTTTATGACAGCGAGAATATGCAGTAAATCTGTCTCCTTTATATAATTCCTGATGATAAAAAGGTAATCTGTTTTTGGCTTAAACGAAACCCATTCCTTACCTTCTGTCGAGACAAGCGACACCAAATTAAAAGTGTTAGCATTCTCTCCTGCATCGTAAAGATAATAAGAAAAGAAATCTTCTTCATTGAAAGTGACACTCTTATATTTCGCTAAATCTATCTTAAGAACTTTATTGAGATTCCACGCAAGCTGATAATCCATCATACTTGTATTGATACCAATAACCCTAATATCATCAAAAGGTTCCACAATTAATTTATTCTTCCTCTTTACCATAAAAAAACGAATTTATCACAGAGCAAACTTACATAAAATTTTCAAGACATCAGACCTGCATCAAAAAAAACAGCACCCAGAAAGATCCAGATGCTGTTAACGAACAATATAAAATCAAATTATTTCTTTACGACTTTAACCATCGTACCATCGATATCGAAGAAGTACATTCCTGCATTGAGAGCTGACATGTCAATTGTGTTGACACCTTCGTTGATGACTTGCTGTGAAATCATCTGACCGTTGACAGAATAAATCTTGACAACAGCTTCTCTTACGCTTTCAATCTTAACAAAGCTTTCTGCTGGATTTGGATACATCACAAAAGCCACTTCGTTATTTTCTGTGATAGAAACTGTTATCTCTACCGACACAGGACCTGCTGCTGCCGATTCGCCTTCTTCATAAACAGCAGATACTGTATAACGATATGTACCAGGAATCAATTCTTCGTCGGTGTATGTTGTTTCCGATACGTTAGCGACTTTAGCGTCATTTCTATAAATGTTATAGCTAACAGGTTCTGCATTCTGTGGTGCTGACCAAGTCACTGTTACATTGTTTTCGTCAGCAACTTCAGCAGTGAGATCGTATGGAGGATAGTAGAACTCGTTTGGTTTGTAGTACATAGCTGTAGCCAAGTTGCCGTTAGTGACGTCGGTGTAGATGACACATGGATAGTCGTGAATCATTGTCATTGAGAAATAAGTGTCGGCGACATCAGAGAAAGCTCTTTGACCGATGAAACTCCATTCCGAACCGTTATATTTCATGACAGACATTCTGTTTTCCATATTCATATCGGAGAAAGCGATATAGAAGTTTTGATAACTATCCAAGGCTACATCCATACCTTTGGCAGTGATGTTTGTTGTTTCGCTTGCTATCGACTCCCATGCAGTACCATCATGACGATATACAGAAAGCATATTTGTTTGATAAGCAGTGAAAGCCGCATAGACGTTTCCATCGTTGTCTATTGCAATATCTTGATAATAATAACAACCTACTTCTTCAGAGACAGGAGCGTTACCAACTTTAAGCCAAGTCTCGCCAACAAGTTTCGACACATATAATATATATCCTGCGTAAGAATCGACCCAAGAGACGTAAGGCGTATCGTTGCTATCGACAGCAAGTTTTGCCCATGTACCGCTGCTTACATCAGTGCCGAGGCGGTTCCAGTCATTGTTTTCAAATCTATATACGAAGAATCTGTTGTTTTCGCCGTAGTCTTTAAATCCCATAAGGAGACGATTTTGTGAGTCTAAAGCGAGCTTAGGAATACAGCCTGCTCTGCCGATATTACCGACATCAGACCATTGGTTGTTTTCATATTTCTTGACTTTCAACATATCGTCGTAGTCGTTTTGTTGGTCGCCGATGAGAGCGTAGGCAATATAGATGACACCGTTTTCATCAACGACTATACTTCCGTCGTAAGCGATGAGGTCGGCTGGAGCGAGGAGTTTTTGCCATTGTCCTACTTGTTCGCTATATTTATAAACTGTTGGATAACCATATTCTTTTGCAAATACATATACATCGCCGTTGCTTTGAGTGCAAGAACCGAAGAGGTACATATAGACGCTGCTCTCAGAGAAGCCGCGTGTACCAAGATAATCCCATGCTCCATCTAAAGGCTCGCTGACTTCGATAGTATATGACTGAACTGTCTCTGTCTCGCCATCAGATATTTTTATAACAACCTCATATTCTCCTGGAGTCTCTGGCATACCATACAAAGCAGCCGATTTATTGTCATATTGTTCGTATGTCAACCATTCTGGTTTTTCTTCAACTGTTATTGTGAGGTTTTTATCGTCTGTATCGTGAACGTAGATGTTATAGATGTAGTTCACGAAAGCGAAACTTTCTGTTACAGGAGTAGAAGTGAATTTAGGAGCAGCGTTCTCTTCGCCGTTCAAGTAAGAACTTTTAGCTACGTTGTCGATAGTGCCACTTCCATCTATCAAAGCACCGACCACTCTGATGTAGTTCAGATTATATTCTTCAGGGATGGTATAAGTGAAGGTATGGCTATACGACTGACCTGCTGCAAGAGAAGAAGGCATGCCGGTGTCGCCGTTATATGCGCTGAGCAAGTGACGAGCTACGTGGTCGAAGGCCATTCTGTTGGCTGGGACAGGATTTGGAAGGTTTTCAAAACCACCCATTAGATAATAGGTGTTGGCATATTGGTTGGCTTGGTTATACTGAGGAGCTGGACCTGTGACGGCGTCTTCATAAACAAGACCAAACACCTTATAATTTCCAGAGATGTTCTCTAAAGCTGTTATAGTAACTACGGAAGTTAATGTTCTTGTAGCTTCATCAAATTGGTTTTCTACCACGACAGTAGATTTTGGTTGTCTATCCATCTCTTGTTGAACACAGTCGAACCACTCGCCTGGAGTTTTCGCTTGGAAATTACGTCCGATATTGGCGGAAGGAGCCTGTGTCAAGCCTGTTGCGGCGAAATACACTTCGTTAGCCATCACGTCGTTGGTATGGATTGCGATAGCGATGACGTTATCGTAAGCACCATGCAACGAATCGATGTAATAGATTCCTTCTGGACAATACTGGCACCAAGTACCTGTTGCTTCTTCGAGAAGCACATTCTTTTGCGCTGTTGCCACATTCAAAGCTAACATTGCGCAAATAACTAATAAAAACTTCTTCATAAATAATTTTGTTGATTTAATTAAGTGCGCAAAGATAATAAAAGTCAACGGACAAATGACAACAAACGACAGATTTTTTTGTAGGGACGTGTTTTGTTGAGTCTATAAGTTTTGGAGTTCTGAAGTTCTGAAGTTTTGAATTTCTGAATTTCTGAATTTCTGAGATTTTAAAAAGTTCCATTCCCATTCCTCCACACCGTTTGTTATTTCATTTGTATAAATGTCGTATTGAGGACATACCAAATCGTCAGGCACCAACGACCATACCATATCCGCATAACCCAAATCATGGTAATAGAATGACACAACCTGCTTGACGAATCCCCAAACCAAAATAACTGAATACGCCATGATTAGAATTCTATAGATGTTTGTTTTCATTTCTCTCCTCTGATTACCGGCATAAGATTCTGTTTGATGAAGTCGGAATAAGAAATCAGCGAACAACTGTTTTTATGCCATTCATATTTATCAATTATAGCCTTCACAGATATTGACTGTTTCAATCTTGCACTCTTTTTTTCTATGACAACA
>JAFTXI010000016.1 GCA_017461665.1 Bacteroidales bacterium | reverse complement strand
TGTTGTCATAGAAAAAAAGAGTGCAAGATTGAAACAGTCAATATCTGTGAAGGCTATAATTGATAAATATGAATGGCATAAAAACAGTTGTTCGCTGATTTCTTATTCCGACTTCATCAAACAGAATCTTATGCCGGTAATAAGAGGGAACTCTGGATTTCTGGGGAATTGAAAATTGAAAACTGAAAATGGAAAACCACATCACTTCAAAACTTCAGAATTTCAAAATCTCATAGACTTGGAGACGTATCAATGACATATTGTTTATTTTTATATGTGTCATTGGTGCATCTCTACTTGTAGACTCATAGACTCGGTGACTTGGCGACTCATTCATATCTCTGACTTTTTACAAAAAATGCTCGTTTTTATCTCTGACTTTTTACAAAATGTTTATCTTTGCATAAAAATTTAGAGAACGTTATGACAAGTTATTTTCCAAGATTGATAGATAAGTCCTTGTTGGAATGGAAGAATGAAGAAAGACATAAACCTTTGTTGTTGCGTGGAGCACGACAAGTGGGAAAATCTTCGGCAGTCCGTAATTTAGGTGCTACATTTAAGTATTTTATCGAAGTTAATTTTGAGAGAGACAAGGAAGTTAAATCTTTGTTCTTAGGTAACTTAAAACCTAAAGATATAGCTTCTCGAATATCTGCTTTCTATGGGATACCTATAGTTCCAGGTGAGACCTTACTTTTCTTTGATGAGATACAAGCGTGCAGCGAAGCTATCCATAGTTTGTGGTTCTTTTATGAAGACTATCCTGAACTTCATGTCGTTGCCGCTGGTTCCTTGCTTGAATTTGCCTTGAAAAAAATGACGTCGTTTGGAGTCGGACGCGTCCGTTCTTTGTTTATGTACCCCATGTCGTTCGATGAATTTCTTATGGCACTTGGCAATGAGTCGTGGTTGAATGTCATACACGATTCGTCTCCAGATAATCCTGTGTTTGAGGCATTACATGGAAAATTGGTAGAAACATTTCGTACATTTCTGATGGTAGGAGGTATGCCAGAAGCTGTGTCTAACTGGGTGGAAACAGGCGATTACATGAAATGTCAACGAGTACAAGATGATATAATGTTGGCTTACGAAGATGATTTCTCTAAATATGATACAAAAGTGGATTCGATTTTATTGAAGCAAACGTTAAGAAGCATAGCGTTGCAGATTGGTAACAAATTCGTGTTCTCGGATGTACAAGGCGGATACCGTGTTGAAAAAGTGAAAACTGCCTTGGAGTTGTTGAAAGATGCTGGCTTGATAAAACAAGTTGTACATACAGTCGCGAATGGTGTGCCATTGGGTGCAGAGATAAATAATAAATTTGTGAAATATATCTTCTTGGATAGCGGATTATTGCTACGTTTGTTAGGTTTGGAAGATGTCAATGGACAATCTGAAATTACTAAAATGATATTGATAGGAACGGCTAATGATTTGGTTAATAAAGGTCATATTACTGAAATGGTCGCCGGTTTGGAATTATTGAAGTATAATACGCCGTCTCAACGTCATGATTTGTATTATTGGCAAAATATCTCTCGTGGTACTCAAGCAGAAATAGATTATGTTGTTGTGAAAAATATGAAGGTTGTGCCATTGGAAATTAAAGCCGGAACAAAAGGTTCTATGAAAAGTCTTCATCAGTTTATGACAGACAAAAATCTTGATTATGGTATACGTTCTTCATTGGAAAACTTTGGAAAAATAGATAAAGTTGACATTATTCCTTTGTATGCTTTGTCAAATTTAAGTCACAGATCTTTGTAATAAATATTAAAACTATGGAATTCCTTTATCCTAATATGCTTTATGCTCTCTTCGCGCTGCTGATTCCTGTTGTGATTCACCTCTTTAACTTCAGAAGGCATAAGACGGTTTATTTCAGCAATACTTCCGTCCTTAAGACTATCGAACAGGAAAACTCCAAGACGAAGAAACTAAAATATCTTATCGCCATGATGATGAGAATGCTTTTCATAGCGGCTCTCGTCATGGCGTTTGCCTTTCCTTATAAGAAAAATACAGACACCATAAACAATAACGCCGATAATCTTATCGCGGTTTATATCGACAACTCGATGAGCATGCAGTTGCTCTCAACAGAAAAGACGCTCTTCGATGACGCTCGTTCCTCCGCCTTAACCCTCATAGACGAACTGAATCAGGCGGCTAAATATGTGTTGCTTTCCAACGACAGAGATCCTATTAACGAATATCCGATGAACAAAGACGAGATGTTGATTCGTCTCAACGAAATGAAGTCGGAGGCAGCACCTTGTCAGTTTGCCGATATTTACAATAATCTTTCATTCATCAAGTCGAGAAATAACTTTAAGACAGCGACTTTATTCGCTTATTCCGACTTCCAAAGAAATATGATGGAAATGGATGATATTAAAATCGATACTACCATTCAAGTCGTTGCAGTGCCTCTGAAGTCGGAGTTTCAAAATAATATTTATATAGACACTGCATGGCTTCAGTCGCCGGTTTTACAAAAGAATATGACCAACGAACTAAACGCGCGTATCGTCAACGAGACTTCTAACGAGATAAAAGGTCTGCCCGTCAATTTCTCGATTGATGGAAACAATGTGGCTTACACCACAGCCGATATTCCTGCAAATTCCTTCGCAATGGTCAATATGCAGTTTGTGGTGGAAGACGATGGCTATAAAAAAGCGAATGTCTCTGTCAAAGATTCTCCAATCACCTTCGACGACGAATATAATCTCGTGCTTAAGATAAGGCCACACATTAATGTAATAGAGATAGTTAACAGTAAACAGACAACAGACAATAGTCTTGATGTTCTTTTCGGTGATGATGCTCTTGTTAATTATCAGTCGATGAATCAATATAATATCGACCAAGATGTTGTCAACGAGGCTCAGATGATTGTGCTCAATGCCGATGTCAACGAGACGCTGCAACAGTCATTACTCGACTTCGCTTCTCAAGGTGGAAGTCTCTTGATTCTTAATAATGAAAATACCGATAACTCATATCTTTACAATAATCTCGGACTTAAGAAATCTTACTTAGACGAGAATCCTACCAAGGTGGAATATATAGCGAAGAAAAATTTATTCTTCGATGATGTCTTCTTGAAACTTCCCGACAATGCTGAATTGCCTGAGATATACAAGCATTTTCGTTTTGAGATATTGAGAAACAGCAATGCGCTGAGCATAATGTCTTTGCAGAATGCTAATCCGTTTCTTATTATGAGTCAGCATGGAAAAGGAAAGGTCTTCGTCTCGACAATTTCTTTAGATGAGGAATGGTCTGATCTGACGAGTCATGCTTTGTTTGTTCCTTTGATGTATAAGATGGCGCTTGTTGGTGGCGGCGTTACAGATCTGTCATATACATTGGGAATAGATAAATATGTCAATATTAACAATATACAGATGCTTCTCGACGATAGGATTAGTCTGAAGAGCGAGAATGGAATGTACGAGATCTTTCCGATGATAGAGAATCGTAACAATATCAACTATATGTATTTCTTTGAAGACTTGCCTTCGTCTGGATTTTATGATGTGCATAAAAATGAGGAATTTGTATCGACTTTGGCGTGGAATGATAATAGGAAAGAGTCGGAGATGAAATTCTTCGAGAAGGAAGAACTTTCGGATCTGATGAAGAATAAGGAAATGAATCTTCTTGCAGCCATTGATTATGAGGAACTTTCTTCCGGAGATATGATGGAAGCAGTCATCGGCGACCGTCAGATGTGGAAGAGCTTCGTTATTTTAGCCTTGATATTTTTGTTGATAGAAATTTTAGTTTTACGATTTTTTAAATGATGATTTTTTTTAATTTTGTGGGATAAAGAGAGTTGAGTTTTATGGAAGAAAATAAGGACAATATCGAAGAGCAAAATAATATTGAAGAACAAAACAATATTGAAGACGGTGTTCGTGTACAACAAGGCGACACCTTTAGAGTCATTCCTCTCAAAGGCTTGATTGATAACTGGTTTATCGATTATGCTTCGAGCGTCATCTTAGACAGAGCTGTCCCTGAGATAAACGATGGCTTTAAACCGGTGCAGCGTCGTATCCTCCATTCTATGAAAGAGTTGGAAGACGGACGTTATAACAAAGTCGCTAACATTGTCGGTAACACCATGAAATATCACCCTCACGGCGATGCCTCCATCGGCGATGCTTTGGTAAATCTCGGTCAGAAGGATTTGCTTATCGACACTCAAGGTAACTGGGGTAACATCTTGACCGGCGACCCGGCAGCTGCTCCCCGTTACATAGAGGCTCGTCTCTCCAAGTTCGCTTTGGATGTTGTTTATAACCCAAAAACCACAGAATGGAAGTTCTCTTACGACGGCCGTAACAAAGAGCCTGTCACTCTTCCTGTTAAGTTTCCTCTCTTGCTCGCTCAAGGCGCGATGGGTATCGCCGTGGGCCTCAAGGTGGAGATTCTTCCTCATAACTTCAACGAGCTCATCGACGCTTCCATCGCCTATCTTCGCGATGAGCCTTTCGTTCTCTATCCCGACTTCAGAACCGGTGGCATGATTGACGTGCGTTCTTACAACGATGGCACACGCGGTTGTAAGGTGCAAGTCAGGGCTAAGATAAATCAATTAGACAAGAAGACTTTAGTCATCACGGAGATTCCTTACGGAACGACAACAGGTTCGCTCATCGATTCTATAACGAAGGCAGGTGAGAAGGGACAGATTAAGATTCGTCGCGTCGATGATAACACTTCTCGTAATGCGGAGATTGTGATACATCTCGCCAATGGTGTCTCTCCCGACCAAACCATCGACGCTCTTTATGCTTTCACTCAATGTCAGATGTCGCTCAACAGTTTGTGTACATGCGTTATCAGAAACCAGCATCCAGAGTTCACAACAATATCGGCAATACTTAAAGAAAACACCGATAGAACACTCGACCTTCTCAGCTGGGAACTTAAGATTAAATTAGATGAACTTGAAAGAGAATGGCATTGGATTTCTCTCGAAAAGATTTTCTTTGAAAAACGTATATATAAAATCTTAGAAAAAGATGCCGACTCATGGGACGACCAAATCACTGAGATAGAACGCGCCTTTGACCCTTATCGTGTGATGCTTAAGGCTGAGATAACACGCGACGACGTGCTTCGCCTCTGTGAGAAACCGGTGAGAAAAATATCTAAATTCGACATCAAGAAGGCTGAAGAACAAATACTCGATATTGAAAATCAAATAGAAAAAGTTAAATACGACCTCGATAATATCGTCGATTATACCATCAACTTCTATAATGAGATAAAAAGAAAACACGGCAAAGGTCGAGAACGTAGAACAGAGATTCGTAACTTCGACAATATCTCAGCCGTGGCTGTCGCTGCTAACAACGAGAAACTCTACGTCAACAAGGAAGATAGTTTCATCTGTACTTCGGCAGGACTTAAGAAAGAACAAAACAAAGACGCATATACTTTCGTGTCTGACTGTTCCGACTTGGACGACATCATAGTGTTCCGCGAAAACGGAACCTTCATGGTCACGAAGCTGCAACCTAAGTGTTTCGTGGGACCAGAGAAACTCATCCATGCCGATGTCTTCCATAAAAACGACGACAGAACAGTATATAATATGGTGTATCGTTCTGGAAAGGCAGGCTCGCCTTATTATGTAAAACGTTTCTCCGTCAAGGGAATAACGCATGATAAAGACTACGACTTGACGATGGGCGAACCAGGTTCAAAGGTCGTTTACTTCTCAGCGAATCCTAATGGAGAAGCTGAGGTTATCAAGGTGATGCTTCGTCCGCAGCCCAAACTGAAGAAGACTTCCTTCGACTATAATTTCGCTGACCTTATGATTAAAGGACGCGCAAGTAGAGGCAACAAACTCACCAATCATCCTATCAACAGAATATTCAAACGCGACGAAGGCGTCTCGACATTGGCTGCTCGCGAGATATGGTACGACGACACAGTGGGACGTCTCAACGCCGACAAGAGAGGAACTCTGATAGGCGAGTTCTCCGGCGACGACAAGATATTGCAGATATTCTCAAACGGAGAATTTAGATTGTCTGGATACGACCTCTCAACACACTTCGACGACGATATGACGCAGATAATGAAGTACGACCCTTCTACGATATTTACCGTCATCTACATAGAAGGCGAGACGAAACTGATGTATGTGAAGCGTTTTGAGATAGACGAAGAGACACCTATTAACAAACGAATATCTTTCATCGGAGAAAACAAAGATGCTCAGTATCTCATCATGAATATGGATGAACTCCCACGATTGTTGCTGACCTTCAACGACAGCCCTTCGGGTAAACAATATGAAGACGAAGAACTTAACGTGGCAGAATATATAGGAGTGAAGAGCTATAAAGCCAAAGGTAAGAGATTATCGACACACGATGTCGCTACTTATACATTCCTCGAACCTTTTGAACCTGTCGTTACAGAAGAACCAAATTCTGAAGATGCCGACAATGGAGTAGAAACATCCGATGCATCTGAAAATATAGACGCAAAAGAAGATAATATCCAAGAGATAAAACCTTCGAATAATGAAAACGACGACAATTTCTTCTCTGAAGACGATGGCGTGCAGTTGACATTATTTGAATAAATCGACTTGTTATGAGAATTAAGAATTTAGTACTTGTTGTTATATTGTGTATTGTCATGATGTCGTGCTCGCTGCATAAGAGATTGGCGTACGATTTCGTTGACAACTCGAAGGGAGCTGCAGTGGCTTTCTATGTTCCTAACGAATTGAAAATTGAGAATATAAGAAAAGACTGCGATCCTAATAATATTGATCTTGTTACCTTAGACGAAGATCAGCTGCGCGACACTATCGACGCAAGAACCATGATTGTGAATAAAATAGATGAGGAACGTTTTCTCGATGTTATGATAGCTTCTTTTGAAGAGACCTTGAAAGATTATAACTTAGAATTAGAATACTGGGAAAATGAAACCGCTAAACCCGACTCCATGCACTGGGTCGTGGATTTGTCGCATATCGAAGTTACAGAACTTGTTGAGCATCTCTTGACACATTGTGGCGTTGATGGAAATTATGAGTTCCTACCATCGACAACGGTGAATGTGGCTTCTTGGTTTGAACTGGTAAACGATGAAAACTCGCATCTTCTTTTCACAGAACAAAACTACGGTGAGTATATTATAGACTGTTATTATACTTTGGATACGGCAAATAATCTCGTTGTTAATGCAGAGTTCCAACGACTTAGCATTGATGGCTTTTATGATTTTGCCGTGATGTTGGGAAAACTCTACGCCGGATATACATACGACTTCTTCATGAACGATTACGTCAGGAAAGAGATGATTAGAAAAGAAAAAGATTATGACGAGGAGTATATGTACTTGCGCTACAATCCTTACGAGTCGTTCATTTACGGCACATATAAAGATAAGCTGATAAGAATGGAAGAGTGAGTTGTGAGTTATGAAAATACTCCTTTTCTTTGATTTATACGAGATTAGGGTATTTGTTTAATGATGAAAACTACTGTATATGTTCATATTGGTCTTTTGTTAGGAGTATTCTATATAAGTTGCATCCGACAAGATTGCCGAGTATTGTGCAGACATACACTCCCAACAGTTCTAACGACAGCCTGTCAAATGGAACTGTCATGTAATAGAATGCGTCCGCAACACAGTGAGGAAACCCGCAGACAATAAATAGTGGAACAGCAAAGAGGAGAGGTATTATATTTTTTCGTCTTGCAAACGTGACGGCGGTTGTCATCAACAATCCACAGATTATTGCAAGAAGTCCACATCCGACCGCTCCTGTTCTGATACGAGTTTCGAGGATACCTATTGCCGCTGTCTGCAGTGCATCACACATTGGAGATAGTCTTGTCAGTAGTCCCATAAGAAGGCATCCGATAAGATTGCCGAACAATATGATAAAAAGGCTGCCAATTTCATTTGATTTAATGAATCCTGCAGTGCCGGTATAAAGCTTGAGTCTATATCCTACAATAGATATGAGTCCGAGCGAGAAGAGAACCGCACCTGCAAGCGAACCAAATGATGTATTGGCGGTCGCCGCCAGAAACCCGAAACCAGCAGTCCCAATGTATATTCCAGCAAATATTGCTGAACGAAAATCCTTCATAGTTTTAATCCTTTTTTAAATGTTGCAAAAAAAATCATTTTCATAATATACAAAGATATTTGTTTTTTTTCGTGTAATTCTAAGTGAGATTATCTCATAGACTTATAGACTCATACACTCATACACTCGATATCTCACATTCTCACCATCAACTCTTTGATTTTGGCTTTCATTTCTGAGGCTTTCACGTCGTTGACTTTGCCATTCTTGATGATTCTGATGCTGCCGGTTTCTTCCGAGACGACAATAGCGATGCAGTCGCTGTTCTCTGTTATTCCGATGCCGGCTCTGTGACGAAGTCCGTAGCTGCCAGGAAGATGTGTGTTCTGTGTGATTGGAAGTATGCAACGTGCTGCCTCTATCTTATTGTTGGCGATGACCATAGCGCCGTCGTGCAACGGGCTGTTCTTGAAAAAGATATTCTCTAACATAGGCTTGCTAATCAGAGCGTCAATCTTAACTCCGGTGTCAACAATCTCGTTTAGGTTGTTCTCCTGAACAAGCAGAATCAAGGCTCCGATTTTGTCCTGCGACATGGAGGCACAGGCTTCACAGATAGGAGTTAAATCGAAGTTGGATTCTTCTCTCACATGAAATCCCAATCCTGCTATGAAATTTCTGAACGTTTCTGCTATCTTGGTGTTACCGATGCCAAGGAGAAACCGTCTTATCTCAGGCTGGAAAATGATTATCAACGCGATGAATCCGACGTTGACAAAAGCTCCAAGTATGTAGCTGAGGAGCTCCATGTGTAATAAAGTGACTATCTTAAGCCCTATGATGATGGCGACTATACCAAAGAAAATCTTGATGGCAGTGGTGCCTTTTACGAGATAATATAATCCGTAGAACAACAATCCCACCAACAAAATGTCGAGTATGTCCCAAATACGAATCTGTATGAATGTGTTAACAAAAAGATCAGTCATGATGTGATGATTAATTTAATTTTTCAAAGATAAGAAAAAAGTCAACAGACAACAGATATTAGATAATGGTTTTTTTATCATTAAATAGCCAATAGCCAATGGTCAAAGTTTAACAGTTAAAATTCTAAAGTTCTAAAATTCTAAAGTTCTAAAGTTCTTTTACAAGTTTCACGGCTTCCACAGCTTCTTTTACGTCGTGAACTCTCAAGATGTCGGCTCCGTTAATCAACGCGACAGTGTTTAAGACTGTCGTTCCGTTCAATGCTTCTTGTGGATTTGTTTTTAAGGTTTTGTAAATTAATGATTTGCGGGATATTCCTATCAAGACGGGAAAATCGTTTATTCTATATCTGTTAATATCTTTTAGCAGATAAAAGTTTTCACTTTTACTTTTGTTAAAACCTATTCCCGGATCCAAGATGATTTGCTGCTCACCGTATTGCGACAGAAAACGCGTCTGTTTCTCAAAGAATGACCTTACGACTTCGTGAGGATCGTCGTTGATGATGTCAGAATGAAGCGTCTCGATATTGTTTCCGCTGTGCATCATTATATAAGGTATATGATTCTCGCCTATGTAAGGAAGCATTTCTTTGTCGAATGTGCCGCCTGAAATATCGTTGATGATATGAGTTCCGTATTCTATAGCTTTGGCTGCTACTTCTTTACGAAAAGTATCGATGGAGATTATCGCCTCGGGAAAATGATTTCTGATCTCGGATAAGGAGGGGAGAAGACGCGTCATTTCTTCTTCAGCGCTGATTATCTCCATACCGGGACGTGACGAAAAAGCTCCTACGTCGATGATGTCGGCTCCTTCTGTTAACATTTTTTCACAATGTCTTAAAATATTGTCAATGTTATTATGATAACCGCCGTCATAAAAAGAATCGGGCGTGACATTTAAAATACCCATGACGACAGCTCTGTCCCATGAAAAAAAATGCTCTCCAATGTTCAGTTTCATAACAAAAAATGTCTATCTTTACGTTCTAAAATTATCGGCATAATCGTCGATAGATTATCAAATATAATTTCGCAAAAATAAAAAAAATATCACGATGAAAGATACACAAAATCAATTTAAAAAAGTCGTTGAACAATGTGCTGAGATATTTGCCAAGAAGATGATGGACTATGGCGTGGCATGGCGAATCATGAGAACCACTTCCGTTACCGACCAGATTTTTATCAAAGCCAACAGAATCAGAAGTCTGCAAACGAAAACAGAACGTCTCGTCAACGAAGGTATCGAACCTGAGTTTATTGGTATCATCAATTATTCAGCTATGGCTATCATACAGTTGCGTCTCGGCGTCGTCGATAAACCAGATCTTGAACCAGAAAAAGCTTCTGAACTTTACAGAGGCGTACTTCAAGAAGCCTTCGACCTGATGCAATGTAAAAATCACGATTACGACGAGGCATGGAGAAGTATGCGCGTCAGTTCGATGACCGATTTGATTTTGATGAAACTTTTGAGAATAAAGGAGATAGAAGATCATGACGGAAAGACTATAATCTCTGAAGGATTAGATGCTAATTATTTCGACATCATCAATTATGCTGTCTTCTGTATGATTTTATTGTCTGAACAAGCTGAGAATTAATTATGAGAAAAGACTACACAAAATCGGGATTCCTTTCCTTTGCTATAACAATTTGGGCATTGATTTGCGCCGTCGTTGTCGGATTCTTCCCGAATTTTTCATGGCTTACGCTGACCGCAATCTTGATCCCAATTTTGGCATCAATAATGTTCAGCAGTTATTACAACAAAACAGGTTTGACATTATGTCGTTTTTTAGTCGGAGCGCTCTTCGTCTTCAGCAGCTTCACCAAAGGCGTTGATCCTCTTGGAACGAAATACAAGATGCTCGACTACTTCATCGCGTATAACATAGAGTGGCTGAATAGTCTCGCCTTGGTGCTCGCGATAACTTTGATTATGGCAGAGTTTATCGTAGGTATCTGCCTGATGTTAAATCTCTTGCCGCGCCTCGCTACGCTCGGCGCTTCGCTGCTGATGCTCTTCTTCACAGTATCGACTTATTTCGACGCAGTTTATAATCTCGTGCCAGACTGCGGCTGCTTCGGAACTGCAATAAAGATGAGCAACTGGCAGACTTTCTTCAAAAACCTTATCATCATCGCAGTGCTCATACCTCTGATTAGAAATAATAAGTCGTTGATAAACAAACATGTCACTACGCTTGGACAAACACTATTCGCTATCATCTTCGTTGGACTCTTCGTGGGGTTTGAAGTGTACAATGTACGTCATCTTCCAATCGTGGATTTCATGGACTGGAAAGTGGGACGTGATATGAAACCGGCAGAAGACTCGGAGCAAGCCGACGTTTATCTCACATTTAAAAATATTGAGACAGGCAAGACGGAAGAGTTCCTTTCTCCAAACTATCCTTGGAACGACTCGGTATGGATGTCGCAGTGGGAGTTCGTTTCTCAACGTCAAGAGGGTGGAACACAGTCACTTGGTTTTTCTATCTTGAATGAGGATGGCGACGACTACACATATATTCTTTTCGAGACAGAGAAACTATTTGTCTTCGTTGCTCCATATCTTAACGAATTGACAGAAGAAGACTTCGCCGAGTGTCAACGTATTTATGATATGGCTAATGAACACGGATACAATTATTTATGGATTACGTCTGTAAATCCTGAGTACGTTTATGAACTTCAAGACCAATATTATATGTTCGACGAGGTTTATTTCGGCGACGAGCTTGAACTGAAGTCGATGGTACGTTCCAATCCTGGACTTATCTTAATGGATAATGGTGTAATCATCGACAAATGGAGTAAGATTGATTTCCCGAAAGAAGGTGAATTAATTAGGAATTAGGAGTTAGGAATTAGGAATTAGGAATGATTGTGTTTGGTAGAGATGTATCAATTACACCTTAAAGATTAGCAATATGTAATTGCTGTGTCTTAACATAAAATAATTTATAAAATAAACAAATATTGACGCGCCTGTTGACATTAAATCATGACATCATATATCATCAGGAAAATATTATACGGTTTGGCGGTACTTTGGGGTGTCGTTACCTTGGTGTTTTTTCTTTTCAACATCGTTCCTGGTGATCCGGTGAGAATGATGTTGGGACAACGCGCCGATGAGTCTGACGTACAAGCTATAAGAGAAGAACTCGGACTGAATCAGTCTGTCTTTAAACAATATACCGACTATCTCAACGATTTGATGCCAATTTCTTTTTATGAAGAAGAAAGCAGAGATAAATACGACTATTTTAAGAAATGCTGGGTCCTGACGACAATCGGCGATGTCGATGTGGTGCTTAAGACACCTTATCTAAGATATTCATATCAGAGCAAGAGGTCGGTGGGAACTATATTATCGGAAGCCTTTCCTAACACCTTGATATTGGCAACTGTAGCAATAGCGTTTGCTTTAGTATTAGGTGTTTTTATCGGAGTTATGGCAGCTGTCGTTAATACAGATTTCGTAAATAAATTAACCTTATTCATCACTACAATAGGAATGTCGCTGCCATCTTTCTTTGCAGCGATATTGGTCGCCTGGCTATTCGGTTATGTCTGGGAGTCGTTCACGGGATTAAGCATGACTGGAAATCTTTATTCCGTCGATGATTATGGAAACGGTTCATATTTAGATATTAGGAATCTCATCTTGCCAGCTTTTACTTTGGGTTTGCGACCTTTGGCTATCGTTGTGGAACTGACGAGGACATCCTTGTTGGAAGTGATCTCCATGGATTATATAAGGACGGCGAGAGCTAAGGGATTGAAACAGTGGCGCATCGTTACTGTTCATGCTTTACGAAATGCCATGACACCGGTCGTTACTGCGATATCAGGATGGTTCGCTTCATTGTTGGCAGGCGCCGTCTTCGTAGAGTATGTCTTCGACTGGAAAGGAATTGGCGTCATCATAGTCGATGCTTTAGATACCTTCGATTTCCCAGTCATAATGGGAGCAGTCCTCCTCATCGGATTTATGTTAATAATTATTAACATCGTCGTTGATATCATCTACGGTATTTTAGATCCGAGAGTCAGAGTATATTAGAATTTGTAATATTCTTATATTTTATCCTACAAAATTTGATATTTTTTTCATAAATTTGCAACTGATTTTTGAAAAGTTTAATCGTAAAAATATTGAAATATGAGAAGAAAAATTGTGGCAGGAAACTGGAAGATGAACTTGGATTTTCAAGAGGCTCAAGACCTTGTTGAAAACATTGCTAATCTTTGCGAAGAAAAACAACCCGATTGTGATATAATTATTTGTCCTCCTTTCCCTTATTTGGAAATGACAACCGATATGGCAGACGACAGTCAGGCTTTCTATGTTGGAGCACAGAATGTCAATGAAAATGAGTTGGGAGCCTACACCGGCGAAGTCTCTGCCAAGATGCTCGATTCTCTCGGAACAAACTTCTGCATAGTAGGTCATAGCGAAAGAAGAAAGTATTTCAACGAAGACAATGCTGTATTGGCTCATAAGATAAAGAAACTCTTGGAATATCAAATCGTTCCTATCTATTGTGTTGGTGAGGTTTTGGAAGAAAGAGAAGCCAATACTCATTTCGATGTCATCAAAAAACAAGTAGAAGAAGGTCTTTTCCATCTCGATGTAGCTGATATGGAAAATGTTATCATAGCCTATGAACCTGTTTGGGCAATCGGTACAGGCAAGACAGCAACACCTCAGCAGGCAGAAGAAGTTCATAAGTTTATCCGTACTCTCGTCTCTGAGAAATATGGCGAAGACATCGCTGAACAATTACGTATTCTCTACGGTGGAAGCTGCAATGCCAAAAACGCTGCCGATTTGTTCAATCAACCTGACATCGACGGCGGCTTGATTGGTGGCGCTTCTCTCAAAGCAGAAGATTTCGTAAGTATCGCATTACAAGCTTCAAAATAATCTATTATGAATTATTACGCTTGTTCGTTTTCAAATCCGGAAAACGAGAATCTGAAAGATATGTTCATGGAACTGCTCGGAACTATCGGTTTCGACAGTTTCATGGATACCGATGAAGGCTTTGAGGCTTATTGTCAAGAACCTGCGCTGAATGAAACCGAACTCGACGAGATATTGCAGATGGAACAATTTGCGAATGTCAAGCTTATAAAAAAAGAACTTATACCAGACCAAGACTGGAACGCTACTTGGGAAGCATCGTACGAGCCTGTCGTTATCAACGAGTTCTGTAGGATAAGAGCTCCTTTTCATCAAGTTGAAGGCTCTTATAAATATGACCTCGTCATAGAACCTAAAATGTCGTTCGGAACAGCACATCACGAAACGACTTCGCAAATCATCGAGTTGATGCTCCAGTCCGATTTCTCAGGACTTAACCTTTTGGATATGGGCTCCGGTACAGGCGTGCTCGCAATCTTGGCAAAAAAATTAGGTTCGGCAACAACAGTGGCAATAGACAATGACGAATGGGCTTACAGAAACGCCTTAGACAATATTCGCCTTAACAATGAAAACGACATCGTCGTGGAACTCGGCGATGCTAATTCTTTAAATGATAGACAGTTCGATATTATCCTTGCTAACATAAACAGAAACATACTTCTAAGAGATATGAAGGAATATGTGAAATGTTTGGTCGATGGTGGCAAGATTTTCTTTAGTGGTTTTTATGAAGAAGACCTTGTTCTTATCACTAAAGAAGCCGAACGTCTTGGTTTGAGATTCTCTAATCATGTAACGAAAAATAATTGGACAGCAGCTGTCTTCGTAAAATAATATATGGTTACCATACTTATAGCAATTTTATCAGCCTATCTATTAGGATCTATCCCGAGCTCGGTGTGGATTGGAAAGGCTTTTTATAAAATAGACGTCAGAGAGCATGGCTCTGGAAACGCAGGCACGACAAACACTATCAGAGTGTTAGGATATAAAGCGGGAATACCTGTCCTCATCATCGACGCTTTGAAAGGTTGGTTTGCGGTTTATATGGCTAAGATTATTTTCGGATATTTCCCTTCGGTGGAGATGCCTGAATATATGAATGTTGTCGCTGCCGCTGCTGCTGTAGTTGGTCATATTTTCCCAATATTCGCCGGTTTCAGAGGCGGCAAAGGAGTGGCAACATTACTCGGCGTAGGCTTCGGACTCATACCGATTCCAACCCTGATAGCATTGGGAATATTCATTGCTGTGTTGTTGATTTTTGGTTATGTCTCGCTCGCAAGTATATGCGCTACAGTGACCTTACCTTTTGTGACATATTTCTTCGTTATGCCGGAAAGTCCGTTGTTGTTGATATTGACAATAGCAGTAGCGATTTTCGTTCCATTGACACACAGAGAGAATATAAAACGCTTGAAAAACGGAACGGAAAATAAATTCATCAAGAAGAAAAATAAATAAAAAATAAGCTCGTTTTTTGAGCCACAGATATATCTTTTTTTGTAATTTTACAAACCGAAAAATACAGCAATTATGAAATTCATACTTTCAAGTTTAAAATTATTAAAAGCGGTGCAGTCGCTGAGTGGCGTTATCAATTCTAATAACACATTGCCAATATTGGATGATTTCCTTTTTAATATCTCAGAAAATGAATTGAGAATTACTGCATCAGATTTGGAGACAACGATGCTTGTGTCGATACAACCTGATTTAGTTGAAGGTGCAGGAGAGGTTACAATCCCGGCTCGCTTGCTTATAGACATCTTGAAAAATTTCCCAGACATCCCAGTGTCTTTCAATATCGATGAAGATACTTTGGCTATAGAAATAACGACAGGCGAAGGTCGTTATAAGATGGCTGGTCATAAGAGCGACGAGTTCCCTCAAGTGCCAGTGTTGGCAGAACCAATGAGATGGGAAATCCCAGCCGACGTGCTCGCATGTGGTTTTGAAAAGACTATATTCGCAACAGGTAACGATGAGATTCGTCCAGTGATGACAGGTGTCTTTATGGAGATGACAGAAAATGGTCTCAACTTCGTAGCAACCGACGCTCATAAGTTAGTACGATACAGAAGATTGGATATTAAATCAGATGTAAAAGAATCGTTCATCGTTCCAAAGAAACCTATCAATCAATTGAAAAATGCTTTGTCTGGAAAAGCTGATGAACCTGTTATCGTTGAGTTCACAAAGACAAATGCTTCATTCTCAATGTCAGGATTCAAATTGGTCTGTCGTCTCATCGATGGTAAATATCCTAACTACAATGCAGTTATTCCACAATCGAATCCTAATAAGTTGACCATCGACCGTCAGTTGCTTCTCTCTGCAATACGTCGTGTGGCTATCTTCTCAAGCAAGGCAACACATCAAATTCGTTTCAAAATTGCAGGCCAGGAACTCACTCTGACAGCTGAAGACCTTGATTACTATAACGAGGCAAAAGAAAGACTTTCATGTAACTATGAAGGCGACGATATGGAAATAGGATTCAACTCCCGTTTCTTCCAAGAGATGTTAGGTAATCTCAACCAGACAGAAGTCCTGTTAGAGATGTCGGCTCCAAACAGAGCAGGACTCATCATCCCTGTTGATAATCAAAACACCGATGAAGATATCCTGATGCTCTTGATGCCGGTGATGTTGAATTAATGCATAATTCATAATTATGCATTATGAATTAAGACAAGAGGCTGCTGTTAAAAAAAACGGCAGTCTTTTTTTTTGTAAGTCAGAGTCAGTGTCGAAAAAACTTTTGTCATTAGCCTTTTTTTTTCATTAGTCTTTTTCATTATCTTTGCGAAGCAATGAAAACACTCCTACTTTACATATTATTCGCTTTTTTAGGTCAACAGACAACAGACATCGTCCACGGTCGCTGAGCCTGTCGAAGCGCCGGGCGATGTTGTTGTGCCTTCGACAAGCTCAGGCACCTGTACGGACCCATTGAATGTGTCCACGCATATAATATGTAATAAGGACGTATGCGATACGTCCCCACGTGGCGACTCGGTATCTCTCGCAAAGTCGCAGAGTACCGCAGAGATAAGCTGTCAAGACTCTGCGTTGCTTTGCGACTCTGCGCGCTTTCTCAATCTCTCAATCTCTCAGATTATCAGATTATCAGATTCAATACTACG
>JAFTXI010000015.1 GCA_017461665.1 Bacteroidales bacterium | reverse complement strand
TGGTCTGCATCATCACATTAACAGTGTGCATGCCATCGGAAAGTTCCGTGACATCGAGCATGATATGACCATTTCCCAAAGATCCAACTTGTCGGTTCTCATAATCCTGATCGAACCAACAATGATATTGAAGATTGGTTCACATGCCAACGGTGTCTTGTTCCATCTCTGCAATCTTGATAAACATATAAGATTGAGGAGCACTCCAAATATTAGAAGTATCTTTTACGTGAATGTTGATGAAGTGCAAGCCATCTTCGAGGCTTCCCACATCCAAATCCGCTTGCATTATGCTGTCGCTGAAAGTGGCAGTAACCTTACTCTCATACTTATTATCAAACCAATACTGATAAGTAAATACGTTTTGTGAGAAGAGATACGACGACAGCAAGAAGCAGAAGCATAACAATATGCAGCGTTTCATTGCTATAAGATTTTATTTTATTCTTCAACCATTACCTCAATATCCACGCTGAGCTTTCCGTCTATAGTAGATTTGTTAGCCACATTACATTTCTTCACAATCATATATGAAGGTCTTGTATCGAATGGGAACATACCACCATGGATACCCACTTCTGTTCCGTCAGAACCCAAGAAAGATGTTGCTATTTCTTCTTTGAGGATGTAACGTTCGTCGGTGGAGAAAGCTGGTAAAGATAGATTGTTAAAACTTTCAAAAACATCTGAAAGTTTTTGAACTATCATATTTGTATTGTTTGTATTATCATCCCACATTTCATTAGTAAAATCATTTTTTATAAAGATACAATTATAAGCAATTGAATTTCCTGATAAATAACCACCAGAAGCACTTCGAGTTATTATACTATTCATTGCGTTAAGTTTTGATAATGTAGAATGCGTTATCAATAATGAATTTAAACACATAGTTGCACTACTAGAAATACTCGATGAATATATAACAGAACCGATGAAAGTAAAATCGGAATAAGCAGTTCCAGCTATTTCTTTTATTATACAATTAACAAATTCTGTCCCAATAGAGTTACCTTTAAAATTATACGACAAATATTTTTCTATGATACATTTTCTAAATTTTGGATTATAAACTTCATTATAATTCATCATACCGTTAATATAGATAGCTTCCATCTCAAGACTATAAACAGAATCATTGGGGCTTATTACAAAATCATCACTAATAATAGTAGGATGAGTGTTACTTAGAGAATCATACGCAGCTCCCACACCCCGTATTGTAACAGCCTTCGAAATATCACAGGCAGTAAAATTTCCCGGAGATAAAGTAATAACATCTCCAGCCACCGCTGCATTATGAGCATCACGTAAGGCATAGGTTCCATAGAACACGCTAATGCTGTCGTTATGGTTAAGGGTTGCCATTTGTTGTTGTGCAAAAGATGTTGCAGCAATCATAAGCATTAAAGCTAAGAATAAAGTTTTTTTCATTTTTTTCTGTTGCCGGTTATATCCCATCGGCGCCTCGGGTTCTAAATGTTATTTGTTTAATTTTTTAAATGTCAACAGACAACGGTCAACAGACTTTGTCCACGTTTGCTATTTGCTTTTAGCTTTTAGCCAATAAAAAAAGCGATATTAAATGCTTAACAATATCATCGTCAAAAAAACGACCATCGTCAAAGCATCTAATATCGCTATTGTATATATACGCGCGAGATTACTCTATTGCTCTATTAACGTGTTCTTAAAATTTGGCGATTTCTTGAATGTTATAGCAAAAAGCAAAACTATCCTCTTATTTTTATATGTTATCCCCTATTCTTACATCTCAATTTTTTAATTTTATTATCGTATAATTTCACACTAATAAAAAAGGTGCGGCATTACATTGCTCCATTCAAAGGTATCGCCAAACACCTACGCCAATAAGCAAAATAGCACCGCACCAAAACAAGTACAGTCCACTCATTGCTACTATTGGCTAATTCATTAAATTGGCGATTTTATGAATAAATATGCAAAAAGTAAACCTTATTTATATTTCAAAAATACCTTAATCGCTGTTTCTTAATTCTTATTTTTCGTTAATATTATACATTTCCTTTTCGGTTGGCAAAGGTAATATTATTTTTTAATTAAAATAAATATTAAAGAAAATAATTTTTTATTCCCACAAATTGCACGAATATGCACGGATTCATTTTCATTGTTAATTGTAAATTGTTAACTGTTAATTATTTTCTGTCGCGCCTACAGCAGGGATTTCGCTATGTAGAGACGCACCAATTACACCTAATAAAAATAAACAATATGTAATTGATGCGTCTTTTTCAAGTCACCAAGTCACTGGGTCACCGAGTCTCAAAGTTTCTCAGATTTTGATTTTCTCTTAAATATCTTAGTTCTGAAAATAAATACCGCCATGACGATGAAGAGTACTGTCACAACTCCCAAGGTTATCAGACTTTCTTTGAATCCTAATGGCGCATAACCTAAGATAAGCATGATTGGGAATCCTAATACGATGGCTGGGAATGTCTGTAAAACCAAGTTATTAGCTGCCGGTGTCTCGAACTTAGGGTCTATCTCACGGAGGAGAATCATGCCGTTACTTGCTGTTCCTGTGAGCATGCCGAACATACTGAGGAATCCTTCGTTTTGATATGTTGGATAGAGATGTTTCGATGCTGCGCGCAAATACCAGAAGGTTGCTATTGCTCCTAAGGTACATACTATTATCAAAGGTAATACGAATTGTCTTAAGTCGGTGAAGCTGATAGCTGCTGTTCCGGCAACGATCATCACGTCGAAACAGAATCCGCTGATACGGTTGAGGAGATAGTTGTTCGCATATTCGCGGCTCATCAGTTTTACTTTCTTGAATTTATTCATTATAAACTTAACGATAACGCCGAACAATGTACCGAACAAGAAGTTAAATCCCCATAACATAGGTTTTAAAGTGTTTGTTCCGAAGTCGCCGAGATCCATTCCTTGAATCCAGTTGACGAAAAGATAGACGAAGAAATAAACCATCAAGACTAAACAAATCTGTATCGACAATTTATCTATCGACTCACTATCTGGAATATCGTCGTCACTTTGATAGTCGTCTAAAGTATTGATCTGACGTTCTTCCATCTCCTGAACTGATATAATACCTTTCTTACGTAATATGTTAAGATAGATAACACCGATGACGCTACCAACGATAAATCCTATCGCAGCGATAGCCAAGCCGAAGTCGGCACCAGCGAAGTCTATTCCTTGAAGAGCAGCTTGTCCAGTGTAGATAGTACCGAAGTTAAGAGCCTGTCCTGGTCCTTGACCGTAGCCCATAGGAAGGAGCAATCCGCTTGCATAGAAGATATGCTTTCCAAAGTAGAACAAGAGTATTGTTGCACCTAAACCTACTATAGCCTGAATCAAATATGTACTTGCTGTAAGAGTTCCAGTCTCGATGACAGTCATCGTCGATGACTTAGATTCTATTTTGTTATTTTTCAATGCGAGAGCCACGAAGCCGAGACCTAAGGCGTGATATGTGATAATCTCCATAGCTTGTTTATCAACGATATTTTCTCTCATTCCTGGGATAGCTTTCAAGCAAAGTAAGAGAGCTCCGCCGAGCAAAGCTGATGGTATCAGACTCTTTCTGAGGAACGGGACTTTTCTTCTTAAAATGTTACCCGCTAACAAACCTATTGCAATAATGCAAAACTGAAGTAGCCATTGCCAAGCTTCAGGTGTAGCAAAAGAAGTCATGACTTCAGGTTTTGCTGCATTACAAATTGTCATTAATGTATTCATAACTATTGTTTTTAAATTTCACAAATATAAAAAAATATTGGACGCCATAACGACGTCCAGATATCTTTATCGTCTCATCTGTTGTTGCTGTTGTCTCTGCATCTCTTCCAGACGTTTTTGGAAGTTTGACTTCTTGACTGGTTTTTTCTTTGCTTGTTCTATCTGTCTTCTTAATCTGTCTTCGTTGATAGAAATCTTGAAGATATACATTTGTAAGAATGAGAACAAGTTAACCAAGAGATAGTAATAACTCAAACCTGCCGAATAGCTGTTGAATATTCCGAGGAACATGATTGGCATGAGATACATCATCAGCTTCATTCCAGGCATTGCTTGGTTACCTTGTGCCTGTTGCATCTGCCTATTATTAATATAGGTGTAGAGCAATGTCGATATTGTCATCAATAAAGTGAACAAGCTGACGTGGTCGCCATAGAACGGGATGTTGAATGGAAGATCCAAGATGCTGTCGTATGTTGATAAGTCGTCAGCCCACAAGAAAGATTGTTGACGCAACTCTATACTTGATGGGAAGAAACGGAAGATAGCGAAAAGAATAGGCATCTGTAAAAGCACTGGGAGACATCCTGATGTAGGACTTGCGCCGGCTTTCTTGTAAAGGTCCATGATAGCCTGTTGTTTCTTCATCGCGTCTTCTTGCTTAGGATATTTCTCGTTGATAGCATCGATTTCAGGTTTCAAGACGCGCATCTTCGCAGACGACAAATACGACTTGAAAGCGAAAGGCATCAAACAAATCTTGATGATGAGAGTAAGAACTAAAATCACGATACCATAACTCCAACCGTATTGTCCTAACCAGTTGAATACGTTGATAACGATATAACGGTTTATCCATGACAACATCTTACCTCCAAGAGGAATTTGTTTCTCAAGACGTAAGTCATATTGTTCCATAACCTTCAGACTGTTAGGTCCGAAATAATATGACATCGCTATTGTGTTGTCTTCGTTTAATCCATCGAAAGGAACTTCAACATTGGCACTCATCGACTTGAGATAACGTGAGTTTGAAGGTCTTGTCTTTGTATGCATTTCAACGAAGGCATTTTCAAAATTGTCTTTTGCGATAAGCGAATAGCTGAAGAAACGCTGCTTGAAGGAAATCCATCTCAAACTTGAACGAAGGTCTTCTTCCTCCTCAGGACTTTCTGTATCTGACAAAGCTTCAACGTCGTTGTTGGAATACATATAATAAACTGTAGAACCATTATAACGATCAACAGCTTTTTCTTGTTTCAAAACATCGACCATCCAATCTATCGTCATGAAGCGAGTGTTGGCAGGAATAATTCCCTTGAGGTTGTTTGTCACGATATCGAATCCAACCATATATTGATCTTTGTACATGGTATAGCGGAATTCCAAATATTTGTTGAGGTCTTTATATCCACTTGCGTCGGATGTATAGGCGCGCAACGACAACACCAAAGAGTCTCTGTCGTCAACATTTATTGTTTCCTCGCCTTCGTATAACATTCCGTTGATATAAGGCTCAAAATAAAGGTCATACGAGTTAAGACCTTTGCCATCGGCAACAAACTCCAAATTAAATCTCGATGTCTCTTCATCGAATCCTATCAAAGGAAGAGAGTCGTAGGTTTTGTAGTCTTTAAGTTCGATGGTTTTTACGTAAGCACCTTTTGATGAGAGGTTCATCTTTAAGACTTCGTTCTCGAGAACCCATGTCTTATCTTCGCCTTCTGAAGCTTGTGCGAAAGAACCGAATTGTGCGTAACGGTTTGCAAATGATTCGTCTTTGGTTTCTGTTTGTTCATTCATGAGAGCGGCAGCTTCTGCCATGCTGATAGAGTCTCTCACGAAACGTTCTCTGTTGACTCTGTTTATCGAGTCTTGAATGTGACGTTGTTGTGCTATTTCTTCTTTCGACGGTGTCATCCAAACTGACCAACCTATCAATACGCCTAAGATTAAGATGATACCAATAAGAGAATTTTTATCCATACTTTTAAATTTAGAAGATACAAGCGATTAATATCACCTGTATCTATTAAATAATCTATAATTGTTAATTGTCAATTGTTAATTGCATTATATTCAAGCATTGCCTTCACGAAACTTACGAAGAGAGGGTGAGGTTTTGCCACGGTGCTCTTATATTCTGGGTGATATTGAGCTGCCACGTACCAAGGATGACCTTCTACTTCGACGGCTTCGACGAGGTTAGTATCAGGATTGATACCTACCATCTTCATGCCGTGTTTCTTAAATTCTTCCATATATGCGTTGTTGAACTCGTAGCGATGACGGTGACGTTCTGATATGAGAGTCTCGCCGTAAGCCTTGAAGAGATTGGAGTCTTCGTTTACTCTACAAGGATAAGCTCCGAGACGCATTGTTCCACCCATGTTGACGATATGTTTTTGTTCAGCCATGATGTCGATGACAGGATGTTTGGTGTCGGTGTTCATCTCGCGAGAATGAGCGTCGGCATAACCGAGGACGTTTCTTGCGAACTCTACGACAGCGCATTGCATGCCGAGACAGATACCCAAGAAAGGAATGTTGTTAACGCGTGCATACTCAACAGCGTTGATTTTACCTTCGACGCCTCTGATACCGAAACCTGGAGCTACCAATATTCCGTCAACGCCGGCGAGCATCTCTTTCGCGTTTTCTCTTGTAATCTCTTCGCTATGGATACTCTTGATATGGACTTTTGTCTCGTTTGCCACACCGCCGTGAATCAAAGCTTCGCGTATTGATTTATACGCATCTTTCAACTCGACGTATTTTCCAACCAAACCTACTGTTATTTCATGTTTTGGATTATGGAGACGTTCCAAGAAATGTTTCCAATTTTCAATGTCAACCTTATCTGATATAGGTGAGTTTGTCTTCCTTAAGACTTCCTTATCGAGACCTTCTTCCATCATCAAGATTGGCACGTCGTAGATAGAATTGGCGTCGATACATTCTATGACCGAAGTCTTTTCTACATTACAGAACAAAGCAATTTTAGACTTGATAGAAGGTGACAAGTGTTTCTCGCATCTGCAAACTATGATGTCCGGTTGTACACCTTGTTCTTGTAACATCTTTACTGAATGTTGTGTTGGCTTGGTTTTAAGTTCTTGTGCAGCCGAGAGATAAGGCACCAATGTCAAGTGGATGACTACCGAATCTGACCCCATTTCCCAACGCATCTGGCGGATAGCTTCTACGAAAGGTAGTGATTCGATGTCGCCTACTGTACCGCCTATTTCAGTGATAACGAAATCGTATTTGCCTGTGTGTCCGAGAAGTTGGACACATCTCTTGATTTCGTCGGTGATATGAGGAATGACTTGAACGGTTGAACCAAGATACTCCCCTTTTCTTTCCTTGTTAATTACGTTTTGGTAGATACGACCTGTTGTCACGTTGTTAGCTTGTGAAGTCGCCGTGTTAGAAAATCTTTCGTAGTGACCTAAATCCAAGTCTGTTTCTGCTCCGTCTTCTGTCACATAACATTCGCCGTGTTCATACGGATTCAATGTTCCAGGATCGATGTTGATGTACGGGTCTAGTTTTTGAATCGTTACAGAAAATCCTCTTCCTTGCAATAATTTTGCTAATGAAGATGATATAATACCTTTACCTAAGGAAGAAGTAACGCCTCCGGTCACGAAAATATATTTTGTCTTTTTCATTGAAAAAAGGGTTTTTATAGAATAAATTTTTTCATTAAGATGACTTGCAAAGATACGAAAGTTAATTGATAATAGAAAGTGTTTTAAATTATTTTTTTCTCATCAAAATAATCTGTCTAAATACACCTGCTCTACCTTGGTTTCCTTGCCAATATAAATTAGTAAAGCTTCAATTTCTTTATGATCAATCATATCTTGAAGAGCAATCATGTAATTCCTCAACTGCTGATAATGTTCCACATCTTGAGCTCCAGTCTTATAGTCGATGAGAATAACTTTGTCTTTCAATTCAACATATCTGTCGGGACGCATTATATTTCCATCAGCATCTAAAATATCCATCTCGTTTTTCACAACAACGTCTCGCGAATAAGCAGCTTTTACTTCCTTTTTCTCTACTACTTCCATAAACTGCCTCATAATTCTGTCGGATTGTTCTTGATCAATACAGCCGTCGTTGACATACCTCTTCAATATCTTTGGAGCATCGTCGATAGTGTTTATCTTCGAGAAAATTTCATGAACAAGAATCCCCCATTCTCGCGGATTATAATCTTCATCGTTTTTCCAAAACATCGTGGTATCTGGTTCTATCCGGAGCATTTGCAACCAGTCTATCGTAGAGAAATCATTGCATTTCGCAACATTCAGCTCTTCCGACTTTTCATCTTCTTTAAATGAATACATCAGCTCACCGAGCGAATAAACATCTTTATCATCACAACTGACATATTCAAACTCGAGTATATCATTATTGCTTTCAATAATTTTCTGACTAAAATAATCTAAGAAGAGGTTATTGGGATTATCTTTAGAAGTCGCATTGTCGGTATATATAAATAGGAGTTCCTTCGGTCGGGTCATTGCCACATACATAATGTTAATATCGTCGAAAGCAGCTTTTTCGTATTCCTCGTTATAATGTTCTTCCATAGATGTTCCAACAAGCGCGCTTTTCACTGGAAGGATAAAATTATCCAAATGCGGAATATCTTTCAAGATATCAAAATCATCTTTGAAGGAGAGCCATTTCTCATTGGTGTGAAAATCTGGAATCTTGGTGATAGCGTATGGATATAAAACAACTTTAAACTCAAGACCTTTCGACTTATGTATCGACATTATCTGAACCGCGTCGATTTTACCTGTAATCTTTACAAATAAACTATCCGACTTCTTCTCCCAGAAATCCAGGAAAGATTTTATATCTCCATTTTCGTTGTTTTGCCAATCGTGAACCGCGTTCATAAAATACTGCAAAAAGACATCTTCCACAGTATTCATTCCGTACATCTTCATAATCCTAACGCACAAGTCATAGATTGTTAGCGACTTAGACCTAAGCTCTGTCAAAAGATTCTCTTCAATATCGCTACTCAAAGATTTCTTCAACAAGCTTGCTCCTTTTTCATCATCACCGACTGTCTCTCTCAAGAGATTTTGATAAAACGAAAGCGAAAGTCGAACAACATCATTATCTGCATCCATAAAATATTTGAGGGTCAATATTATAAGCTGAACCTTATCCGACGACTTAAGCAATATAGATTCAGAAGAAATGACAGGGATTTCGTTTTTAGCTAAGAAATCGGCAATGAGAGTACCATCGGAATTACTTCTAACAAGTATTGTTATATCACTATATTTAAAGCCTTTATCTTTAAGGATGTTAATATCTTTTAACATCGCATAGTTGATAGACTCTTTAATTTTTTTAACATCTGCACGTTTTTTACCTTCTTCTATAAAATATTCCGATTTAAAAATTTCTGTCTTAACATATCCCTCATAATCTTTTTTGTCTCTATATTTCTGTTCCATATTTTTTGTATAGACAGACTTATAGTCTTCATTATTCAACTGCGACTTGGCATTTTTAAAGAAGGAATTGTTAAAATTTATTATGTTTTTCTTAGAGCGATAATTTGTATCCAAGGAATATTCTGAGAATTGTACTTCGAAATTATACTCACATTCATCGAAGAATTCCTTTTTGTTTCTTTTATATATTTTCGGAAGATTTATTATTTGTTCAACTTCGCCACTTCTGAATCTGTAGATTGCTTGTTTTGCATCTCCAACCAATAGATTCATATATCCTTCCGAGAGGCTGTTATTTATCAAAGGTAGGAAGTTAAACCATTGCAATACAGATGTATCTTGAAACTCATCAATAAAGAAATGCTTGTAACGCGAACCTATTCTCTCATAAATAAAAGGCACACTGCAATCATCGATAATATCGGATATTCTTTTGTTAAACTCTGAGATATGAACATTGTTCGTCTCTTCAATATATTGATTTATAATCGAGAACAAAGTTCCTCTCATAACGTAGAGATAAAGATTTTTCTTAACGATATTAACAAGGAACAAGGCGCTATGAGCTTCTATGATATTACTAAAATAATTTAGAAGTTGTATTGATTGTGTTTTACTTACGCATATTTTTTTGTTTTTATTCCAGTTCTTATCGCCGTTCAGAATATCTTTAAGTGTCTTATTGATAAGATTCTTCGGTTCTATATTTATATTATCATTAATTTTATTTAAGAAAGATGACAACACCTTATTATAATCACCTTCTAAAGTCAATGAGTTGTTATTGTTAAAAGAAATTATGTTTTCTATGTTATCTTTTATTGAGTTATTATATGTCGATATTTTCTTATCCAAGTAATCTTCAATCTCATCATATTGATTTTCGTCTATTGATTCAATATTAAACGATTCACCTTTTTTATAAGCGCCTTCTTTAAGAAGTTTTTCCAAGAAATCTTTTATTGGAGCGTCCAAATGCCAGGTGTTTTCTTCGCTAAGATTATATTTTAGAAATTTAGAGAGGATATATGTAATGAATTTATCGTCTTTACCTATCTTAGAATCAATACGTTGAATCAGATCATCGAGAATATCGTCGTTATCTAAGACAACCTTATATTGACTCGGAAGATTCAATTCTTTAGCGAAGCTACGCGAGACTTGCTGAATGAAACTGTCTATCGTCGAGACGTTTAAATCGGAATAATTATGTAGTATGTCGTCATAAAGTAGTTTAGCTCTTTCTTTTAACAATATCTCATCAATCTTAATAATTTTTAAGACATCGTTTTTCATATCAGAACAATTCGGATCGTCATTAATTATTCCATCCAAATAATTCAACAATTTAGCTTTCAACTCATTGGCGGCTTTATTGGTAAAAGTCACCGCGAGTATTCCTCTATATTTCAGAATATTGTCAGATGATAGACAAAGTGTTAAAAATTCTTTTACGAGTGTATATGTCTTTCCAGATCCGGCAGATGCCTTATACAACTTCAAATTCTTTTTCAAAGACTTATTCAGCATCGTTTCTATTTATTTTCTTGTTGTTTTTGTTGTTTTTATTCTTCTTATTTTTTCTAACAAAAATATCTCTCAGTCTATCAAAACTTTGCGAATAAGAAAGTGCTATTCCCTGGGTGTAGTTGGAATATGCCTCGTATGTATAAGTATAATAGTTTGTATTGGCATTTGAGTGGTTATAAGCCTTAAAGCTCAACCTATTATTGAATTTCCACGTCACATCGATGTCTCCCACAATATTACTTGCTCCACCGGCAATATCATTCTGCGAGCCTGTGTACATACCGAGGTTACCTTCTATCGTCAATCTATCGTTAAACATCTGTGTAGAAAGAGCCACCTCTAATTCTTCAGCTGTGATGTCGTCTTCTGGTGTATATCTCACACCTATGTCGAAGTCCTTACTAATCTGTGAGAGCCAGCTACTCAAGGAACTCGTCAAGACATTGTAATAGTTGGAAGCTCCTATTGTATAAAGACTTGTGTTAGAATAAGAGAACGAGCCTAATACAAGAAGTGATATTATCTGTTGCGACATAACTGCCTGATTGGTGGTATCTATAATTGAGAACACAGTATTCTTCATATCTTCTGTAGCGTTGGGCAACGACAATCCGAATGTTATTATAGGGTTGGTAAGTTTTTCCTGAAGTCGAAGTAGACAATCGACGTTGACATTATTTGCTGTCGATGTGGAGTCTATCTCAATACCTAAGGATGAAATCGACGACTTGGTACTATAACTACCGACTACATTAATATCAGCATCATCTGGGCGACCTGTCCAAGTGATTGTACCTCCTTGTTTTAGGTTAAAAGTACGACGCACCAAGTTTTGGAAGTTAAACACAAAAGAACCACCGTTGATGATATAATCGCCATAAAGAGATAGTTGTTCCGACGACACTCCCAGTCGTATGTTACCCGTTCCATTTGCACTGATATTTCCCATATTTGAAGGCAGGTGAATATTGACAGCTGCATTTTCCGTAACATCAGCATTAAGGTTAAGTGTAAACTTTTTATCCTTCTCCTTTTCAGGTATTATCGTGGTAATAGTATCATGAGCGCTATCTTTTTGAACGAAGACAATGAAATTATCGTTGATAGATTCTGTACTTGAAAGGACTATGTCAATGACAGTACCCGGCATTGAGAGAGCATTGATTTCCATTTTAATATCTTCCAATGGACCATCTATCTTAAGGTCGCCGCTGGCAATTGCTGAACCGTAGAAAGTGGAACCATCTTTTGGCAACATATTCATACCAATGAAATTATCTAAGACAGCATCTATGTCGAAGTTGAAATTCTTGAGATAATTATGCGTTATAACACCATGAGCGACAGCTTCATGATTTAAGGTATCGACGAGAAGAATATCTTGTAAATCTATTCTATTTTCGGTAAACTTAATAAATCTATTAAATCTACCATTGTCGTAATCTGACGGATTTACTTTATAATATGTATTAAGATAATCTATCTGACAAGCAGCGTCTTTCAAATCGGCATCGCCATTTAAAATCGGTTTTTTCAAAGAACCCGAAACCAAGAAATCTCCATCGAGATTTCCTTCTATCCTACTCAATGTACCTCGAGTGAAAGCATTAACGAGGGTGATGTCAATATCGTTCAACTTAAGAGTGAAATCGAGATTATCATTCTCTCGTGCTGTAAAATATTTACCGTTAAGTTTTAGAACTTTCTTAAAGTTATTGTCTCTCAGCACTTCAGCGTCGATAAATATAGAAGTGTCGGGAGCGTTCCAATTAGCGTCAATATACGCATCTCCAATAATGTGATTATTAACACCTATATCGTTAATATCCAAATTCGATAAGAATGTAAACTTATCTGATATTCCCGACAATTGTAAACTTCCATCGATAAGACCATCTACATCGATACCGAAGCCTGTTGTAAGCAAGTCTAAATCAGAGATATTGAATTTATTGAATTGAAGTTGTAAAGTATCTTTTGAAGTCTTAGGTAAATCGCCTCTGAGCGTAAGTGATTGATTTTTAGAGTATATATCAAACTCAGCGAATGATATTTTTTCTTTATTGAAATCGACATAGCAATTAGGCGTGATATTCCAAATACTATCGTTGATTATAACATCTGAGGACTCGACATGCAATCTACCTCCATTCTCATTCGACAAATATGTCGCCGACAGATTCCCCTTATTTATATCTTCAATCATGTCATCGTCCCACGATAAATCAAACTGCAGACTATCATCATGAACGTCGACATAAAACCTCAGGTTTTCCATACCTAACTCTACAGGATTCGTTGATGTTTTCTGTTTAAAAATAAAATCCTTCAAGTCTACATTTATCGTCGTCTTTTCTTTTTCCGTTTTATTCTTAACATAAACATCATTAAAAATCATCTTGTTATAAATTATCTGATCCGACTCGAGTGTCGAATACAACTGATAGTTATTTGAAGTAAATGTCGCAGTAAGCATAGTATTCGCACTTATAAAAAGATTAGGCAAAAGCAGTTGCGACAAGGTTTCTGTATTTTTCAAATTCATATTGACATAGAAGTTTTGTTCCTTTGCTGGGAGTCTCACTCCTTTTTCACTCCACTTATCAACATGAAAATGATTCAACACATAATTCTTAAAAGTATTATCAATATTTCTAAAATTGAATATTCCGTTAATATCGAGGTCGAAGAAGTCACAGATAACATTGATATCTTTTGAGTTGAAGCGGTTGTTTGTCAATGTCAAATTCAAACTATCCATGAGGTAAGTTCCTCTGCTGTCGGTATATGATGTATTTCTAAGATTAACGTTTCCAAACATCATATCGACATCTGTTCCCTTAAGTTCTGCTTTAACATCTGTCGAAAGCAACATTTTCTCGTCTAACTTCAGAATATTAAGTTTATTCAAGTCAGCCTTTTCGATGGAAGCATCGACAAAAAACGAAGGTTCGTTATCTGAAAGATTTACAGCTCCATTAAAATCCAAGTCAATCAGATTAGATTCTATGTTTGTGAAAGCTGTCAAGGCCTTATCCTTAAATGTCGCATTGATATCGAAGTATGGGAATTCGTTGTCATGAAGTTTTAATTTTTCAATATTAAATTTAACTTTCAGATTGGCGTCATTTTTCGTCATTCCCTCACCCGACATATCGGAGCCGAAAGTCACTAGCAGGTCGTCTTTCATTCCAAAAAGTTTCTTAGCATCGAGATTATTAACATGCATAGAATAGAAATAGTAAGGTTTTGGAACGATGAGCAAATCGTTGTTCAAGGCACCATTGAAGTATATATTACCAATATTGGTATGCAAGTTAAAATTAGTATTGAAATTATTATGGAAGCCGTAAAACTCTCCGGAGAGAAGAGCATCATCTATTGCAGAAAGCATTTGAGGGATAGGAATTTTTCCTGACTTTGTCGGTATTCCGAACTCTGCCAAATCTTGATATGTGAAGTTCATTTTTTCCACATTACCCACGATGTGTGTCTCAAAGAAATCGGGAAGACCTCTCATCTTTATTGTTCCAAGGAAATCGGTACTATCTTTGAAAGAGAAACTAAAATTATTAGCCGTAAAATCTCTCACAGAACCATTTATCAAGCCATTAATCTGCAAAGTATCAGGCATTTTCTCTAAAACCTTAGCAAAATATTTCAGATCGCTCAATGTTAGCTGTGAGTCTTTGATATTGGCTATTATCATAATTGAATCGACGAATTGAGTAAAGTTTCTATATCCGTCATAAATAAATTGTAAGTCTAAATTGAGGTCTGTGGCTCTACTTTTAACTTTAAGATTTCTGAAGTCGAATCCTTGTGATGACACTATGAATTGTGACTTAGAGTTAAACTCTTCCACTATAAATCCTGATTTTTCAATTGCAGAGAGATGGTCGAAATAACCGATTACAGTATCGCCGTTATAGGATAGATTTCTCATTGAGAGATAGATACTATCGATGTCTAAATGACCATAATCCATACCTATCTTTTCTGGTTTATCCTTACTTTGATTCCAGACTATGACGTGACCATTAGTAATATTTAGATTGTCGAGATAAATTGTAGATTGTGGAAATTTAGTCTTTGTTTTTTCATCATCTTCCGATTTAGAAAACAACTCACTGATATTCATGAGATAGCTATCTTCATATTTCACTATATTAACGAGTAAGTCGTCGATAGAAATATTTTTCACTCTCAATTCGTTTGCCAGATCGCGGAATGAAAGTTTGGCATTAAGAGTTCCTACATACAACATAGGATAATGCATTTTATCGTTTATCTGCACTTCTTCCGCATGTATTCTCAAATCGGGTTTAATATAGAATGTTCTGATTTTAACTTCTGTTTCTAATTTGTTTGAAAGATAGCCGGCAGCAGTACGAGCGAGCATACTCTGGACATTTACGTCAAGAATTACGACATACAAACTTGCTAACAATGCAAAAATCACTGTTATGACAATTAAAATGCTATGTGTAATTTTTTTATTCGTATTTTTGTCCTTTCATTTATTGTTATGAACGAATATATTTTAGCCATCGAATCGTCATGTGACGACACATCAGCAGCGGTACTCAGAGATACTACTGTTTTATCTAACATTATTGCTAACCAAGAAGTTCACCGTCAATATGGAGGTGTCATTCCTGAGTTGGCATCACGTGCTCATCAGCAAAATATTATACCTGTGGTTGACGCCGCTTTAAAACACGCAAATATAACAAAAAATCAGTTAAGTGCAATAGCTTTTACGCGTGGTCCTGGACTTTTAGGTTCACTTTTAGTAGGCACTTCATTTTCAAAAGCTTTTGCCTTGTCGATGGACATTCCGCTCATCGAAGTAAATCACACTAACGGACATATCATGGCCTTGTTCGCGCAAGAAGAAGGCGAGACCAACAAGGTGCCTGAATTTCCATTCTTATGTCTTGCCGTTTCAGGAGGGCACACACAGATAATAAAAGTAAATGACTATTTTGATTTGGAGATAATAGGCAAGACCATCGACGACGCTGCCGGTGAGGCTTTCGACAAGATAGCAAAGATCATGGGTCTTCCTTATCCTGGCGGACCTCTCATCGACCGTCTCGCTAAAGAAGGAAACCCTAACGCCTTCTCTTTCAGTAAAGCCAACATTGCAGGTCTCAACTACAGCTTCAGCGGATTGAAGACGAGTTTCCTCTATTTCCTTCGCGACCGTCTTAAAGAAGACCCTAATTTCGTAGATAAAAACAAAGCCGACCTATGCGCGTCTATACAAAGAGAAATAATAGAGACTCTGATGAAAAAACTTGTCAAAGCATCGAAGGAGACAGGGATCAGACAAGTTGCTATTGCAGGCGGCGTCTCTGCAAACTCAGGTTTACAAAAAGCCATGCACGACAACGGCAAACGCTACGGTTGGGAGGTGTTCATCCCTAAGTTCAAATTCAGCACCGACAACGCTGCCATGATTGGAATAGCTGGTTATTTCAAATATAAAAGCGGACAGTTTGCCACGCAAGACCTCACTCCTTACGCACGAACAACAACACAAAAATAATCGTCATGAAGTGGAATTTTTTATTATCCGCCGAAAGAGAATACCGAGAGTATAAAAAGACCGACATTCGTAATGCCTTCCAACGCGACTACGACAGAATAATATTCTCCAACATCTTCCGTCGTCTTCAAAACAAAACGCAGGTCTTCCCTCTCCCCGGAAGTCGTATGGTTCACAACCGACTGACGCACAGTTTGGAAGTAGCAAGCGTAGGACGCTCGATAGCGCGGATAGTATCGAAGAATCTCTGCGAGAAGTTCGGCAAGGAATTCCTCAACGAAATATACGACATCGACACAATTGTCTCGTCGGCTTGTCTCGCCCACGACCTCGGCAACCCTCCTTTCGGTCATTCCGGAGAGGAAACGATAAGCAGTTATTTCATTGACGGACCTGGCAAAGATCTGAAGGAATTGATGTTGGAAGAACAATGGTCAGACCTCATTTCTTTTGAAGGTAACGCCAATGCCTTCCGCCAGCTGACACATCAGTTCGCAGGTCGCCGCCAAGGTGGAATGTCGCTGACATACGCAACACTCGCCACCCTAATAAAATATCCTTACCCTTCATCATACGATAACAAAAAGAAAAAATACAACATCTTCTATTCTGAGATAGACACTTTCAAGAAAGTCATGGATGGTTGCGGAATCAGATGTTTAGATAAAGAGAAAAACGTTTATTCGCGACATCCACTTTCCTATATGATGGAAGCTGCCGACGACATCTGCTATCTCATCTTAGACATGGAAGACGCTCATAAAAGAGGTATAGTGGCGACTCAGAAAATCGACAAATCATTTACCTCTTTCTTTAAAAAAGAAGACGAATGGTTCTTTGAAAGGAAGAATTTTATCTACGACACAGTCACCGACGACAACGAGAGAATGGCTTTTCTGAGAGCTACCGTCATCAACAAATTGGTCGATTGTGTAGCTAACGTCTTCACCCACAACTACGACGACATAATGAATGGAACCTTTGAAAAGAGTTTGGTATCGCATCTTCCAGCATACGAAAAGAACGCTCTTGAGAAATGCCGCGATTTCTCATTAAAAAATATCTACCGCCATCCATCTGTCGTAAAAGTCGAATTGACAGGTTTTAACATTATCGGCGAACTCACCAACGAATTTGTTCAAGCAGTGCTTCATCCAGAAAAAACATATAACAAAAAACTATTATCTCTCATCCCCGACCAATTCAAGAGTGAGAAAAAAAATGCATACTCACAGATACAAGTAGCGTTAGATTTTATCTCCAACATGACAGATTTATATGCTGTTCAGTTATATAAAGATTTGAGAGGAATGGAGTAAATAACAGAGACTGCATCATCACTTATCGACACAATCGATTTTTATATCGAAATTTTCTGTTTGACTAATGTAACTTTTCGTTATACTTTTGCGTCGTAAAAATAATAAATAATTAAACAACAAATAAGGAAGCAATCAAACAAAATAAGAAACAATTTGTTGAACAAATAGACATTAACTTAAAATCATTAAACCATGAAAAGTATTAAAGGCACACAGACAGAAAAAAATCTTTTGAAATCATTTGCAGGTGAATCACAGGCCCGTTCGCGTTATAAATTCTTTGCTTCAAAAGCACGTAAAGAAGGTTATGAACAAATAGCTGCTGTTTTTGAAGAGACAGCCGAACAAGAAAAAGAACACGCAGAACGTTTCTTCAAGTTCTTGGAAGGCGGCATGGTTGAAATCACAGCTACATTCCCAGCAGGCGTCATCGGCACTACAATGGAAAACTTACGCGCCGCTGCAGCAGGCGAAAACGAAGAATGGGCCGACTTATATCCAGAGTTCGCTCGCATAGCCGAAGAAGAAGGCTTCAACACTATAGCAGCAGTATGGAAGAAAATATCTGAAGTAGAAGCTTTTCACGAACAACGCTACCTTCGTTTACTCGCTCGCGTAGAAGCTGGTCAAGTGTTTGAACGTGACGAAGAAATAGAATGGCAATGCCGCAACTGCGGATACGTACACAAAGGAAAATCAGCTCCTAAAATGTGTCCTGCTTGTGCCCACGAACAAGCTTACTTCGAACCAAGAAGAGATAACTATTGATTTAACTTAACATACAAAAGAGGGTGAATGCAAAAAACATTCACCCTTATTTTTTATCTCATTAAAATATCAAAGACACATCTCGTAAATCTTGATGACGTCTTCTTGTGTCAAATTCTTAAAGCCTTTCAAAATCTTACCGCCACAGGCTTTAAATGCCATATCTGCAAAATGTTCTTTTCCAATTCCCAATTCTGTCAAAGTACTTTTAAGTCCTAATGTCTTGAAAAAGAAATCATAAAGACGTTTTATTCCTTCCTTGGCTATAGTCATTGGCTCTTGATTTGCATCGACGCCAAACACATTGACAGCGAACTGCACATATTTAGAAACATTTGTCTCATCTAAGCAATACTCCATCCAGCGTGGAGTGAGGATTGCCAGACCCAATCCGTGAGTGATGTCATAGACAGCCGAAAGCTGATGTTCCATTGGATGACAACTCCAAGCCTTTGCTCTTCCTCCGTTGATAAAACCGTTAATAGCCCATGAAGATGTCCACATGAGGTTGGCACGAGCTTCATAATTATCAGGTTCTTTCATCGCGATAGGTGCGTATTTCACCACTGTCTTAAGCATTCCTTCCATGAAACAGTCGAGCATAAAAAGGTCAGGTTCCATATTGAAGTAAACCTCAATGATATGCGACATGATGTCAACAGAGCCGCAAGCTGTTTGATATTGATTGACAGAATAAGTCAATGTTGGATCTAAGAAAGAGACTTTTGGAAGCACATGAGGATCGACGCGACCTATCTTGTCGTTGGTCTCAGGGTTGCTAACCACACCGCCGGCATCCATTTCGGATCCTGTAGCAGAGAGAGTTAATATTGAAACAATTGGAAGAGCCTTATCTATCTTAGCTCTTTTCTCATTGAAGAAATCCCATGGGTCGTGATCGACGCAAGCGCCTGCCGCCATGAACTTTGTAGCGTCGATAGTTGATCCGCCGCCAACAGCGAGCAAGACATCAATATTATTATCTTTACACATCTGCGCTCCTTTGCGAACAGAGTCGATACGAGGATTTGGTTCGATACCAGAGAGTTCAAACACTTCGAGTCCGTGTTTCTTCATCTCATCCATCACCTTGTCGTAAAGACCAATCTTCTTGATAGAACCGCCGCCGTAAGTCATCAAGACGCGTGTTCCAAACTTATTCAGTTCCTCACCAAGATGTGAGAGTTGATTCTCACCGAAATAAACTTTGACAGGTATGTCATAAACGAAATTATTCATATTGAAATATTTTAAGTGTTATTCTGCTTTATAAGTAAGATTAAAATTAATGCTTCCAGAAGTTTCTGTAGTTATATCGAGACCTACGTAATTCAGTTTACATTCACCGCTTATGGTAGAATCCCAATTGAAAATCTTAGCATTTGTTATTGACACTGTTGGATTTCTCATAACCAAGTCGCAATCAATTCTTCCATACTCTGAAAGTGTGATAAACTCATCGTATGATTCATCTTCGATATTCATTCCAAGACCGCTGCAATAAGCTTCAAACTCGATGTCATCGATAAAACCATTGACGCCTTGTATTCTTATTGTAACGTCACCATCTTCACCATCTTTTGTGATAGTTGCTGTCGTCTCGAAAGTTTCAGTGACTACAGGCAGGTTGCTACCTGCATATTTCAAATTAAGATTTGGAGTGATTGTGACATCGTAATTACCTACGACCTTGTTAGCATAATCCACGTTATCAGGACCGCAGCTGCTTAATGCGAAAAGGCAAAAAGCAAATAGACAATAAATTAGATTTTGTGCTTTCATATTTAGACTTTTTATTAGAACAAAAAAGAGACACATTGGTTTTATTATGTGTCTCTTTAACGATTATTCAATTAATTTATTATTCGCGATTATTGTTTTGTAGCGTTAAATTGAATACCACCTGATAATGTTGTAGTTTCTACCATCTCTTCTGGCATCTCTGGCATTGAGATAGAGATTGTAGCATTAACTGGTGTATTCCATGAAATCACATTGTTAACAGGTTCTGCTATAGTTGCACCACCTAAAGTCAGACCTAATGTAATGTCTAAATTGATACCTTCTAAAGGCAATGAGAATGTTTGATCAAAATTATAGGCATTCAAATGCAAACCTGTTTCATCGCATGTTCCACTCAATAAAAATGCTTCTGGAATTACAATACCCATTGCTGCCAAATCTTCTTCAGTGATTTCAAGGTCTTCCCAATTGATTTCAGGAATTGGGAATGACAAATTAACATCTTGGGAATCTCCAACTTGGGAAATTGAAAATGCTAAACCTTCCATTGTTTCAGCTTCAATAGCTTCAGAACCTGCTTCAGGAGCTGAGATAGTTAAGTTAGGAGTTGCTGTTGCAACATAATTACCTACAAATTTTTCTGCATAATTTTCTTTTTTACAACTTGTCAAAGAAATTGTTGCTACTGCTAAAAAGCATACTAATAAGGTTTTAATCTTCATAAAATATTATTTAAAAGTTAATAAAATGTTTTTTAGTAATGGCAAATATAGCAAAAATAATTTTTTATTTAACAATCTTATTCAATTTTTATTCCAGAAACTTCTATCTCTCCTGTCACCGGTAATGTATATGGTATAGTATCATTTTCCATTATGTAAGTCAGATTTCCGCTTATAGGAGTCTGCATTGAAATATAAGAACTTACGGGTGCTTCAATATGCGACGTTGTTGGCATAACAAGATCTAAGTTAATTTCAGAATAACCCTCCGATTCAACTTGAGTTTTTATGATACCTTCATAAATATACATTCCAAGTTCATCGCAATTAGCAATGAAGTTGATATTTTGCGCACTACGACCTACATAAATGTGAAGACCGTTTTTTGACTTATCGCACTGTTCCATTGAACAAGGTACCTCTTCCATCGGGTTTATCGGAAAATCTTGTTCGCCATCTGAACTGATTACTTTTAGCAATGGTGTCACTGTCAGAGTGTATTCCCCAACAAAATCTTCAGAATATTTGCCATATTTTTCCTTAATCTCATTTTTATTACAACTGCTTAAAGCTATGAAAGACAATGCCAAAAAGCAAATCAATAATGTTTTTATTTTCATGATTAAAATCTTAATATTTATATTCTTTTATTCAACAACTAATTTTGTCTTTAATTTATTGTTCTTATTATTAAAAGCTTCAATAAAATATATTCCCTTTGTTAAATCATTTACGTCAAAAGCTGTTATATTATCGTTACCTTCAATAGTTTTTATAAGTTTACCTTGAAGACTATATACATTAATTGATATGATGCCTTCAGTTTTTATATTGATAAGGTCTGAGGTAGGATTAGGAAATATCTCTAAATTATTATTATCAATATCATCATTTATTTCAGGGAGACTTACGAAGAAATCTTCTCCTCCACTTAACCAATTGAGGCTGAAGTTGTAGAACACAGTACAATAATCGCCTTCTCCTTGATATGTTTCTTCAACATAAAGGCCTATTGTCTTGTCGGGAAGAATGCACAATGAAGAATAAGCTGAGTTATAAGGAACGATGCATCTGCTTGTAGGCCAAGTCTCTCCTTCGTCATAACTCACATAGACAGTCACGTCTCTTCTTGAGGTCCCGACAGGTAAAGAATGTAGCAATCTGTTTTTGTCGTCACCATTATTCACTGAGGTATAACGAATCATATCGCCGTTACAAGCTGGCGCTACCAAGTCGGTCCATTCTGATGTCGTTGGTTGCCAGGTGATGCCGCCGTCTTCTGAAGTATTATACCATCTGTTTCCATTATGTCTTATACTCATCAAGATACGTCCATCTACGAGTTCCGTCACCTTAGCTTCGTCGCCTCCGACAGACGCGCGTTCCGACACTTGCCATGTCTGACCATTGTCGTCGGAATAGACGGTTCTGTTACAGACTGTCTCTCTGTTTTCTTCACGCATCGCTACTACAAACATAATACGACCTGTCGATGTAAGCAAACCGTTTCCGGAACCGAAGAAACCTCCCAACCATTTCTGACGTTCAGGATCTTCACATTCAGCACCATAAATCTGAGATGTGATATCTTCCGGTTCAGTCCAGGTGCGTCCGTTGTCATTACTTCTTGCTATATACATTCTCAAAGGATTATCTGGTGTAGAGCCCCAGAATCCAGGACCGCCTACAAATGCAGCGATGAGTCCGTTGTCGTCGTTTGTCAATGCCAAGGCACAGTCACCGAAACCTTGTCCTACTCCGGTTCCGTATGCTATAGTGTAAGGCTCGCTCCATGTATGACCTCCGTCAATGCTATAATTACAAAGAACATCGATGTCTTCAGGAAGGTCGCCGTTGTTGTATTTTCTTTTGTCAGTAACTGCAACTATAGAACCGTCCTTTGCAGTTATCACGCCTGGTATTCTGTAGTTCTTTGATTCATAATCGCCAGGACGAAATAAAGTGGTACGTGCAAGTATTATCTCGCGATTTCCTACAGGAGAAGGATTTCTGATTTCTGCTGCCTCATCAACAGAATTGACTTCATAACACGACATATCGATGAAGTTACCCTCACCTGCATTATCAGCGACATCAACCGTTAACCATAAATAATTGATACCTTGTTCGAGCTGACCATTAAGTTCGCATAAAAACTCACCTGATTGAGGAGCACAGCTACCAATCAAAATGGCATGATCTTGAAACCTATTGTTTGCATAATCGTCGAGTCCGGTGGTAAATACCTTAACCTCTTTAACATCCTGCAATCTTGTAGTTCCGTCGAGACTTATCTTTACAGACTTCAAATCGACTTTTTCTTCATCACCATTATATTGAACCATAGCTTTGAGAATTAATTCGTTGCTATTGGAACGTGCAGTGAGACGGGTCTCCTGTTTCAACAGGGCGTCTAAATCATTGGTGTTTTTTTCTTGAGCGAAAAGAGTTGGCGTCATCAATAATGAGAATGCCACTATGGTAGTTTGTATTAGCCTTTTCATAGTTTCTAATTGTTAATTTTGAACGAATTGTGAGATATATCAATTACATATTGTTAATTTTCATAGGTATAAAAGTCGGAGACGTATCAATCACATCGTGTTTATTTTTAAAGGGGTAATTGGTGCGTCTCTACTATAAATTTCAGAAGGGCGTCACAGCCTTCAGTCACGTCGTTCCATGTTGCTCGGAAATCGCGTGTGTACCAAGGGTCAGCTACGTCAGCCGGACGTGTGGTATAATCCATCAACAAAGAGAATTTGTTATCAGGATCGTTGTTGAACATCTTCTTCAAATTAGAGATATTGCTGCTGTCCATAGCGACGATATAGTCGTAATATTCATAATCCTTTTTGGTCATCTGTCGTGCCGTCTTGCCGTCACAAGCAATTCCTTGTTCTGCAAGTTTCTGTCGTGCCGGCGGATAAACGGGATTACCTATTTCGTACGTTGAGGTAGCCGCCGATGCAATTTCAAACTCATGAGTCAGACCGGCTTTGCTAACTATATCTTTCATAACAAATTCCGCCATCGGGCTGCGGCAGATATTTCCAAGACAGATGAAGAGTATTTTGTGTTTCATATTTTCTTTCTTTTAATTAAATACGACGTAAGTATCTGGTCGTATGCTTTATTGATGTCGGCTTCAACATAATCTATTTGGTATTGGTAACAATGACGCAACAGTTCTTCTTTCTTTGTCGTCATTATGTTTTCGTACCTTTCCTTAATCTCGACAGGATTCAGCTTCAGCGTCTCACCTGTCTCCAAATCGACGAATTTATGAGGTCGGTTCTCATAATCCAATTTCTGTTCATGAAGAGAGTCATGCACGTGAAAGAGAATCACTTCATGTTTATTATAGCGCAGATGTTCCAATGCCGCAAATAGTTCCTTATAGGAATCGAGATTGTCTAACATATCGCTGAATATTATTACGAGGCTTCTCTTATGCGTCATCTCAGCTATTTTATGAAGGCATTGAACAGTATTGGTATGATGTTTTTCCGTTTTGTTATATGGCAGCATCAGCTTATCGAGTTCGCTGTAAATCATGTTAGAATGAACGCGCGACAGTTTTGCCGGGGTATGAAGAGTTATGTCGTCATCGAATAATGACAATCCCACGGCATCGCGCTGTCGGCGCATCATCTCGATGAGAGCGGCGCTGCTATAGACAGAAAACCATAACTTGTTAGGATGATCGAAATCGAGTTTTTGTTGCACGGGGAAATGCATGCTCGAGCTTTTATCAATCACAATCTGGCAACGAAGGTTCGTTTCTTCTTCGTAGCGTTTCACAAAAAGTTTCTCGGTTCTCGCGTAGAGTTTCCAGTCGATGTTTTTGGTTGGCTCTCCGTTGTTGTAGAGACGATGTTCAGCAAATTCAACTGAGAAGCCATGAAAAGGACTTTTATGGAGACCTGTGATAAAGCCTTCCACTATTTGTCGTGCTAAAAATTCGAGACTTCCCAGTTGAGCTATATTGCTGACTTCTATTGGCATTTAATATTAGATAAGTTTCTTCAATTTATCTTCGAAAACTTGTTTTGCTGCGCCGCCAACGTTTTTGTCAACTACTTGACCGCCTTTAAAATAAAGAACTGTAGGAACGTTCATGACGCGAAATTTAGCTGCCAAGCCTTGGCATTCGTCGATGTCGGCTTTGAACACTTTAGCTTTGCCGGCATATTCTTCTGCCAATTGATCCATGTAAGGAGCTATCATGTTGCAAGGGCCGCACCATGTTGCGCCGAAATCTACCATAACTGGAACTTCGCTTTGTAATACTTCTACTTCAAAAGTAGCATCTGTAATGTGATTTGCCATAATTATTATTTCTTTTAAAAGTTAGTACTGATTATTTTTTGCAAATATAATAAAAAGACAACAGACAACGAACAACAGACAACAGATTTTTTTTGTAGAGTCACCAAGTCACCAAGTCAATAAGTCTATGAGTCAATGAGTCTATAAGTTTTGAAGTTCTAAAATTCTAAATTTCTAAAGTTCTACTTCACCCATTTCCCTGTCTCCAAAACCTTGCCCTCGACCTCGTTCTCGTTCCCATTTCCCGTTCCTAATTTCCAGATATACGTTCCCGACTTCCATATTGAAGCGTCTATACTTGTAATATCGTCTGTGATTTCCTGTTCATGGATTTTTCTTCCTTGCATGTCGTAAACACTTAAAATTGCATTACGCAAGCCGGTTCTGATATTCATAACATCTCCGCCTGGATTAGGATAAGCCACAGCGAGTTTTAAGTTATGAGCGTGAGCTTCTTCGATGTTGAGGAAAGCTGATGCTGGGAATTTAGCAATTCTTGTCAATCTTACATTTGGATCATTTAATTTATATGATTCGTAAACCAATACCAGTCCGCCGTCTTTTGTTGTTTTTATTGAGGTCGCTTTGCTGAATGTGTTTATTTCGTCCAAAAAGAATGTTGATATTGTATCAAAATCACTATTTAGTTTTTCTATCATTATCCAGGAATCTTCTCCATCACCAAAACCTGTGTTCAATGTGTATGCAAAATAAATATTGCAATCACTCGTCTTGTCTATTCCAACAAGACACGCATCATCAAAATCATGGGTGTAACGAGTTATATATCTACAAATTGGGAGTAATTCTTCCGAATTATTCATGTCATCATCTATTTCGTATAACCTGATGTCATCTTTATCATCTGGATTTCGTCTCATCATAGTAGATAGATATGTAGTATTTTGATTACTTCGTATTACTGATATACAATCTAAGTCCGCTGGAATTATACCTTGTTCCGGTTGAATCATATATCTTGTAGCAATATGATTAAAATTATTATCATAATACTTTATATCCCCATTATAAGGATCATCCATAGATTCACCCAAATGTCTGGCATAGAGCAGATAACCTTCGTTATTCTTAACAATTTGCTGCCTTTTGTAAGACAACTGAGAAGGACCTCCTGTAGTATTCATTTCATATCCTTTTCGCAATAGAAAATTCCCTTCGAAATCCATCTTGAAAAAAAACAACGTATCATGACCTCTTGGTTGATCTGCTACACTCACATTCTTGAAGTAGGCGCCTGTAATATTACCTTCATCTTCAAATGCTGAGAACAAGAAGATGTTACCACTATATTCATTTGGGAATAACTGCCATTCAATCTTATCTCGTTGTTCATATATATCAATAGGATACGTATGCTCATAACTTTCTATAATATTGAGATTTGCATCTAACTTATATAAACCCAATATTGCTTCAGTTGGAGGATTATCACAATCGCCGAAATAATTGAAATAAGTCGAATCATGATCGGGACTATATGTCGTCAACATATATAATTCTTCGTCTTTTTCAAAAAGATAAGGATAATTTGATGTGGTACAATATCCTGGACGAAAGAAATCATTTCTTGCTAATTCATAGCCTTCTGAAGACACAATTGCAACAGCGGGATGCGCAGCATAGAAGTCACCTGCCCCACTTTTGTACGAAATAGATGAACTTACAGCAAAATTTCCATTATCCAATTCATTTAAACATTCCCTATAACAAAAACCAAAATCATCGGAGTAAGAATAAGTAGTGTAAACTTCCCATTCTTGAGCTACAGCATTATGTAAAAATATACATAACGCTGTAGCAATTAACAAGTATCTACTCATTTGTAATCAAAAATTTATTGATATAGGTTATATATGCTGTAAAAAGTTTTACCGATCTCTTAGCAAGATATATTTCATGATCTTCGATTAGACATTCATGATAAGGATAACCAGTTTTAGGTCCCCAATGTAAAGCTCCGTTTGCAGATACAACATTTCTATTAAGATTATCATAGTAACAATTCAGTTCATCGTATGTAATACATGGTTCGTCATCCCCAGAATAACAGAATAGCCATTTGTGACCACATGTTAAAGTTGTATCTTCATAATAAGTGTATTTTGATAAAAATTGATCATTATCATCGTATGGTTTGTATCCTGCATATTCTACATTGCTTATCAAATAGAAACCGTCGTCCAAAGACTGAAATTTTTTTGTTAGTTCAGCTGCCGCATCTGTAATGCGTACAGTTGAGTCATGATCACAGCGCCCAAGCATCCTACCCCAATAATAATCATCACCTTTTACAAATGGACCCGATGAAGGATATGGTACAACATCTCTTGTACCTAAAGTAAACACAACTTCAATGTCATTTCCACTTTTTGCACCTACTTCCGGAAGTTTAATACTGAAGTTCTTGGCTAAGTTCATGTCATCATCAACAGATGCCATAAGTTTTTCCAAGTTCGTTTCAAAAGCCTTGTAGGTTGCAATAGCATCTGCTTCTGTGACATTACCGTTCGCGTCAAGTGCTGGCATGGCAACATAGAAAGTGTCTAAAGTGGCGTTTGCGAATGGCGTTGCATGTTGGCTGTGTTCAAAATTAAACGTAAGGTCGATGTTGTCGCGCATTTCCTGTAAACTCATGCTGCCATTGGATTTCTCTCCCGCATTAATATTGTCGCGAAGTTCTTGGAAAGCATAAATACGGTTTAACAATTCTTTTGATTCGTTGTTGGCTGATTTTGCCACAACATTTTCTTCTGTTGTTTCATTGTCCTTTTGGCATGAAACAACTGTTATCGAAATAGCTGCTGCAAAAAATAATGTTGCGATTTTAATTGACTTTTTCATTTTGAAATATTTTTAGGAGGGTTCTATTTAACGTGAGTTCGATATAAAAGAATTCATTAAAAATGAATAACATAACGATATTTTTTGTATCTTTAAAGTGCTAAAAAAAAAGAACAAAACGTTATGTTATCCGACAACAAAGTTATTGAAATTTTCTA
>JAFTXI010000059.1 GCA_017461665.1 Bacteroidales bacterium | reverse complement strand
GAGAACCACTATGCCATCCTTGTATCCTAATTGAAAATTTCCTACGTTTTCAAGTACAAGATAAGCATAACGCTTCTTCTTTTTCTCTTATGTCTTGGATAGAGTTGCCCCTAACCAACTGCAAATTTACAAAAAAGTCGTGATAATAAACTATGTATTGGCAAATTATTACGATTTGATGAGTATTTTAGAGTTTCATTCCTCGATTTTGTTTTCTACTTGTCGGTTCGTATCTCCAATTTCACCTGTTTTAGTTCTTGCTCGGCAAGATCTATTTGGTCACCCATCATAAATCGCCAGCCACTGGCTGACGAAAGAAAATTAATTCCATCATCTTTCCGTCTGAATTTCTTTTTGTACATTTGCATATCCATATTAACTATATATGACCACAGAACGAATTTTAATAGTCGATGACGAGGAGACCTTATGCGAGGTCTTGAAGATTAACCTTGAAAATGAAGGCTATGACGTGGATATTGCTCTAAGTGCAGAACAGGCTCTCACCTATAACATCAAAGATTATTCGCTTATCCTCCTTGATATTATGATGGGTGAGATAAGCGGCATCAAAATGGCGAAGATGCTTAAAGCCGACGTCAACACTGCCGACATACCAATTATCTTCTGCACGGCACGCGACACCGAAGACGATATGATTATGGGACTTAACATCGGCGCCGACGATTATATAGTGAAACCTTACACCATTCGTAACGTCATCGCTCGAGTGAAAAGCGTGTTACGTCGCACCTCATCTCATAAGAATCCGACTATTTCAACAGAGAAGAAAACGAGTCTGAAAGTCGATGGTCTGCATCTCGACCTTGAGTTTAAACGCTGCACCGTCGATGGTGTCGAGGTCAAGCTGACGAAGAAAGAGTTTGAACTGTTGGCATATCTCATCTCACATCGCGGTAAGATATGTTCGCGCGAGCAGATCCTCAACAGTGTCTGGAGCGACGAGGTCGTCGTCTTGGACCGAACCATCGATGTCAACATAACACGTCTGCGTTCCAAGATAGGAAGTTACGGTTCTTATATTGTCACACGTTCAGGTTTCGGCTATGGCTTCAATAATTAATCTGTCATATCACAAACGACTTTTCCTCTTGCTTCTCGCTTTCTCTTGGGCGATAGTATTGTGTTTCATAGGGTTTCAATATACTCGAGAGAAACAATACAAATCCGATTTCATAAACGCTCAACTACAACTATACAACAAGAATCTGCTTGAGACAGTGGAAGAAGGTCTCCCGTACGAAGATTATATCGCCGATTATGCGAAGCCTTTCGATGAGTTGAGAATCTCCATCATCACACTCACCGGCGCGGTGATCTACGACAACATTATTTCTGTCGATTCTCTTGATAATCATAGTATGCGACCTGAGATAGCGACGGCACTTTCTAAAGGTTCGGGGTATCATATTGGACGCCTCTCGGCGAGCGACGGACGCGAATATTTCTATTCCGCGACACGAGGGGAGCGAGCCATCGTACGTACCGCGATACCTTATTCCGCATCGCTGAGCGAGCTGTTAGAAGCCGACTGGACATTCCTCATCGTCATGATTATCATAAGTCTAACAATGAGCATATTGGCATATTTCACCACGCGCCGACTCGGAAAGGACATTGAAAAAGTCAACAGTTATAAGGCTGAACAAGAACGCGCCAAGATAAAACGCCAACTGACGAACAACATAAACCACGAACTGAAGACTCCCGTCGCTTCTATTCAAGTATGCTTGGAGACTTTGCTTTCGGGCATCGACCTCAGCGATGAGAAGCGTCAGGAACTCATAGAGAGATGCTACACCAACAACGAACGTCTGCGTCGCCTTCTCGCCGACGTGTCGCTCATCACTCGCATGGAAGACGGCGGACAATTTATTAGTCGAGAAGCTGTTACGATAAACAACATCATCGATGAGATTGCAGACGAGCTTGAGATTATGCCTGAGGAAGAACGACTTACTTTACATTCTGACTTCAACGAGACTGTCGTCATCGATGGCAACCTCTCTTTGGTAGGATCCATTTTCCGTAACCTCACAGAGAATGCCATCAACTATTCCGGAGGAAAGAATATTTTTATCAAGCTGATTGAAAACAACCTTGAACAATGTCGGATCATTTTTGAAGACGATGGCAAAGGTGTTGAGGATGAGCAGTTGTCGCGGCTTTTCGAGAGATTCTATCGCGTTGACAAAGGACGTTCGCGTAAGTTAGGAGGCACCGGTCTCGGACTCGCCATAGTGAAACACGCCGTTCAGTTTCATGGCGGCACGATAAGCGTCAGCAATCGCCCCGAAGGAGGCTTACGATTTGACTTTATTTTGAAGAAAAAATGATTAAACTACAATTGTCAATTGTTAATTGTTAATTGTAAACTGTTCATTGCTTTGGGCGTTCCGGCTTTGCCGTCGGGCTTTCCGCTATATCTTTGCTCGCTCCCGTCTCCGCCTCCCGCTCGCAAAGGATGCCGCTCCAATCCCTAACGCACACTGCTATGAAAGAAACGCTACTTTCGGTTATCTCTCGCAATGACGCAGAGAGTTTAATGTTACCAATTTCATATATTTGGCGGAAGAAAGTTTTTGGCATTTTGCGATGTAACGACACTCTTACCATCAGCAGCTTGAAGTTTGAACTGAGGCTGTCTAACAAGTTTAGATGGCCTCTTTTGCTATTGGGTTTCCAAATCACCGTTTATTATAGTTGACACATCACAGATTAAGACTGGTTATGTTCAATGTTTATTTATAAAAAAAATAAGGCTTTTCCATTGAAAT
>JAFTXI010000001.1 GCA_017461665.1 Bacteroidales bacterium | reverse complement strand
GGCAACCGTTCTATTTCATTACCTTGCGTTTCTTTGCTAAATTGCCATCGTTACTATTTCTGAGGTTTTCTGTTTAATGCGTTATGTCTCAGTTCAAAACGCAGAATTTCACCTTTTTTGCTCCGAGAACCGTAATTTTTTATCAAAAAAACTTTATTAAGTCATGAAATTCAAGGAATTTTTCTTTTCCATTTTATTATTATTTTTTTCATTTACAGCAACAGCTCAAAATCGTTCAAAGAAATTTGACATTGAATCAATAAAATCAGACACTACATATTTTTGGGGAATGAATCAGATCGTCAACGACCAAGATGAAGCGGAAGGATTGGCGATAAACGAATTATATAATAACATCGCAAACAATTGCAAAGCTGACGCTATTTATGCAGGAAAAGGTGATCAAAAGACACAATTGAATCTTATTATAAAGACTTTCGAGAATAAGATTAAAGAAAAGATGCACCAGATTCCTATTGTAGATGATTTTGAAAACGAAGAATATTCATATTTTATATATATCAAAAGAAGCGATTTCAGAGATATTTGTAACGACAGAAAGAAGAGCATCAATCGATTGGCACTTAAAGGATATAATAGTGATAATGATGCTATCTTACAATTTGAAGATGCGTTAAGATCTTATTATTGGGGTATGATGTTATGTTTAGCACATCCACAGGGCAATTCCTTGGAAATAACAATAGAAGATGAAAAGGTCTTGGCTTACGAATGGTTTGTTAATCGTATAGATGGCGGTGATGGCGTACTGAAATCATTTTCATTTATCGTTCCCAAAGAAGGAGCTTTTGAAGAATCGGGTGATAATTTAATAGTAAATTTAAATACACGTTCGACAACTGGCACTGACATTTCCAATCTACAATTCAAATATTACAATGGACAAAGTTATGTTCCCACTTCTGTAAACAATGGAAGAGCAATAGTTGTTATTCCTAAAAATAATTCATCAATAAATATCAGAATAGAATATGAATTTATGATGGAATCGACTATTGACCCGGAAGTTAACAGGGTCCTAAATTTAATCAAACATAACATAAAATTTAAAAACGAGAAACATACAATCAATATCGCGCCATACCTCAAAGAGTTTACTAAAAAAGAAGAAATATCTCTTGGAGAAATCTCTGACATTGCAGAAAATATTGAGGACAAAGAACATAGCAACGAATGGAGAAAAATTGACAAGAAATTCAATGTAAAAAATCCAGAATATCTAAGTATAATGCAAGAGATTGAGACTGCTTTGCGTAACAACAATTATGAAAGTGTTCGTCATCATTTTAGTTCGGAAAGTTACGGAATGCTTGATACATTATCTAAATATGGAGAGATAACTATTGTTGGCAAGCAAGATTATAGTTTCATGAAATTAGGAGAGCAGGTTTTATGCCGCGACATTGATATGCTTTTCAATTTTAAGAATCACGTATCATTTAACAGAGAGGTTGTTTTTCGTTTTGATCATACAACTAAGAAAGTCTCATCTTTGGCATTTCGACTTTCATCGATAACAGAAAAAGATATCATCACAAAAACAGCATGGCCTGAAGAAGCACGTTTAGTATTAATTAATTTCCTTGAAGATTATCAGACTGCATACGCGCTAAAACGCCACGATTACTTAGAAAGTATTTATTCAGCCGATGCTCTCATCATCGTTGGCCACGTAATAAAGAAAACCGTGATTCCTGACAGAGTTCAATTTAACATATCTGAAGACGAAGTAAGATTAATGCAACACGATAAAGAAACCTATTTTGCAAATCTTTCGAGAACATTCAAATCGCAGGATTACATAAATGTTCGTTTTGCAGAAACAGAATTTACTCGAGCCAAGAGTGCAACTAACAAGGAAGTTTATGGTATTAGATTGTTACAAGAATATTATTCAAGCACATACGGCGACATAGGCTATCTTTTCTTGTTAGTCGATTTAACCGACAACACTCCATTGATTCACGTCAGAGCATGGCAACCCGATGAAGTTGATTTGGAAAAACTTATGGGGATGAAAGATTTGAGATTTTAATGTAAGTTATCAAATAAAAAAAGCACTCGAGTTGTTCTGAGTGCTTTTTTCTTTATATCATTTATGCCTGTGCTGCTGGTCCTCCCATTGTAAACGGAGGTAATTTTTCATTTACATCTTTTATTGTTCCGTGAGTTGATTCATACTTACTGATGTTTTCAGCCAAAGCCTTATATAGACGTTTTGCGTTTTGAGGTGTCAAGATGATTCTCGATTTCACTTTAGCTTTAGGAGAAGCCGGCATCAATTTAATAAAATCTATAATAAATTCTGTTGATGAATGAGCTATAACAGCGAGGTTAGAATAGATACCTTCTGCGATTTCATCTGTCAATTCAATATTTATCTGATTCTTATTGTTGTTATTTTCCATTATTATTAATTTTAATTTGTACAGAGATAATAAAAAGGGTCAGTTTCGAGAACTGACCCCAATGAAAAAAAGAATCTAAACTATTCGGTTGCAATAGTTTCTAAATCAACGTTAACTATTGGTTCATAATCTTCGCGAGCGCCAACAATCAAGTCGTCGTATTCGCGCAAACCTGTACCAGCAGGAATCTTATGACCAACGATAACGTTTTCTTTCATTCCTTCTAGAGTATCCGACTTAGCGTTGATAGCTGCCAATGTCAATACTTTTGTTGTTTCCTGGAAGGATGCTGCCGAGATAAAGCTTTCTGTTTGAAGAGCTGCTCTTGTGATACCTTGGAGCACTTGGTGTGCTGTTGCAGGTTGAGCATCACGAGCTTCGACAAGTTTCTTGTCTTTACGTTTCAAGATAGAGTTCTCATCGCGGAGTTTTCTTACGGTAATCATCTGACCTTCTGTAAGGTTTTCTGAATCACCGCGGTCAGTAACGATAACTTTACCGAATATTTCGTCGTTGCACTCTTGGAAAGTGAGTTTATTTACGAGTTCACCTTCGAGGAAACGTGTATCACCTGGATCATCGATTTCAACCTTACGCATCATTTGACGTACGATGACTTCGAAGTGTTTTCCGTTGATTGTTACACCTTGAGAACGATAGACTTCTTGGATTTCGTTAACGATAAATTCTTGAACTTTCATAGGACCTTCGATAGCAAGGATATTTGCTGGCGTTATAGCACCATCCGACAAAGGTTGACCTGCTTTCATGAAGTCGTTTTCTTGAGCAAGAATTTGTTTTGATGTTGGGATAAGATAACTCTTTTGTTCACCTGTCTTAGAAGTGATGACGACCTTACGGTTACCACGTACGAGTTTCTTTTCAAATGAAACGACACCATCGATTTCAGATACGACAGCTGGTTCTGACGAGTTACGAGCTTCGAACAATTCAGTAACGCGAGGAAGACCACCAGTGATGTCGCCCAATTTACCGGTAGCACGAGGTATTTTAACGAGCATATCACCAGCCTTAATCTTATCACCGTCTTCAACCATGATGTGAGCGCCGACAGGTAAGTCGTATGACTTAACGACATCGCCATGATTATCGATAATTGAGATAGATGGGTTCTTTGAATATTTACGACCTTCGATGATAACGCGTTCGTTATAACCTGTTTGTTCGTCTGATTCATTACGGAAGGTAACACCTTCAACGATATTTTCGTATTGAACCTTACCTTGATATTCTGAAAGTATCAATGCGTTGTATGGATCCCATTCGCAGATAAGGTCACCGGTGTTGACTTCTGTATTAGGTTTGATATAGAGTTTCGAACCGTAACGGACATTAGCTGTTGTAAGAGCGACGCCTGTTTTCTTGTCTATAATCTTCATTTCTGCAGAACGTCCGACAACAACTTGATATTTTTTATTTTCTCCTGTCAATGGGTCAACTGAATCTTCTACATAATCTACGACGCGGAGTTCATCAATTTCAAGGATACCATTATATTTAGCCTTGATTGAAGAATCGTCTGATGTTGTAGAAGCTGTACCACCTTGGTGGAAGGTACGGAGTGTAAGCTGAGTACCAGGTTCACCGATTGATTGAGCTGCGATAACGCCTACAGCTTCACCTCTTTGAACGAGTTTACCTGATGAGAGGTTACGTCCGTAGCAATTAGCACAAACACCACGTTTTGATTCACAGGTCAATACGGAACGGATTTCCACGCTTTCTATTGGAGAGTCGGTGATAATCTTAGCGATGTCTTCTGTTATTTCCTGGCCGCCACTGATAATCAACTCGCCTGTTTGAGGATGGAAGATATCGTGGAGAGCCACGCGACCCAATATTCTGTCATAGAGAGATTCTATAATCTCATCACCTCTACGCAATGCGCTAATTGTCAAACCACGGAGTGTACCACAGTCTTTTTCGTTGATGATAACGTCGTGAGCGACGTCAACGAGACGACGTGTCAAGTAACCTGCGTCAGCTGTCTTAAGAGCGGTATCGGCAAGACCCTTACGAGCACCGTGAGTTGAGATAAAGTACTCAAGAACAGAAAGACCTTCTTTGAAGTTTGACAAGATAGGGTTTTCGATGATTTCTGCTCCACCTGCTGCTGACGACTTCTGTGGTTTAGCCATAAGACCTCTCATACCACAGAGCTGACGAATCTGTTCCTTAGAACCACGAGCTCCTGAGTCGAGCATCATATAAACAGGGTTGAAACCTTGGTCATCTTTAGGAAGGAGAGTCATAACTTCATCTGTCAACTTAGTTACAACATGACCCCAGATGTCGATAATCTTATTGTAACGTTCGTTAGAAGTAATGAAACCCATATTATATTCTTCGCGGATAGCTGCAACTTCTTCGTTTGCTTCACGAATCAATTCTTCTTTCACTGAAGGAACCAAGACGTTACCGAGGTTAAATGATAGACCACCTCTGAAAGCCATTTCGTAACCCATATTCTTGATAGCATCTAAGAACTTGGTTGTTGTAGCTGTTCCGAGAAGTTTCACCATTGTACCGATGATATCGCGCAAAGCTTTTTTATTTAACAATTTATTGATGAATCCAAACTCTTTTGGAACCACTTCGTTGAAAAGGACACGACCTACTGTTGTTTCTATTTTTTCGTTAACTACCGTTCCATCATCTTTACGCACATCAACGTTGACATAGATGATAGCGTGCATATCGACTTTCTTTTCATTGTAGGCAATGATTACTTCTTCTGGAGAATAGAATGATTTTCCTTCACCTTTAACGATATGTTCTGGAACGCTCTTACGAGGTTTTGTGATATAATACAAACCGAGAACCATGTCTTGAGAAGGCACGGTGATAGGGGCGCCATTAGCAGGATTCAAGATATTGTGTGAAGCCAACATTAATATTTGAGCTTCGAGGACTGCTGCATTACCGAGTGGCAAGTGGACAGCCATTTGGTCACCGTCGAAGTCAGCGTTGAAAGCTGTACATACGAGTGGGTGGAGACGGATAGCCTTACCTTCAACGAGTTTAGGTTGGAAAGCCTGGATACCGAGACGGTGCAAAGTAGGTGCACGGTTCAACAATATCGGATGACCTTTCAATACGTTTTCGAGGATATCCCATACGACAGGGTCTTTACGGTCAACGATTTTCTTAGCTGATTTGACAGTTTTTACAATACCACGTTCTATCATCTTACGAATGATGAATGGTTTGTAGAGTTCAGCTGCCATATCTTTTGGAAGACCGCATTCGTGCATATCGAGTTCTGGGCCAACGACGATAACAGAACGACCAGAGTAGTCAACACGTTTACCAAGTAAGTTTTGACGGAAACGACCTTGTTTACCTTTCAAGCTATCGCTTAAAGATTTAAGAGGACGATTTGAGTCGGTCTTAACAGCACTTGATTTACGTGAGTTGTCTAACAATGAGTCAACGGCTTCTTGGAGCATACGTTTTTCATTACGCATAATAACATCCGGAGCCTTGATTTCGATAAGACGTTTAAGACGGTTGTTACGTATGATAACACGGCGATACAAGTCATTCAAGTCTGATGTTGCGAAACGACCGCCATCGAGAGGTACCAATGGTCTCAACTCTGGTGGTATTACTGGAATAACTTTTAATATCATCCATTCAGGACGGTTTTCGATTCTTGTACGTGCATCGCGGAAAGCTTCGAACACCTGAAGACGTTTCAAAGCATCTTGTTTACGTTGCTGTGCTTTTTCTTTACTTGCCTTATCGCGCAATTCGTAAGACATTTTATCTAAGTCTAAGCGTGACAAGAGGTCGTAAACAGCTTCAGCACCCATCTTAGCGATGAACTTGTTTGGATCATCTTCTGGTAGATATTGATTTTCTACTGGAAGTGATTCCATGATATCCAAGTATTCTTCTTCTGTGAGGAAGTCGAGATAGTTGATACCATCTTGTTCTTTTATACCAGGTTGGATAACAACATAGCGTTCGTAATAGATAATGCTATCCAACTTTTTAGTTTGCATACCGAGCAAAGCACCTATTTTATTAGGTAATGAGCGGAAGTACCAAATGTGAGCTACAGGAACTACCAACTTGATATGACCTGAACGTTCACGTCTAACTTTCTTCTCAGTGATTTCGACACCGCAACGGTCGCAAACGATGTTTTTGTAACGGATACGTTTATATTTTCCGCAATGACATTCCCAGTCTTTTACCGGTCCGAAAATTCTTTCGCAGAACAAACCATCGCGTTCCGGTTTATAGGTACGATAGTTTATTGTCTCAGGTTTAAGAACTTCACCAAAGGAACGTTTTTCTATCGATTCCGGTGAAGCAAGACTAATTGTAATCTTGGAAAAACTGCTATTTATTGTGTTCTTACTTAAAGCCATATATGAGGTTAATATTATAGAACATTATTATTCAAACGTAATTTCAAGTCCGAGTCCACGCAATTCATGGATTAAAACATTGAATGATTCTGGGATACCAGGTGTTGGCATGCTTTCGCCCTTGACGATAGCCTCGTAGGCTTTGGCTCTTCCGTTAACGTCATCAGATTTAACAGTAAGGATTTCTTGAAGGATGTTACTTGCTCCGAATGCTTCGAGAGCCCAAACTTCCATTTCACCGAAACGCTGACCACCGAATTGTGCTTTACCACCTAATGGTTGTTGTGTAATCAATGAGTATGGTCCTATTGAACGTGCGTGCATCTTATCATCGACCATGTGGTGCAACTTAAGCATATAAATATAACCTACTGTTGCTTTTTGGTCGAATGGATTACCGGTACCACCGTCATAAAGTTGGACACTACCATTTTCTGGAAGACCAGCTTGTTTCATATAGTCATTGATTTGATCCAATGTTGCGCCGTCAAAGATCGGTGTTGCAAATTTAACACCAAGTTTTTTACCTGCCCAGCCCAATACTGTCTCATATATCTGACCCAAGTTCATACGTGAAGGCACACCAAGTGGGTTCAACACTATATCAACAGGAGTTCCGTCGGCTAAGAATGGCATATCTTCATCGCGAACTATTCTTGAAACAATACCTTTATTACCGTGACGACCTGACATTTTATCACCGATATTGAGTTTACGTTTTTGTGCAACATATACTTTTGCCATCTGTACGATTCCATTTGGCAACTCATCGCCTACACTTGCAACGTTCTTCTTACGGCTATAAACACCAAGTATCTCTTTGCATCTCATATTGTAATTATTGATAGTCTTAACGATTAACTCATTAAGTTCTGGATCTGTAGTCCATCTATATGGATTTACAGTCATATATTCAATATTCAACAATGCTTTATGAGAGAACTTTATTTTCTTAGGTATTACGATCTCTTTAAAGTTATTATGGACGCCCAAAGAAGTTCTTCCTGCGAGGAGACTCATTAATTTCTCAACGAGTTTTCCTTTAAGGGCGTCTATTTCGCGTTGGCATTCTGTATCGATTTCTGCGATAATATCTTTATCTTTTGCTTTCGATTTACGATCCTTTATAACGCGTGAGAACAAACGTTTACCAATAACGACACCTTTCATTGAAGGTCCAGCTTTAAGTGATGCATTCTTAACATCTCCTGCCTTGTCACCAAAAATGGCGCGGAGAAGTTTCTCTTCTGGTGTTGGATCTGTTTCTCCCTTAGGCGTAATCTTACCTATTAATATATCGCCTTCTGTAACTTCGGCACCAACACGGATAAGACCGTTTTCATCCAAATCCTTTGTTGCCTCTGCACTGACGTTTGGAATGTCGTTTGTCAACTCTTCAAGTCCGCGTTTTGTATCACGCACTTCAAGAGTAAATTCTTCTATATGTATTGATGTGAATATATCTTCTCTAACGATACGCTCTGAGATAACGATAGCATCCTCGTAGTTATAACCTTTCCAAGGCATGAATGCAACCATAAGGTTACGACCGAGAGCCAAGTCACCGCCTTGTGTAGCATAACCTTCTGTTAGTATCTGACCTTTTGTAACTTTCTGACCTTTCTTTACTATAGGTTTTTGATTAATACTTGTGCTTTGGTTTGTACGAGCGTATTTAATCAAGTTGTATGTCTTTTCATCTCCATCAAAACTGACGAGTCTTTCTTTGTCGGTTCTATCGTATCTAATAACGATTTTTGTTGAATCGACGAATATTACTTCGCCATCGCCTTCTGCTTCCACGATTGTACGAGAGTCTCTTGCAACATAACGTTCGATACCAGTACCAACGATAGGAGCTTCAGGATTCATTAAAGGAACAGCCTGACGCATCATGTTAGAACCCATCAACGCACGGTTAGCGTCATCATGTTCAATAAATGGAATCAATGATGCAGCTATTGATGAGATTTGATTTGGAGCAACGTCAATAAGATCTATTTCTTGAGGTGTCACAATAGGATAATCGGCAACATAACGTACCTTAATCATATCTTCGGTAAGTTTACCACTATCATCCATAGGTGTTCCTGCTTGAGCAATGATCTTTTCTTCCTCTTCTTCAGCTGTGAGATATACAGGAGGATTTTCGAAATCAACGACACCGTCAATAACCTTACGATAAGGTGTTTCTATAAATCCCAAGTTATTTATCTTCGCGAAGACGCAGAGTGACGAGATAAGACCAATGTTTGGTCCCTCCGGTGTTTCGATTGTACAAAGACGACCATAGTGAGTATAGTGAACGTCACGTACCTCGAAGCCTGCACGATCACGAGACAAACCTCCAGGACCTAAAGCGGAGATACGACGTTTATGAGTAACTTCCGACAATGGGTTTGTCTGATCCATAAATTGTGACAATTGGTTTGTTCCAAAGAACGAATTTATGACCGACGACAAAGTTTTAGCATTGATGAGTTCAGCTGGAGTAAACTCTTCATTGTCGCGTACATTCATTCTTTCGCGAATTGTACGTGCCATACGTGCCAAACCCACACCAAATTGAGCATATAATTGTTCGCCAACTGTTCTGATACGACGGTTGCTCAAGTGGTCGATGTCATCAACTTCAGCTTTACTATTGGATAAGTTTATCAAATACTTAATAATAGCAATTATATCTTCTTTTGTAAGGACTTTTACATCAGATGCAATATCAAGACCTAATTTGCGATTGATGCGATAACGACCTACATCGCCTAAGTCATAGCGTTTGTCAGAGAAGAACAATTTCTCGATAATTCCACGAGCTGTTTCTTCATCTGGTGGTTCAGCGTTACGTAGTTGTCTATAAATATACTCTACAGCTTCTTTTTCGGAGTTAGAAGGGTCTTTTTGTAAAGTATTAAATACTATAGAGTAATCGGAGATATTAATATCTTCACGATCGAGGAGGATAGTCTTAACGCCTGAGTTGACGATGATGTCTATATGTTCAGCTTCCAACACTGTTCCGCGGTCAAGTATTGACTCGTTACGTTCGATTGAAACGCATTCACCGGTCTCTTCATTTACGAAGTCTTCAAACCATGAGCGCAACACTCTTGCTGAGAGTTTACGGCCAAGAACCTTCTTGAGGGCTGTCTTAGATACTTTAATTTCTTCTGAAAGATTGAAAATATCGAGGATATCTTTATCTGATTCGAAGCCGATAGCACGGAGTAATGTTGTAATTGGTAATTTCTTTTTTCTGTCAATATAAGCATACATTACGTTGCTAATATCTGTTGAGAACTCCATCCATGAGCCTTTGAAAGGAATGATACGGGCAGAATATAATGTCGTACCATTAGCGTGGACACTTGTCCCGAAGAAAACGCCCGGAGAACGGTGTAATTGCGACACCACAACGCGTTCTGCTCCGTTAATGACAAAAGTACCTTGTGGAGTCATATATGGAATGAGACCAAGGTACACGTCTTGTGTTTTAGTTTCAAAATCTTCATGTTCATCATCAGTACAAGAAATTCTTAGTTTTGCTTTTAATCTCACGCAATAGCTCAAACCGCGTTCGATACATTCTGCAATTGTATACTGTGGAGCATCAATATAGTAATCGAGGAATTCGAGTACAAAATTGTTTCGTGCGTCTGTGATTGGAAAGTTTTCTTGGAAAACTTTGAAGAGTCCTTCGTTTTTACGATTATCAGGATTTGTATCTAATTGGAAAAAGTCATGGAATGATTTTAATTGAATATCCAAGAAATCCGGATAGTCGAAAGGACGTTTAATTGACGCGAAACTGATTCTATCTAATGTGTTATCTGCCAAAGTGTTTATGTTTTTATTGTTATAAGCTAATGTTAAATTGTAAGAGGGGATTTATTAGACAACTAAACATAGGCACAAACCTCAACTCCAAAATGGAGCCGAGGTTGATACCCATTGTGTCTTTTGGAAATTAAATCCTTATTTAACTTCAACTTCAGCACCAGCTTCTTTAAGAGCTGATTCCAATGCGCTAGCTTCTTCTTTGCTAACACCTTCTTTGATAGCTTTAGGAGCTGCGTCAACCAATTCCTTAGCTTCTTTCAAACCGAGGCTTGTTAATTCTTTAACGAGTTTTACAACTGCTAATTTTTGTGCGCCAGCTGATTTGAGTATAACATCAAATGAAGTTTTTTCTTCTGCTGCTGGAGCTGCATCGCCTGCTGCTGGAGCTGCTACTACTGCTGCTGCTGCTGGTTCGATACCGTATTCTTCTTTTAATATAGCGGCAAGTTCATTAACCTCTTTAACAGTAAGGTTTACTAATTGTTCTGCAAAAGCTTTCAAATCTGCCATTTTTTTAAGTTTTTAATTGTTATACAAATTTTATTTTTAATCTATTATTTATTTTTTTATTATTCCGGTCTCTCTGATAATGTCTTAACAACACCACTGATAATATGTCCACCGGATTGTAATGCACTGATGACATTCTTTGCAGGTGATTGTAACAATGCTACAACGTCTGCGATCAACTCGTTCTTTGACTTGATGTTGACCAATGTATCAAGCATATTATCGCCAACATAAACGCATTCCTCAATATAAGCGCCTTTTAAAATTGGACGAGTTTCCTTTTTACTACGGAATTTTTTTATCAACTTTGCTGGAGCATTGCCATTTTCTGACAACATCAAAGCTGTAGTGCCCTTCATAACACTGTAAAGATCACCGTATTCTTTGCCGGTGTTATGCATAGCTTGTTTTAACAATGCATTCTTTACCATCACAAGCTTGACGCCGCTATTGAAGCATTGTCTTCTCAAATCGCTTGTCTTCTCAGCATTGAGCTCAGCGATATCAGTCAAATAGAAATTTGGACATGCATTCAATTGCTCTGTAATTGAGTTGATAATAACTTGTTTATCTTCTTTTCTCATGTCAATAACTTATTAAAGGTTTAGAGGGCTATTGATTTAGGATCTACTTGCACTCCAGGACTCATTGTACTGGAAATGTAAATACTCTTGATGTAAGTACCTTTAGCTGCTGCTGGTTTCAATTTGATGATTTGTTGAATAACTTCTTTTGCGTTATCATAAATCTTTTCTGAACTGAAACTGACCTTAGCAATACCAGCATCGACGATTCCGTATTTGTCAACTTTGAAATCAATCTTACCAGCTTTTACTTCTTGAACAGCCTTAGCGATGTCCATTGTTACTGTACCCGTTTTTGGGTTAGGCATCAAACCTCTTGGTCCGAGGATACGTCCTAATGCACCAATCTTTGGCATAACAGTAGGCATTGTGATAATCACATCTACATCGGTCCATCCGTCTTTAATTTTTTGGATATATTCCTCTAATCCGACGAAATCAGCACCGGCATTCTTTGCTTCTTGTTCTTTGTCTGGAGTACAGAGTACCAAAACGCGAACGACTTTACCTGTTCCGTGAGGAAGTGTAACGCTACCACGAACCATTTGATTGGCTTTACGTGGGTCAACTCCTAAACGAACGTTCAAGTCAACAGATGCATCAAATTTGGTGTAAGTGATTTGTTTCACGACATCAACCGCTTCTGTCAAGGAGTAAACCTTGCTTTTGTCGAACTTAGCTAAAGCTTCTTTTCTCTTTTTAGATACTTTTGCCATTTGATAATTCTTTTTTTTGTTCTACAAATGCTTAAGACTTAGTCTTTACTTTAAAGGTGATTCGCCTGTAATCTTAACACCCATACTACGTGCAGTACCTGCTACCATGCTCATTGCTGATTCAATTGTGAAGCAATTTAAGTCCTTCATTTTATCTTCAGCAATTTTACGAACTGTATCCCAGCTCATTGAACCAACTTTAGAACGGTTAGGTTCTTTTGATCCTTTAGCAATTTTAGCAGCCTCTACAATAGATGCAGCAACTGGTGAAGCTTTGACAATGAAATCAAATGATTTGTCCTTATACACAGTAATAATAACCGGAAGAACTTTACCGGCTTGATCTTGTGTACGAGCATTGAATTGCTTGCAAAACTCCATGATGTTAACACCCTTCTGACCTAATGCAGGTCCGACCGGTGGTGAAGGATTAGCGGCTCCTCCTTTGATTTGCAGTTTAATTAATCCGCTTACTTCTTTCATTTTAATTTTTATAAAAGTTAAATGAAAACAATATTTTCAAAATTCTAAACTACTCTCTTTTTACCTGGAAATAACTTAATTCTAATGGGGTCTTACGTCCGAAAATCTTAACCATGACTTTAAGTTTCTTCTTTTCGTCATTGACTTCTTCAATAATACCACTAAAACTACTGAATGGTCCGTCGTTTACCACTACAGTCTCTCCTACTATAAATGATAACTCATTACCTTCACCCATCTCAGAAAGCTCATCAACTTTTCCTAAAATTCGACGTACTTCTGACGGACGAAGAGGATCAGCTTCTCCACTTGTACCAAGAAATCCCAATACGTTTGGGGTATCCTTAATAACGTGAGTCACCTCACCAGACAAAACTGCTTCAATCAAAACGTAACCAGGAAGATAATTTCTTTCTTTACTGATTTTTTTTCCGTTTCTCACTGAATAGACTTTTTCTGTCGGGATTAGCACTTGTGAAATCAGAGACTGCAAATCAGCACGTCTAGAAATCTCAGCGTCAAGATACTCTTTAACTTTTTTCTCTTTACCACTGACAGCTCTTATAACATACCACTTCATTTCGTTCTGTTCACTCATCTCAATAGAAAATTAAAAGTAATTAGAATGTTGATTTAGTCAAACACCATCTATTAGAAAATACGATAAAAACTTTCTAATAATGTTTCAAAAGACTTATCCATCAGATAAACCACCAAAGCGATTATTAGGGAAGCAATGGATACGACGATTGCACTACCTTGGAGTTCTTTCCAAGTCGGCCAAGATACTTTCTCGACTAACTCAGTATAACATTCTTTAACGTAGTTTATAAACCTTTTCATTTTGTTTGAACTATTTTTTATTTATTAGCACAGGCAGAAGGACTCGAACCCTCAACCAATGGTTTTGGAGACCACTACTCTACCAATTGAGCTATGCCTGTGTGTAGGGTGCTACAAGAGCACCCTTATTTATTTTATTAGTCTTCAATGATTTCGATAACCTGACCTGAACCAACTGTTCTACCACCTTCACGGATAGCGAAACGGAGACCTTTGTCCATAGCGATTTCAGCGATCAAGTTTACTTCGATTGTAACGTGGTCACCTGGCATAACCATTTCCATACCTTCTGGTAATGTGATTTCGCCTGTAACGTCTGTTGTTCTGAAGTAGAATTGAGGACGATATTTGTTTCTAAATGGAGTGTGACGACCACCTTCTTCTTTTGAAAGAACGTAAACTTCACCTTTGAAGTGGTTGTGAGGTTTCACTGAACCTGGTTTTGCGATAACCATACCACGACGGATTTCGTCTTTGTCTATACCACGGAGTAAGAGACCCGCGTTATCACCAGCTTCACCTTCGTCCAAAAGTTTACGGAACATTTCAACACCTGTAACAACTGATTTAAGTTTTTCAGCGCCCATACCGATGATATCAACTGGATCACCAACTTTAATGATACCTGTCTCGATACGACCTGTAGCAACTGTACCACGACCAGTAATTGAGAAAACGTCTTCGATTGGCATCAAGAATGGTTTGTCAATTAATCTTTCTGGTTCTGGAATCCATGTGTCGCAAGCTTCCATTAATTCGTCGATTTTTGGAGCCCATGTTGGATCGTCGTTCAAGCCACCGAGAGCAGAACCGCGGATGATAGGAGTATTGTCACCGTCAAATTCGTATGTTGACAATAAATCTCTAACTTCCATCTCAACGAGTTCTAACAATTCTGGGTCATCAACTAAGTCGCACTTGTTCAAGAAAACAACCAATCTTGGAACACCAACCTGACGAGCGAGGAGGATGTGCTCACGTGTTTGAGGCATAGGACCATCTGTTGCAGCAACAACGATGATAGCACCGTCCATCTGAGCAGCACCAGTAACCATGTTCTTAACGTAGTCAGCGTGACCAGGGCAGTCAACGTGTGCATAGTGACGTTTTTCTGTTTGGTACTCTACGTGTGCTGTATTAATTGTGATACCTCTTTCTTTTTCTTCTGGAGCAGCGTCGATTGAGTCGAATGATTTGACTTCTGACAAACCTTTTTTGCTAAGGTGGAATGTGATAGCTGCAGTTAAGGTTGTTTTACCGTGGTCAACGTGGCCGATTGTACCAATATTGACGTGTGGTTTTGACCTTTCAAATTTTTCTTTTGCCATAACTATTTATTTTTACTTAAGGTTAATATTTATTATTCTTTTTTTTCTCCGAAGAGCCGGCGACGAGATTTGAACTCGTGACCCCTTCCTTACCAAGGAAGTGCTCTACCCCTGAGCTACGCTGGCTTCTTTTGAGCGGAAGACGGGGCTCGAACCCGCTACCTAAAGCTTGGAAGGCTTTCGCTCTGCCAAATGAGCTACTTCCGCAATTTTGTGGGGGAGGGTGGACTCGAACCACCGAACTCATCCGAGGACAGATTTACAGTCTGTTGCAATTGCCACTATGCGACTCCCCCGTCTTTTATCTTTCTCAAGACTTAGACTTGAGCCGGCGGAGGGATTTGGACCCCCGACCCCGAGATTACAAATCACGTGCTCTACCGCTGAGCTACGCCGGCTTTTTGTTCATAATTTTAAAGAACCTTTTTTGTTTGCAGACCGTCTCAAGGTCTCCTCTCAAACGGTCTGCAAAAATAATCATAATTCTTGAATCTACAAACGTTTTTTCAAAAAAAAATTCATTTTTTTTATTTTTACTGTAAACTCTTGAATTTCAACATAAATTCATCAATTATCTTGTTTTCCTTTATACTTCTCTAACTGCTTTTTTAACGCGTCAATTGCGTTATCTACTGATTCCTCAAAGGTCTTGCTTACCTTACTCGCATACAAATCGTTTCCTTTCAGTATTATTCTAATATCTGCGATCTTATTTTCTGGTGTATCGGTATTGTCCAATTTCAACGTAACTTCTGAACCTATCACGTCCGAATACTTTGAACATACTTTCTCAACCTTTTGTGTGATAAAATCTTCTAACTTCTTGTCAGCTTTAAAGTGAACTGAATTAATGGTAATTTTCATAGTAACCTCCGTTTTAAATTGGTTATTAATATATCTTTTATTTATCTCCGTATGGATGTGCTTTCTGATACACATCTTTTAACTTATCTATTGTATTATGAGTATATACTTGAGTCGAATTCAAACTGCTGTGACCTAACAATTTTTGTATCGCTCTAATATCGGCTCCTCTGTTTAATAAATGTGTCGCAAATGTATGACGCAAAACATGTGGACTCTTTTGCTCTAAAGTCGTTACTCCCATCAAAATACTATGAATAATGGTATATATAAGTTTGGGGCTCGGCTCTTTACCTTTATTATCAACAATCAATCGGGCATGATTCCACGGAAATTTTTCGTCTCTCAATCGAGTGTATCTTTCTATTAAATCCAACAATTCCTTTTCAATAGGAATAATTCGCTCCTTACTTCTTTTTCCATACACTTTAATGACACGAGAGTTTTTATCGATGTCCTCATCTCTTAATGTTCTGAGTTCAGCTTGTCGCATTCCTGTTTGGTATAATATCTCAAACACGAGTTCATTTCTTCTTACTTCAAAATCGTCATTTTTTTCAAAAGAGATTTTCTTAATATCATGTTCAGGAACAAACTTTGCCAATTCTTTTGGTTGTTTCAACGATTTTATCCCCAACAATGGTGTTGTATTAATAAGTTTCTCCCTCACATAAAACTCGTAGAATGAACGTAACGCCGACACTTTTCTGTTAATGGTTCTATTTTCCATTCCTTTTTCTTTCATGCTTATGATATAGGAACGGATTATTGGAGTATCAACCAACATGAGATTTTCAATTTCATAAGTCTCATTTACATAATCAGAAAATTGATTAAGGTCACGCCTATATGCAGTAATCGTGTGTACCGAATATCGTTTCTCCGTTTGTATATGACTGATGAATCTATCTATCATTGTTGTTTATTTTATGCTTCAAAGATACACAACAATTTTGAAAAAAACAATGTTTTAAATAAAAAAAATTACCCCGAAAAAATCCGGGGCAAAGTTCTTTTGAAATTATTCTTGCAAAAAGTGCAAACAACAAATTAGTTGTTTTCTTCTGCTTGACGGAGCTGCTGAACGTAGATAGCCTTCATACGTTGTTCACGTTTAATAATTGAAGGTTTTGTAAATTTTTGACGGTTACGTAATTCTTTTACAACACCGGTTTTTTCATACTTTCTCTTGTAACGTTTCAGAGCGCGATCAATGCTTTCGCCTTCTTTTACAGGAACAATAATCATGTTAATACTCTCTCTTTCTTTAAATTGTTAAACTAAATTCGTTTTTTTCTTAAGCGGCTGCAAAAATAATCATTTTTTTAATATAAACAATTATTTTTCCAAAAGATTTTCAAACAAGAAATCATTGATTTTTTCAAACAAATGCATTCTTACTTCTGTACCATTAGGCTCATAACTACCATAGATGCTGTGATTCTTGTTTGGATAAACCATTAAATCAAATTGTACACCTTCTGAGATCAAAGCTTTGATAAGTTCCATTGCATTTTGGAAATGTACGTTGTCGTCGCCACTGCCATGACACAAAAGATAGTTACCTTTTATTTGATCCACGAAATTTATTGGAGAATTATCGTCGTACCCCGAAGGGTTTTCTTGTGGAGTACGCATAAATCTCTCTGTATAAATATTGTCGTAGTAACGCCAATTTGCTACAGGTGCAACTGCGACAGCCGTACTGATATAATCTGCTCCTTTGGTAATACCTGAAGTTGCCATGAAGCCGCCATAACTCCAACCGTAAATAGCAATCTTATCTGGATTTACGTAAGGTTGACTTGCCATATATTTTGCCAAAGTTATCATATCTTCTGTCTCATATTTTCCTAATTGTTGATAAGTCATCTTCTTAAAGACTTCTCCTCTTGCACCTCCACCTCTGTTATTTATTGACACAGAGATAATTCCATTTTGTGCAAGAAGTTGCATCCATGCAAAGTCGTCGCTTCCCCATGCATTATTAACAGTTTGATGTCCTGGACCTCCATAAACATAAATCAAGACAGGATATTTCTTGTTTGGATCGAAGTCTGGAGGTAAAATGCGCCATGCTTCCATTTCCAACTGTGTTCCATCAGGCAATGTGAAAGCCGGATCCGAAATCTTAATAAGTTCCTTCTTTGCTAAATTGTAAGTTTGCATCCTTTCTGCAAACTCCTTGTTATCTTCCAAAACTCTAATTTGCTTTCCTTTGTTATCAAACAAAACATATTGATGAGGTTGCTCAACACTTGAATTGATATTAATTAAATATTTAAAGTTTGAGCTAAATCTTGCATTGTTCGTACCCACCTTATTAATTAATGTACGCATCTCACCTTTCAAGTTGACAGCATAAATCTGACGTTCGATAGAAGAATTGATTGCTGCTTGGAAATAGACCTCTTTTCCGTCGAAACCATAAACATTTGTAACTTCCCATTCGCCGTCGGTAAGTTGTTTAACCAAAGTTCCGTCCATCAAATACAAATAAATATGATTGTATCCATCTTTTTCACTTGTCATTAAGAATCTGTTCCCATCTTCTAAGAATGTCCAGTTATCTGTAACATCAATGTAATAAGGATTTGTCTCATCGTAGAAAACAGTTGTTTCACCTGTTGTTGCGTTAGCTGCCAATATTTCAAGATGATTTTGATGGCGATTCAATCTTTGGATTGCCAAAATATTAGGATCCTGGGTCCATTTAATTCTTGGGAAATAGATGTCGGTTTCTTCACCTGTATCCATTTTTGTTGTTTCACCTGATTCGAGGTCATAGACATAGATCTCAACTATCGAATTATCTTCGCCAGCCTTTGGATATTTGAATTTATAATCTTCAGGATAGAGGTCGTTGAACATCTGCATATTATATTCTTTCACATTTGATTCATCAAATTTATAGAAAGCTATTTTCTTGCTATCTGGCGACCAGAAGAAACCTTGTGCAAAACCAAATTCTTCTTCATAAACCCAGTCAGGAGCACCATTAATAATATGATTCCATTCACCGTCGTGAGTAAACTGGAGTTCTTCATTAGTATTTAAGTCCTTAATAAATAAGTTATTGTCGCGCATAAAAGCAACTTTTGTCGCATCTGGAGAGAATGTTGCGAGACGTTGAGATCCATTTTGAGAAAGTGGAGACAACACCTTGTTATTGATATCATACACGTGGAAATCTGCAGTGTAAGAATGACGATAGATTGGATTATAGTTATTCATAAACAAAACCTTTGATTCATCGTCGCTGAGAGTATATGTTGAATACAAAGGAGTTGCAACGGTATCACCAGGAAGGATAAGTTCTCTCATATCGAAGAGAGTTTTTACTTTCTTACCTGTTTTGTAGTTGTAGATATTCAATTTTCCTTTTTCGAGAGTGGCGTATGTATTGCCATCTCTCATAGGATTCATGCCCACGACTCTCTTCATGGAGAATGTTGGACGTTCATAAATATCGGCTAATTCAAGATTTTTTTTCTCTTGCGCATTGGCAACAGCGAATGTTCCTAACAAGAACAATGTGATAAACAAATACTTAACTTTATTCATAATAATAGATTTAGAAAATTCAAAAATAAAATAAAAAATTGAATAAAAAATATTTGGTAGAATAAAAAAAAGTTGTATTTTTGCACTCGCAAAAGGGACGGTAGCTCAGTTGGTTTAGAGCGCATGCTTGACAGGCATGAGGTCACAAGTTCGATCCTTGTTCGCCCCACAACTGAACGCCCTCGAGGCGTTTTTTTATTGACAAAAATGGGACGTTAGCCCAGTTGGTTTAGAGCGCTGCCTTCACACGGCAGAGGTCACTGGTTCGAGTCCAGTACGTCCCACTTCCACCATCTTTTTTCCTTAAAAACTTTTAACTAAAAAAAACTTCATTTGTGACTTTTTGTATCAAATATTTTCATAATTTTGACGTGCAAACAGAATCTGAAAAAATTTTTAAACGTAAAAGTCGATATTTTATCATGAAGAAAAACATTGTTCCGGTTGATGTAGCACAAAAAGTGTTCAAAGACAGCAACCTTCCTTCTATTGGAAAAGCCGGTATTCGTGAAATCAACAAACTCGCAAGAGATTTGGAAGCCGCCAGCGGCGTAAAATTTATCCACATGGAAATGGGTAATCCTGGTCTCCCAGCAGCACAAGCCGGCATTGATGCACAAATTAAAGCATTACAAGATGGCGTCGCAGCAACCTACCCTCCTATTGATGGCGTTCCTGCTGTTAAAAACGAAGCTTCTCGTTTCATCAAAAACTTCTTAGACTTAGACGTCGATGCTGCCAACTGCATCCCAACAGTAGGTTCCATGCAAGGTGGTTTCGCTTCTTTCATGATTTGCGGTCATACCAACAAAGAAAAAAACACAGTCCTCTTCATCGACCCAGGCTTCCCTGTTCATAAGTTCCAAAACAAAGTCCTCGGCATCCCAATGGAGAGCTTCGACATCTATGAATATCGCGGCGAAAAACTTCGTGAAAAATTAGAGAGCATCTTCGCTACAGGAAAGATTCACAGCGTCTTATATTCAAATCCTAACAACCCAACATGGGTATGTCTCACCGACGAAGAACTCCGTATCATAGGCGAACTCGCCAACAAGTACGACGTCATCGTCCTCGAAGACCTCGCATACTTCGGAATGGACTTCCGTAAAGACTACAGCCATCCAGGCGAAGCTCCTTTCCAACCTACAGTAGGAAAATATACCGATAACTATATATTGATGATTTCCAGCTCCAAAGCTTTCAGCTACGCAGGCGAACGCTGCGCCATCCTCGGCATCAGCAATAAACTCGCATCACGTCAATATCCCGACTTGAAAGAGTTCTGCGGTCAAGACATCTTCTTGAGAGGTATCCTCTTCGGAGCGTTGCACCCACTCAGCTCAGGAACATCACACTCTGCACAATACGCAGTAGCTGGCGTTTTGAAAGCTGTCAACGACGGAACATACAACTACCGCGACGACGTTTTAGAATATGGTCGTAAAGCCAAATTAATGAAAGACGCATTCTTAGCAAACGGATTCGAGTTCACATACGACAAAGACTTAGGCGAACCTATCGCCGACGGATTCTATTTCACATACAGCTATCCAGGTTTCAGCGGACCAGCGCTTCTCGAGGAAATGCTATATTATGGTATCTCAGCAATTTCATTGGATACCTGCGGCAGCACACGCCAAGGTATCCGCGCTTGTACCTCATTGATACAAAGAGAGGAAATCCCAGTATTGGCTGAGAGATTACAAAGATTTGCAGAAGATCACCCAATTAAATAAGTTTTTTTTCATTTTTCTTTTTTGATTAGAAAAAAATATATACTTTTGTAAGTCAAGATAAGAAAGAATCAACTAAACAATAAACATTATAAGTAACTTAAAAATAAACAATTATGGCAAGTTTCAAAGGAGCCATCGTAGTTAACACAGAACGTTGTAAAGGTTGTGGCGTATGCGCTGCAAACTGTCCGGTCGGTGTCATTAGCTTGGCAAAAGAAGTAAATGGAAAAGGTTACAATTACGCCTATATGGCGGAGCCTGACAAATGTATTGGTTGTGCATCATGCGGCATGGTATGTCCAGATGGCGTCATCACAGTTTATAAGGTAAAATTGTAATAAAAAATCAATGTCTAACATTTAAAATCAACACATAATGGGAGAATTAAAATTGATGAAGGGAAATGAAGCATTAGCCGAAGCAGCTATCCGCTACGGTTGTGATGCTTACTACGGATACCCAATCACTCCACAGTCAGAAGTGATTGAATATCTCATGGAACAAAACCCTTACGAACGCACTGGTATGGTCGTTCTACAAGCAGAAAGTGAAATAGCAGCTATTAATATGGTTTACGCAGCTGGCGCATCCGGCAAACGCGTTATGACCTCATCATCAAGTCCTGGTGTAAGTTTGAAACAGGAAGGTATCGCTTACATCGCCGGTGCAGAAGTACCTTGCGTTTATTCAGACGTAGTTCGTGGCGGCCCGGGTTTAGGAACAATCCAACCATCACAAGCTGACTACTTCCAAGCATGTAAAGGCGGTGGTAATGGCGACTATAAAAACATAGTATTAGCTCCAGCTTCAGTACAAGAAATGGCAGACTTCGTAGCATTAGGCTTCGAATTAGCATTCAAATATCGTATGGCTTGCTGCATCTTATCAGATGGCGCTATCGGTCAAATGATGGAAAAAGTTGTTCTTCCAGAACAAAAACCACGTATGACAGAAGAAGAAATCAAAGCCAACTATCCATGGGCAACAACAGGTCGTAAGAGAGGTACACAACACCGTGTGATCACATCATTAGACTTAGATTCAGTAAAGATGGAAGCCCACAACCGTCACCTTCAAGAAAAATACAGAATGGTAGAAGAAAACGAAGTACGCTTTGAAGAAATCGACTGCGAAGACGCAGAATACGTATTCGTAGCTTACGGTTCAAGTGCTCGTATCGCACAAAAATCTGTACAATTGGCACGTACCGAAGGTCTCAAAGTAGGTTTGTTACGTCCTATCACATTATTCCCATTCCCAACAAAGGCTATTCAAAACCTCATCGACAGAGGTACTAAAGGTTTCTTAGCAGTAGAATTAAGCTGCGGTCAAATGATTGAAGACGTCAAGTTGGCAGTCAATGGTCGCGTTAAAGCAGAACACTTCGGTCGCGTTGGCGGTATCATCCACACACCAGAAGAAGTTCTCGAAGCAATGAAAAAACAAATCATAGGAGAATAAGAACATGACAATAGAAGATATCATTAAACCTGAAAACTTAGTCTATCAAAAATCTAAGTTATTGACCGAAAAACCATTCCACTATTGTCCTGGTTGCGGTCACGGTACAACACACCGCATCATCGCTGAAGTATTGGAAGAACTCGGCGTTGACGAAGAAACAATCGGCGTAGCTCCTGTAGGTTGTTCAGTTATGGCATACGACTACTTCGATGTTGACTTCCAAGAAGCAGCACACGGTCGCGCTCCGGCGTTGGCAACAGGTCTCAAACGCGTATGGCCTAACAAAGTCATTTTCACATATCAAGGCGACGGTGACTTGGCAGCTATCGGTACAGCAGAAACAATCCACGCTTGTAACCGTGGCGAAAACATCACAATGATTTTCGTTAATAACGGTATCTACGGTATGACAGGTGGTCAAATGGCTCCAACAACTTTGGAAGGCATGAAGACAGCCACAACACCTTATGGTCGTAAAGCTACTTTACCTGCAGGCGCTGGTTTCGACGGTATACCATGCAACGGTTACCCATTGAGAATAACAGAACTTATCGCTCAACTTCCTGGTACAAAATTCGTCACGCGTCAAGCTGTTTACAATCCTGCTTGCGTACGTAAAGCTAAAGCTGCTATCAAGAAGGCATTCGAAAATCAAATTAATGGCAAGAGCGGTGTCAACTTCGTTGAAATCGTTTCTAACTGTAACTCTAACTGGAAAATGGAACCAGTTGCTGCTAACAAATGGTTAGTAGAAAACATGCTCCCATTCTATCCACTCGGTGACATTAAAGTTGACGGAAAGCTTGTTGAAAAATAAAAAATTTAAAGCAATGACAGAAGAAATTATTATTGCCGGTTTCGGCGGACAAGGTGTCTTGTCAATGGGTAAGATCCTTGCTTATAGTGGTATCATGGAAGGTAAAGAAGTCAGCTGGATGCCATCATACGGTCCTGAAATGCGTGGTGGTACTGCCAACGTAACTGTCATCATCAGCGATGACCGCGTTTGCTCTCCAATCCTCAACGCTTTCGACACAGCTGTGATTCTTAACCAACAATCACTCGATAAATTTGAAGAAAAAGTAAAACCAGGCGGCGTACTTCTTTACGATCCTAATGGTATTACTCACAAACCTACACGTACAGACATTAAGATCTACACCATCGAAGGAGCTCAATTAGCATCTGATATGGGTAATGCAAAAGTGTTCAACATGATTATCCTCGGCGCTTATCTCAAATTGAAACCAATCATTTCAATGGATAAAGTTAAAGAAGGTCTCGAACACTCACTTCCTGAACGTGCTCATAAACTTATCCCATTGAACATGCAAGCTGTTGAAGTCGGCATGAACAATGTGAAAGAACAATAATAAGATAGTTAAAGTTTAGGGTTTAAAGTTTAAGGTAACACTTAACTTTAAACCTTTTTTGTTTATCAAATAATATTGCCTATGATAATATAAGCGTTTCGTTACGCACACTTTAAAGACATATTGAAAAAAGCGTTTATGCTATAATCTTGAATCTTAAACCTTCGACAAGTTTAAATCCACCAAGAGTAAAGCAGAGAGCGCCCATGCGTTATGCGTGGGCTTTACTCGTGTAATTTGGTGGATAGGTAAGTCGAAGGACCTTGGATTCAGATTAGGCGGTAAGCACCACGCTTTTTTTGTGTACGTAAGACTAATTAATAATGGTGCTTTTACAATTAACAATTATCAATAAATTAAACTTAAAGAAAAATGAAGACATTAAAAGTAACATTAGTATTATTAGTAGCATTATTCATGTCGTCTTGCACGCAACCCTCGTATCTCACCTATTATAAATATGACGAAAGTACAGCTCGTTATATGAATCCTGCTATGTTGCCAGGATACATCACACCAACAATTGCTGATTTAGAAGTCTCCAAAACAAAAATCTCAGAGACCGAGACATACAAAAACACACTTACTTCAAAAGATATGAATAGTGCAGAGAACTCTCCTACCATTGAATATCTTAAAAACTACACAGTTTCCCAGACTGTTAAGAAACATAATGCCGATGTTATAGTAGCTCCCATATTCGACATCAAGACCAGTGAAGATTACGAGACAATTGAAGTTACTATAAGTGGTTATCCAGCCAACTTTGTAAACTTCAGAAATGTTAAAGCAACAGACACTATAACACTGAGAATGTACGAAATAGAAGTAGCACAACCAAAATGATAAGATTATGAGAATTAAATTACTGACATTATTGACCGGATTATTTCTTTTCGGTAATCTTACAATAGCACAATCTGTTGGCGAATATCGCGTAAGGAAAACTGAGACTGTTACCAAGAAGATAGAGAAGCCAAAAGTTATAAGAGAAACGAATACATTCTTTGTAATGCCAGAGGTTGGAGTATTTGGTGGAGATTTCCATTTTGGAGAAATGTATTTGAATTTCCAAGGCACTTTTGGATATAAATTTAACAATCACTTTGCATTAGGTGTAGGATTAGGTTATTACTTCCCTGCTCAGAATAGACGTTATTATTCATACATTCCATTATATATAAATTTACGTGGAGACATAACAAAAAAACAAATTGCTAAAGAAATAACACCTTACTACAGTTTGGACTTTGGATATAATTTATGTGTAAGAGAATATTATAATCATCAATCTTATAAAAAATACATCAAAGGATTACTTTTTACACCAGAATTGGGCATTAGAATAAATAATTTCCATATTGGAGCTGCTGCTATGATAACAGAATATCATAATAATAATCGTTATAATCATGAGTTTTCTTATGTCAATTTGGTTTTATCATTAAAACTTGGATATAAAATTCCATTAAATTTATAACATTCGGATTCTATTCAGAAATCTCTTGTAGAGACATACGTCCGTATGTCTCTACAAGAGATTCATGTATAAAATAGCAGACATATCTCACAATCTCATTCCTCCATCTTTTCAAGCATCACATTCTCGAATTTCACAAACAAAGGATAATATATGTTAATAATATGATTTTCGATTCTCGATGCCGTCTCATCATCGTAATGATGTGAAGTGACGTTCCTATCTTTGATGGTATCCATCCAACGCTCATCATCAATAAGTCCCAACCTAAGAGAATACCGAATAGCATCACGCGAACCGAAGATTTCCATTATACCTTGATGCTCCGCATAGTCCTTCATCACTTTCCATGCAAGCTCATGAGAAAACTCAAAACACTGTATCAGGCCTTCTCTGATAATGTTATACTGATGTTCTAAATACAAATCTTTTGAAACAATCTCTACTGCTTCTGTAAGTTGTTTCAACGCCTTGCGATAATTGCTAAATCGCTGCTTCCATCTAATGTCATTTTGTGTTTCCATATTTTGATTATTTGGTAAAACATATTTATTTCCTTACAAAAATACAACAGAATGGAATAATACGCAATATAAAAAATCATAAAAATAAATAACATATTTATCGTTATCTCACCATCTCTTCCATCATTCTTTTCAGTTCTTCAGCAATCCTGTCACGCTCATCATTGACATTGTTGTTCGGTTCATAAACCACAGCCTCACCTATCGTGAAAGTATGTCTTTCTTTGTCAGCATAAATAGGATAAAACGCTAAACACTTACCTGTCTCTTTCCAATACATATTACCCAATTTGGCAAAACCTTTGAAAAGAGTTCCAACATTATCGGTAGAATGAACCACCGTCTCCTTACCGGAAACGACCTTCTTAGCTGGACGCTCGGGAAACAACAAAATATTATCAGACTCTTTCAAAGCTTTAATAGTGTCGTTGAATGTCGTCATCACATTTCTTATATTGTCGCGTTCAACACCAATAGGATTAAAAGAATTCATAGCCCAAACAACGGGATGCGCGAGCCAATTAGCCAGTCGTTTCTTGAATTTCTCGCCAAACAGAGGAACGCGATACATAAAGCGTGAGTACATCTCTTCAGTAGCTAAATCCACATCAAGCATCTTCTTGTCAATCCAAGGGCGAAAATATGTAGGCATATAAATGACAGCCGCAACCGGACCATAAATAATTCCGTGATTACAAACAAAGACCGAAGGATAATTTTTATTATCGAGATTCTCCAAGCCTTTAACCATAAGATGAAGCCACGGTCTTACAAAAGTCGCAATAATTTTAACTCCGTAACGGGTCCTATATTTCCTAATCAGGATTTTATAAAGGCTGACACCCATCTCCTTATCAGCAGAAATCGTCAGATAGTTCATCAGTTTCTCACGAGTGCGATAATCGAGAGGCTGATTTAAGGCATAAAAAACACTAATAATCATAAAAACAATCGGCATCTGAACAATCACACTCGTAAACATATTCGCCAATTCATCTCCGTCATTTTTCAAACCAACACAAAACCATGTCGCAACAATAATAATCATTATACAAACAGATAAGAAAGAAGCCATGAGTATATTCAGATTGTCTGTTCTTCTTATCTTATCCTCCGTATCATCTTCCCTAACAAACTTTAAAACCATTTCAAAATCATTATTGAATCTTGTCAGTGAAGAATTGATAAAAGATATTGACATCGAAAAGAATATTAGGCTGAGGAAGATTGATATTCTGCTGTTGTTCAAAAAAAGTAAGGTTGCGACAATCCATAATAAAGCTCCCGTAACAAATACGAAAAGTGTGAACTTCGTATTACGTCGCACTATATTGTTAAAAATATTATACAAAAGACATATTGCCAGCACCCATACCAAAACTACCAGATATTGTTTTATTGATAACTCACCATGTCCTAAAACAAAATACGATATGAGAATCATAATACCTGTTATCAGAGACAGACGGCTGAAGAACATCATGCCATGAAACAACTTAAAGGAAAACAATGACGTCAAATTATCATACTGCAAGTTATATTCTCCAACGTTTCTATTTTTAACTACATATTCTTTCACACATAAGACGAGCAAATTCACCAACATAAACGAAAGCAAAACGTTAAATGAGACTGTTATCCTTGAGTGAAATAAAAACAGAAACAATATCACCGACAATAAAGAAAATGTGATAGTCAGGCAGAAAAGCGTTTTCCTCCTATTTGTAATAATCTTTATGATGTTATCATTTTTTAACATAAACATCATATCCGTAAATAGGCAAATCATTGCGCCATACAACGGACTACCTACTATTAAATGGCTGACGAACATATTAATAATAAGGAGGAAAATATCCATATTTACATACAGCAACCTTCTCTTTGTCATAAAATGATTTTTAACAAAGATAAAGCAAGCCACAGCAAATGGCATTTTAAATTCAATGAATGGCAGACGTTTTTCAATAATAAAAAAGGATAAAGTAGAGACGCGACAATTACACCGATAGATATAAGTTTCTAAGTTGCTGAGATGTATGTTATTGAGAGCATTTCTTGTGGAGGCACTCGTATGTGCATTTTATGACAAAATCCGTTGACAATAAAGAAAGAGCCACTTCATTCAAAGCAGCTCCCCTAACTTTAGGTATTAGTTTTTAAGCTTTCGTCCTAATTGTTCAGTTTTTCAGTTTTGCAGATTCAAATATCACTCTCCCCAATAGTGGAAGTCTTCCACGTCTTTCATCAACTCCTTGACTGCTGCCTCCAATTGTTCGTCAACGCCGGCTGCAAGTTTCTCCGGAGTGTTCTTGACTTTAATATCCGGTTCTAACTGTGTGTTTTCAAGATAGATGCCGTCTTCGGTTCTGTATCCCACGACAGGCAATCCGAAATAGAGATTCTCATCTTGCAAAGTCTCCCAAGTCACGCTGCTCATCGTTCCTGGAACAGGCATACCGACCAACTTACCCATATTCTTGTGTTTATATACCCATGGCGTTCCATGTGCATTGCTGTAGTTTGCCTCGCCCATAATCATGATGGAAGGTTTCACATAACGACGCGATGGCATCACACAGGCTACACTGTCGCGAATGACTTGTTCAAGATATTTCTCGCCGCTGAATAAAATCTCAATATCTTCATGCAGACGACCGCCGCCGTTGAATCTCGTGTCTATCACTATACCTTTTCTCTTGTTGTATTTTCCTAAGATGTCAGCATAGACATCACGGTAACTTGCGTCGCCCATGCTACGTATATGTACATAACCCAAAGTTCCATTCGACAGGCTGTCAACAACTTCGGCATTGTGTTTAATCCAACGCTGATATAGCAACTCGTTCTGTGTTCCCTTCGAAATAGGTTTCACTATCTCTTCCCAATGTTTCTTTGTATCAGGATTATAGATTGAAACCAAGACTTGTTTTCCAGATTTCTTGTTGAGAAGCGGGAAGTAATCCATGCCTGCCACAATCTCAACGCCGTCTATTTTTTCAATGATATTTCCTGCTTCGACCTTAGAATGTTTCTTGTCGAAAGGACCTTTCTCCAACACCTCATCGATAAGCAATCCGTCGCCATCGTAATTAACATCGAAGAGAAGTCCGAAGTAAGCTGTTGCATCGCCGCTTCTTCCGTTGCTACGCATTCCAGCTCCAGTATGAGACACATTGAGTTCACCGAGTATCTCGCTCATCATCTCAACAAAATCGTAACTATTGTTAATATGTTTTAAGAAAGGATAGAAGTCTTTTTTAATCTGAGCGAAGTCAGCCCCGTTACTGTCGGTTCTGAAGAGACGCTTGTTCTCTTGCAAGAAGATATGGTTGAACATATATTCGCGCTCAGCAGCTCTGTCTAAAACCATTGTAGCGTCATATTTAATAGGTGTCGATTTTCCACCTTTTGTCTCGATTGTCTGAAGGTTGCCGCCGGAAAGGACATAGAGTTTGTCGCCTTTTTTATTTAGTTTTATGTCGGCGCCACCCATACCTAATTTCTTCAAAATCTTAGTCGATTTCTCGCGTACATCTAACTCCCATAAATCATAACCCTTTTCAAAAGCACTCAAGAAGAATAACTTGTCGCCATCTTTTGAAAGTGACACTCCCGACAAACGCGACGACATCGGAGTCAAACGAACGATACGATCTTCCAAACCATCAAGTTCAACTACAATATCTTTGTTTTCATCTTTATCTTTCTTGTCGTCTTTCTTATCCTTCTTGTCTTTCTTGTCGTCTTTGTTTGCTTCTTTTGCAATCTTCTCTTCTTCCTTCAAAAGGTCGTATTCTTCTTTCGAGAGGCGGAACTTATCGTAAGCCTCCTGATTCAAGAAAGCGATGAAAGCATCATTCTGACTTCCCCATGAAGCATGCGAACGCATACCATAACGATTTGATACAAACGTAATTGCATTACCATCTAAAGCCCATTTCACGTATGAAGTGATATACGCGCTGTTGGTGATGTTATATATCTTCATATCACCGTTTGAAGAAACGATACCGACATCTGAATAAGGATCACGCATATTGGTAATCAATGTCAAGGCGAACCATTTGCCATCTGGCGACCATTCATATTCAAAGCAATAATCGTCGTTGCGGTAATGTTGTGTTCCATCTGTAATCTGACGAACCTTCTTTGTCTCTAAGTTCATCACCTTTAAAATATTTCTGTTCTCAATGAAAGCAAGTTCTTTTCCGTCGGGAGAGAACTTAGGCACGCCGCGTTCTATTCCGTCGTTTTCAAACAAAGGCTCTTCATTTATCAATGTTGAATAAGCGAAGTTAAGTTCTTCTTTACGTGCCACTTCTGCCTTATATAAGCTGTAATAACCATCGCGTTCGGAGACATAGACGAGTGTCTTTCCATCTGGAGAGAAGTCGGGATATGACTCAGCTTCCGGAGTATGAGTGATTTGCTTTGTTGTTTGATATTCGTCTGAAGTAACGAAAATCTCACCGCGAGCCACGAAAGCGATGAGGTCGCCATCAGGTGTTATCGTGATGTCCGTTGCTCTTCCGAACTTGCCTCTTTCCGGAGTCTCTTCCTGATCGTTGACAATCTGAATCTCGACTTTCTTAGGCTCGCCGTTCAAGGTCTGCGTATAAATCTCACCTTGATAACCATAACATAACAAACCGTCATTTGAGACGCTTAAGAATCTAACAGGATAAGTTGGGAAGTTCGTTATCTGCTGGACATTTTCCGCGTCATCGACAGAAGCTTTGTAAACGTTGAAGTTACCGCCTACCCTTTCGCTCAAGAAAACCATATCGTCGCTGTTTGGCAAGAAACGAGGGTCGCGGTCGTCGCCGATGTTTGTGGTTATCATCTTATGTGTTTCATTCTTTGCGTCATAATAAACCACATCGCGAGCTATGGAAGAAGTCTGATGTTTACGCCAGTCGTCTTCGTTACCTTTTTGGTCGTAATAGAGAAACGACTCGCCATCATCGTCGAAAGAGATGCTACACACATTATTGGCGACCACTTGTATCGGGCGTCCGCCATCTACCGACACCTTATATAATTCGCGCATCCAGCCGGCAGGAAACTGAGCGTTGTCGGCATCGATTTGGATATTGGCGTTATAATAAATCATGCTGTCGTCGGGAGAGAAAGCGAGAGGAATCTCAGAAGCAGAGTTCGTGGTGACGCGTTTAGCGACGCCTCCCTCAACCGGGACCAAATAAATATCGAAGTTGGCGTTTCTGTCGGAAGCGAATGCAATCATCTTGCCGTCGTTCGACCAGATAGGATTGTAATCGTATGCATCAGATGTTGTGATTTGTCGTGCCAAACCGCCGTCTGCATCAACCACATAAATATCGCCTTTATAAGCAAACGCAATTTTATCGCCCTGAGGGGAGATAACGTTGTAGCGCATCCATAAAGGAGCTTCGCTGTTCGCCATAAGTTGTAAACCTTGGGTAAAGATAAACAAAAGTAATACTAAAATTCTCATCACCTTTATACCTTTACGCCTTTGAACCTTTTTAACTTCGTCCGTTGTCTTGTTGACTTGTAGTCTTGTTGTCTTTTTCATATATTTAAAATTTAATATTCTTACCACTCATTCTCAATTTAATTCCGGTGATAACCTTTTTTGTATATTCCGGGAAATCGCTTTTCATAATCCAGTCGTAATATTGAGGTTCTTTTTTAAACACGTCCTCTACCCTTTCGTCCTTATGTTTTCCAAATTTAAAAACCTCCTTATCTTCTTCATCGAAGACTATCTGTCCCATGAGGTCGGCGTTTTTATTATGAGCCGAGAAGACGGAGAGAGCCTGCATATCGTTCTGTACCGGCACAGAAGTCACGCCTTTATTATCGGTATATTCCGTATCTTGATATTTATCGAGCATAGCCTTAAGCACTTCGTAAGTCGCTGAGGTATCGGCAGAAGCAGAATGAGCGTCTTCCAACTCCTGATTCATAAAGAAACGATACGCGCCTTTCAAGGTACGAGGTTCCATCTTCATAAAGATATTCATCACGTCGATGAGATGACGCGACTTGATGTCGAAGTCGATGCCTGCGCGAAGAAATTCCTCCATAAGAAAAGGAACGTCGAACTTCAAGATATTGTAACCTGCGATGTCGCATGAAGAGAAGAACTTTGCAATCTCAGCAGCTACTTCCTTAAAAGAAGGACAGTTCATCACATCGATATCCGAGATATGATGAACCGCTGTAGTCTGAGGAGGAATAGGACAACCGGGATTTATGAGCCAAGTCTTCTGTTCTTCTTCACCATTAGTATTGACTCTCAACACACTTATTTCGATAATACGATCATGAACCGGATTTAATCCTGTCGTTTCGAGATCGAAAAACGCTATAGGTCTTCTAAGATTTAACTTCATTTTCTCAAAATTATAATTATTGCCAAAGATAAGAAAAGTCAACAGACAACTGACAACAAATGACAGATTTTTTTGTAGAGTCACCAAGTCAATGAGTCTATAAGTAGAGACGCGCCAATGACACCTTTTAGAAATAAACTATGTAATTGACACGTCTCCGAGTCTCCGAGTCTATGAGCTTTGGAGTTCTGAAGTTTTGAAGTTTTGAGATCCAAAAAAACGAGAGACGCCACAGAAGTGACGTCCCTCCAATTCCTAATTCCTAACTCCTAATTCCTAATTATTCTAAAAGTTTCTCCATTGACGTTAAAGAAATAGACGCCAGGATTGTAATCTGAGACGTTGATTTCAATCTCTTCAGAAATCATCTCGATTTCTTCAACCAACATTCCGAGACAATTATAAACCTTAACCACCGAAGGCTGACTACCGACAGCAGAAATCTTGACAAAGTCCTGAGCCGGATTTGGAAAGACTGAAATGTTGCTACTTGTGTTTTCAGCAATGCCTGTGATATTTTTAAAGTTTTCGAATACAGGAAGTCCCATATTATCGAAGTCCATTCCTGTATCACTCCAATTCAAGCATGAATAACCTTCATTATTAAGGCGTTCAACACCTAAGTTCAATGCTTCAATAAGATTGTCTGTTGTATTTTCATTATAAACTATAGACTCATTCAACTGCCAATAATCATTTTCGTTGAAATAGTAGTAGGTATTTTCAACAATACCGTCATTGTTACTGACAGCTTCATCGTCAAAATCGTGGATAATATCATCAGGGAATCCATCAATGTAAATATCTCTGTTGAAATAGCAATTTCTTATCGTTCCGAAATTACTACTTGCTATGCCATTTCTTGATATTGTTCCACCAACTGGAATAGGTGAGTCAACTAATGATTTAATATGTATGTAGCAATTTTCAATTTTACAGTTTGTCGCATTCCACCTAACAAATCCTATACTTTCATTCCAAGCCAAATGTGATTTGTCTATTATTATGGCACAATTATAAATATGAGAATTATCTTGAACGTTACCGATACCATAGCTGTATATTGCATTCGAATGGACTTCGTTTTCATCAAGAAAACTTGGAATATGTAGCATGCAGTTACTGATAGTAGTCTCGTGTATTTCATAAATTAAAGGAGACATTTCACCCTCTGAGATCAAAAAATCACATTCAAAGAAACATTGATTAATACTACTATTGTCAGCGTTATATGCAAGAATTCCTGCCGCTCCTCGACCTTCATAATAGGCATTTCTGAATATTACATTTTCTATTGTGGCATTATCTAAATTACAGAAGAATCCTTTGGTTGAGTTGTAATAGGAAGGATTTTCTGTCAATACAATATGGTTGATTACATGTCCTTTACCATCAAATTTACCATTAAACGAACCGTCATTATTGATTCCTGCAATAGGAGTCCACTTCGCTTCAGCAAGGTCTATGTCGTTTTCCAATATAATTGTAACGTCTTCAAAATTTGTGGCTTCATTACCATACATACCGTTACTTACAGCACTAAGCCATGCCAAAGCTTCAGCAGAATGAATGTGAATGTTTCCATTGTCATCAACAACATAACCTTCGGGTTGAGAAGTAACGATGTCAGTCCAGAAAACTTCCGCCGGTGAATTTCTATATCTATTTAATTCGTATGTCAATACATATCCTATTTCGGCACATTGTGTACATGAACCAGAATTACGTTGGTCGAAAATGGGAGGCATGAATATTCTTGTTGAATTATCGACCGAATTTGGAAGAATTCTATATGCAGATTCTCGAGTTAATTCCATCTCTGGTATGGAAGAAATAAATCCTTCATCAATAATAACTCCATCATAAATTACATTTTCCACTGGATTGTTTTGCAAACCTTGAGCACTCAAATGAACCACTCCGAATACAAGAAGCACAAATAATAGCGTTTTTTTCATGACAATAAATTTAGGCGGGTTCTATTTAATTATCCTACATCAATGGGTAGAACCCATTTTCCCACGTCTGTAGTTTGATTTACTTCTTTAAAAACAGCTCTCGATAAATACTATATCCATCGAGATATACGTTCTATGAACTTGTTCTTACCTAAGATTTGTATGTTGTTTTTCTTATTCTCCATGCCTTTATTTAACTTATCTATTATGTTCTGCAAAGTTTATAATTTAATTTCAAAAATCTAAGCATTTTTTTAAATATAAAATAAAAAAAACTCGCAGAGTCGCAAAGCAACGCAGAATCTCCCGTAGAGACGCACGGACGTGCGTCTTCATTAAATTCAATTGAGTACACATTCAATGTGTCCGTACAGGTACCTGAGCTTGTCGAAGGCACGACAACATCGTCCGGCGCTTCGACAGGCTCAGCGACCGAATCAATTCCTAATTCCTCACTCCTAATTCCTAATTCTTCAACAATCGGCGCTTCGACAGGCTCAGCGACCGTGGACGAAGTCTGTTGTCCGATGTCTGTTGTCTGTTGACCTAAAAAAGCGAATAATATGTAAAGGATGAGCATTCTCATAGTTGCGCAAAAATTAAAAAAAATGACGTGTTACTAATGACGCAATCTAAAGATTTTTCGTCAACTCTCCTTCGTACCTTCCTCGTACCAAGTTCGTGTCAAGTTCGTGTATGATTTTGCAATAAAAATTTTCAAAAAAAGTTCACACTATAATATTTTTCTTTATTTTTGCTAAATCAAAATTCATACGTAGAACACAAATTTTTGACAGTTATGGAAAATGAAAAGATGAGTAATCGTGAGGAATTATTTTCAAAAGCGATACGTGCCGGTAAACGTACTTATTTCTTCGATGTGAAGACAACAAAAGGTGAAGAGAAGTATATAACAATCACAGAGAGCAAACGTCGTTTCAGCAACGAGCAAAATCGCTTCTTCTATGAGAAACATAAACTTTTCCTTTATAAAGAAGATTTTGAGAAATTCAGCAATGCATTGAAAGACACCTTGAATTTCATCGAGACAGGAGAATATCCAGAAGGTTATTTCGATGAACCAAAACACTATGAAGAAGATGACGACAAATCATTGGAAGCATGGTTCGATGAACTTGACAAATAAATTAACAATTGACAATTTACAATTAACAATTTATAATTAGGGCTGCTATTAGAAAATGGCAGCTCTTTTTTTAATGCATAATTCATAATGCATAGTTCATAATTAAAATGAAAAGTTTTGGAGTTTTGAAGTTTTGAAGTTTTGAAGTTCTGGAGTTTTGGAGTTTTGGAGTTCTGAAGTTTTTAAAAAAATCCCTTGTCCGTTGTCTGTTGTCCGTTGACTTTTATTATCTTTGCACCTTAAAAATTTAAATCATTAAGTAAATGAAATACTTCCTGCTTCCATTGGGATGCCAAATGAATCAGAGCGACACCGAACGCGTAAGGACAGTGTTGCAAGGCATGGGTTTTACACAGACAGAAAACGAAGAAGAAGCTACGTTGTTGGGAATCATCGCGTGCTCGGTGCGACAAAAAGGTATCGACAAGGTCTATAGCCGAATAATTAAATGGAACGAAATGAGAGGTCACAAAAACTGCATCACTTTCGTGTCAGGTTGTATCCTTCCCGCCGACAGAGAACGCTTCCTGAAACTGTTCGACTTGGTGTTCACGATGAACGACCTGCCTGAACTCCCAGATATGATTCGTCAGTATGGAATATTTATTCCGACAACAGACAACAGACAACAGACAACAGACAATCATCCAATCATAAATATCCAAAAACCACTCGTTCCTCTTTTCAGCAAGAAAGACAAAATTAATCCTTCTGCCAATATGGACAGATTCTGGGTCATCGAGCCGGATCACATCTCTGAGTTTGAGGCTTATATCCCAATTCAAAATGGATGTAATAAGTTCTGTACTTATTGCGCTGTTCCATATACAAGAGGTCGCGAGGTGTCGCGTAAGTCGGAAGACATCTTGGAAGAGTTGAAAGACTTGGTACAAAAAGATTATAAATCAATAACATTATTAGGACAGAACGTAAACTCCTACGGTCTTGATAAGAAAGGCGAAGAGATCAATTTTGCTGAGTTGTTGCGTAGAATAGGAGAATACGGTGATAGCGTGGATAAAGAGTTTTGGGTATATTTCACCTCACCTCATCCACGCGATATGAGCGACGAAGTGATAGAAGTCATCTCTCAATATAAATGTCTCGGAAAACAGATTCATCTTCCGATACAATCTGGCGACAACGACATGTTGCAGAGAATGAATCGCAAGCACACCTTAGACGACTATCGTCATATCATTCACACTATCAGACGACTCCTTCCAGAAGCTACAATATTCACCGACATCATCGTTGGATTTACAGGCGAGACCGAAGAAGAATTTGAAAACTCGAGAAAAGCCATGGAAGAATTCAAATACAACATGGCATATATCGCGCAATACAGCGTGCGTCCGGGTGCTGTAGCATCGACTTGGGCTGACGACGTCCCAAAAGAGACGAAGAAAAGACGCTACCATATTCTCACCGACGAACTGATGAAACATTCGTTGGTATATAATCAAAGCCTCGTAGGGAAGACATTGAAAGTCTTGGTCAACGGCTTTGACAGAAACAACGCTTACCTCACAGGTCACACCGAAGGAAAGATTGTGATTAGATTCAAGTCGAACAACAGAAACCTCATCGGCAAAATCGTCAAGGTTGAAGTGACATCGGCAACACCATTATCAATAGAAGGAAATCTTATTGAAGAATGAAGATAGCTTTTAAGACATTAGGTTGCAGAGTAAATCTTTACGAGACCGATGCTTTGGCATCGCGTTTCAAAGAGGCTGGTTATGAGATTGTCGAGATGAGCGATGATGCCGACATCTTTGTCGTGAACACTTGTACCGTCACCAACCAAAGCGACCAGAAATGCCGACAAGCTCTACATCAGATTCGACGTCAACATCCTGATAGTTTGATTGTCGCGACAGGCTGCATGGTAAATCACAGGAAGAACGAGTTATTGGAAGCCAAGACCGTAGATTATGCCATCGACAATGAGAGAAAGTATGCACTCTTCAATATAATAGATAAACATTTCAAAGGAGAAACCGTCGATCCTGAAGGTTTAGACATCGACCTCTTCAGTTATCAGCCAGCCTTCGACACTTTTCATACAAGAAGTCTGATAAAGATTCACGACGGATGCAACAACTTCTGCTCTTACTGCCTAATCCCGATGGTAAGAGGCAGAGCTACAAGTCGCAGCGACAAAGACATTTACGACAACATAAGAAAAGTCGTCGATCATGGTTTTAAAGAGATTGTGTTGACTGGAGTTAACATGGGACGCTACCAATATCAAGACGTCAGCTTTGAGAAGTTAGTCGAAAACATCTTAAAAATAGAAGGCGATTTCAGACTGAGGATTTCGTCGATAGAACCCGACAACTTCAGCGAAAAGTTTCTACGACTTTTTGAGAACGAGAAATTAGCGCCGCACATGCATATATGTCTGCAAAGTGGAGCCGAAAACACCTTAAAGGCAATGCGACGTCATTATACGGCGAAAGAGTTCAGAGAGATGTGCGACAAGATAAAATATGTAGTTCCCGATTTCAACATCACCACCGATTTGATTGTAGGATTCCCGGGCGAGACAGAAGAAGACTTTTTAGAAAGTGCAGAGATGTGCAGAGCGATAGGATTCAGTCACATTCACACTTTCAAATATTCTATCAGAAATGGAACCAAGGCAGCGACTATGCCAAACCAAATTCCAGATAAAATAAAAACAGAACGCAGTGCCATCATCAGGCAGATTTCTTCAGAAAACAAGAAGAATTATTTCGTGCAGATGCTTGGCAGGAAACAAAAAATGCTCATTGAGAGAATCGGTTCCGATGGAATAGCACGAGGTTACGGAGAAAATTATATTCCATTGCGATTAAAAGGAAAAGATTTAGAAAAAAATACTTTCGTTGAAGTGACACTCGACAGCATTATTGAAAAAGGCGACAATTCGGAAGTACGTGCAATAAAATAAAGACGAAATAGTCATTTCAAAAAAAAAAGTTTTTTTTTCAACAAAAATGTAATTTGTAAAGATAAAATGAGTATTTTTGCACCCCGAATTAGTATGGAATATTATAGTAAAAATATATAGATATGGCAAATCACAAATCATCAATCAAAAGAATCCGTCAAACAGAGAAAAGACGCTTACGCAACCGCTTTTACGCAAGAGCGATGCGTGCTGCTGTTAGAGGATTCAGAGCTTTAACAGAAAAAGCTGAAGCTGAAGCAAAACTTTCAGAAATGTACAAAATCATTGACAAGACAGCTAAACGCGGTATCATCCACAGAAACAAAGCTGCTAACTTAAAGTCAAAACTTGCACATCACACAGCAAAATTAGCATAATGAAATTATACTAAAGGAAAGCCGACCAAAAGGTCGGCTTTATTGTTAATAATTATGATTGAATTTTTAGAAGCATATAACCTCAACGGAATTTTTATTGGAATTGCCACCTTTTTAATTATAGGCATATTCCATCCGATTGTCATCAAAAGCGAATATCATTTTGGAGTGAAATGCTGGTGGGTCTTCGCCATCATGGGAATTGCGAGCCTGATTGCCTCCGTTCTCGTAGAAGAACAGACATGGTCGATATTACTCGCCGTATGGGGAGCATCGTCGTTCTGGTCGATACACGAACTCTTCGAACAAAGAGAAAGAGTCAGAAAGGGATGGTTCCCAAAGAAGAATTGAAAATTGAAAATTTATAGAATCTCATGTAGAGTCACACGGACGTGTGACTGAGAACTGAAAGTTGAAAACTGAAAGTTAACAATCTATTTTCATAGAAGCATAAACCTTAAACCATTATGAACACCATAAAATCGTGGGCGGAGGAAGACCGTCCGAGAGAGAAGATGCTCTCCAAAGGAAAAGAAGCCTTGAGTAATGGCGAACTCATTGCGATATTGATAGGCTCCGGCAACAACAAAGAATCGGCCGTAGACCTTTCGAGAAGAATATTAAAAGACAACAACGACAATCTCATCGAGCTATCAAAGTTATCAATCAACGACTTGATGAGATACAAGGGCATTGGAGAGGCTAAAGCCGTTTCGATAGCAGCAGCCTTGGAATTGGGACGCCGACGACGTTTCAGCGAAGCCTTGGAGAAACCCGTCATAAAAAACAGCCAGATGGCATTCGAATGTTTCTATCCTCAACTATCAGATTTGAATCACGAGCAGTTTTGGATTATGCTACTCAACAGCGCCAACAAAGTCATCAAGTTGGAAAAAATTGGCGTTGGAGGTTTGGCAGGAACGACGGCCGACCCGAAGAAGATTTTCAAGAGCGCCTTGGAAAACAACGCAATCAGTGTGATGCTTTGTCACAACCATCCTTCCGGCAACCTGATACCGAGCAACGCTGATAAAAAAATCACCGATAACCTCATCAAAGCTGGACAATTTTTAGAGATAAAAATCTTAGACCATATCATCATTGGTAACGATAATTATTTTAGTTTTGCAGATGAAGGATTATTGTAAAAGATATGATAAAGATTGTAACGATTATTGGAGCGAGACCTCAGATTATCAAGGCAGCAGCGTTGAGTAGAGCCATAAAAAACCATTTCTCAGATAAGATAAAAGAAGTGATAGTTCACACCGGTCAGCATTACGATGAGAACATGTCGCAGGTATTTTTCGACGAGCTTGGCATACCTGCGCCAGATTATAACTTAGGTGTAGGTTCAGGAAGTCACGGCGTTCAGACAGCCAAGATGATTGAAGGAATCGAGGAGATTCTTTTAAAAGAAAATCCCGATTATCTCGTCGTTTACGGCGACACCAATTCAACCTTAGCCGGCGCGATGGCAGCTTCAAAAATTCATATTCCGATAGCACATATCGAAGCCGGGCTTCGTTCGTTCAACAAAGCAATGCCAGAAGAAATCAACAGAATATGCTGCGATCATTGTTCAACATTATTATTCTCGCCAACAGCAACGGGCTACAACAATCTTATCAAAGAAGGATTCACTCCGAAGAACAAAAAACCTTTCACAATCGACAATCCAGGCATTTATCATTGCGGCGACGTGATGTACGATAATAGTTTGTATTTTAGTAAGACAACAAGACAAGAAGACAACGAGACAACAAGCATTGTCCCAAAAAGCAATTACATTTTATGTACGATTCATAGGAATAATAATACTGACGAGCCTAAAAGATTAAATTCTGTTGTTAAAGCTTTGTTAAGATTATCGGAAGAGGAAGATATTATAATTCCATTACATCCGCGTACGAAGAAACTACTGAGCATCAATTTAGAAACAGAGACATACAGGTCATTAATCGACAACAAACGTATTTATATTTTAGAACCTGTTTCATTCTTAGGAATGATAATGCTAGAGAAAAAGGCAAGTTTAGTTATAACCGATTCCGGCGGAGTCCAGAAGGAATCATATTTTTTCAAGAAACCTTGTATTATAATAAGGAGCGAGACTGAGTGGAGAGAGATTGTTGAAGTAGGGGCAGCAATTATTGCCGATGCCGATGAAGAAAAGATTATCGACGGATATTATCATTTCAAGGAGAAAAAAGATATAGAATATCCAGAGATTTTTGGTGATGGGAAAGCCGCCGAATTTATATGTAACGAATTGATTAGCAACAAAAAAAGCAAAATAATTCATAAATTTTAAAATTATCTTTCTTTTATAAGATTTTTTTATTATTTTTGCGAAACGAAAAATAGAACACAAAAGTTCAACTTAATTGTTTAATTATCAATAAAATAAATTATGAATCAGTACGAAACCGTTTTCATTTTAACTCCCGTTTTATCTGATGAACAGATGAAGGAAGCGGTGAAGAAATTCGAAGACATTCTCACCAAGAATGGTGCAGAGATCGTTTTTGAAGATTTCTGGGGAATGCGCAAATTAGCTTATCCAATTCAGAAAAAATCTTCAGGTTTTTATCAATTGATCGAGTTCAAAGCCGAAGGTAATGTTATCGAAACAGTCGAAACAGAATTAAAACGTGACGAACGCGTTTTACGTTTCTTAACTGTAAAACTTGACAAACACGCTGTTGCTTACAACGAGAAAAAACGTAGAAAAGCACAAGAGGCAAAAGAAGCTCAAGCCAATTAATTGTTTAACGTTTAAAATTTAGAAGAAATGGCACAAGCTAACTCAGAAATTAAATATTTGACTCCAATAGCAGTCGATACAAAGAAGAAAAAATATTGCCGCTTCAAAAAGAACCGCATCAAATACATCGACTATAAAGATGCTGATTTCCTTTTGAGATTCGTGAACGAACAAGGTAAAATTTTACCTCGCCGCATCACCGGTACTTCAACAAAATATCAAAGAAAAGTTGCTCAAGCTATCAAGAGAGCACGTCATCTTGCATTGATGCCTTACGTAGCTGACTTATTGAAATAATAGGAGGACAAGACATGGAAATTATTCTTAAACAAGATGTAAAAAATTTGGGATATAAAAACGACATCGTATCAGTAAAACCTGGTTACGCTCGTAATTTCTTAATTCCACAAGGAATGGCTATCTTAGCTACTCCATCAGCTCGTAAAGTTTTGGCAGAAGAAATCCGCCAACAAGCTTTCAAACAAGAAAGAATAAAGAAAGAAGCTACTGAATTAGCACAAGTTTTAGAAGGCTTATCATTACGTATAGCTGCTAAAGCTTCAGAAAGTGGCAAAATCTATGGTTCAGTGAACAACGTTCAAATAGCTAACGCTATTAAAGAAGCTAAAGATTTAACAGTTGACCGTAAACAAATCATAATCAAAGAAGACAGCATTAAAGAAATCGGTACTTATTCAGCTGTCATCAGATTACACAAAGAAGTCTCTGTTGAAATTTCTTTTGAAGTTTTCGCTGAATAATCTAAAACTGAAAGATTTTTCATATTAAGGTTTTTTGTATTTGGGAGCCGAGGAATTCACTTCTTCGGCTTTTTTTTAAAAACAAAGCTCACTGAGCCTGTCGAAGTGACCTGTCGTTTCGACAAGCTCAACGTCCAAGCTAAAATTCAACGCCAACATAAATGATAACTAAAAACGACATAAAATTTATACAATCTCTCAAGCAGACAAAATATCGTAAGGAACATAAAATGTTTCTCGTCGAGGGCAACAAACTCGTCGGTGAACTGCTTTCGTCAAACTTTAAGGTGGAAGATATCTTAGTTACAGATTTATGGTTAGAGAAGTTTCCTGAAATGGCTCAGACGCTACCATTTTACGATATAATAAGTCCCAAGCAAATGGAGCAGCTTAGCAGCATGGTGACACCGCCAGGTATCATTGCGACAGCTCACACTCCTTCATACAACATCAAACCTGAAGATGCCGAAAACGAATTTATCGTAGCTTTAGACGGTATCAACGACCCAGGAAACTTAGGAACTATAATCCGTACCGCCGACTGGTTCGGAATCAAAAAGATAATATGCAGTTCAGACTGCGCCGATGCCTGGCAACCTAAGACAATACAATCAACAATGGGATCTATCTTCAGAATTGAAATAATGGAAACATACCTGAAAGAATTTCTCTCCAAAACTCAAAAACTCCAAAACTCCAAAACTCGAATTTACGGCGCCTTGATGGATGGCGAAAACATCTTCACAAAGAAAATCGAAAATAAAAACGGCGTTATTGTCATTGGCAGCGAATCGCACGGAATAAGACAAGACGTACTTCCACTCATCACCGCTCCTATTCATATTCCAAGAGGAGAAGGAAGCAAAACGGAATCCTTGAACGCTTCTGTGGCAGCAGGAATAATACTTGCGACAATTCATAATTCATAATTGAAACAATTGTGCATTATGCACTATGAATTATGCATTATATAACTAATCTTCCAGAAAATAATCTATTGTCGTAACGACTCTTATCTTTTTGATATAAGGTGTAAATTCGTCCCTATTGTCAATGCTAAATTGACCTTGTGAAGCTCGTTTAATCTTACCGAGCTTACTGTCACTATCGGAAGCGAATTTCTGTGCGGCAGTTCTTGCATTTTTAGTCGCTTCTTCTATCATTTGAGGCTTGATAGAATTCAAATCGGTGTATTCATATTGTACACGATACATATAATCACCACTGGTAATAGCAATGCCTTGTTTTAACAATTCGCTTTGCTCGTTAATAAGACTACGAACCAAATCCACTTTTGAAGTAGCAACCGTGATAACCTGCGTCACATTATAACGATAATTGCTTTGATTTGAAGAATAACGATCTGCATTCATATCAACGATTTCAGGAGCATTAACGGTAATTTCACTCTCATCGAGACCGTTTTCTTTCAAAAAAATAATAATTGTACTATTAGAAGAATTTATCTTGTTATACAAAGATGTCAAATCGTTGCCAATCTCTTTATACATAAGAGGCCAAGTCACCTTGTTAGCCTTCACTTCCATCTCGGCAAGACCTTTGACATTAACAACTCTATCTTTATTGGCAAAGCCGTCAAGGCCATTCTTCAAAAATAAGCCCAATAGGAATAAGGCAACAGCGATAATAAAAGATTCGATAATATAATTTTTCATAGTGATACATTTTACATTAATAACAAATACAAATGAAAAATATTTTATATCTTTGGAAAAAATACAAATATATGGAAGAACTAAAATCAATGAAAAAGAGAATATCAGTAGATTTTATCACTGATTTAAAAGAAAACGAAATATTTGTCTTTGGCAGCAACCTACAAGGAATGCACGGCGGAGGAGCAGCACGTATTGCATACGAAAAATTCGGAGCTATCTGGGGACAAGGTGTCGGACTTCAAGGACAAAGTTACGGAATTCCCACAATGCACGGCGGAGTCGATGTGATAAAACCGTACGTCGATGAATTTATAGAATTTGCTAAAACACATTCTGGATTAAAGTTTTTGGTAACAAGAGTCGGTTGTGGCATAGCTGGATTTAAAGACAAAGAAATGGCACCACTATTTGAAGGAGCAAAAGTGTTGGAAAACGTTTATCTTCCGGAAAGTTTTCTCTAATTAATTTATAATAGCATAAAATCTTTCTTCACTCTTTTAGGGATTTTATTGAAAACTAATTCGTATGAGTGATCAAAAACTATTATTCAATAGATATTCGTTGCGACACCTGCGATATGTGGATAATGGTTCTCGTGGCTACTTACCAAAACAGAAAAGCCCCAGCGTGATTTGCTGAGGCTTCCGTTATGAGGGTGGCGACGACCTACTTTCCCACAAACTTATGCAGTATCATCGGCGCTGCGGGGCTTAACTTCTCTGTTCGGAATGGGAAGAGG
>JAFTXI010000014.1 GCA_017461665.1 Bacteroidales bacterium | reverse complement strand
TTTTGACCGGCAACGGTGGCTTTTTCGTCGGATTGGTTTTATCTTTATGTGAAAATGTTCATTGGGACGTAGGCGATACGGAATCGGGCGTATGCGATACGCCCCCTACAGGGTACACCTTATTAATCAATATGGGAAGGCTCCCTGTCACTCGCATGCGTTAGGGATTGGAGCGGCATCCTTTGCGAGCGAAGTTTACGGAGCAAGCAAAGATATAGCGGAAAGCCCGACGGCATCGCCGGAACGCCATAACAATGAACAGTTGACAATGAACAATGGATAGTTGATGGTTGATTGGATATGAAGTAGATTTTGACTATAAATTGGAATCTGTTAATTATCGTAAAAATTAATAATTAATATTGTATGGTGTTGTCTTTGTTAAATTAAAAATAATAAATTTGCAGGGATTAACAAACAAAGTAAGTATGAAGAATAAAATCAAGTTTTTAATAACAATTTTAATAATTGTTTGCTCTATTAATAATGTATCGGCACAAGATTTAGTAAACGAACCTACGGCAAAGAAGGTCGCAAATAATTTCATTTCACAAAACAGCAACAGGACGGAAATCAGATTAGATTTAGTTAACACTCAAAAAGGCATTGACAATCAACCAAATATGTATATCTTCGATATTAAGGACGGTGGTTTTGTCATTGTTTCTGCTTCTAAAGGAGTCAAGCCAATCCTCGCCTATTCCTTTGAAAATAATTTTGGAAACGAGATTCCTCATACTGCTTATTACTTCATAAACAACTACAATAACATTATCAATCATCATAAAAAAAATGAGTTTTCTACAGAAGATCATATTATCGAATCATGGAAAGCATTGGAAGACAATAACATAAAATCAAAAACTATTACCATCGTTGAACCGCTCATCGACACGAGATGGAATCAGGATTGTTATTACAACGAATATGCACCATACGACAGTTACGGTCCATGCAACAGAGCGTATGCCGGATGTGTTGCTTGTGCCATGTCACAAATCATGAAATATTGGAACTACCCTGAAAAAGGCAAAGGTTCACATAGTTACAACCACAATCAATATGGGATACAGTCGGCAGATTTTGGCAGCACCACTTACGTATGGGAAGAGATGCCAAACGAGATTTGGAGTCATAACGACGCCATTGCTACTTTGATGTATCATTGCGGAGTGAGTGTAGATATGGATTACGGTCATGATGGAAGTGGCGCGCAATCGAACGATGTTGAAACAGCCATGCGAATGTATTTTGGATATTCGTCTGCCAGATATATGGAACGATCTTCATATCAAGACGACGAATGGATTGAATTATTAAAAAGCGAGCTTGACGAGTCGCGTCCAATGTATTTTTCCGGAACAAGTGAAATTGGAGGTCACGCTATAGTTTGCGACGGTTACGACAACAACAACTATTTCCACTTCAACATGGGATGGAGTGGAATGTCGGATGGATTCTACAGCATCGACGACGTCAATGGATTTAATGAAAACGAAGCAATCGTGATGGACATCAGACCATTATCCATAAACTCCGATGAAAACGGAATTATTTATGTCGCTGCTGATGGCGCAGGCGACGGTTCTTCTTGGGAAAACGCGACACCTTATTTACAATACGCTGCTTCTATCGCTTCCGACGGAGAGACTCAGATTTGGGTAAAAGAAGGAACATATTTTGGCGATGTCAAAAGCGAAAACGGTGCTTTTTATCTTTACCAGAGAAACAGAGTATATGGAGGATTCGCTGGTAATGAGAGTCCTGATTTCAATCTCGAAGACCGCGATCTTGAAACGAATGTCACCATACTTGACGGAGAAGACTCGCGACGCGTCTTATATCAATACGATCATTTTGGCAACGGCGCGTATTCAGTGTGGGACGGATTCACCATTCAAAATGGTCGCGCCGGCTCGGGAGGCGCTCTCTTCATCTGCTCAAATAGTTATTTCTACAACTGCAAGTTTATCAACAACACTGCCGAAGGTCCAGGTGGTGCCGTTTATTCTGTGACAGGAAACAACAACTCAAAAAATATCATAGAGAATTGTATTTTTGAAAACAACACAGCCTCAATGGGTGGAGCAATATTCGACATGACAGGTCTTAAATTATTTAACAACACATTTATAAATAACACCGCAAACACTAAAGGCGGCGCTTATTATGTCTTCATGAATAAATATCCCGAAGTATCCAATTGCATCTTCGCCAACAACAACGCCGATAACGCAGGAGCTATATATAACAGAGGCAATATATCAATGACAAACTGCAACATTATCAACAACCAAGCCCAGACTAACACCGGCGGATTATACAACGAAGTTAAATACAGCAAATTCTACAACACAATATTTTGGAACAATGAGGTAGCAGGCGAACCTAAACAAATCGAGGGTGAGACAAACCTTATCAACTGCGCCGTTGAAGGAGGTTTCGAAGGTACAAACATCATAAACCTTTCTTCAAAAAACAACGGTTCCGACAAGCAAAATTATCCAATGTTTGTAGATCCTGAATCTTACAACTACGAACTCCAATTAGAATCTCCGTTGATTAACGCGGGTGAAAACAATGTTGCTACTCTACCCGACTACGACATCAATTACGGATGGAGAATTGGCCAAGGTAAAGTTGACATAGGAGCTTACGAATACCAGGGCGGCGTTAATCTGACAGAAATAGATAACAAAAATTATTATACAATTTATCCAAATCCTATTCAGGATATGTTCAATATTGTCGGAGAAGACAATATGACAATAAACATATACAATTCTTTGGGACAGAAAATTTATTCCATCGAATGTGAGAATAATGTAAATATCGATGCAAGCAATTGGAAATCCGGATTGTATATTATCGACATCAACAATCATTTTTATAAAATATTAAAATAAATTAACATGAATATCGGAGACAGAATACCAGAATATTTGGGCATAGACCAAGACGGCAACGAAATAAAAAGCAGCGATTATAAAGGTAGAAGAATCATTCTTTATAGTTATCCTAAGGCAAACACAAGCGGATGTACAGCCGAGGCCTGTTCTCTTCAAGCACATAAAGCTGAATTGGAAGCAGCAGGTTATTCTATAATAGGCGTGAGCAAAGACAAGAAAGAACTACAGAAGAAATTCGCCGAAGCTCAGGGATTGGAGTTTCCTCTTATTGCCGACACTGAGACAACATTACTTCAAGAGTTAGGATGTTGGGGAGAGAAAGTCGCCTGCGGTCGCCGCACTATCGGAACGCTTAGAACGACATATCTCGTCAATGAAGAAGGAATTATCGAGAAGATTTTCACTCCTAAAGAGATTAAGACAAAGATTCACGCGGAGCAGATTCTTGAGGAAATTGAGAAACTGAAAATCTGAGAAACTGGGAATTTCAGTATCTCTCGTAGAGTCACACGGACGTGTGACTACCACCGTCAGAGTCAGAATCAAAGTCATAGTCAACTTTCTTCTTAAATATCTTATACCCTATCGCTGCGACTATTATCGACATCAGCGGACTAAGGATGTTAAAAAAACAATAAGGCAGGTATGACAATGTCGCGACTCCCAGCATCGTCGCGTGTGTCATGGCGCAAGTGTTCCACGGGATGAGCGGACTCGTCACAGTGGCTGAATCTTCCGCGCTCCTACTCAACAAGCGAGGCTCGTAGCCATTCTTGTCGTAATAATCTTTAAAAATATTACACGTCAATATTATTGAAAGATATTGGTCGCTGACGCAGATATTACTGAACACTCCTGTAAAAACCGTCGAGGCGACTAACGTCACCGTCCTTTTGATAAATCGCATGATAATTCGCGTGATACTTGCAATCATGCCACTTCCCATCATCACGCCGCCAAAACACATCGCGCATATTATCAACCAGATAGTATTCATCATACCACTCATTCCACGCGTCGCGATCAAGTCCGTCAGCATCGGGTTCGACGTCTCCACGCTCGTTGAACCGTAACAACTTATCAAGACACCTTTTATAATATTAATAAGACTCATCTCTTCATTTACTCCTACAATCTGCGATATAATCTCCGGTTGCGTTATTGGAATAAGCAAAGCCACAATAAAAGCAGACAAAAACAATACTATCAGCGAAGGTATCTTAAACAATATCAATACGAGCGTAACAAGGGGAACAATCATCAAATAGGGAGAAATGTTAAATGTCTCTTGGAGTGAGGCTGCAAAAGAATCGACGTTCTGTTCTAAGTCATTATGAAAAATAAAGCCTGCAATCAGAAAGATTATCAGCGATATTATCATTGAAGGTATTGTCGTTATCATCATATATCTGATATGCGTAAAGAGCGGCGTCCCCACCGTAGAGGAAGCGATGACGGTGGTATCCGATAATGGAGATATCTTATCTCCGAAATAAGCTCCCGAGATAACTGCACCCGCAATCCACGATGTCGAGATTCCTTGGCTCTGTCCGATACCAATCAGAGCGACACCTATGGTCGCTATCGTCGTCCACGAGCTGCCTGTCACTATAGAAATCACGGCAGAGACGACACAACATACAAAAAGAAATATCTTAGGATCAATGATTTGCAATCCATAATAAATCATCGTAGGCACCACGCCGCTCAGCATCCACGTCCCTCCTATCGCGCCAATCAGAAGCAGCATCACTATCGCGCTGCCGACATTGGAGATATTTTCCTTTATCGCGTCTTCAAACGAACTCCACGGAACTTTATAAAATATCATCCCTATCGCGACACATACTGCCGACGAAATCAACAGAGCAACCTGACTCGCGCCATCCATCACGGAAGAGTTAAAAATCTTCACAACAAGAATCAGCGTGATTATCAATGTCAAAATCGGAATAAAAGAAACAATAGCGTTTGGTGTATTAACTTTTTTCTCTGTCATATCTTAATTTTTTCGGCACAAAGATAATGTAGAGAAACAAGTTTTAATTTAAAATTTGAATCTATAACTTCGATTTAACAAAATCGATTCTTAACCACAGATGGCACAGATTCCACAGATTATTTTTAAGTCTATGAGTCAAGAGTCTATAAGTTTATGAGTTTTTAGGATCCTGAGGTAGAGATGTTTCAATTACTCCTATAATAATTAACATATGTAATTGAAGCGTTTCCAAGTCACCGAGTCTCCATGATTCTAAGGTTTTAAAGTTTTGAAGTTCTGAAATGTAGTCTCAACAAACGATCTTACCTCCTCATCCGTTAGAGAGTGTTTCACCTTATTATATTCAATGACTTCTCTTCTCGTCTTTTCTTCATGCTGCTGAATCGCATTATAAATCTTAACAAAAGTCACTGCATTGAGACTCTCTGCTATTGCGACTAAATTCTGCTTCCTGAAGTTAACATCAAGGTCAATCGCATAAAGCAAACAATATATAAGAAACTCTGATTTATTCATGGCTGTTGACTTGGACTCTGACGACTAATTGTTAATTGTAAATTGATTTATAAATCAAAAACACCGCTGGTCGTTTGTTCCAGTCTTTCTTGATTTTTTTCCATTCAGAGATTGGCTTGCTGACGATTTCTTCATCTGGCATGGAGATGTTACAAGCCACACATAACATTGTGTTCGGATGACACGACTTTAAGATTTCTTCGATCATGGCGTTGTTACGGAATGGCGTCTCGATGAATATCTGCGTCTCGTTGTTCGCTGCCGATCGACGTTCCAAATTTTTAAGAGCCGCCGCTCTCTCGTGACTTTTTATCGGGAGATAGCCATGAAAACAGAAAGCTTGACCATTGAATCCGGAAGCCATCAGTGCGAGAATCATCGCATTAGGACCTGTCAGAGGAACGACTTTTATTCCTGTCTGATGAGCGAGCTCTACTATGAGAGCGCCTGGGTCGGCAACACATGGAGTTCCGGCTTCTGACATAAGCCCGACATCCTTGCCGTTCAGAGCCTCACCAAGATACGTCACCAAATCGAGATTCTGCGATTTGTCGTGTTTATCCAATTCCACGAAAGTAAGCTCGTCGATAGGACACGGCATGTTCATCTTCGAAAGCATACGACGCGCAGTGCGAACATTCTCCACCACGAAAAACCTAATATTTCTTACTATATTTAAAGTTCCCTGAGGAATGACCTGCTCGGCATCTGTCGCGCCAAGCAATGTCGGGATGAGATAAAGTGTTCCAAATTTATGATTCATCAGCAGATATTTTTCTCTATTTCTGAAGCTAATGCTCTAAACTGTTTGTCGGTCTCTAAAAGATTCGACACTGTCTTCAAAGCGTGAATTACTGTAGCATGATCCTTACCGCCACACTGTTGACCGATGACCGACAATGAGTTCTTGGTATATTTTTTCGCAAAATACATCGCAAGCTGTCGCGCCTGAACCATCTCGCGTTTCTTCGACTTGGAATAAAACTGCTCCACAGCAATGTTGAGACGATTGCAAACGACATTCACAATATATTCTACAGAGACCTCTTGATTTGTATTGCTCACGAAACGTTCAATAAGTTGACGCGCCAAATCCATGGTGATGGCTTTCTTGTTCAAGGACGACTGTGCAATCAAAGAAATAAGAAGTCCTTCCAACTCGCGGATGTTTGTCTTGGTTCTCGTTGCCACGTAATCAACAACATCATCAGGGAGTTCGATACCATCGTTATATGCTTTACGTTTCAAGATCTTGATACGCGTCTCCACATCAGGTTGCTGTAAATCTGCCGACAATCCCCACTTGAAACGTGACAAAAGACGAGGTTCCATATCCTTAAGATCGATCGGTGCTTTGTCGCAGGTGAAGATAAGTTGCTTGCCTCTTTGTTGCAAATGATTGAAAATATGGAAGAATGCATCTTGCGTCTTGGCTTTTCCCGACAAGAACTGAATATCATCGACGATGAGCACGTCTATCATCTGATAGAAATGTACGAAATCGTTTCTTGTCTTGTTCTTACACGAACTCATAAACTGTTGGATAAATTGCTCCGAGTTCACATAAAGCACTATGAGATTTGGATGATATTTCTTCGTCTCCAATCCGATGGCATGACAAAGGTGAGTCTTTCCTAAACCTGTCGGGCTGTAAATAAACAAAGGATTGAAAGCCGTTTTCCCTGGACGTTCAGCCACCGCCATACCGGCAGAGCGAGCGAGTCGGTTACAGCTTCCTTCAATATAATTATCAAAGGAATAATTCTCGTTAAGCTGCGATTCTACCTTTATCTTATTTATTCCCGGAAGCACGAAAGGATTCACTATTTTCTTTTCCGAATCATCACCCATATTAATAGGTACGCGTACCGATGGATTCTGCGTATTCGTTGTTCCTGTTGTTGGAACGCTGATTCCGTACGGTTTGTCGGTCCCATAATTATCCATGACAATACTATATTGCAAGCCACCATTTGGTCCCAACACCTTACTGATTGCAAGTTTCAACAGACTGATATAATGCGTCTCTAAGTACTCATAGAAAAACTGACTCGGCACTTGAATAGTAAGAATATCGTTCACACAAGATATAGGCTTGATTGGTTCGAACCAAGTCTTATAACTCTGAGGTTGCGTATTCTCACGTATCATTTTGAGACAATCACTCCATATTTCGACACAATGTCTGCTCATTTTATCAGGTCAAAAATTACAATGTTTTAAGAATCAGAAAATTAAAAGTTTCAATTTTACCTTCTAATTTTTCAACAAAAATGAGCACAAAAAAGTTAATAAAAAAATAAGATTTATATTGATTATTAATTTTCTTTGACTTAAATTACGAGCAATGCGAGCACCTTAAAACAGCAATATGTAAGTATCAGATAATTAAACAGTTCGCAGATAGTTAACATCTACGCCGTACAATCTTTTCAACTTTTCAACCACCCTATCAGAGTCGTTTTTACGCACCGAGATTTCAAGATAACAATTGAGTTCAAACTTAGGATTCTGTTGCTCAATACTTTCGTCTTTCAGCACTCGCATCACCTCATTCATTAATGGATAATCAAAGACGACGGAATAAACTTCGTCGATGGTTTTTTCCATTATTGTCGCGTTGTCCAGAGCCTCGCGTGCAGCTGCCTTGTAAGCGTTGATAAGTCCAGGAACACCCAACTTAATTCCTCCGAAATAACGAACCACTACCACGCATACATTCGTCACGTCTTTAGAAAGAATCTGATTCAATATAGGTTTGCCGGCAGTACCAGAAGGCTCACCGTCGTCGGAAGAACGATAACACGACTTATCAGGATTGATGATAAAGGCGTAACAATGATGACGCGCGTCGAAATACTGCTTCTTAAACTCCGCCACACGCGCTTTCACATCATCTTCGGAATGTACAGGAAACGCCTTGGCAATGAACTTGCTGCCTTTCTCCTTATACAAACCGTCACCTTCCGAAACTAATATTTTATATGTATCCTCGAACATCATATTCAAAAGTATTAAAGGGCTGAAGTATTAAAGGGCAAAGGATAAGTGCATCTTCACCTTTCTACCTTTACGCCTTAAATTATTTGTGCAAAAGTAATATTTTTTCAATATTTTTGCAACATGAAAGTAGCATCGAATCTATTAAAAGACATTAGGAAATATTATCGCGAACAGCTTTGTTCTATTTACGATTATGAGGAAGCCGACTCGTTGGTTCTCATCTTGTTTGAACATTATTTTAACATCAGCAAAATCAAGATGGCTTTGGAACCTAAGCTGCGTCTCAGCGAGTCGGAGATGCTCACTTTTCATTTCGCTGTGAAAGACTTATTAAAAAACAAACCTATACAATATATAGTAGGTGAGACTGAATTCTGCGATCTTAAGTTTAAAGTCAACGAAAACGTCTTGATTCCGCGACCTGAAACCTCTGAATTGGTGAATTTAATTCATAATTCACAATGCATAATACACAATGAACAGTTGACAATTAACAATAGCCAATGTTCTATCTTAGATATTGGAACAGGTTCGGGTTGTATCGCGATTAGTTTGGCGAAGTTGATTCCAAACAGCATGGTTTATGCATTGGATATTTCGGGAAATGCTTTGGAAGTCGCGAAAGAAAACGCACTTATTAATAATGTAAACGTCAGCTTTATCCATGACGATATTTTACATTTAAGAAACAACATCGACACAAAATTCGATATAATAGTAAGCAATCCGCCTTACGTAAGAGAATTAGAGAAAACCGAGATACACAATAATGTTTTAGATTGGGAACCTCATAAAGCATTGTTTGTCAGCGACGAAAACCCTTTGATATTTTACAGAAGTATTTTAGAATTTGCCAAGAATCATCTCAAGGAGAAGGGAGAAGTCTGGTTCGAGATAAACGAATTTCTCGGAAAAGAAATGACTGAGCTCTGCGAAGAACTCGGCTTTTCAAATGTTAAAATCTATAAAGACTTCAGAGAAAAAGAAAGGATCATGTCAACCGTTGAACTAAGACCATTGAACTGTTGAACTAGTTCAAAAAAAAACCAAGTCACACGTCCGTGTGACTCTACGAGAGATGCGAAAATTTGAGTTTATTTAAACGAAAAAAAACTGTTGTCAGTTGATAATTTATGGGGTAAATATGTTAATAATTATTATGAAAAAAGTTCTTGACAATCATTGATTTTTAATGTAATTTTGCAGCATTGAAACCTTTAAAATTAATAGTTATGTCTAAACCAATAAGAGAAACGCCAATTCTATATGGCGAAGATGCTAAGAGATTTGAAGAAAGGATGAAAGAGAAGCGTCACGAAGATCCTGAAAAAAGAAAAAGACGCTTAGAGACTTACGACATCTTAATCAAAACTCTAAAAACATAAGACGAGATGAAAGATTCTTTTGAAAGTCTTGAAGAGTATCAGATTAGACGTTTAAGAAAAGAAGAAACAATAAAGTCGTTCGATTGCGGCGACGATGATTTGAACGACTTTATTTTAAGAGAAGCACCTAATTACAACAAAGCACTCATCGCAGTAACATATATTTATGAGCACAAGATCAGCGGTAAAGTAGTATGCTATTTTAGCTTAGCGAATGACAAAGTTTCTTTAGCCGATTTTAACAATAAGACTGATTTTAATCGTTTCCGACGTCATCGATTTGTTAATGAAAAAAGATTAAAAAGTTATCCCGCTGTCAAAATATGTCGGTTTGGGGTTGATACTATGTTTCATGGCATGGGTGTTGGTTCTTTATTACTTGATTTTATCAAAACCTATTTTATTGATGACAACAAAACTGGATGTCGCTTCTTAGTAGTTGATGCTTATAATGATGCTGTTAAATTTTACGAGAACAATGGATTTCAACATTTGAAGACGAATGATGAAAGTATAAATACCAAATTATTATACTTTGATCTCAACGATTATGAATCATAATCAATACACTTAATTTTTCAAGTCACACGTCCGTGCGACTCTATGAGAGATGCGAAAATTTGTGTTTATTTAAACGAAAAAAATCTGTTGTCTGTTGTCTGTTGTCCGTTGACTTTTTGTATCTTTGCGACTCGAAAAAGCGATTGTCGCAGGCAGGAGAGATTCTGCGTGAGGAAAGTCGGGACAGCACAGAGCACCGTACTTCTTAACAGGAAGGTATCTGAGAAGATAACAGCAAGTGCCACAGAAAATTACCGCTCTTCGGAGTAAGGGTGAAAATGTGAGGTAAGAGCTCACGCGAATTTATGGTGACATAGGTTCGGGGTAAACCTTACGGGCTGCAAGACCAAATATACCGACGACGGTCGTCCGCGACCAAAGGGCTGCTCGTCCGAGTCGGGAGGGTAGGTTGCTTGAGTCATACGGCAACGTCTGACCTAGAGAAATGACAATCACCTTGGAAACAAGGAACAGAATCCCGCTTATGCTTTTTTTGTTTTTTTGACCGTATTTAATGCGGTCAAAAAAGCAATTTTTTAGTATCTTTGGCGTTTATAATTTATTATTTAATTTTTATAAAAACATATATGAAATCTATCGTCAAAAGTTTCATCTCATTAGCTGTATTATTAACAATAAGCTTCTCTGTCTCAGCTCAGAAAGAGACAAATCAATACGAACCTAAAGCCACCTTCGAAAGAGGATTGATGCTTTTTGAGAACAAACACTACGCCTCTGCATTGGAATGTTTTGAATATTATATTGAAACTTCTAAAGACAACAACGACCAAGAACTCATAATGGCAAAATATTACGAAGCCGTCTCATCGCTCTTCTTAGACAATGGCAAAGGCGAAAACAAAATAATCACCTTCGTAAAAGAAAACCCTACAAATCTTTTGGCAGAACACGCCAACTTCCTTTACGCCAACACTTTATTTAAAGACAAGAAATATCGCAACGCACTTAAAGTGTATCAAGACATAAACACAGCAAGCCTTAACACAGAAGAAAAAGACGAATGTAAATTCAAAGAGGCATATTGCCATTACCAAACAAACGACATCGAAAAAGCTACTCCTCTTTTTAAAGAACTCACCGAAAAAGAAAACGCCTACCGCGACGACGCGATATATTACTACGCTCACATCTTATACATTAACGACAAACAAGACGAAGCCTTAAATTATTTTAACATCTTAAAAAACAAGGAGGAATATAAAGACATAGCCAACACTTATATACTCCAAATCAATTTCGACAAAGGTAATTATTCGGAAGTTGCAGTCAGTGGCGACAACTTATTAGACAAGTCGAAGAAAAAACGTAAGGCTGACATCGCCCTGATGTTGGCTGAGTCGTGGCATCAACAGGGCGATTATGCAAAAAGCTTGGAATATTACAACATAGCTTTGGAAAATTCAAACCGTAAACTGCCGAGAGAGGTTGAGTTCAGAATTGGATTCTGTAAGATGAAAACCAACGACTTCGAAGGCGCGATAGAACATCTCACAAAAGTAACCGACAAAAACGACGAGTTAGGACAATACGGCTCATATTACTTAGCTCAATGTTACACCAACACCGAGCAAGACAAGTTTGCACGAAACACATTCTACAAAGCATACAAGATGAACTATAACGACACACTGAGTGAGAACGCCTTGTTCAACTATGCAGCACTCAGTTTCATCCCGGGCATCGACCCATTCAACGAGACTATCAGCACGCTCAACGACTATATAGAAAACAATCCCAATTCGAACAACATCAGCGATCTTCAAGACATTGTGATTCATCTGCTTCTTAATGCGAACAACTATAACGAGGCTCTGAAAACCATAGAAGGATATTCCAGCATAAGTCCCGAGCTTGAGAAGATAAAATCGCAACTCAACTATCATGTGGGTATTCAGTTGTATAATGAAGGTGACTTTGACAATTCCATCGTATATCTAAAGAAAACCGTCGATACAAAAAATTCCGATCCTAAGGTTTTGTCGGAAGCGCTTTATTGGATGGCAGAAGCTTATCAACAGAAAAAAGACGACGCCAATGCTTTTGCAGCCTATCAGAAATTCATAAAATCGCCCTCAGCTAACAGCAGCGAGTTCTATCCTTTGGCTTATTACAACGTAGCTTATATCTATCTCGGCAAAGCCGACTTCAACAACGCCTCAATAAAATTCAAAGAGTTTCTTAACTTCGACAAGAGCGCAAACAAGACTTTACAAAACGACGCCTGGATGAGAATCGGCGACTGCTATTTCATTCAACGTCAATATAACAACGCGATAACAGCTTACAGCAACGCGATAAAAATCAACAACAAAAACACCGACTACGCCTATTACCAACAAGGCATGGGTTATGGCGCATTAGGTAAGACAAACGAAAAAATCAACTGCCTGAATATCATCGCAAGTAACTATAAAAAATCATCTTTCTACGACAAGGCTCTGTATGAAATCGGTTTGGCACATCTCTCAACAAACGACAACCGCTCAGCCATCGTAAGCTTCGACAGAATCATCAAAGAAAAACCAAGATCTTCTTACGCACGCCTGGCTCTCATGAAAATAGGAATGATTTATTACAACAACGACGAATACGACAAGGCTTTGGAAAGACTGAAAAACGTTGTGGCTCAATATCCAAACACCGAAGAATCGAGGGAGGCTCTGAATCTGATTAGTAACATTTATCGCGACCAAAACGACATCCAAGCTTATTTCGACTATATCGAGAAAAACAATCTCGCAACGATAAGCATAGACAAGCAAGACTCGCTCTCATTTGTGACTATCAATGACTTCTACTCCAAGAGAGATTATATCCAAACACTTAAAGGAGCGAAACAATATCTGAAGAAATATCCCGAAGGAGCTTATCTGCTTAAAGTACATTATTACGCAATGACTTCTATGGAAAACTTAGATGAAACAGATAGTATAAGAACTCACATAGAATATATTATAAATCAAGCCGATAACGATTACACCGACAACGCACTCCTTCTCATTGCAAGAATGGATTACGACGCCTCAAATTATGCATCGTCGGCAACTTACTACGAACGACTCATCAACATAACAGAAAATCAACAGGTTTTGATGGAAGCAACAGAGGGTTGTATGAAGAGCTACTATTTCAATCAAGAATATGATAAGGCAATTGAAAAAGCAAATCTTTTAGTCGTAATGAGCGACATTTCTGAGAATCAGAAGAATCAAGCCAATTATATTCTCGGCAAGTCGTATTTCGATAAGAAAAATTACGGAGAAGCCTTAAAACATTTTGACATTTGTACAAACATCGACAAGACCGAGACAGGAGCCGAATGCGGATATTTGTCAGCAGTATGTCTATATAAAACAAACAGATACGACGAAGCCGAAGAGAAAGTTTTCGAAGTATCAGACAGCTACAACACATATATTTATTGGACTGCCAAGTCGTTTATAATCCTCAGCGACGTTTATGTTGCTAAAGATAACGCATTCCAGGCAAAAGAAACATTGAAGAGCGTTATTGAAAATTATCCTCAAGACGAGACAAATCACAATGAAATCGTCAGAGAAGCACAGTCGAAGTTAGAAATAATCAATGCAGAAACAAATGAATAAGGAGAAGATAATAATGAAAAAGATAAATTTCGTCGCCGCAATATTTTTTGTTTTATTAAGCGTAACATCGTTTGCACAATCGCATAACGAGGAAGTCACGATTGAAGGCTCTTACACTCCGCACATCAAGAAGTCGGAACGTATAACCTTAAAACCTGATATGCCAAAACGCGAGTTCAACATACCGAATCATGAGGTAAACACAGAAGATTTCTTCTACAGCTATAAAGTCGATTTGGAACCGATAAGCCCACTACAATATGTAAACAACAAATCCGAAGAGATTACCAATAACTTCATTAAGTTAGGATTAGGCACACGACTCTCGCCCGACTTCATCTTCCGTCATTATTCGGAAATGTCGAGAAAGACAAGCATAGGCATTGGTGTGACACACAACTCCACATGGACAGGTATGAAAGACTACGCCAACTCCAAATATATGAACAACGCCTTCAACTTGTCGATGAGCAACAAATTCTCCGGATTCCAGCTGCGCTCCTTCATCGATTATCATTACGATATGTATAATTTAATCTCAAATACCATTGACTATGACAATGACTATGACAGCAAAAGATATATTCATTCTTTAAATGTAAAGTTGTTGGCTAACAACAATCAGACGAGTTACAGGTCGCTTTACGATGAGTTCATGTTGGATTATAATTTCACAGAAATACAAGGCGGAGAGATGGAAAATCACTTGAAATTTAACGCTTATTTGGAACACTCCAATTCATGGTTTAGAAAAAGCAATGGCGTTCAGACGCTTTCTATTGACATCAGTGCTGAAGTCAATAATATTTCACAGACTTTGATGCTCATCACTGCAAATCCGCACCTGGACTTCGACGGTGATTATTATAAGATGAGAATAGGTCTCAGAGCGGATGCCAAGACATACAGCTACGACAAAGGTGGCATCTATCCCGACATCAAAGGAAGTCTTTATCTCTTCAACAGGAATCTCGAACTTTACGCAGGCTTGGGTGGCAAAACAAAGATTAACACCTTGAAAGAGATATTGTCGGAAAACCCTTTCATCGTCTCAGATTTTACTGCGATGGAAGAGTTCGATTATGAAAAGACATATTTCGATTTCAACGGAGGATTGAAGTTTAAGGCTTTAGACAAGATAAGTGGAAACATCGGAGTCAGATACAGAAGAATCGACAATATGGTGTTTTACATTTATTCATCGACACAGCCTAACGTATTCGACATCATTTTAAACAACTGTTACGTCTTTAACTTCAACGCCGACATTCACGCAAAAATAAACAACAATATCAAGGTCTCTGCCGATTTCGCATATAACAAATACGACTTTTTCAAGGCTTATATGACAAACGACGCTCCTATCACAAGAGCACACGCATGGTACAAACCGAAATTTGAATCTAATTTAAGAGGATATTACAAATACAATCAACATTGGAATTTCAATATAGCAACATACGTAGAAGGAAAACGATACGCTTTGTCATACGATAATACTGTTAAAGAATTAAAACCAATCTGTGACATTCAATTAGGCTGCGACTACAACTTCAACGACGATTTGTCATTCTATGCCGAAATAAAGAATCTGATTCACAACAAATATCAGATATACTACGACTATCCGAGCTACGGATTTCAGGCGTTCTTAGGATTTAAGTATAGATTTTAAGAAAGCCTAATATCTAAAGACCAAGGGATAGAGAGGTTATGAGGATAGTCCTACTTTACATATTATTCGCTTTGCTCAGTCAACAGACAACAGACAACGGACATCGTCCACGGTCGCTGAGTCTGTCGAAGCGCAGATTGTTGAAGAATTAGGAATTAGGAGTGAGGAATTAGGAATTGATTCGGTCGCTGAGCCTGTCGAAGCGCCAGGCGATGTTGTCGTGCCTTCGACAAGCTCAGGCACTTGTACGGACACATTGAATGTGTCCTCAATCGAATTCATAGAAGACGCACGGACGTGCGTCTCTACGGGAGACTCGTTGACTTATTACAAATCCCAACTCCTCATCGCCGACTCCTTATATAAAAACTATCTCCCGCAATATAACTTCGAGGAAATTAAGGAAGCAGTAGCGTTCTTTGAACGGACTTCTGGAACTCAGGAACTCAGGAACTCAGGAACTCAGGACTTCAGGACTTCAGGACTTCAGGACTTCAGGATCCCAGAAATCCAGAGATCCAGAAATCCAGAGATCCAGAGATCCAGAGATCCAGAGATCCTAAGTACTTGTGCTAAAGCGCACTACTACCACGCCGTAGGTCTCACTGAACGCGATGATGTCGTTGGCGCCTGCGAACATTACTTAACGTGAGTTCGACATAAGAACTAATGTATAATCAGGCAATTATCTTTTATTGGTCATATTAAGCCTGTAAGGGTGATAGATTCTAAGCAGGCGATGGAGCGTCAGCGGAATCCCTGCAAAATATGAACCCAAGACAATC
>JAFTXI010000013.1 GCA_017461665.1 Bacteroidales bacterium | reverse complement strand
TGATGAAGTCGGCAGATATGCATCTCAACAATATCTCGACACGATTATGCGAGCAATTTCCAACTTTAAACACAAACGACTTATATACCATTTGTTTGATTATACTTAATGTTGAGAAAAACAAGTTCCCATATCTGTTGGGTAGAGACAGAAAAACCATATACGATAGATTTAGCAAGATTAGGAAACTAATGAATGTAGATGCCAAGCAAGATTTGTTTATTCATATAAAAGATAATTATCTCTGCTAACTTATCACATTTAAGATATGTCAATTTGATATGAAATGTTACTGATTTTACCCCCCCCGATACACTCTATAATTGAATATCAATAATATATGATAAATATCAGCACCCCAAAACACCCCAAGATTTTTCTTGACAACAGAGCGATTAGTCTTTTACTTTGTGAGACAATTTAAAAATTTGAGAGATGAAAAGATTAATCGTTTTAACAGCATTGCTTCAGCTATGTGTAGTGCTTGAAGCAAATGAAATTTCTTCAAAAGAAGGGATTGATGTCTTTGGAACAAAAGAGAACATTTACAACAGTACCGAATTCCGTCACGAAACCATCTCGGCTGACATCACAGGTCACACTTTAACAATTACCTTTAACGATAATGTGGGAATTGCACATATTATCATTAAGGATTCCAACGGTGTTTACATTGACAGAGAGAATGTTTTTTCGACACCGGATTATGCCACCTTTATTATAGATGATGCCGGCTACTACAGAATGGACATCACTTTAAGTAACGGTGAGCAGTATTATGGTTATTTTCGAGTTGAAAATTGAAAACTGAAAACGGCAATGTAGTTTATAGTTCATCGACAAACACCTCATTCAGACTTATAAATATGATTCCTATAGGCAATTTACAAGCTGGAAATTACACCATTATGATAGAAGGAAACAACGGCAGTGCCGAAGCAAGTTTCAGAATACAACAATAAAAACATTATTAACTTAAAATTAACGATGAAAAAATCATTTAAACTCGCTGCATTATTAGTTGCAGCAGCTATTTCGGTAGCAGTTGTTTCATGCCAAAAGGACAATGAAACAACAGAAGAAAATGTTGTGGCAAAATCAGCCAACAACGAATCAAAAGAATTGTTAAATCGTATTTATGCTTTCCAGGAATTGAAAGACAATGTCAATTCGGGTAAGAGATCTGGCGAAAGTATGACATTGGAAGAATTGCGCGACGACATTGATCTTACGTTTAATTACGAACACAGCCAGCACGCGGTGCCATTCGCAAATGCCACTTTAGACACATTCTATGTAAGTATGCCGAAAGTGGATGTTAGCGGCAACGTCTCGGCAACAGAAGCTGTTGCAACCTACAATGCTTTTGAAGCAGAATTAGAAAGCCTTATGGCATTAGTTGATGACGACATGAACTTAGCCAAAAACTTTAGTATTAGATTCCCTGAGACAGGAACAAGAAGCGGAAATGATATTGAAGTTGTGTTTGCAAGAGGTATAGGTACAGAGAAGATTCCATTTTATGAACCATTTGAAGAAGGTGATGATTATTACTGGGGAATGGGACTTGGATTATGCGATGTAGAGGGTCCATTTAATGTATCAACCGATGCAGCTCAAGAGCTATCTAAACTATTTAAGTTCACGCCAGATGAAGAGCATGAAGGTATGACATATCTATTGTATAGATTGGAATATGTAAAATACTCTGCATTAGATTATTATGATGCATATAATGATCACGTTTATTTCGAAGATACAGTAGTACCATGCGCTGATTCATGGTTATTCTATAAAGTAGGCAAATGTGAAGAAGAACCATGCATTCATCATGATGAAATGAATTGTTACTACAATAAAATTTATCAGAACTTTATTCCTGTCACAGCTCCATTGCATTTTGGACCTACAACCAATGCACCATACATTGAGTGTCTTATTGATGATGAATATACTATGGGTGTTCTAACGTTAGGAGGACAGCCTTCACAAGAATTAAGGATACATTTTGCTTGTGCTTCTTATGGTAATGTCTTATACATAGATAGCTCAGAAGAGGATGGTAATAACACACCTGTAAATTAATTATTATGAATAAACGTTTAATACAAACAATAATGCTATTAACTCTGCTTTTCTATGGAGTTAATAGTATTTTTTCTCAAGAATGGCAAGTTGTTACAGAAACTAATTATTTAACAACGGAGGCTTATAGCTCAGGAGGTGTTATTGAATTGTCCAATGGTAATTTGTTATCGTCTGCTGAATACTACATTAAAAGTGAACCTCAAGAATATTATTATTCTGTAAGTCCTGCAATTAGATTGTTTTCAGGGAATGGAGAAATAATAGCTCAGAATAATTTCTTTCAAGCAGGATATTGTATCTCTGGTTGTTCTCAATATGTTTTCGAAAAAGATAATAATGTATATCTGCTTACAGCATATAGTCCAGAACATACTCCTGATTCTTTTAACAATTTTGCAAATTTCGACAATCCACCATGCGATGCAAAGTTGGTTTTGTTTAAATTGGATAATCAACTTAATTTAGAGAAGATGTATGAGCATAGCTGGCCCATAGATACTTTTGAGGCTCGAAACAAACCGGAATGGCAAATTTTTCCTAATGGATATAGTGGAAACATATTTTTATTTTCAGCATTTGAAGACGATGGTAACATAGTAGGTGCCTATTGGAAAAGCGTGAGTTATGACAGACCTTCACGTGGATTAGATACACTATTTATGTTTAGAATGAGTTTCGATGGAGAAATGCTTCTGAAGAAAGAAATAAAATACTATGACTCAGATTCAAACGATTGGAATGGTTTAAATATAGACAGGTCGAGAGCTGAAGGACAACAATATGTTTTTCGTGCCAATCATTTTGTAGCCACTGATTCATGCTATATATTTTATGAGTCCAGCGATGGTAACAGCGATGAATATTACATAGAAGGAACAGCAAGTTATTACGACAAGGATTTTAATTTTATTAGGGAAAGATATTTGAGAGGTCCTGATTGTTTGATAAATGACGAACTATACAATATATCTGTCAAGAGAAGCAATCATAACACCACATATCTTACAACACAAAAAAGAAACCCAAAAAATCCTCATCATGATGAAGATAGTCGTTTATATGAAATAAATGACGATATTAATGCAGCATCAGAATTTCTTGAAGTCGTTAATCATACAGATAGAGGAACAGAAGAATGGGATTTATCAAGTATGTATTTGGGAGTTGATTTAAGAGAGTATAATTCAATATATTATACCTATACTATGTATGTTGGTTATTATGGTAATCTTGATTCTTGGATTTGTATAGACAATCTTGATAACAATCTGAATAAAATAAAAACTCTGTATTATGGAATGGATGATAGACATCATGATAGAGTGATAAATGTTAAGACCACTAATGATGGTGGCGTGATTATTATTCATTCGGCTGATGATTTGGACTCCGATAAAGGCTATAATTTCGTCACCAAATTCCCTGCATCGGCTTTTCTCAACATCGAAGAAGCTCACGCTCATAACTTAAAACTCGCTGTGGCTTATCCAAATCCTGGCGGAGATGTCATGAATATAAGAACCGGCTTGCGTAATGCAACATTATCTGTTTATGATATGCAAGGAAGAAAGATTCATGAACAAGAAATCACAGACGACGTCACAAGTATAGACGCTTCAAAATGGGAGAGTGGAACGTATGTTTGGAAATTAGGAATTAGGAATGAGGAATTAGGAATGAAGTGTGTTGAGAGTGGGAAGTGGGTGAAGTAGAACTTTAGAACTTATAGACTCATTGACTCGGAGACGCTTCAATTACATCGTGTTTATTTTTAAAGGTGTAATTGGAACGTCTCTACACTTATTGATTCTGAGACGTGTCAACAACCAATTGTTTAATTTTTATAGGTGTTGTTGGCGCGTCTCTACCTTATTGACTCATAGACTCGGCGACTCTAATCCTGCAATCTTCAAACTCGATATTATCGCCTGAGATGATTTTCGCTCTTTTCCTTAATTCAATCTCGCCGTTGCGTCTGACCAAACCTGCTGTCACGACTTCTTGTGCCATGCTTCCAGATTCAACAACGCCGACAGCTTTTAACAAGGCTATCAATGGGATAAAGCCTTCGCCTTCTCTTAATTCAAATGTGATTTCTTGCATAAAATATTTTTTCGCAAAGATAAATTTTTTTCAGACGCGGAATTTGTTATGACGTCTCTTAATGTGGAAAAAATAAGTATTTTTGTAGATGAATAAATAATAAAAGAATTAAGATATTATGGCTTTGATTAAGGAGTTAAATGGTTGTAAACCAATAATAGGAAAAAACTGTTTTATTGCAGAAACGGCAGCTATCGTAGGTGACGTGACAATGGGCGATGATTGTAGTATATGGTATGGTGCAGTACTGAGAGGTGATGTCAACACTATCAAGATAGGAGATAGGGTTAATATTCAAGATGGTGCGGTGTTGCATACTTTATATGAAAGGTCTGTGTGTGAGATTGGAAATGATGTGTCGGTTGGTCATAACGCAATCGTACATGGCGCAAAAGTCGGTAACAATGTTCTTGTTGGAATGGGTGCTATCCTGATGGATAATGCGGTGATTCCAGATAATACAGTCATTGCAGCTGGTTCGGTCGTGTTGAGTAATGCCGTTTTGGAACCTGGTATTTATGCCGGCGTCCCTGCAAAGAAAGTGAAAGACGCCTCTGAATCAATAGGGCAGATGGCTAACACCAATGCACAAGGTTATCTGACATACAAAGAATGGTTCTTAGATGAAGATAATTACAAGGAAATAGAAGATAATAAATAAGTGGTGAAATACTTTTGTGTAATACGAAGACCTCATTGAGGTCTTTTTTTTGTTTTTATTCGTTACGTTAAGATTGTTGCTTATTCATAAAAATACTATGCTTTTATTACATAATGTATGAATTCTAAGGAAAAATAGGAAAAATCTGCGTTTTTGTTTGGTGTAATTTTGCAGCGTGAAATTTAGTAGTAACAATAACAAATAAAATCATGAGCGATTACAAATTAAAAAAAAGTAGGGTCGAAGACAAAGTCGTAGATACTTACAAAAAAATTGAAGAGACAGTTGTTAACACCTATCAGAAAATTGAAGACGGCGTTGTTGGTGCTTATCAGAAAGTCGAAGACAAGTTTGTTGAGAAATTCTTAGAGAAGAAAGAAGAAAACAAGGAAGAAAATAATTAATAAAAATAAAGTAAAAATGAAGGTAACATCAAGTTTCTCAAAGAGAGGTTTAGTACAATTATTACTCTCAGTCTTAGTGGTCACAATGCCAATGTTGTCGAATGCACAAGAATCAAATAGTATTCATTATCAAAAGGGTTATCGTCCAAATGTAGAGTTGTCGTGGGCTAACAATGGACAATTCAATATCAATTCTACACAGGCTTATTGCTTTGGTAATGGTTTGGTAGCTGGTCTTGGCGTCGGTTTTACTGCCGATTTTATGGGTAATGATTTTAACAACGAATATGTTGAAGAACCGACTTACCTCATACCTTTATTCATTAATGTAAATTATTCATTCCTCGACAAAAAAGTAAGTCCGATGGTTGGAGCACGCGTTGGTGAAATGTTTGATGTGACAAATTCTGGACTTATCGTAACTGCGTCTCCTTACGTTGGAATAGACTTTTCAAGATTCACATTTGCAGTGGGTTACGAGATTCAAAAGACTGTCGCTAAGTTATCAGATTATGCTCCAATAAATTATCTTGATAAAGATTGTTTGAATAAAATTAGGATTAGCTTTGGCTTTACATTCTAATATAAACAAAGCATTTTTATTTGTTGTCGTCATTTTATTGACGATAAGTGAAGTTTTTGCCCAAAAGAGTGACGATTTGAAATTGTCATTCGTTGGGCAAAATTATTATGGCTTCGCATTGAACTTTAATCCACATCGACAAAGCAATGGTTATATGACATTTGATGTGGCAGTGGCTCATCAAACAACTTCTGTAAATAAAAATATTTTTGATCATTCCTATAATTACCCAATCTTGGGACTCGGTATTTCTGTATCTCGATTCAGTGATTTCATAATGGACGAAGGTTCTTATCTTCCAGATGTTTACACTGTTTATGGCTCTTTTGAAAGAAAACTTTATGATGACGTAAAGTTTAAATCTGGTTTTTTGCTTAATCTCGGAATCACTACAAATGTTTGCAAATATGATCCTGTAAATAATCCAGGGAATACATTTCTAAGTTCAACTATAATGTGCTATTTCGGAGGCGGTTTTTATGCTAAAACATTGATAGGTAAACGTTTTGAATTGGGATTTGATTTTATGTACCGACATTATTCCAATGGAATGCTGTCTCTACCTAATGGTGGAATCGATGTTCTTGGAGCAGGCGTTTTTGTTCAGTATAACTTCTATGATAGAGAGTCGATTAAGAAAAGTTATATTCCTGAGATGTGTTTTGATAAGGGACTTCAATATCATGTCACTTTGAGTGGTGGCGTGCATAGTTGTCGGGCAGAATGGCTGGCTTTCAATGTGATGGTGGATGATGTAAATGAGAAACAAACGGTTTTTAAGAAACATCCTAAATTTTCTGTAAGTTTAGATGCAATGTATCGTTATGCTCTGAAATATGCAAGTGGTCTATCGTTGGATGTTTTTTATTCGTCAAATATTAAATATTTAAAACAATGTGATTTAATTATTTACGGAGAGGAAAAAGTAGAAGATATACAATATTCAGCATTGTCGTTTGGTGTTTCATTCGTTCAGGAATTGTATTATAAAAATCTTGCTGGATATTTCGCTTTTGGAATTTATCCATATCGGGAGATGGGGTTATATTGCAATGAATGGCATTATGAGAAAGCTGGATTGAGATATTATTTTGATGATTTTTACGGCTTGTTTGCTGGTTTTGCTATTAAAGCTCATAGTTTCGATGCTGAGTATTTTGAATTTTCATTAGGAATAAGATTTCTTTCAAAATAAAAAAAGCAGGATTTGGATTCCTGCTTAATGTTTTTCTGCTCGTTAATATTCAATTATTTTCCTTTTGCAGCCTCGACTTTTGCCTTGGCTTCTTCAACTCTTTGATTTGCAGCTTCTAATTCTTTAAGTTGCTCTTCTTTCATGGCAGCTGTTCTTGCAGAAGGTTTCGATAATCTCTTTTGCTCTTCGTAGAAAGCCTTTGTTTCCAATTTAGTTGCCTGATAGTTAGCCTTGTCGATTTGACGTTGGAGTTTTGCACTTTCTTTCATGTCGCGGAATGCTCTCTTGAAGAAACCGTCTTTTTTACCACCTTCGTCAGAAACATTTTGTGCGTTCATTACGCCACTGCATCCTAATAATAATGCACCAATACCTAAAACTTTACCTAATTTTTTCATCTTTATTTGTGTGTTAAATTTTATGGTGCAAAATTACATCCAATTATCAAGTTAAAATTTTACTTATTTCTTATTAATTGGTCTAAAATTCCTTTTATTCCTTGTTTTGGAGGATATAGATATTCAAATAAAGATATTTTTGCGAATATTTTACATTTCTATTTCGATTTCTAAACCATCGTAAGCTAACATCATATTTGGCGGAAGCGTTGGATTGACGTCTGCGGCTTTTCCCATCTCATGACCTATATGTGTGAACCAGGCTTTTTTAACATTAAGTCGTTGAGCGATGTCGATGGCTTCGGATAGACAGATGTGCGAGTGATGCTTCTCTTTTCTTAATGCCTCAATCACAAGGTATTCAATGCCTTGTAATTTATTGAAAGCTTCTTCTGACATCTCGTTGAAATCAGTGACGTAAGCAAACTTGCCAATTCTGAAAGCGTACGATGTTAAAGTAAAATGTTTTAGCTTTATAGGTTCGATGAGCATATTGTTAATGTTTATTGGTTTTTCATCGATGTCGATTAAGTCGAATACCGGCGTCCCTGGATACCTCTCGTCCTCATTGGCAAAAGCGTATGAATATTCTCGTTTTATTTCTTCTTGAGCTTCTTTCGATGCATAAATAGTCATTGGTTTTTGTTGTACGAAAATGAAAGGTCTCGCATCGTCCAAACCGCCTATGTGATCTTTATGCTCATGTGTTATTAAAATGGCGTCCAACTTCTTAACACCACTTCTTAGAATTTGATAACGAAAATCAGGACCTGCATCAATGCAGATACAAGTGTCGTCGATTTCAATCAATGCAGATGTCCTTAATCGCATATCTTTAGGGTCTGACGATTTGCAAACCTCGCAGTTACAAGTTATAATTGGAATGCCTAAAGAAGTGCCACTACCTAATATTGTTACCTTCATTTTTTTGTAAGCTAAAAATCATCGCAAAGATAAAAATTATTGGTAAAAAATGTGAGGATATTTCATATTTATAATGTATATTTGCAATTCATAAATATAAGAAAATGCTAAAGTCGATAATCCTTTTTTTTAGGAAGAGAAATATTCGGAGAAATACTCAGGAAGCAAGGCTGTTGAGATTTCCCGATTTGAGCAAATTTCCTACAATTACAGTTTTAATAGATGACAATCAAAAAAAGGATATAAAAGCGATGGAGCATTTCCTAAAAGAATCGCTGAATCCCCAAAACGTACGTTTTCTTGTTCTCACCGAATCGGTGAAGGACGATTTTCTTCAAAGCGAGTTTATGGTCTTTATCGAAAAAAACGATTTCAACAAAATAGGACTTTTGAAGAAAGAAAAACTTGATGTTATTGGTTTACTTGCCGATGATGTGTTAATTAATTTGTCGGATGATAATGAGAACCTTCTTAACGATTATCTTGTTTCTTGCCTAAAGTCATCATTGAAAGTCGGACATTCCAATGTCAATATGAAGATACATGATTTGATAATTGACTACGGAATTGAGAAGGGTGACGTACAGCGATTGAAGATTTTACATAGATATTTAATGATGTTATCAGGAAAAAATGAAAACTAATCCTTTTGTCGGTACTGGAGTGGCTCTCATAACTCCATTTAATGAAGATTTTTCTGTTGATTATAAATCACTTGAGAATATAGTTGAATTTACATTGTCGAATGGCGCCGACTTCTTGGTTGCTCTTGGAACTACATCTGAAGCCCCGACGCTGACTCCGGAAGAGAAAGATAATGTCCTCAAAACAGTAATAAAAGTTTCTAACAAACGCTGCCCAATAATGATTGGAATGGGTGGTAATAATACTCAGACTTTAATTCAATCGATAAAGAATCAAGACTTTACAGGTGTAGATGGGATTTTGAGCGTGGTTCCTTATTATAACAAACCAAACCAAAGAGGCTTGAAAGCGCATTTTGAAGCCGTAGCCGACAACTCGCCTATTCCTGTTGTTCTGTACAATGTCCCAGGTAGGGTGGGAGTGAATCTTCAATCTACGACTTGCGTGGAACTTGCAAAACACCCAAACATTATTGCGGTGAAGGAAGCTTCTGGTAACTTACAACAAATCATGGAGATACTTCGCGACAAACCATCAGATTTCGATGTCCTTTCCGGTGACGACGGAATAACACAGCCCATGATGGCTCTCGGCGCAAAAGGTGTTATCTCTGTGGCTGCCAACGGATATCCTGATATTTTCTGTAAAATGGTTAAGTCGATGTTAAACAATGACGTTGCAACAGCGCTTCCTATACATTATAAATTACTGAAGATGAATAATCTTATCTTCTCCGATGGTAATCCTGCCGGAATAAAATGCCTCTTGGCTTACCAGAATATTTGTAAAAATATTTTAAGATTACCTTTGCTTCCTGTTAATGAAAATGTTAAAAATGATTTAGAAAACGAATTTAATTTTATCTATAACAAATAATAGAATTATGAAAACATTATTTACATTATTGCTTTTATCGGTTTTTTCATTTAATGTGATGTCTCAAGAGAAAGACTTAAGCAATATAATGAAAGAACGTAATGAGTTTTATTTTAGTTTTGAGATAGATGATTTACAGAATCTTAAAGATATTTCTAATATCATCTCTATCGATAGGATAGAAGGAAACGATGTTATTGCATACGCCAACAATCAACAATATGAAAATTTCTTAACATTAGGTATTGAGACTGAATTGTTGACGCCTCCATCGATGATGGAAGATTATAAGATGTACGACGGAAGAACTCGCGCTGGTTATGAATGGGATGAATATCCTACCTACGAAGCATACGTCGCGATGATGGAAGAATTTGCCGAGACTTATTCGGAGAAATGTACCTTGATAGAACTCGGTACTCTTGCCAGCGGACGTAAGATTTTGTTGGTTAGAATCAACAATGGCATCACTGACGGAAAACCTAAGTTCTTGTATGGCTCTACAATTCATGGTGATGAGACGACTGGTTATATAATGATGCTTCGTCTTATTGATCTTCTTCTTACGAGAGAGGATTTGCCAGAAGTGAAAAATATCATTGACAACTTGGATTTGTTCATCTGCCCTAACGCCAATCCTGATGGAACGTATCATGGAGGAAATAACACTGTTAACGGAGCTACACGCGCCAATGCGTATGGTGTTGATATGAACAGAAACTATCCTGACCCTGTTGATGGAGCGCATCCCGATGGAAATGCTTACGCTGTGGAAACAGAGTGGTGGATGAATTTTGCAGAACAATATCAATTCACTATGGCAGCTCATTATCACGGTGGCGCCGAATTGATGAACTATCCTTGGGACAATAACTATGAACGTCACGCTGACGACGCCTGGTGGCAACTGGTAAGTAGAGAATATGCAGATTTATGTCAAGATGCTGCTCAATCATCTGACCCGTATTATATGACAGACGAAGAAAACGGCATCACCAATGGCGCCGACTGGTATACTATCGGCGGCGGACGTCAAGACTTTATGAATTATTATCATCAATGTCGTGAAGTCACAATAGAATGTTCTTCGGTGAAATGTCCTTCTCCATCACAACTACCTAAGTTCTGGGACTATAACTACAACTCTATCTTTGCATACATGAATCAAGCTTTGTTCGGAATACATGGAACTGTGGTCGATGCTGAGACACAAGAACCATTACAAGCATCGATAGAAATCTTAAATCATGACCAAGAATATTCGATGGTGGAATCGCAACTTCCGATGGGAGATTTTCATAGACCTATAAAATCAGGAACTTATACTGTCGAAATTAAAGCTAACGGATATTATCCTGTGCAACATGTAGTGACTGTTGTTGATGGTGAGACGACATATCTGAACGCAGAACTTGTACCTGGCGAAGGCTTGATTCCAGATTTTTCGGCATCGGAAACCGACATTGCTCTTGGAAGCAGCGTGCAGTTTACAGACGAGTCGTGGGGAAACAATATCGTTAGCTGGTGCTGGAATTTTGAAAGCGGAACTCCTGCAACATCAAGCGTTCAGAATCCATCGATAAAATATGACGAAGAAGGAACTTTCGATGTTACTCTAACAGTGACAAATGCTTCTGGCGATAGCGAGACTATTACCAAAAGACAATATATAAATGTTACAGAATCATATAATATGCAAGACAAGACTATAACAACAAGTGGAGCCTTATTCTATGATTATGGTGGACCAAACGGAAATTATCCTGACAACGATGTACATGTTATGACGTTCAAGCCTGCAATAGAAGACGCTATGATACAGGTGGAATTTTTAGAATTTGCAACAGAGCAAAGTTATGATATTTTGCGTATCTATGACGGAACTGAAGTCGATGCTTCACCTTGTTTAGCAGAGTTGAGCGGTTCCACATTACCAGGAATATATACTGCTACGAATTCAGAAGGCGCGTTGACCTTCCGCTTCTTATCGGATTATGCGGTGAATAATCTAGGATGGAAAGCCGTGATAAGATGCATCGGAAGAGAGATGACAGTGACAGCACAAGCTAACGAAGATGAGATTTGTCTCGGTGAAAGCGTTGAGTTGTTTGCTGAAGCAGAAGGCGGCTCTGGAAATTATACATATTCATGGTCGCCAGCAGAAATGTTCGATGACCCTAATGCGCAAAACGCAGTGGCGACACCGACAGAGTCTGGCGAGATTACTTTCACCGTCGTTGTTAGTGACGGAGCAGCGACTAAGGAAAACAGCGTTGTAGTCTTAGTTAAAGATTGTACAAATCTCGAAGAGGAAATCTTAAAAGATGTTAACATTTATCCTAATCCAGCAAAGGATGTTATTTATGTTGTTCTTGAGAAAAATGCTTCAAATGTAAGTTGGACTTTGATGAATGTCAATGGACAAACAGTTAAGAAATCGGATTTGTCGTCTGTGAAATTAGAGATAGATGTGAAAGATGTTGATAGCGGACTCTATTTCTTGAATATCATCGTTGATGATAGCAGAATGGTGAAAAAAATTGTAGTTGAATAAATGAAATTTTGTAATAATAAATTATTGAAAAAGACGTTTTTTGAAAGATAAAAAAATGTATTTTTGCACTATGCGAAAGAATAGGATTTTTATACTGATAGGAATAGTTTCATTGGTGGCATTTGTGTCGTGCAATAGTTATAATAAGTTGTTAAAGAGCACTGACAATCAAGCCAAATATGATGCTGCTATTTCTTTTTTTGAGAAGAAGGATTATAACAGAGCGTTGCAGTTGTTCGATGTTTTGCAGGCTGCCTACAGAGGTAAACCGGAAGGAGATAACATAGCGTTTCTTACTGCGGAATGTTATTACAAGATGAAAGACTATAATATCGCAAGTCATTATTACAAGAGATATGTCGTCAATTATCCTTTTGCAAAAAACGCGGAAGATGCACTTTTTAGAAGTGCATGTTGCTACTACTTAGAGTCGCCGAATATATCTTTAGATCAAACTGATACATACACAGCGATAAGCGAGTTCCAAAGTTTTGTAGATGTTTATCCTCAGAGCGTTTTGGTCGATAGTGCCAATCAACTTATTGATACTTTAAGATATAAAATCTCGGAAAAAGAATATAACACCTGTATGTTGTATTTCAAGATGGAAGAATATCAGGCTGCTATAACAAGCTTCGAAAATTTTATCAAAGAATATCCAGCAACAAATCACCGCGAGGAAATAATGAGAAACATGGTTCTTACCTATTACAATTACGCTGAGAACAGTGTTTTAGAAAAACAAAAAGAACGTTACGAATTGGCTATCGAAAAATATAACACCTTGACTTATATGTATCCGGAGAGTCCATACATATTGGAATTAGAACCGATAATAGAAAAGATAAGATTAGAATTAACAAAATATAATAGTAAATAAATGGATTTCAAAAAAATTAACACCGAGACAACCTGTGTCACACGTCAGAAAGACCAATTTTATGTAGGAACAGGTAACATTTATGAAACAGTTGCTATCATGGCAAAACGAGCAGATCAGATTGCTGCCGAGATGAAGAGCGAACTCAACAAGAAGATTGAGGAATATACCACAATCAACGACAGCCTTGAGGAAGTATTTGAAAACAAAGAACAAATCGAAGTTGCAAAATACTATGAGAGATTGCCAAAGTCAACATTGATAGCTGTCAATGAGTTCTTGAACGATCGTATTTATTATCGTAATCCTAACAAGGAAAACGAGGGAGATTTTTAATATAAGGATATACAATGCTAACCGGAAAGAAAATTCTCTTAGGAATTACAGGTAGCATTGCCGCCTATAAAATTCCTCTCTTGGTGCGTCTTTTAAAAAAAGACGGCGCCGACGTAAGAGTCGTGATGACACCTTCTGCAAGAGATTTCGTCACGCCTCTTACTTTATCTACACTCAGTGGTAACCCTGTCCTCTCTCATGGCTTCGACACCGAAACAGGCAAGTGGGAGAGTCATGTCGAACTCGGTCTGTGGGCCGACCTCATGGTCGTTGCTCCAGCTTCGGCAAACACTATGGCAAAGATGGCTTACGGTATGGCAGACAATTACCTTCTCACGGTGTGTCTCTCAGCTAAATGTCCGATAATGTTCGCCCCCGCAATGGACTTGGACATGTATAAACATCAGGCTACCCAACAAAATATAAAAACCTTAATAGAAAGAGGTTGTATCTTCGTGGCTCCTTCTTCAGGCGAACTCGCGAGCGGTCTGTGCGGAGAAGGAAGAATGGAAGAACCTCAGATGATTTACGAAAGAATAAAAGATTTCTTTCAGACAAAACGCCGATTTATAGGTAAGAAAGTCTTGATAACAGCAGGACCTACCTACGAAGCTATCGACCCGGTTCGTTTCATCGGGAATTATAGCTCTGGCTTGATGGGAATTGAGATAGCACGTGCCTTCGCCAAACAAGGTGCAGACGTGACTTTGGTGCTCGGACCGTCAAACATCTCTCCTAATATGAAAAACATCAATCTTCTGCCCGTGACCTCGGCGAAGGAAATGTACGATGCCGTGATGTCATTTTTTCCTAAAACAGACATCGCAGTGATGAGCGCGGCAGTGGCTGACTTCCGTCCGGAATTAGTGGCAGATCAGAAGATAAAGAAAAATCCCGATAACGACACCATAACGTTGAAACTCGTTAAGACTGAAGATATTTTGAGAAGCGTAGGAGCAGCGAAAAACGAGAATCAAACGGTGGTGGGCTTCGCTTTGGAGACAGAGAACGGTTTAACAAATGCTAAAAAGAAATTGCATACCAAAAACATAGATCTCATCGTTCTTAATGAGATGAATGAATCGGGAGTGGGATTTAAGTCGAAGACGAATAAAATATCTATCATCAATAAAAACGATGAGGTGACGACTTTCGACCTTAAACCCAAAAGTGAAGTTGCATTAGATGTGTTAAACGCTATATATCAATATATTAACCATGAATAGAAAAGTTTTTCTCCTTTTAATATTGATGTGTACCTTCTTCGGAATGAAATCCGTTAAGGCACAAGAATTTAATTTTGATGTTACGATCTCAACTGCACAAGTTGCAGGAACAGACCAACGTGCTTTTGAGTCTCTTAAAGAAGCTATCATCAATTTTATGAACAACAGAGTGTGGACCAATGTAAAATTCAATCCTGAGGAACGTTTGGAAGGCGCCATCGTTGTCAATGTGAAAAGTAAAAACGACAATGTCATTGAGGCAGAACTGAATATAGCAGTGCGTCGCCCGACGTATAAAACAAACTACAACACACCTATCTTTAACTATGTAGATGACGACTTTACCTTTGAATATGTCGAATCGCAACCTCTTGATTTCAACGAGAATAGTTATATGTCGAACCTCACCTCGACTCTCGCTTTCTACGCATATTATTCTTTAGGTTTATATTTCGATACCTTCGGATTATATGGTGGCGATAACTTTTATAAGGTGGCTGATCAGATAGTCGTATCTGCTCAAGGCGCAAGCGAATCAGGATGGAAAGCCTTCGACGATAAGAGAAATCGTTACTGGTTATGTGAAAATATGACCAACGCTGCTTATAAACCAATTCGTCAGTTCATGTATGAATATCATCGTCTCGGTCTTGATGTGATGTCAACAAAAACTGATGAAGGCAAAGCTGCAATAACAAAATCTTTGGAATACCTAAAACAAGTATATTCTGAAAAACCTAATGTCTTGTTCATGCAAGTCCTTAACGATACAAAACGTAGCGAATGGAAAAGCGTCTATTCTGAAGGATCGCAACAAGATAAAACAAAGGCTGTCAACATATTTAGAGAAATCGACCCGTCTCACGCTTCAGAATACGAAGAAATATTGACGAATAGAAAATAGTCATGCTACAAAAATTATCAATTTCAAACTATGCTCTGATAGCTTCGCTATCGGTTGATCTTGATAATGGATTCACCGCCATTACGGGAGAGACAGGCGCAGGTAAGTCTATATTACTCGGCGCTCTCGGCTTCGTACTCGGCAACCGCGCCGATACCAATATTCTCTTCGACGAGACAAAAAAATGCGTGGTGGAAGCAGTCTTTGTTTTGAAAGACAACGAGATAACGAGACAACGAGACAACGAGAAATTCAAATCTTTCTTCGAAGAAAACGACATCGATTACGACGAGGAATGTATTATTCGTCGTGAATTGACACCTCAGAAAAAATCACGTGCTTTCATCAACGATACTCCAGTATCTCTTCAGATATTAAAAGAATTAGGTTCTCAACTTGTTGACATTCATTCCCAACACGATTCTCTTCTTCTTTGTAACTCGAATTTCCAATTGTCTTTGTTAGACGATGCTGCGGATAACAATGATTCGTTGATAGAATATAAAGAGTCTTATCGTGAATATACTTCAGCCAAAAACGAACTTGAAATTCTTCGTCAAAAAGCGATAAACAATATAGATGAAAACGATTATCTTAAGTTCCAATTAGACGAATTTCTTAAGGCTGAACTCGCTGATAATGAATACGACGAACTTAATCAGAAAATAGAAATTCTTGAAAATAAGGAAGAGATAAATCGTCTTTTGATAGAATCGACGACTCTGATTGAAGAAAGCGAGACTTCTCTTTTGGACGGAGTCAATACATTAATTAATAATGTGGAAAGATTGAGAAGATATTTGCCAGAACTCGATTCCATGGCAGAACGTCTCAATTCTGTCAAGATTGAACTTAAAGATATTTGTTCCGACCTTAATAACCTTCAAGATGATTCTCAGGATATTAGCTCGCTTGAAAACTTACAGGAGCGTTTCGATATGATTCAGCGTCTTATGATGAAACATCATCTTAACGATTATTCACAGTTGCTTGAGCTTAGAGAAGAGATAAGACGCAAGGTCGATGAGTTTGCAAATATCGACGATATTGTTGCCGATAAGGAGAAGGAAGTCAAGGCGATGGAGAAAGATCTGCGTCAGAAGGCAAAAGAACTGAATAAGAGAAGATTGTCGGCGAAGTCTGTCTTTGAGAAAGACGTCACGGAAGTCATTCGCCAGCTTGCGATGCCGCACGGTGTTTTTGAGATTAAGATGGAAGATACAAAAGAGTTGACCTCAAATGGTGCTGATGTCGTGACGTTTATGTTTTCTGCCAACAAAGGATATGCTCCTGAGAACATGACGAAAGCCGCTTCGGGCGGAGAGTTGTCACGATTGATGTTAGCGATTAAGAGCGTGGCGGCGAGAAACAACTACATTCCTACATTGATCTTTGATGAGATAGATACCGGCGTTTCTGGAGAAGTAGCTTCCAAACTCGGTGACATCATGAACGAGATGGGAGAGACTCTGCAACTTGTGAGTATCACTCACTTACCTCAAATTGCGAGCAAGGCTAAACATCATTTCTTTGTATATAAAACCGTCGTCGATGAAAAAACGCGTTCTAACATCAAAGTCCTGACTCACGACGAGCGCGTCAACGAGATTGCTAAGATGTTATCCAACGCTGAGGTTACAGAAGAAGCGATTAAGGCGGCGGAAGTGCTTTTGGGGAGTTGAAAGTTGAAAATTGAAAGTTTATAATTGTACGGACATATTGAAGGTGTCCAAATTTGATACGTATAATGATAATTCACATTTTTAATTATACCGAATTCGGTGCCTTTAACAATTTATTTTCTGAATATTATATTGTTGATTCGAGAAAAAATTATATCTCTGCAAGTAATATGACCTTCCACGCTTCTCGTTAGATCAGCGCACCGGGAAGGTCTTCGAGTATATAAAAACTATGAAATTGTATTCCCCATTTCCATCAGGAAGTCGTCAACAATATAAAGGTCGCTGTAGAGATAAAGTCCTGTTGATTTGTCGTGCAGTTTAGAGCAGGTCCATCTTTCTCACTCAATAACAACTTTCTCGTTATGAATATAATCTTTGAAATTAATTCTTATAAAATACAATCCAGGAGATAAACTGCTTACATCAATTTTGTTCTTGAACTTGGATCTTATAACCGTAACTCCCATTTCGTTTATAATCTCGATAGATTTTGCTTTCTCCTTATCGTTTTCTATTTCAATGTCGATGAAATAATTTGCAGGATTTGGATATATTCTAATGTCATCGTTATTCATTTCATTAACATCAGTAAAACTCGAACAAGGGAAAAGTATATTGTCAATCCATACGCAGTCGTTGCCGTCTTCAGTCATAAAGTCTTTTTGGTAAACCCATGTGTATGTGTGCGTTCCTTCAGGAATCAGATATTCCGCAAACAACCATTCCGTATCTCCTGTTGCCGCAATCTTTTGTTCGCCATCAATATAGAAATAGAAATAATCCCATCCTTCTTCCGAAGAGACTTTATAATAGAAAGAAAAGACTTGTTCTGAGAATGTCTCTAACGTAATGCTTAATTGAGTGTTAGACTCATCACCGATTTTCCCTGAGCGCAGACTGTGGTTTCCTTCGTATGCTTCGTTGCTATCGACATACCATGGATTGCTGAAGTCGTTTTGCCATAAGTCGTTTTCAATCACACCGTTCTCAAAATTCTCAGCAAGAGTCCCTAATAATTTCTCGAAATTATGTCTGATTTTACTGCCATCTATGTCGAATTCTAAAGTGAGCGAAACAGGTTCTGGAAGTATGTTCCATTCGACGTAGAACTCGAATTCTATGTTTGTTCCTTCTCCAATATTTAATGATGGTATCACGATGTCTTTGGAAATCACTCTGATAAATTCGCTATTGCTGATAAGGTTTGCAACAATGTTTTCCATATCGTAATTGCTATTGTTTTCTACCAATAACATAAACTTTGCAATTTCGCCTGGGTCGATAAAACCGTTGCCGTCACCATCGCTCTCTTCTGCTCTGATGCTGATAATGTCGAAATTGTATGAATTTACTGCTACTTTAAAATTCTCGTCATGACTTGTTCCATTGTGTTCGATGCTTAATGTAAATGTTATTGTTGAGCCATTAGGAATCTCATCAATAATATCAAGATAGAAAGCGTCTTCGACATTGACAATTTCGTCGGCACCGATATTTGCAATAATATTATTGTTATTTGTAATGTCAATTAAATCGGAATCGCAGCTTAACGAAAAATTGATTGAAGAAGCATTTTCCTTACCGATGTTTCTTAGTTTTAAGTTTAAGTATGTGTCTTGATTTAATGTAATCTCTTGACTGTCTTCATAAAGATAAAAGTCATACATCATTATAAATGCCTTATCTGTTGAAATTACAACATCCTCTTCGTAACGAATATGATTTGGTTTTGTGACTGTTATGTATAGTTTATTGCCAGGAATTACATTGTTAGGAATATTGATAGCCTGCATATTTCCAGTGCCTTCGGCGATGGCTAATGTCTTGATCTCGCCTAAGTCGTCGGTTGATATACATATAGTGGAACCATGAGGTGCCTTGATGTTGAAGCTATGACTTTCGTAATAGTAGATGTCGTCATGTGTGATGTCCATTTGTTGTGGGACTTCGGAATATAACTTTAAAAAAGCGTCACAATGTGCGTGGAAAAGGTTGCTTGTCAGCTCGCGAGTGTTTTCGTATGTATTAGGAAAATTCTGCTGATACAGAAAATGTTTCGCTGATACGTTAGCGAAAGCGGGCATATAATTATTGTTGTTCTCGACGGAAGTTCCGTAGTCGGGAAGGAAATCGTTCTCGAAGAAATCCCAGATGCCCCAGATATAGGAGTCGTTGGTGTAAGTGTGTGTTTCGTATGTGGCTGCAATGACGCCAACCGCGCCGGCATTTTCCAGTCTCATAAAGGCTTCAGTGAGGCAATTATATTGGTCGAAAGCTCCTGACGCGCAATTGATTGATAGCACAAAAGGAAGTTTGCCATAATTTGTCAGGTGTGGTATGCTATATGCTGAAAGATGCGGACAGTCCCAAATAGAGAACCATCCATGGTCGCGGTTAAGAAGGATGTATCCTGGTTCCTGACTTATCTTGTTTAAAAGAGGTTCTTCATCGCTATTATATTCGATGAAGCCTCCTAACTCGTCTGGAGTCGAAGGGATATATCCTAACCCATTGGGTCCGAAATAATTGACGACTTGTGCGGTGTTGCTCGCTGATGACCATTCATCTCCATTATATTCATCTCCATAATAGTAATGCATGGTGTATCGATATGGTTCTTTACCGATTGAACTGAGATATCCGTTAACACTTTCTGTACTTATCTGGAACCATTTCTCCATTTGGAAAGCGCATGTCATAATAGGACTTTCGTAGAATTTCTCATCTGTAACGGGATTAGCAAATTCATAGTTGATTTGCTTGTCAACCATTATCTTAGCTTCTGATGCATCGGCGGCGGTAAGTCTTGAGATGGCGATGTCGGGAAGCAAATCATTGTCGATGTCGGAGTATGGGCGGTCGCTGATATACGTTGCGTATCCGTTGAAATCAAAAGTAAAAGCTGAGATTCCGTAAGTTGGATTGGTGTCGTAATCGCCTAAGAGACAGACAGCAACAGGAGCGATTTCCCAGTTGTTATACGCGTCAACAATCCAGTTTCTTAATTCATCTTGCGAGTTGGCATTGATGTCGCCAAGCGAAAACACTTTCGTAATAATACCTTGTTTCTTTCTGTAATCGGCGAGACGCTGAGCTTGTTCTCTAAACGATTCGTTGTCTGGAATTATGATGAGATATTCTGCGCCCTCAGCATCGCTCTTAATCCACGATTGAAGTCTCTCACTATAATCAATCTCGGGCAGATTGTTGTAGTTCAAGATATGATGTTGAAGAATTGGGTCGAAGTGAGGCGAGCGTAATCTGTTGTCGCCGAAGGTTCTGTCTCCACTTTCAAATTCTATCGAGAAATTTATTTCCGAATAGACGATCAACTCTTTAGTCACAGGATTATATTGAGTTGGTGAAATCATCAGTCCTACGACATCGACGCCGCGTATAGTGAAATTGTCGGTCAGAGCGACGAACTCCTTAGGATAGAACTCGTCGTTTGAGTAGATGGCAGCGTCTCTATAGTGGCTGTCGTCGTATAAGTCATATTCCGAGATGACACCTTTAGAAGGCATGATGTTGACATCATCGATGATTTCTTTTTTAAAACTGTTGACGACAATTTTAACTTTCGCGTTTTGAGGAATGGCGACGTACCTATTAATATATGGCAGTTCTGGTTTGCCTTTGTCTTTCGGAAGGTTGATGTTACTCATCACGACTTCATGAAATGTCGCGTCTTTAGTCTCAATTTCCTTAATATCATAATCATCGATAGTGAGATTTATAGATAAGGACGACTTTGTTTCGTTTGTTACTGAAAGTTTCTGTGCGTTTAGGTTTAATGCCAACAAGACTAATATCAAACTGATAAAGAGTTGTAGTTTATTTTTCATAATAAGTAATTTTTATGCTTGTGCAAAGGTAATGATTTTCCTTAATTTTTCATTACTCTTTTTAACAATTATTAACTTTTTTATTTGAAGATGAAGTGATAACTTTGCTGAACCAAAATTAAAGTTTATGGAAGATTATAATTCAAAGTATCATCAGTATGATAATGCGGTGGAGGTGATAAAAACCGCCATACTTCAAAGTCAATTGAGTTGTTATTAAAAAATAATTATTACTTTTGTTGAAAATAAATGCGTATATACGCAAAAATATTCAGTATATTATGGTCGTAAAACGAGATTTATATTTAGATAAACTTATAAGAAGCATGCACAATGGTATGATAAAGGTTTACGGGCATCCGACGTTGTGGAAAGTCTTATTTGTTGTTTAATTTGTTTGTGGAATATCTTAAGTCACAAGGTGTTGATGATGAGCAGATAATAAAAATTGATTTAGAGGATAGAAGGAATAGTAAATTGCGAGATCCAGATGTTTTATTGGCATATATTGATTCACGCATCGTGAAAGAAGAAATGTACTATGTCTTGCTTGATGAAGTACAATTGGTTGATGATTTTGAAGATGTTCTGAATAGTTATCTTAAAATGCCTAATGTAGATGTTTATGTTACAGGTAGTAATTCTAAGTTTTTATCTACTGATGTGATTACGGAATTTCGAGGTCGCGGATATGAGATAAAGATAGCTCCGTTGTCTTTTTCAGAATTTTTCTCTGTTTTTGAAGGCTCTCGCGAGGAGGCATTGGAAAATTATCTTACGTATGGAGGTTTACCTATGATTGCTATATTGCAGACGGCAGAGGAAAAGATAAAATATTTGAATTTGCTTTTTAAGAAAACATACATTACCGATATTTTGGATAGGTATAAGATTAAAAATGTGTCGGAATTAGAAGAACTTATAAATATTTTAGCATCTTCAATAGGAGGACTTACTAATCCAAATAAATTGATGAATACTTTTAAATCTGTAAAAAATGTTTCAATTTCTGTAAATACAATAAGTTTTTATCTTGATATTTTACAAGAGGTATTTATGATTAATAAATCAATACGATATGATATTAAAGGTAAAAAATATATCGATACTCCGTCTAAATATTATTTTTCAGATTTGGGATTGCGTAATGCTCGTATCAATTTTCGTCAATACGAAATAACTCATTTGATGGAAAATCTTATATATAATGAATTACTGATGCGAGGCTTGTTGGTTGATGTTGGTGTTGTTGTTTTAAACACCAAGAATGATAATGGAATGAGTCAACGTAAACAATTGGAGGTGGATTTTGTGTGTAATGAGGGTAGTAAACGTTGTTATATCCAATCTGCATTTAGATTATCTACGGAAGAAAAACTAAAACAAGAATTACGGTCGTTGGTTCATATTAATGATAATTTTCAGAAGTTTATAATTACAGATGAACCGATTAAACGTTATCAAAATGCTGATGGTGTAGTGTTTATGAATATTTATGATTTTTTGCTTGATAAAGATAGTTTGAGGGTATAATCTTTCTTAAGAAAAAAAGAGACGCGACAACATTACCAAAATGTTCCGCGTCTCAATAGTTTAGGACACACTGTGACGTCCCTACTATTATTTCTTAATGCTCAAAATCAATCCTAAAACTACTCCCAAGAATGCTGCGAACAAAACTTGGTAGTTGCCCGGTAATAAGAATGTGATTGTGTGAGCTGGATACCAGAACAATGGGATGGTCTTCTTGAAAACGAAACCATATTGTAAGTCCCAGTTAATCTTATGTGCTATTGTTTCTTGAATCTTCAACTTGTTGCAGAAGAATCCTTTCAATGTTCCGCCTGTCTCAGAGATGTGGATGTCGGTTACTTTGTGGAATGTCATGAAGACAGGGGCGAAGATGGTGTTCATCAAAACGCTGACTAACAAAGCAACGAGGACTTTTCCTCCGCTGAAGTCGTCGCTGAACCATTCGCCGGCTTGTGTCACGCTGAAACCTTTTTCCAAAAGGACAACAGTACCGCTCTTGAAGATTATCATCGCTGATGCTATGATGACGCCGAGGAATCCCCAAACGAGCATCTTTGGAACAAGACCGAATCCTTTTTCAAGATAACATCCTTTGCGTATTCTCAAAGCTAACATCTCACCGAATGTTCCCAAGATGGCGAACTTGAAGAAACTCATTATCATGCCATGCTCGGCAGTCATTCCGTTGAACCAATCCATCGCTCCCGGAACGAAAGCGAAAGTTCCAATGACTGCCAAGACTGCTAATGTGGTAATTATATCACCTTTTTTCATTATCTATTATTTTTCAATTCTAATTCTTGCGTCAACAGCAACGACGTTCTTTGGATTGCCGAGCAATGGGTTCAAGTCCATCTCTGCAATTTCTGGAGCTGCCATCACCAAAGCGCTGACTCTTGCAACTTGTTCTGCGTAGATGTCGATGTTAACTGGTTGCTGACCTCTGACACCTTCCAAAATCTTGTAGCCACGGAGTTTGCCGAGCATGTCCTTTGCTTCACTTGCTGTGATAGGTGCCAAAGCGTTTTGTACGTCTTTCAACACTTCGATGAAGATACCACCGAGACCGAAGAACACTTGGTGACCGAATTTCTCGTCACGGATAGCGCCGATATAAACTTCTGTACCATCGAGCATTGGATACATCTCAACAGCGTAAGTCTCTGGGATAGCCATCAAACGGTCGAATTCTCTATCGACAGTCTCGATGTCGCGCACGTTCAAAGTAACGCCACCGACGTCTGACTTGTGAAGAGGACCGACGACTTTCATAACGAGTGGATAACCAACTTCGTTAGCGAAGTCTAAAGCTTGTTGCTTTTGATCAACGACGCGAATTTGTTTTTGAGCTATACCAGCAGCGTCTAACATTTCGTAAATCTCGTCTGGTCCGATGTAACCGTTTTCGCAGTTGTCAACGACTTTACGGATTCTTGCGACGTCAATCTTTGGAAGTTCAACAACTTCTGCTTGTGGTTTTGGTGTGTTATAAATCTTACACAATGCGTTACCGAAGATACATTCTTCAGGGAAGTTGATTCTGCCTTTATTATTAATGAAATCGTTGATTTCGTCTTTCACGTTGATGATTGAAGGGAGGATAGGGAAGATAGGCTTTTTGCAAGTCTTCATCTTTTCGTTCAACACTTCGTAAACTTCCCAGTTAGGGAACAAGCCAGGTGAACCGAAGATGACGCACATACAGTCGATGTTGTCGAAGTCGTTTTCGCAAGCGTCGATGATGTAACCTAATTGTTCTGCTGTACCTGTTGCGAGGAAGTCGATAGGGTTACCTACTGAAGAGCCTGGGAATAACTTAGCCAAGAGTTCGTCAGCTTTAGGACCTTCGATATGAGGAACATCCATTCCGCCGTTTGAGAGAACGTCGGTCAACATGACTGCAGGACCGCCGGCGTGAGTGATGACGGCTACGTTCTTGCCTTTTACTTCAGGATGCATGAAGATAGCGCAAACTGTTGTCAACTCTTGACGGTTGTGGCAACGTACGATACCTGCTTTGCGGAACAAAGCATCGACTACAGCGTCGTCGGTTGCAAGAGCGCCTGTGTGTGAAGAAGCTGCGCGGCTACCTGCTGCTGAGCCTCCCGACTTGATAGCTGCGATATGACAACCTTTGTTGATGAGTGAACGTGAGTGTTTTAATAACTTTTGTGGGTTGCCTACTTTTTCCATGTAGAGCATGATGACGCGTGTGCTTGTCTCAGGGTCGAAAGTCACGTCTAAATGTTCGAGGACGTCTTCGATACCAACTTGAGCAGAGTTACCTACTGCCCAAACGCTATTGAATGTCAAACCGTTTGTGATGCCGTATTCTTTGATGAACACTGCTGTTGCGCCTGAACCTGTGATGAAATCTACGCCATGAGGATCGAGAGTTGGTATAGGAGCGTCGAAAGCACCGCAGTAGTTACGGTTTAAGAAGCCTGTACAGTTAGGACCGATGAGGCTGCCACCTACTTTATTTACTATTTCAACTATTTGTCTTTCAAATTCAGCACCTTGCTCGTTTTCTTCACCGAAGCCTGCAGAGACGATGATGAAACCTTTTGTACCTTTTTCGAAAGCTAAGGTGTTAACGGTAGCTGGGCAATATTTAGCGGCGATGGCTATAATTGCGCAATCGACTTGTGGAAGGTCTTCTACTTTAGCGAAACATTTTATGCCTTGAACTTCAGTCTCCTTAGGGTTGACTGTATAGATCTCGCCTTTGAAGTTGCTGTTGATGAGGTTTTTTAAAACGCTGCCGCCTGGCTTGTGAGTATCGCCTGAAGCTCCGACAACGACAATACTTTTAGGATTAAGTAATTCTTGTGCTATCATATTTTGAAATATTTGATTTTCAATAAGAATAAATAGAAACTAAGATTTTTCGTTTTTTGCAAATTTAGGAAAAAAAAGAATATGAAAGAAGTGAAAGTTTTAAGAAAAATGAACTATAATGATGGCAGTGATTTTCTTACGCTATATCGTTCAAATCGTCGTCTCCACAAAGGTATCGGAGTCTCTTTATATGTCTTGCCATAATATTCTGATTTTATAATAGTTTCTTCAATTCTTCTATGTCGGGCAATGCATTCTGCAAATTCTCTGGCATTTCCGACAATGTGTCAAATGTAGCAACTCCCATTGGTTTGTCATAATCTTGAATGACGTACTTTACAAAATCTTTGTTGGCATTTCTGCAAAGTAGTATTCCAATTGAAGGATTCTCGTGAGGCTTTCGCACTTTATCGTCTAAAATCCTAAGATACGTCATCAACTGCGCTAAAACATCATCACCGCTTTTCGTGCCAAAGAAGAATTTGAAATCGTTTGAGGAAAGTTATTGGGTATTGTCGCTCTATTTTCAAAATCATTCTCAGTGATTATCTTCTTCAGTTGTTCAACAGAAAGATGTTCTTCAGCGGTACGATGAATATAATAATAACGAGCATCTGTTGTTTTGATTTTTTCAACTATCAACATGTGATGTGAAAATGGTATTCTAAAAAAATCTTCTACCGGAAACAAACTAAGATTTCTTATATGCAGAGTATTATTTCCAATATTAATTATTGTACGATTGTCATTTTGTACATTGTCAAATTCGCCCGTTGCAACGGGCGAATTATAATCAATTGATTTCCAATTGTCATAAAACGTTCTCATCTTTTTCAAGTTCGTTGCTGAAAATCCCCTCAAACCAGGTAAGTCTGATTGTAATTTTTCACTTATGGATTGTAAAGCATTTGCTCCCCACTTCGCGTTACGAGTTTTTTCAGAAAGAAATTTTCCGATGCTGAAATACAATCCTAACTGAATACGATTGACGTCTTTTGAAGCTTCGTACTGACTCTGAAGTATCGCGGTCTTGATAATTTCCGCCGCATTGTTATATTGATGATTTAAGGATTTACTATCTTCCATAAACTTTATTTTTGGTTTTGCAAAGATACAACACAAACCAATACCTGTCAAGGAAAATATGGTTAAAAATTATTAACATTCAATGAGTTATAATATAATCATTAATTAATGTATATATTAATAGAAAATAAAAAATGCCAAACTTCGAGTTGAGGTTTGGCATAAGTTTATAGTAAATAAATTTATTCTAAAATCAACTGGCAATGAATATCGTTGTTTTCAATATATGGTTGTAATAAATATGCCCATTTGTTATAGGCATCAGGTAATAGATGAACCCCATCTTTAGTAACAGAATAATCTAACATCCCGTCTTTAATATATAAATCAAAAACGTTAATATATTTACATTCATTGTTTTTGGCAATACGTTTAATTATATCATTCGCTTCTATGATCTTTTCGTTGCTTGCGTATTTGTTTTTAGCAATATTATTGTTTACAGGAAGTATACTTTGTAAGTATATCGTAATTTCTGGATTTTCTTTTCTTATTGCTTTTACTAATTTATCATATTTATCCTCAAATACATCAAGTGTTTGTATCTTTAAACCATTTATACCAGCCATTAAAAATACTTTCTCTGCTTTTACAGCTTTTATCTGTTCAACTCGAAGCATCATGCCATCTAAGTTGTCTCCAGAATATCCTAAGTTACATATTTTTACATTTGGAAAATATTCATGGAAAGAACTACCTCCAGTTATAGAGTTGCCGAAAAATACAACATCAAAATCAACATCCATCTTTTTTAGAGTGTTAGTCCAACCTTGAATACACCAATAATCCGATCTGTCTGTTACTTTTTGTTCAATAAATCCCATTCTTACACCAATACGTTGAATTAAGTTGGTTTTATAATATATAAGAGCGAACAATATAATATTTGATAATAGTAGAAAAATACTAATCAGATAAATGATTTTAGTTTTCATAAATACAACAAAGTTTCTCAGTCCTAGAAACAAGTTTAATTAAACTTAAAAAGAAACGTGGAACTGCAACACTTACATCTGAAATGAAGGTCCTGAGAAAACCCAATGAGCAAATGTAATTATAGCAGCCCACGCTAAAGCGTGAGAACCACTATGCTATCCTTGCTCATTTTTGAAAATTTCTCAGGTTTTCATTTCACAAGATAAGCATAACGCTTCTTATATTTCAATATGTCATGGAAAGAGTTACCTCAATCCGTCTGCAAATGTAAAAAATATTTTAAATGAAAATCTTAATCGCTGAAAATTTTATTGATATTTCTCCTTGTCTTCTCCATACTTTCCTCATACCAACTCCACTATTCAACTGTTAGATTCTGTATAAATGGAAATCTTTTCTTATGCTATATCGTTCAAATCGTAATAGAGTAATCTTGTTATAGTATCAGCTTCTTCTTTCTTTAAATATTGAAAATCATTGTTTTGATAAAAATGAATTGCATCATTATATGCATCGACGGTTATAAAACGACAACCGGTCTTGTTATCTTCAAGAAAATATGATTTGATGAAATAAAGTAAGATAGAACCAATGCCTTTGCCGTGATAATCCTTCTTTATCCCCAATCGACAAATCTTAACAGCAGGATAACTCTTTATGCGTTTTTCATTAACGAAACGACTTTTTCGAAAACGATTAAATTCAGTCTTATTTTCAAAATCAGTTAAAGAAACACGGTCATTGGCTAAACTAAAATAACCGATTATCTCACCGCTATCAATATGTTCGTACACGTAAGTTACGGAAAGTAATGCTTTCTGATAATGATGAGACTCATTTAAGATAAAATCGTTTAAATCATCATCACCACAATTGAACGAACTAATCCTTTCATCATTTTTCAATCTACGAATTTGGTATTCAGAGTAATGCCTAAAAATATTTTTCATCACCTTAAGTTTTAAGTGTTTTTATCAAGGTGTTATATATCTCTAAGCGTTTTGCTCTTTTTTCGGGATCTTCGTAGCGTTTTTCCTTCATTCTCTTTTCAAATCTCCGAGCGTCTTCACCATAAAGTATCGGAGTCTCTTTTATAGGTCGTGCCATAATATTTTAGTTTTTAAATTTTCTGCAAATATACAATACAAATCAATATCTGTCAAGGAAAATAAAGTTAAAAATTATTAACATTCAATCAGTTATAGTATATGTTATTAATTAAAGTATATATTAATAGAATAATCATCATGATGGAAACTTTTATCTCTTAATCTTTATAATAATTCTATAAGTCTTCTGAATTTTTATAATTCTGAAATTCTATTGTTTAATTTTCTTTAACAAAAAGTGTTAACGATTTATTAAAGATATGTTAAATTGCTTTAATGTTGAAAAATAATCTTATCGATATAATTTCATTTTTATTTTATTTTTATAGTTTTGCAGCTAGGACAAAAATTGATTTTTATGAAAGATAAAAAAGAATTATCTATCTCTACTTATTCAGATGAGTATAAATCTTGGTTTGTTGAATTAAAACTAAAGATCCGTCAATGCCAAATAAAAGCTAGTATTAAGGTTAATACAGAATTGATAAAACTTTACTGGCAGATGGGAAAGGATATTAATGAAAAGTCGATGGTCGCAAAATGGGGGAGTGCATTCTTTGATAAATTGAGTAAGGATCTAAAAATGGAATTTCCTAATATGACTGGATTCTCTGTGACTAACCTAAAATATATAAAACGCTTTTATATGTTTTATAATCAAAGTGATATAATTCGTTAACAACTTGTTGACGAATTGGAGTTGCCGATTTTTAAGATACCTTGGTCTCACCATATCTATATTATTTCTAAATGTAAAACAATTGATGAAGCTATTTTTTATATAAATCAGACTGTAGAGAATGGCTGAAGTCGTTCGTTTCTGGAACATAATATTGATGCTGATTTATATAAACGAAGAAGTAATGTTATTAGCAATTTTTCGAATGCCTTACCTGATATTCAGAGTGAACTGGCGAATCAAATTTTGAAGGATCCCTATAATTTCGATTTTTTAACAATTACTAAAGATTATAATGAGAGAGAACTTGAAGATGCTTTGATACATAATATTACTAACTTTCTGATAGAACTGGGTAAGGGTTTTGCCTATGTTGGTAAACAGATTCCGTTGGAAGTAGGAGGTAAGACTTTCTATCCAGACCTGTTGTTTTACCATCTTGAATTACGTTGTTTTGTTGTTGTAGAACTTAAAAATCAAGATTTCGATCCATCTTATTTGGGGCAATTGAATTTCTACGTCAGTGCAGTTGGATCATATAATGAAAAAAGAAATTGACTCTCCAACAATAGGATTGTTGATTTGTAAAACGAAAAATAATGTTGTTGTGCAATATTCACTCGAAACAACTAAATTGCCAATAGGAATTTCTGAATATGAACTTAACAATCTGATTCCAGAGAATTATAAGTCGTCATTACCATCAATAGAAGAAATAGAAAACGAATTTTTGAAATAAGTGTAATTAATTAAAAATGTAAACTCTCTACTCCGGCGCCACAAACCTAATTGCTCTTTCTAAGTTCTCAATCTCAATATGTTGGCTTTCATAAATCTCGCCATCTATAGAGACGCAGAATCCTTTCGGTCCTTCAATAGTGACTTTCTTCGCCTGACGATAGACGACAATGTCTCTAAACTTGGGATTGTCTAAATGAGTGCCGGCGACATAATATTTTATCAAACCTAAAAACCTAAGTCGCGAAACTGGCTTCACTAAACATACTTCCAACAGACCGTCGTCGTTGAGCGAATTGGGTGCGTTGAAATATGAACCGCCTACATATTTACCATTGCTGACCGTACATAATAAAATGTCATCGGAATTAAGGCGTTCGCCATCGGCATAAACGGTACATCTGTTGCGCATTCCTGTGATGAAAGCCCACATGATAGCAAAAGGATATGCTCTCTTTTTGCCGAAAATCACGTTTCTTCTTAATTTGTTCATCGCTTTGGCAACGACGCTGTCTAAACCGAAATGCGTTGAGTTTAAAGCATATTTCTCATTGACTCTCATCAAATCGACTTTCTTTTCTTTACCGCGAATCACCTTGCAGACGTCTTTGAAGCTATCGACACCTCCGTAATATTTTACGTAGTCGTTGCCGCTGCCAAAAGGAAGAGCGCTCATGCTCGCATTGGGAAATCCTACTATTCCAGTGGCGACCTTGTTTATCGTGCCGTCACCGCCGCAAGCATAAAAACGCACCTCTTCATCTCTATGCTTCTCTAAATATGTACGAATATAATCTATAGAATCACTCGCTGAATCTGGCGTATATATTTCATAATCTACAACTTCCTTGCATCGGGAAATTCCTTCCTTCACCATCTCTAAACATGATGTCTTTCCCGCAGTCGTGTTGACAATAAAAATATGCTTCATCACAAAAATGTTTCTGCAAAAGTAAAAAATAATTTATCGTGAAAAACATAATTGAATTATTATTGCTTTTTGTTGAAAGTGTATTTTTACGAATGTTTTATTTCTTAATTTTGTATCGAAAAAATAATAATCAATTGTTAACTGTCAATTGTTAACTTATATGAAAAATAACGAATACATTTTAAATACAACAGTCCTTTCCGGACAATGTGACAGCCTGATGCGTCTTAGAACAGAGGCTGCATTTATGGCATTTCAAGACGTGGCGAGTCGTCATGCAACGCTTTTGGATATTGACGATTATTCTCTTTTGGAAAAAGATAATGCTCTTTGGGTCGTCTCTAAGACTAAGATAAAAATCAATGAGTTACCTCTGTGGAACGATGAAATTACAATAAGAACATGGCCTATGGGCGCTGAAGGTGTCCGTTGCAACCGCTGCTATCAGATTATTAAAGATAATAATGTTGCGATTAACGGAATAACGGAGTGGGTCATCATCGATGCTGAAACGAGAATGCTACGAAAAGTGGAAACAACATCTTATCCCAAAGACATCGACTGGATTACAGAAAAATCGATAGAGGAGAGGTTCAGAAGATTTAGGGACGACTTCACAGAAGAGGATTTTGTATATAAAAGATTGGTGCGCTCTGGCGATATAGACGTTACTCATCACACTAACAATGTTACCTATATCACAATGTTGCTTGACACATTTACTGTCAAGGAATTGGAATCAAAAAGATGGGAAGATATTGAGGTGTCGTATCTTAACGAAAGTTTGGAAGGTGAGACCTTGTCGATTTATAGAAAAAAGACTGATGAAGGTTATCTCTTTAAAATCAAGAAAGAAGATGGCAAGAATGCTGTGATGGCGTTTCTTCGTTGAGAGACTTTGCTGAGAAAGTTTCTTGTAGAGTCACACGTCCGTGTGACTAAATAATAAAAAATCCAGAGTCCCATTTGGAGATTCTGGATTTCTGATTTTCTGAGATTCATATTACTCTTCCATTATTGCTACCGCTACAGCCTTCGGTCCAACTTTTCCGGCGAGCATAGGACAAGCGTCTTCAATATATAAAGGCTTTCTGCCTGTGAGTTCCTCAATAACTTTGCTAAGATATTCTGCTGCTCCAATATTATCTACGTGCACAATGCAATAATTCCAAATCTTCTTATGTTCGTAGTTTTCTTTTATCAAACCAAGAATCTTCTTGAAGTTATCTTTTGTCCTGAAGGATAATGTCTTGAGTTGTAATTCACCTTCTGTGTCGATGGTAAATAAAGGTTTTATTTTGAACGTCTTGAGTGCGAATGCTTTGAAAGGCGAGAGACGTCCACTATTAATTAAATATTTCGTATTGACGCAAGAGACGAATAAATTTGTTTTGTCAGCCCATTCGGCAGCTTTGTTAACCAATTCGTCGTGAGGCATTCCGTTGATGGCTGCTTCTGCTGTTCTTAAAACGCTGAGTCCTAATGCTCCTGTAGCGTTGTGACTGTCAACAACGTCAATCTTTTTCCCCGAAGTCTTACTTACGGCGGCGGCAGCTTTTCTACTGCTATTAATCATTCCGCTGAACTTTCCATTGAGATGCACGCTGACGATAGAATCGTAATGTGTTGTCAGATAATTATATCTGTTGGTAAAGTCCATCAGACTCGGCTGTGACGATTTTGGTATTTCGGTGGAACCTTCCAATTTCTCGAGGAATTGTTTAGGCTTTATTGTCAACTGATCTAAATAGAACTCGTCGCCGAAACTTACAGTCAATGGAACTGTCTGTATCTGATATCTTTCTAATAATTCTTTAGGAATGTCGCAGGCGCTGTCTGACAAAATACCGATTTTGCTTTTACGGTTCACAACCAAATCGTGTTGCATCACCATGTCTTCCACTTTCTGATAGACGACTCTTCCTACTGTCTGGACTTTCTCTAAAACAATCCAAGGTTGGTCGGTGTGAATGTGGAGACGCATCTTTGTCTTAGAACCTGCTATAACCATGCTGTCGCCCATTGTCTCAATGAGGGCAGCGAGTTTCTCTCTTTCGAGATTCTCTCCGATAAGAAGTACTTCAGTACAGTAGCGGAATGTTATGTCTTCGTGGTTATCTTCTCCAAGCCATTCCGAATCAATTATTTCGGCATTTGCTACCTGAACGGTCTGACCTCCGTTATGAAAATATTCGCACATTCCTTCCAAGAAAACGACAAAGCCCTTTGCTCCGGCATCGACGATTGTCTTGGCTTTTGCTGCTATAAACTTTCCTGTCTCTTTCAACGATTCCATCGCGACATTTAACCCGTTGAGTAGTAATGTGGTAAAATCGTCGGTGCTTTCACAGTTTTCACTGATATTGTTAGCCCAGTCTTTTATGACAGATATTATGGTTCCTTCCTTGGGTTTAGCCAATGCGTAATATGCACATTCTGACGCAACTTGTGCATTTTCAGCGAACTCCTTGATATTCATCGTTGACTTGTCTTTGATGTCTTTGCTGAAACCATACAAAAATTGGGCGAAGATAATACCTGAGTTTCCTCTTGCGCCCATCAGTGCTGCGTCGGCTAATGCCAATGCTGTTTCTTTAATATTTTCTTGTGGTCTAACGGTGTTGACTATGCTAAGCATAGTTGACGCCAAATTCGTTCCTGTGTCTGCATCAGGAACAGGGTAGAAGTTTATATTATTGAGAAGTGCTTGGTTTTCAAAAATCTTTTGCGCACCAGCAATGAAACTGTTGTACAACTGCACTCCGTTTATTTCTGATATTGTATTCACGAATAATTATATTACTGCTCAATTTGCAAAGATACAAAAAAACTTATTATATGGAAGAGTTTTTTGCTTCTAACAACTAATTGTTAACTATCAATCTTTAATTGTCGATTGTTAACTGTTAAGTGTCAATTATATATCTTTGCTTCTTTGTCTTATTGCTTCAAAAACGACTATTGCTGTTGTCACTGAGACATTCAAAGAATCGGCGATTCCATGCATTGGGATGATGAGGTTTTGATCTGCAGCTTCCACCCAGATGTCTGATATTCCTGTCGATTCTGTTCCCATTACGATGGCGGAGCCTTTTTCGAAGTCGGCTTCCAAATAATTTATAGAGGCTTTAAGATATGTGCAATAAATAGTTATGTCGTTTTTTTTCAGCCATTTGATACATTCTTCCGATGAGCATGCGAAGAGTGGAACGCTGAAAATTGTTCCTATGCTTGCACGTATCGCGTTGGGATTGAACAGGTCGGTTCTCGGGTCGGCGATGATGACAGCATCGACACCTGCTGCGTCGGCAGTACGCATCACCGCTCCTAAATTGCCCGGTTTCTCCACAGTCTCCAATACGATAATCAAAGGGTTTTTCTTTGGCTTGAAATCTTTTAACTCAGCATATTTTGGAACGGCAACAGCCAAGAGACCGTCGCTGCCTTCTCTATAAGCGATTTTTTCAAAGACCTCAAGGCTAACTTCTTCAACTACATTGGCTTTGAGATCTGAACTTTGAGTGTTGAGTTCATTACACATAAATAAGGTGTCAATGACGAAGCCACAGGCAATGGCGCGTTCTATCTCACGTCGGCCTTCGATAATGATTCTGTTCTGCTCGCGTCGCTCCGACGACTTCTGCAACTTAACGACGTTCTTTATCTTTGGATTTGTCTTGCTCGTAATCATGCCTTTTTAAATTTTAATTGTGATAAGATTAGTCCGCCAATGACTAATAAAATTCCCAATATCTTTTGAATATTGATGTTTTCTCCGATGATGATACAACTGAATATAGCGGTGAAAACGGGAATGAGATTACTATAGATATTCGCTTTGGCTGCGCCTAACTTGCTGAAAGCGAATGCCCATAAAGTGTAGGCGACGGAACTCGCAAAAATACCTAACGATAACAAAGGAACGAAATATTCGCCAAATTCCACTATCTGTGATGGCGTCACTTTTTCCATGATAAAAAACATAGGCATGAAATAAATCATTCCGATGATGTTCTGTACGAATGTTATCGTCAATGGTTTATATATCAATGTTAATTTTCTTAAAGAAATGGAATATGCTACTGCAACAAAAACTGCACTGAATAAGAAGATGATGCCTTTAACTGAGACGGTCAATTCTAAATTTTTATTAAGAAGCATAAATATCACGCCGAAGAACGAGATGATGAATCCTGCGATGTTCCATGCCGTAAGTCGTTCTTTTAGAAAGAAAAACGCTGCTATTGGAGTGAAAAGCGGAATTGTTGCTATGACGGCGGAACTTACTACTGGCGCGGAATTTAACAATCCGTAACTCTCAAAGATGAAATATAAAAATGGTTCAAAGAGAGCTGCTAATGCGAATAACTTGAGATTTTCTTTTATCTTGCTGGAACTTGATGAAATAGAATCTATAACTCTCAATCCTTTCGCACTCTGTTCCTTTAAGTCTTTAAGAAACAACAGACTTCCCAAGAAAACGCACGAGATGATAAGTCGGAAGAATATCGTTGTCGTTGGGTTTAAGTAGTTGAAAACCTGCGTTGACCAGATAAATGACATTCCCCAAAATATCATGGCAACGACGCCGCTGATATGAACCAATACGTTTTTATATCTCATCATTAATAAATCATGTTTAAAATATCATTGACGATGACATTACCGGTAGAGTTATGTGGTTTTTCCTTTATGTCGGCTCCTTTCAATAAGTTAAGTGCTGACTCTATTGCGAAAGGTTCGAGACTGTCGGAAGCGATATTCACGTTTTCTATTATGCCTTTTTCTTCGTTTATCTCAACGTCCAAATCCACGCTGCCCCAGTCGAAGGTCGCGCTTTTCTTGGTCTTGAACTCCTTCCATTTTCCGTAGAGATATTCCTCGCTGCTAATCTTCTTACTGAGAACAACAGCTTCCTCAGTGTAAAGTTGGTCGAAGTCAATGGTGACAGCAGCATTCTGATATATTTCTTCAAAAGCTTTTATCAGATGAGGAATTATGTTGTCGGAAGTTATGTCGGCTATTTCAGAAAGGTTTATCACTCTGCTTGTTACGGATTTAACTCCGTGTTTGTGTAACTTCGCAGGTTTCACCTTGAGATATTTTTGCAGGAGTTCGGAGTCGGTTTTTATAAGCAAGGTCCCGTGATGTAATCCTTGATTTTTGGTGAAGGCGAAAGCGTTGCCTGAGAATTTGCGTCCTTGATAAGTGATGTCGTTTCTTCCACTTACCTCGGTTTCTATGTTGAAATAGGAGAGTGCCTTTTGAATCACGAGCATCTGTTTTTTTACGTCGTAGATTTTCTTATCGGCTATGAATGAGAAGTTTAAGTTTCCCAAGTCGTGGAACACTGCTCCTCCGCCTGTCCTTCTTCTTGCGAGATGACCGCCTTCGTCAAGTAGAGATTCCAATTCGCACTCGCTATATGGGTTTTGATTTGTACCGATAACGACTGTCTTCTGATTTTTCCACAAGAAAAGTGTCACTGTGTTTTCTAAATAATTGTCGAGAAGATTGCTTTCTATTGCTAAGTTTAAATATGGATTGTATTGTTTTCCAATGACAACTTGAATCTTGATTTCGTTTTTGGTGGTCATTTTGAAATTATTTCTTTAAAGGTTTCTCAAAAATATATCCTATATTGAAAAATACTCCCGTATTTGTATTACGTTCGTAATTTTTTATGAAGTTGGTTAAACCAATGAAATATCTAAATTCTATGTAAATATTGTTGAATGAACTTTGACCCAAGTCGCTTGAGAATACTCCAAAAGTAAGTCCGAATTCAAAAGGGTTGTAGGTTCCTTTTTCAAATTTTCTGACGTTCCAAGGCTCGTTGCCAGTTTTAGATTTGTCTTTGCCTCCCAAGCAGAAGTTAAAAGTGGGGCCTACCTCCAAGCCTAATAAGTCTTCGAAATAATATTGATATAAGATTGGAATATCAACATAGTATAATGTTGTGGTACAATAGATTTTGCGATATTCGTTAAGACTTTCTTCAATTCTTGAGAATTGTTGTCCTTTCGTTGAGAGCTTAAGGTTTGCTATGACGCTATTGTTATTATTTATTTTAAGTTGCGATAATCCACCTATGTTGATACCAACCTTGAGACCGCTTTCGTGGCTTTTTGCCGAGATGGTATTCATATTCAAACCACCGGTAAATCCGAAGAGCAATTCTTGAGAATTGATGTTCTTGGGGAATGTCAATAAAAACAAAAGGAAAATCGAAAGAGACAGCAATCTCTTTTTATGAATGATGATGTGTTTTATTGATAAAAACAGATTTACCATAAGCAATAAAAAAAGCCATCTAACAAACTGTCGATGGCTCTTAATTTTGTTTGTAGTCTCTAGGGGATTTGAACCCCTGTTACCAGGATGAAAACCTGACGTCCTGACCAGACTAGACGAAGAGACCGCCCATTAAAAAAGCCACTCTATTTTAATCGCAGGTGGCTGTGCGATTTGTAGTCTCTAGGGGATTTGAACCCCTGTTACCAGGATGAAAACCTGACGTCCTGACCAGACTAGACGAAGAGACCGCCGTGTTTTGTGATTGCAAAAGTAGTAAAATTTCTTTTTCGCGCAACAGAAAAAATAATATTTTTTGATTTTTTTTTATATCTATAATTATCAGTATCTTAACTTGTAAAAATATTGTTTATAATAATAATTGTTTCTTAATTAATATATGATGATATAGTAAAATTATTATTTAAATATCACAAATCAACGATTCAATCTCAATCTATGAGTCTATAAGTTTTGAAGTTCCCCAGAATTTTTATTCAAAAGTGAACGACAATTGGAATGTTTTATTTCGCAGACCTTCAAAGCTGTTTGTGTACATGTATTTTTCGTCTTTGGCTATGTCCAAGAGTCCGTAACTCATTTTTAATTCTATTCCTAATTTAAAATATCCTGTATAGAAATCGAAGCCAGCTCCAACTTCTGCAGCTAAGTCATGACGGTTGACAACCAACTCTTTAGGTTTATTATTACTTTCATCATAGAATTTCTTGTGTGATGCCATATCTATTTTATAGTTGGCCCCAGCAATGATGTATGCTGCTGTGTTATGATTTCTCTTAGATCTAAATTTAACTTGTAAAGGAAATTCTACGAAAGTGGAATGGGTGTTTGAAGAGACCTCTTGAGGTATCTCTTTGAGAGTGCCTTCGATTGGGTCTTCTTGTATTGAAGTGATTTTGTAAGTGATTCTTCTTTCTCCGAAGCTGAGTGAAGGTATGAGTCTGAGGTCGAAATGTCTTGCTAAACGAAGATTACCTACGATACCAACGGTGAAACCGTGAGTCAAATGTGGAGTGATTTCATCAACTCTGAATGGAGAGTATAAAAAATCATTGCCGGTTCCGTAAAGCACATCACTCGAAGGTAATTCTATTGGGTCGTGTACTATGTTTTGAAAATTATCTACGTAATCGATGGAGAAAAGCATCTGGTTGTAACCCAATATGAAACCATAATGATATGGCTCGTTGTCATAATTTTGCATATTCATGGGTGCTTTTCTCTGAGCATTTAAAAATTGTGGCATCATGCAGAACAATAAGCAGATGCAAGTTAAAAATCTATTTATATTCTTCTTTTTCATAATGCCCAAAACGAAATAGATTGTTTTTTATTATGGTGTATTATTATTGTCAAATAATTTTTTTGCTTTCTTCCAAAAGTCTTTCTTTATTAATAGGTACGACACCGAGTTCTTCGCACACCAATCCTCCAGCGAGGTTGGATAAGGCTGCGATGGCGCGTGCGTCTTGTTGGCAAACTAAGCATAACATCGCTACGCTCAGCACTGTGTCGCCGGCTCCCGAGACGTCTGCTATCTTTCGCAGATGCGCCGGAAGATGATGACAATCTCCAGTCACATAATCTTTTATTATGACTCCTCTCTCCGACAATGTCGTCATGATGTATCTGCAATTCAGTATCTTCTGAAGTGAATCGGCAGCTTTTGTTATATCCTCGATGCTGTCTTCCTTGGAGTTCATTCCTATGCCTTCTCTCAGTTCTTTCAGATTTGGCTTGAAGAACGTGACATCTTTATATGTCAGGAAATTCTTTTTCTTAGGATCGACACCAACAGCTATGTTTCTTTCTTTGGCTATGTTGATGATTTCTTTAATAAGGTCTTCGGTCAAGACACCTTTGTTATAATCTTGTAAGATTATTCCTCCGACATTTTCTTTTTCGAGCATCTCGTTGATTTTTTTCAAGAGGGAAAAATGTTCGTTTTTCGTGAGGTCGATGGTGTCTTCAGTATCAACGCGTAACATTTGGGCGTTGTTACTCATGATGCGCTCTTTGCGCGTTGTTATCCTTTCGTCGCTTCTCACTATGCCCGCTGTGCTCATTCCTTGTTCCTGCATCAGTCGTAGCAGTTCGTTCGACTTTTCATCGTTGCCTATGACGGAGCATAATATTGGATTGGCTCCTAAGGATTTAAGGTTTTGGGCTACGTTGGCAGCGCCGCCCAAACGCGAGAAACTTTCAGTGACCGACACTATCGGAACCGGCGCCTCGGGAGAGATTCGTTCTACCTTGCCCTTGGTGTAGATGTCGAGCATGACATCGCCGACAATCATTATCTTTTGTTCGTTGAATGAATCGAATAAGTTTCTCATTTTTTTAAGTCTATAAGTCAATAAGTCAATGAGTCTATAAGCATAAGTTGTAACAACTCATAGACTTATAGACCCATAGACTGATAGACTCGATTATTTAAGTCTGCTTAATGCTTCTTTAATTCTTGCTGCTGCTTCACGAAGTTTGTCTTCTGATGTAGCGTATGAGAGGCGGATACATTCGCCATTACCGAAGGCTGTTCCTGCAACACAAGCAACGTGAGCTTTGTTCAAGAGATACAAGCAGAGGTCGTCGCTGTTGTTGATTGTTGTCTCACCGTCAGTCTTGCCGAAGTAAGATTTGATTTCTGGGAACATATAGAATGCGCCTGCTGGTTTGCTCAATTTGATACCTGGGATTTCGCTCAAGAGGTCGAAGAACATGTCGCGGCGGTTTCTGAAAGCCTTGAGCATAGTTTGGATTTCTTCTGAGTTTTCAGGAGACATCTTCACTGCTTCCAATGAAGCTGCTTGAGCTATTGTACAGATACCTGATGTATATTGACCTTGGATTTTGTTACATGCTGAGACGATAGCTTTAGGAGCTGCGATGTAACCTATACGCCAACCTGTCATGGCATAACCTTTAGCAACACCGTTGATGATGACTAATCTGTCTTTCAACTCTGTGAATTGACCCATGCTTTCGTGTTTTTGTTCGTATTGGATGAATTCATAGATCTCGTCTGACAAGATGATGATTCTTGGGTGTTTTTTGAATACTTCAGCCAAAGAAGCCAATTCTTCTTTAGTATATACTGAACCTGAAGGGTTACATGGAGTGCTGAAGATGAAAGCCTTAGTGTTAGGAGTGATAGCTGCTTCCAATTGTTCAGCAGTGATTTTGAAGTTTTGTTCTGCTGTTGTGTTGATGAATACAGGAGTGCCGTCGGCTAATTTTACCATTTCAGGATAAGATACCCAGAAAGGAGCTGGGATGATGACTTCGTCGCCTTTGTCAACGATAGCCATGAAAACGTTGGTGATAGCTTGTTTTGCACCGTTAGAAACGATGATGTCGGCATCTGTATAGTCTAAACCGTTGTCGCGTCTTAGCTTTTCAGCGATGGCTTTGCGTAATGCAGGTGTACCAGGTACTGGAGGATAGTGTGTGTCGTTGTTGTTGATAGCGTCGATACCTGCTTGTTTTGCAGCAACTGGAGTGTTGAAGTCAGGTTCGCCAATGCTTAATGAGATAACGTCGATGCCTTGTGCTTTTAATTCACGGCTCAATTGAGTCATCTTTAATGTGGCTGATTCTGCCATATTATTGACTCTCTGTGATAAAACTATGTTTTCCATCTTATCTGAATTTTTAAAATTTATGTTTAAAACTGATTAATTTCAATGTCACAAAATTACTATTTTTTGCGATAAAAAACACATTATTTTTATAATTTATTAAAATGTTTTTAATTAACTTTGCACAAAAATTTTTGAAGATGGATTTCATAAATATCGCACTGATAGTATTGTTAATAGTGATGGCATTAACTCTTGTAATTCAATTTATGAGAGATAGGAAACAAGCTAACGTTATCGACAATAAATCACGCGATGATGATCTGTCTGTCATCTCAGCTAAATTATTAATCCCGCTAAAGATTCAGGCATACGAACGCTTGCTGCTTTACATCGAACGTATACAGTTTCCGGTCTTGGTGAAACGCATTTTTAATCCGGCAATATCGAGAGACGATTTTCAATTCTCGCTTCTTCAAAATGTAGAAGACGAGTTTGAACACAATCTCGCTCAGCGTCTTTATGTGTCCGAAAACACCTGGAAACTTGTCGTCTTGGCTAAAGAAGAAGTGCTGCAAAATATCAACGCGGTCTTCAACGACAACCCCGATGCCGACATCGCGATGATAGCTCATAAGTTGGCTTCATTCAATAACCCGATGGTAGAAAAGGCTGTCGTAAGCATCAAGCGTGAATTTAATGCCTTATAAACAAATGATTATGGAATTTTCTGCAACACAAATCGCTACATTTTTATCAGGTACAATAGAAGGCAATCCTGATGTGAAAGTCTATAACGTAGCAAAGATTGAGGAAGGCGCTCCAGGAATGTTGAGCTTCCTCGCCAATCCCAAATATTCACAATATTTATATACCACTCAATCATCGATAGTTTTAATCAACAACGACTTTGAACTTCAAGACAAAGTGAGCGCAACTCTCATCAGAGTGCCTGACGCATACGCTGCCTTCGCTCAGCTGCTCGGTCTCTACCAACAGTTTATGCAGGCAAAGAGCGGCGTCTCTTCATTGTCGTTCATCTCGAAAGACGCTACTTACGGCGAAGACGTATATATTGGTGAGTTCGCTTTCATCGGCGAAAGAGCAAAGATAGGTAACAGAGTCAAGATTTATCCTCAGGTTTATATTGGCGATGATGTCGTCATCGGCGACGACACTGTCATCTATGCCGGCGCGAAACTTTATGCACAGAGCGTGGTGGGAAAATCGTGTATCTTACATTCAGGTTGCGTGATAGGCGCTGACGGATTCGGCTTCGCTCCTCAAGAGGACGGCTCATATAAGAAAATACCTCAGATAGGTAATGTGGTACTCGGTAATAACGTTGAGATTGGCGCTAACACCTGTATTGACTGTGCTACGATGGGATCGACGAGAATCAATGATGGAGTGAAATTGGATAACCTTATTCAAATAGCTCATAACGTAGAACTCGGAAAGAACACTGCCATCGCTGCTCAGACAGGCGTAAGCGGTTCAACGAAAATAGGTTCCAACTGCGTGATAGCAGGTCAGGTTGGCTTCGTTGGTCATATACATATAGCCGACGGAACAAAGATAGGCGCTCAATCCGGAATATTGGGTAACGTGAAGAAAAACGGCGAAGAACTGATGGGTTCTCCTGCCTTTAATATTAAAGACTATCTGAGATCTTCGGTACATATCAAAAATATGGATAAGTTGGTGAAACGTATCGAGGAACTTGAGAAGAAATTAAAAGAAATAGAGAAATGATTGAAAGACAAAAAACAATAAAACAATCTGTTAGCTTAAATGGCACAGGATTACATACGGGTCAGAGAGGAACTTTGACATTCCATCCTGCCGAAATAAATCACGGAATTAAATTCAGAAGAATAGACGTAGAAGGAAAACCTATTGTAGAGGCAAGAGTGGAAAACGTGGTTGATACTTCACGAGGAACTACAATAGCTCAAAACGGCGTAAGAGTTTATACAGTAGAACATATTCTCGCTTCTCTCAGAGGTGCAGGCGTCGATAACGTATTGATTGACATCAACTGCGAGGAACCTCCAATCCAAGACGGCAGCGCTCGTTATATGCTCGAGGCTCTTAAATCTGCCGGAATAGTTGAACAAGATGCCGAACGCGAATATCTTCGTATCAAAAAAGCAGTGACTTATTTTCATCCTAAAATAGGTTGCGAGATTAGCATTAAACCTGCCGACGACTTCAAAATGGAAGTAAGCGTCGATTATAATTCGCAGGTTCTCAAACCTCAAACCGCGACTCTCAGAAGTATGGCTGACTTTGAAAGGGAGATAGCGCCTTGTCGTACCTTCGTATTTTTCCAAGAGTTAGAGATGTTGTTGAAGCATAATCTTATCAAAGGCGGCGACCTCTCTACAGCTATCGTCTTCGTGGAAGATGTCGTTCCTGCTGGCGAACTTCAACGCGTGGCAAAACTTTTCAATATGGAATCGGTTGGCATTCATCAAGGTGGTATCTTGAATAACACTACTTTACATTTTGAAAACGAACCGGCTCGCCATAAACTCTTAGATTTGATTGGTGATATGGCGTTGCTCGGAAAACCAATACTCGGTCATGTGAAGGCTTTCAAACCTGGACATCTTGCAAACACCGAATTTGTTAAGATGATAATCGAAAACCTTGAATAAAAACTTGTAGAGACGTATCAATTACACCTATAATAATAAACAATATGTAATTGCTGCGTCTGATGATTAAAAATAAAAGATGAAATATGAAAGATTAAAAGGAAGGGTAGATGTTATGAGATGTTTGTTGTTCTTTCTAATCTTTCTTACTCTGATTTCTTGTAATAATAAAGTTGAAAAATCCTTAAGTAACACTTCGTTATTTAAGGATTTTGACGTTTATTTCTCAGACAATGAAGTAGCTAATGATAGTTTGATAATTTCTGTTAACGATTTTATAGATTCAGTTAGCGACTGTAAAGCAAATGTTAATAATTATTATCTTTTATCTGAATCTTATAACATCTTAGGATATTGTCATTACACAAGATGTCATTTTGATGATGCGATAAAGTGTTATATCAAAGCGTTGAAGTTTTCCGATAAGATAGAAGATAACTATTATATAAAAGGTGATGTCTATAAAAACATAGCCGATGTTTTCTACGATTGTGAGAATTATAACCTGTCTAAAGAATTATATTTTAAGTCGTTGGATTATTGTCTTAATTCTTTAGATTCAAACAATATAGTTCATGACTATCGTAAGATTGGAAATATCTGTTATTATCTTTCGGAAAACGAAAATCCGGATACCTTGCAATATTATATGCAGAAAAGCATGAATTTCGCTCAGAAAGAAGAACCTCTGATTTCTGCATTATACATGGCGTTGACAACAGCTCTTCATCAAAAAGAAAAGTTAGAAGGTTTGTCATCTAACAGAATCAAGGGAATAAGTATGTTGCCCGACAACAAAATCGCCATGAATTATTCCCTGAATAATTATCTCTCAATGTTGTATTATATCGACGGTGATATTGATAAGGCGATAAAACATTCTATAATTGCACTTAATTCCGATGATATAAAAAAACAGATGTCGGCTCATAGTCAACTTTCGAATCTTTATCTTATCAGTGGCGATACAATGTCGTCGGTTTATCATGATTTAAAACACGATTCTTTAAATGATATTTTCTCAGAATATAAAAGAAGGGCTTCAACAGCAGAGAATCTTTTGTATGAATATGAGAAAGAAAGTCAGGATATCGAAAGTGAAAAGGATAGCAGAAACTCAATTTCTCTTATTATTTCATTGATTATAATAATAAATACTTTCATTATAATCTTCCTTAAGAAAAAGAGAAAAACAGCCAACAAAGAAGATTTCTCTGAAAGATGGAACAAATTCACTTCGTCAGAAATTTTTGTTTCTATCAAAGACAAATGCGAAAGCGAATCTGATTTAAGCGCTGCTAATGTAAGTGCCAGCATGATTCGCCTCAAGGAAAATGAGATGATGAGTTTGGAAAAGGAAATAAACCTTTGTTTTAATGATTTTACAAATAAATTCAGAAAGACTTTCCCCGAATTGAACAAAGGAGAAATAGAATATTGCATGCTTTCGCTTCTATGTGTTTCAGAGATTCATAAGGCAGCGCTCTTAGGATTGTCGTATCAAGGTTGCGTAAGTCGTAAGAAAAGAGTGTCTGAAAAAACAATGATGAATAATGTGAATGAAGATATGAAGTCTTTTTTGCAGAAACATAACGGCAACATAATGTAACATAATGCGAAATAACTGATTCTACATAATTTTGCAGCGTAAGTCGATGAACGATCTGCCGGTTTCGGGACGAACTCGAAAATTTAAAATTATAAAATTATGTCAGAATTAATTTCATCAAAACTCCAAATCAAATTTACTCCTATCAACGTTTTATTGATTTTACTTGTAGTAGCCTTATTGGGATGGCTTATGTTTTCTATTCCATCAATAGACATCGGAAAAGATATTAAAGAGCTTGCCATTGCAGGAGTGTCATATCTTGTTATAGAAAGTGTAACTACATTGATATTGTTAAGATACAAAAAGATTAAATCGAAGGACGATTTTTCACAATTACCAAAATTTTTTGTGACAGAATATCAAAATGTTAATAAAAGCACGTTAAGAAATATATTCATCGTACCGAATATATTTTATTCTTTGCTGTTAATAATATTGACGTTCACAATCCAATCCGATTACAGATATTTGTTCTATTGGACTTTTGTATTAAGTATTTGTTATTTGGTGTTTAACATATTTAGGGCGTTAAAGATAGAGATAAATGATTAAATTAAAAACGCTGCCGTTCGATAACAGCAGCGTTTTCTTTAAATATTTATCAATTGTTTACTTCCCAAATCTATATCCAACAGTGAAAGTGAAGGTGTTTAATTTATTAGTAGAATGATGCAAATTGTCTAATAAAACTCCATTAGGAAACACATTAGTAAGTCCTAAACTATAGCTGAGGTCAACTGTAAATCTATATATATCAGCACCGATGTTGAAAGCAGCACCAAGATTAGCAAAATTGTAATTCCATACTTGCATAGCACTTACTTCAACATTGGAACTATGATCGGGTTCCCTTCCCATGTATTCAACGCATTTGTCAAAATTGAAATTGACGACAGGACCCATATTGGCTCTCATGTTAAAATTGTCGCGATTGATAAACTGATAACCAAAATATATCGGCAATGCAAAAGAATGATTTCTAACTTTGAGAATAGTACCTGGTTGGACACATCCCATTCGCGTAATTGTTGAGTAGTTATACATCAACTCCGATTGTATGTTGATATTGTTGTTAAACAAAATTCTTCCGTAAGCACCAAGTGTTAAGTTGCCTTTGTTATGATAGTGCATATTAAGTCTATTTAAATAGTAATCGGTTGATTTATAACCAATTTTTGGACCGAAATAAAATTCGCTTTGTGCATTCAATGTTATAGAAAACATAATGCATATAATGAGTAAGAGTTTCTTCATGATTTATTAATTTTAAATGTTAACACGAGTTTAACGATTTATATATATATTGTTGATGATGAATTTTAAAAAAAAAGTCACACGTCCGAGAGATTTAACTTTCAATTTTCAACAATTGTAAATTGTTCATTGTAGATTGTAAATTGAATCTAAGAACCTTCCGACGCTCTCGTAACCGTATTTTGCAATGACGCTGTTTCTCAAATAATTTGCATCATAATTTTTATGTGTTTCAATCATCTTTATGATGGCTTCTGCCAAGGCTTCTTTGTTTCGTGGTTCAACTAAGATGCCTTTCGTCTCGTCAATCATTTCTTTGATACCGCCGACATTGGTGCTTACTACCGGCAAGCCGGATGCCAAGGCTTCAAGTATCACGACAGGCATATTTTCATAGTTGCTCGATAATACCAAAAAATCTCCCGATGCGAGTTCGTCGGCTAATTTCTGTCCTTCCAACAATCCGGTGAAACATACCTTATTAATTAAATGTAGTTCTTCAGCCTTCATCATCATCATGTCGAAGTCCATCCCATCGCCAATCAAGGTGCATTGAAAGTCGATACCTCTCTCTTCAACAATCTTCAACGACTCCAACAGTCCGCTGATGTTTTTCGACTTGTCTTCAAAACAACTGATGTGAATTATTTTGGTGGATGTATGCGATACGTCACTACGATTGATATGAAACATATCGAGATTCACGACATTTGGGAGAACGACGTAATTGTCGTTTCTCAATCCGTGAGCTTTCATCGCATTGCCGAGATTCTCTGTCACGACAGTGACGGTCTTCGCATTACGCACGACGATTTTTGTAAATAGCTTCCTGAAGAAGCCGCCGAAGTCATTTCCTGGAAGATACCTCGACCAATGTTCAGTAATTATATAAGGTGTTCCGTGAAGAATCTTTTGTATCCATGCGATGACGCCTAATCTCGTCAAGATGTGGACGTGAATCATATCTATTTTTTTAGACACACGTCCTTGTGTCTCTACGAGAGACTTGCATAATCTCAATCCAATCATGTTGGCGCGATAGAAACGCAATAAAGATAATATTTTGTTTTTTGGTTTTTTATAATAGATACGAATTGTATCGACATTGTTTTCTGATGTTCTTACGATTTCAAATGGACGTATGCGATACGTCCCTACGGTTGATTGGTTTTCTGTGGACGAAGTCTGTTGTTCGTTGTCTGTTGCCTGTTGACAATAAATCACAGTAACATCATTATATATCGCTGCTGCTTCGGCATGACGCTGCACGAAGAGACCGAACATGGGGTCGTAGCGATGCGGATACCATCGAGCCAAAAAAACGATATGTTTTCTGTCCTTATTCATAGATGTGTTTTTTTATGATGTCAATCGCGTTTTCGATTCTTTCCGCGTCATTGCCACTCACTATTTCAAAAGGAAAATCTTTCTGTGTCAAGATGTTTCTATAAATATCGAAGAGTTCTCTTCTCTCGTCTAAGTTAGGATTTTCTCTCAACGGGTCATAGACCCAAGGTAAGTCGATGTCGCAGAGGAGATAAAGGTCGAAGTCTTGTTCTTCTAAGAGATTGTCTATCGTCTCGTTGGAATGTTTGAAGACATATTCCACCCAGATTTTACATACGATAATCTCGGTGTCGGCGATAAGTATCTCCGGATTTTTCTTAGTCTCTTCCTCCGTTATAAGATGATGTTGTCCTTTGGCAATCTCGACGACGTCTTCCTCGGTGTAGCGACCCTCGAAGTTTTCCAGATAAGACCTTGAATATTCAGGGATATAATCTATCTTGAAATACTTAGCAAGGGCTTGGGCGAGCGTCGATTTCCCCGTCGATTCGGGTCCTATGATGGCAATCTTAAACATTTCTCTTCGCCTCCTTGCTCCAGTTGATTAAACCCATCACGGCTAAAATGGTGTATGCTACATATTGTAAACTCGTGAGATATAAACCGTTGTAAATACACAGCGGAATCAATATTATATCAGCGAGAAGATAGAACATCCAATTCTCAACTTTTTTCAATGAAGTTAGTACCATCGCTATCAGCCCGGCAGCACTTGTGATATAATCGAATCTGATAGATAATTCTTTTGGTGTAAATAAGTTTATTAAGAATATTAATGCACAGAATATCGATATGGTTATAAATAATTCTTTCTTGTTTAAAAAATTAACTTTTAATTCTGAGTTAGACGTTGTTTGTTGTTTATTATCTGTTGTCCGTTTCCAGTTCCACCATCCATAAATGCTGATTATGAAATATAAAAAATTGATGACAGCATTGGCATATAATCCGTTATGGATGAAAATGCCTACATACAAAGCAAGACTTATCATTCCGACAGGGAAAACCAAGATATTGATTTTCTTCGAAAACCACACGCTGAGCAAACCCGTCACAACAGCCACTATCTCAATAATTAATTCCATAATAGTTTATAATTGTTAATTGTAAATTGATAAGACGCAGCAATTACATATTGTTAATTTTTTTCGGTGTAATTGATACATCTCTACATCATTCCTAATTCCTAATTAAATAAATCATCTCATATCAATAACTTCCACGTTAGGATGTAATGTTTTGTTAAAGATGAACATACTATCGGGAAGGTTTTGATTTGTTTTATAATCTGTTATCTCATAGATAAATTCGTTTCCGTCGGGTGTTGCCACATAGACTTTTTTTATATTCATGTCTTTATCTACGCTGATATGAACTCTGTCGAAGGTGTTGCCTTCATTTTCCTTGATTTCAATTGTAGTGATGTTCGTATCATCGTTTGTGATAAACTCAGCTGTGATATTTTTGGTGAAAGAATCGACGATGGCGATAGGGGAGTTGTTGTTGTCTTCTGTCACTTCGCTAATCATCACTTCCTCGTCATCGATGAGATGAGTCCAGAGAATCTCGCCGTTGCTAATCAACTCTTGACCTCCGATGTTGAGGATGTATGCGTTACCTTTCATAGAAGCGTATCCGTTAAAGTTTTCATACATACCGGCGCCTGTGTTTATCATCTGATAGTTAAAGATGATGCTAATGTCGTCGTACGATTTTGTTTTCTCTATCACCTTGTTAAGAAAGTCTTCAGCACTCTGAGCCGAGACTCTCAATCCGAGTATTACACTTATTATTAATATTATGTATTTTTTCATAGAGTTTATTTATATGTTAGTTGATATGTATTTGCTGGATACATTCAATATGTCCTTACATTCTAATAATTGTTAATTGTTAATTGATGAGACGCAGCAATTACTAATTGTTTATTTCTATTGGTGTAATTGATACGTCTCTACCATAATTGTAAATTGTCAATTCTCATAAAGATCCTTAAGGAATTGTTCTAATGCCATTTCGTTAGCGACTCTCACTTCACGTTGTTTACTTCCTGCGAAAGGTCCTACGATGCCGGCTTTCTCGAGTTGGTCGATTATTCTTCCGGCTCTGTTATAACCTAACTTTAACTTACGCTGCAACATCGAGGTCGAGCCTTGTTGGGTCTGAACGATGATATAAGCAGCCTCTTCAAAGAGAGGGTCTCTCTCGTCAGGGTTGAGTGTCTCTTTCGCACCGCCTTCGTCTTTTTCGTCAGGGCAGTCTGGAAGGTTATATGCTTCCGGATATGCTCTCTGCGAGCCGATGAAGTCTGTAATCTCTTCCACCTCAGGGGTGTCGATGAAGGCACATTGCAGACGTACCAAGTCGTTGCCTGTGGAGAACAGCATATCACCGCGACCGATGAGCTGGTCAGCGCCGTTGGTATCTAAGATGGTTCCAGAGTCAACGCGTGAGATGACGCGGAATGCGATACGTGCTGGGAAGTTAGCCTTGATGGTACCTGTGATGATATTTACCGAAGGACGTTGTGTCGCGATGATAAGGTGGATGCCGATAGCACGAGCCAATTGAGCGAGACGCGCTATTGGACCTTCTACTTCCTTGCCTGCCGTCATGATTAGGTCGGCGAACTCGTCAACGACGAGAACTATATAAGGAAGGAAACGATGTCCGTCGTAAGGATTTAATCTTCTTGCAATAAACTTGGCATTGTATTCCTTGAAGTTACGTACCTGTGCGTCTTTCAAGAGCTCGTAACGGTTGTCCATCTCGATACATAAAGAGTTGAGAGTTCTGACCACTTTTCTTACGTCGGTGATGATGGCTTCGTCAGCATCAGGGAGTTTTGCCAAGTAGTGACGTTCTATCTTCTTGTAAAGACTCAGCTCTACTTTCTTAGGGTCAACGAGGACGAACTTAAGTTCTGCCGGATGTTTGCTATACAATAAGGAAGCTATGATGGCGTTGATACCAACCGACTTACCTTGACCGGTAGCACCAGCCATCAGGATGTGAGGCATTTTAGCAAGGTCGGCGACGTAGCTCTCGTTGGAGATGGTCTTGCCGATACCGATAGGAAGTTCGTAACCGCATTTCTGGAAACGCTCCGAACTTAAAACGCTCTTCATGGAGACAGTCTGTGGCTTCTGGTTCGGGACTTCGATACCTACTGTTCCTTTTCCTGGGATAGGCGCGATGATACGGATGCCTATCGCTGAGAGACAAAGCGCGATGTCGTCTTGAAGACCTTTGATCTTGGAGATTCTTACGCCTGCCGCCGGAATGATTTCATACAAGGTGACGGTAGGTCCGATGGTCGCCTTAATCTTATCGATGGCGATATTGTAATTTGCAAGAGTATCGACGATGCGTTTCTTGTTCTCTTCGAGTTCTTCCTTGTTGACGTTACTTGTTCCATCGCCGTAGTCTTTTAACAAATCAAGAGGAGGGAATCTGAAGTTCGACAACTCTAATTTTGGGTCGAATTCGGTGTCTAAGCCAAAGTGTTCGCCGATCTCGATAGCTTGTTTCTCTTCTGTTGGTGCTGTCACTTCCATGTCGATGTCGTCGGCATTGACGTCGTCGGTATTGGTCTTTGTTTCATTTGAAGGCAGCGTTTGGGGTTGTGGCGCGTCTTCAAAACTATCATCTTCAGTTTCAGTCTCAAGCTCTATCTCAGTTGCTGCTGATATCTGTTCTGGCTTTCTTTCAATATGTTTAACAGTTATTTCAACATCTTCATAATCTTCCTCATCATCTTCATCTTCTTCCACTACTTCATCTTCTTTAATATCATCACCTATATAAGTATTGACGGCTGGCTTCTTAACTTCTGGAGTAGGAATGTCTTCTATTTTATCTTCAGTTTCGTCTTCGGTTTCCTCTTCTATTTCTTCATCTGTCTCGTCTTCATCTTCATCTTTTGGAGCCTTCTCTTTTCTCTTGAAGTTGATAGTTGGCATTTTGATGTCGAAGGTGAAGATGACATATAAGAATGCGGTGAAGAACAATAAGATATATATTCCTACTTCGCTGACATATTGTTCAATAAGTTGATAAATCTCAATTCCTACTAATCCGTAAAACACTTCGCATATTTCATTTTGAGGAAGTATTGTCGCCAAGAAAAGTGGTAGCCAAACGAGGAATACCAAGCAATATTTACATATTGTTATGATTTTGATTTTAGGTCCTTTGAAGGCGAGGAGTGATCCTGCGAGTGCCAATAATAGAATCAGGTATATTGAACCTATTCCGAAAGAATATTCACTGAGGTATTTTCCGATAATGTCGCCGAAATTACCTGTGAGATTGTAATTGATAATATATGATATTGTTGATAATAAGATATATAAACTCAAGAGCATGAAAAACACTCCGAATGCGACTCTCACACGAGGGTCTCTTTCTTTCTTGCGGGTTCCTGTCGCAGCTTTTTTGGGCTTGTTTTTCTTGCTTCCACTTTTAGGCTTATTTTTTTTATTCTCCATAATCTTAATCTACGAATCTGAATGTCTTGTTTAAACGAATCTTTCCAGTGTTTTTATCTATCGACAACCATACGAATATAGGTTTTCCGACGATATGGTCTATTGGCACATAACCCCAGAAACGTGAGTCTTGCGAGTTGTGACGGTTGTCGCCCATCATCCAATAATAATCCATCTCGAAGGTATATTCGTCGGTCTCTTTTCCATTAATGAAGATTTTATCTCCAACGATTTTCATGTCGTTGTGTTCGTAGGCTCTTATCACTCTGTCGTAAAGAGCTATGTTTTCCTTGTTAATCTTCACTGTAGCTCCTTCTTGAGGTATCACGATAGGACCGAAGTTGTCGGCATTCCATTTGAAATATGTGGTGTCGTTAGGGAAGATGTCTTCTGATACTTCTGTTCCAGGAGCTGCTATCATTCTCTCTACAGATACCACGAAAGGAAGTTTTCTAAACTCTTCTGCTATGGCACCTGTCATGTTGAAAATCAACTCGTCATGAAGTGCGGTTCTGTAACCTTCGGTGATATTATATTTCTCTAATATCTTAGGATTTATTCCGCTGCCTGTTATTTTGACTTTGTAGTTATGTTGCATCTCTTCCGGTTGTTCGCCGATCTCTCCATTGATATAAACCACGCCGTCGATGATTTGTAAGGTGTCACCTGGCATAGCGATGAGACGTTTTACATAATTCTCTCTTTTATCGACAGGACGAGTGATGATGTCGCCGAATTGTCTCTTGTCGCTCATTACCTTATCCTTACCGAAATAACGACAGAGTTGATAATAAGTAACATTGCTTTGATAGACTTCGCTCACGGTGTCGCCAGCTGGGAAGTTGAACACTATCGGGTCGTTGCGTTTTATCTCTGTGGTGCCCGGAAGTCTCTTATATGGAAGCTGAGGTTTCTCAATATAAGATTTCGTTGTCTTAGTTCCTGGTAATGTATGATGTACGAATGGGAAGGCGAGAGGTGTGTTAGGAATACGAGGTCCGTAACCCATTTTGCTCACGATGAGATAGTCGCCGATGAGCAATGATTTCTCCATACTCGATGATGGAATGGTGTACATCTCAAACATAAAAGTCCTTATTATCAATGCGGCGACTACAGCCCAAACGATAGAATCAACCCATTCGCGAACAGTGCCTTTCTTAGGATATTCCGTCACTCTTGGGTCGCTGTATTTTGAACCCTGCATGCTGACGATAGGGAAGAAGATGAATGGCACAACGGCGGCACATACCACTCCCCATACTTTAAATCTTCCGAATGCCTTTGCTAAGTCGATGAACATAAGCATCAAGGTGAAGAAGTTGATGTAAGGTATTATCAAGAAGAGGTACCACCACCACTTGGTATCGTTTGTTATCTTCGACAAGATGTATATGTTGTAATATGGTATTACAGAATAGAACCCTTTATAGCCTGCTTTCTCGAAGAGTTTCCAGCAGAAAGCGATTGGTATTGTGAATAATGCCGGTACTAATAATATGAATGCTAACATGTTGTTTATTTTTTAATTGTTTAACAAATCGTTCATTGTAAATATTCCTTTTTTATCTGCGAGAAATTCGGCTGCTATCACAGCGCCTTTGGCGAAGCCTTTACGACTGAATGCCTCATGACTGAGATTTATCACGTCGCAGTCGGATGTCGCGTTCACCTCATGAATGCCGAACACATCACCCGCGCGTATCGACTCAATAGGAAGTACATCGTCCTCAATTATGCATTGTGCATTATGAATTATGCATTCTTCATCGCATCTCCATGAATTGTAATGATTATTACACTCGATGATGTCTTCTGCGAGTTTTACTGCTGTGCCGCTTGGCCTGTCCAATTTATGAATATGATGTGTCTCTGTGAGATACAGTTTATAATCGTATTTTTCTGAGAACTTGGCGAGTTGACGGTTGAGCATAAACATTATGTTCATGCCGATGCTGAAGTTAGGAGCATAGAATAAAGCCTGATTTTCTTTTAAGCATCTTTCTCTCACTTCGTTAAGATGCTGATACCATGCTGTCGTTCCGCACACTACGGGAATGTTTAAGTCGAAGCAGCGGTTGATATTCTCCAAAGCTGTCGCTGGCGTGCTAAACTCTATCGCAACCGCTTCTGAATTTGAGAAGTTCTCGGTGACTTGGTGACTTGGTGACTTGGTGACTTTAAATTTCTCCCAATCTTCATTATTGTCAATCTTCGCGACTATCTCATGTCCGCGTTGAAGAGCCATCTGTTCTACTTCATGACCCATCTTTCCGTATCCTAACAATATTATTTTCATGGTTTTAAAATTTTAGTTTTAATGATAGTCCTGTGTTAATGTTGTGATTATATGCTGTCTCGCCGAAGTTTGTCTGTATGACAGGTTCCACTTTCAGTGTGAGGTCGTCTCCGATGTCGTATTCGAAGAAGTGAGCATCTACGGAGGCATCTATGATGTTGATTCCATACCACAAAACCATGATAATCCAGCTTAGTTCCATGTCGCGTCGGTAGCTGTCTCTCAACGTGATGAGATTGTTTGCCGAATATTTGCTTGCGTATTCTATTGCTTCTTCGCTGACATCAGTGTTGATTCCCGATTGATAGTCGTAAGCATCGCGAAATTCTCTGTAGTAGTCACCGTTCATGTCGGCGATGTAATATATCGTTCCTATGCCTGCATATACGATAGGTATCTTCCAATATTTCTTGTTGTATGCCTGACCTAATCCCGGCAAGATAGCTGAGTATAATGTCGCTCTTTTGGGATTATGTTTCTTCACCACGACGCTTTCTTCTTGAGCTTTCAAGTTAAACATCGCGACGAACGATATCAACAATAATATCAGAAAACGTTTCTGCATCTTGGAAATCAATCTTTATTGATTAATGAAATAAGTCTCTCAAATTCTTCATCGTTTTTAAAGCTGATTGTCAAAGAGCCTTTACCTTTGCTGTTACGGTCAACTTTTACCTTAGTGTTAAGAGATTTTGCAAGAGCTTCTGTCTTAAGGATGAAAGCTTCCGGAAGGACGTTTTTTTGTTTCTTAACCTTATTGTTTTTTGTGTTAAGCGAGCGGACGAGTTCTTCCACCTGTCTTACGCTTAAGTCTTTGTCTATTATCTCTTTTAGGATTATAAGTTGTTTAGTCTTATCTTCGATGTTGATGATGGCGCGAGCCTGACTCATGGAGATATAACCGTCGCGGAGAGCCACTTGTACTTCCGGAGGTAATTTGAGGAGACGTAGGAAGTTAGTCACTGTCGATCTGTCTTTTCCTACTTTCTCGCTGAGTTCTTCCTGTGTGATGTTACATTCTTCTATGAGACGTTGGTAGGAGAGAGCTACTTCTATCGCGTTAAGACCTTCGCGGTGAGTGTTTTCTATGAGAGCCATCTCTAACATCTGTTCGTCGTTGGCGACGCGAATATAAACCGGTATCGTCTTGAGACCTGCGAGTTTCGATGCACGCAGACGACGTTCGCCGGAGATGAGCTGATATTTGTCGCGTCCCATCTTTCTCACTGTGACAGGCTGAATGACGCCCTGTACTTTTATCGACTCTGCTAACTCATTGAGAGCGTTGTCGTCGAAGTCGGTTCTTGGCTGGAACGGGTTGGCTTCAATGAAGTCGATGTTCAGTTCTGCTACTGCGCCAGCCACGTAGTTGCCTGATATATCTGTCGATGTGATGTCTGTCTCCGGACTTTGTAAGATGGCATCGAGTCCGCGTCCTAATCCTCTTTTCTTATTCTGTAGTGACATTTTCGTTGTTCTTTAATATTTCTCTTGCTAAGTTAAGATAATTGATAGCTCCAATACTTGTTGCGTCGTGCATGATTGCCGGGACTCCGAAACTCGGAGCCTCGCTGAGTCGGGTGTTGACGTTGATGATGGTGTCGAACACCATACTTTGGAAGTGTGTCTTGACTTCGCTGACGACTTGTTTCGATATTCTCGTTCTCGAGTCGAACATGGTAAGTAAGATACCTTCGATGTCAAGTTGTGGGTTGAAACGGCTTTGCACTATCTTGATTGTGTTGAGCAGTTTGCCGAGACCTTCAAGAGCGAAGTATTGACATTGAACCGGGATGATGACAGAGTCGGAGGCTGTGAGCGAGTTGACGGTGATAAGACCTAAAGATGGCGAGCAGTCGATGATGATGTAGTCGTATTCATCTTTGATGGAAGACAAGGTGTCGCTCATCATTCTCTCTCTCTGAGGCAGGTTTATCATCTCAATCTCTGCGCCGACCAAGTCGATGTGAGCCGGAAGGAGATACAGGTTGGGAGTCTCAGTTTCCTTGATGATGTCTTTAGGATTGACACCGTCGATGATACATTCATAGATGCTGCCGTCAATTTCTTTAGGGTCGAAACCTACGCCCGAGGTTGAGTTTGCCTGCGGGTCTGCATCTAACAAAAGTGTCTTATGTTCAAGGACAGCAAGACTTGCCGCCAAGTTTATCGCTGTGGTTGTCTTGCCAACTCCGCCTTTCTGATTGGCTATCGCTATTATCTTTCCCATATCAATGTTGATTTTCTTTTTAAACTACAAAGGTACAATTTTTATTGTGAAAAATCACGATGTATTTGTAGAAGTTTTCAACAATTTTTTCTCTTCTTATTTATTCCAAAATTTCTCTTTCGATGGCATAATATTTGAACAAAATCGGGCTGTCTTTTTTTATTAATTAAAACTTAATCGTTATGAAAATTTTAAAATCTTTCGGCTTATTATTGGTGATGTCATTATTCACTATCACTTCATGTCAAGGTCCTAAAGGTGAACCTGGTCCTCCAGGTCACGACGGCAACGCCAACGTACAATCGGCAACAGTAGAAACAAAAGCGGCAGACTGGTTCTGGGACGAAAACGCGCTCAATTGGTATCTCGACTTGGAATGGGACGCCATCGACTTAGATATGGTGGATTACGGTGCAGTTTTAGTCTATATGGAAAATCCAGACGATAACTTCTACGGCTGGCATCAACTTCCTCTAACACTTTATCCTAACGACCAATATTCGACAACTTTAGAGACAATCTATTACGATTACGCATTGACGATTTTCTGGACAAACTCCGACCTTCAACAACATGAAAATCCTTGCGACTTCTATGATGCTAACTTGACTTTCAAAGTCGTTCTCATCGATGCAACGACATACGCAAAATATCAAAATGAAGATTTGAGTAAATATGAAAATCTTAAGAAGTTGCTTCAACAAGAAAATATAAATTTAGATTAAAAATTACGGAGACTCGTTAAATTCGGAGTCTCCTTTTTTTTATCTTTGCAACAATATTAATTAATGTATTTCAATCGCGTGAAAATTATAAAGATATTTTTTAAGTCCTTATTATTTATACTCTTAGGTTTTATACTATTAGTCACTGCCGTCAGTCTCTTCCGACCTTCTTATTCATTCGATGAACCGAAACCTTTTCAAGGGAGTTATCTCCATAATCCATATAAAGACATGAATCCCGACAACTGGATTCAGTCGAATTTTCATGCGCACACACGTCAGTTCGGAGGATTGACAAACGGAAGACTCAACACCAACGAGATGTTAGACAGCGTCTATTCGTCTTTAGGATTTGAGCATGTCGGAATCTCCGACTATAACAAAATCAACGCTTACGATTCTTCAAATCCGAGTTATATACCAGCTTACGAACATGGCTACGGAATGTTCAAGATTCATCAGCTGTGTATTGGAGCTGAGAAGGTACGCGCCTTGGATTATTTCGCCTTTCAGAATCTCAGCATGAAACAACACACATTGAATCGTCTTGCGAAACAGACGCGTCTCGCTATACCGGCTCATCCTTCCTTCGTGAAGAAAGGCTATCTCGTCGAGGATATGAAATATCTGAGCAACTATAAACTGATGGAGGTCTTGAATGGATTTAGAATCTCTACTGCTCATTGGGATATGGCGCTTTCTAACGGACATCTCGTCTATCTGATAGGCAACGACGACTCGCACGACGTGACCGACATCACCGATGTGGCGACGCGTTTCACTATGATTAACGCTCCAGAAAATGAGACAGAACAACTTCTTCAGGCTTTGGAAAACGGCAATGCCGTCGGCGTTGATTTTCCTATAAAATATGACGAGACACTTGAACAGAAAATTAATAGGTTGAAGAAAGACCTTCCTTATATCAAAGAAGTTGAATTACATGGCGACACGCTCTTTGTTGCAGCGTCAAAACCTTTCTCGAAAATAAAATTCATCGGACAAGAAGGCAAGGTGTTGGATGTTCAGAAAAATAATAAATCAGCTTTTTACGTCATTCAGCCGGAAGACAATTATGTGAGGACGGAGCTACGATTCAAAGACGGAACGACTTTATACCTCAACCCGATAACACGTCATGAAAGCGATGAGATTATAAAACAACGTCTCGATAAAATTAACTATCCAAAGACAATACTTCTATGGAGTGTGTACGTTCTGGTGATTGCAGCGGTTATCTTCTCGCAGAGAATAAAAAAGAACTCTAGAACTTCAGAACTTTAGAACCTCAGAACTTCAAAATCTGAAAAAACTATAGTCTCATAGACTCATAGACTTGGAGACTTGGTGACTCTGTAGGACGTATGCGATACGTCCCTACAAAAAAAATCTGTTGTCTGTTGTCTGTTGTCTGTTGTCTTTTTCTTATCTTTGTGTCTCTTAAATTTTAAAACTAATGATAACAGAAAATCTAAATATTGTCGGGGCTACTGTGCCATCAAACGTTACTCTTATTGCTGTGTCAAAAACAAAACCTGTCGCCGACCTCCAAGAGGCTTACGACGCAGGTCAACGCGTGTTTGGCGAAAACAAGGCTTTAGAAATGCGCGATAAACATCAGGCGCTTCCCGATGATATTCAATGGCATTTCATCGGTCACCTTCAGACTAACAAAATAAAATATATCGCTTCTTTCGTCACACTGATTCATTCCATCGATAGCGCATCATTGCTCGAAGCTGTCAATAAGGAAGCAGCGAAGAAAGAACGCATCATCGACTGCCTTCTTCAGTTTCATATCGCTCAAGAAGAAACAAAATTCGGACTCGACCTTGAAGAGGCAAAACAGATGATGGAATCTGATTCGTTTAATAACATGAAAAACATCCGCATCGTCGGCGTCATGGGAATGGCGACATTCACCGATAATACCAACCAGATAAGAAACGAGTTTAAATCTCTTAAAAATATCTTCGACTTCCTGAAAGATAATTATTTCCACGACAAAGATTATTTCAAAGAAATATCAATGGGAATGTCGGACGACTATCCAATCGCCATAGAAGAAGGTGCTACAATGGTCAGAGTCGGAAGTAAAATTTTTGGCGCGAGAAATTATACAATTAACAATTACTGTAGAGAAGTATCAATTACACCAATAAAAATAAACAATATGTAATTGCTGCGTCTCATGAGTTTACGATTATAATAACTGAAAATAATAAATAAACTTAAAGCGGACGTATTGATACGTCCCTACATTATAAAATGAAAAAACTCTGTCTTTTAATAATCTTCATAATTGCGGCGACGGCGGCTTTCTCGCAGATTCGTGTAAAGGAGGGATCGTTCCGTAAGATAGACGGTTTTGTGATGTTGGATAAAATGGATCATATTGATGATAACAAAGTGCCGATGGCTCTGATAAAAATCTCGACGGAGAACATCACTGCCGAGCAAAGAAGACGGATGACTTTTATAGGAAACCTTGCTACCTATTTCGACGTGCAGTTTAAATCTTCTGAAATATTTTTATATCTATCAACAACAGCTACCTTCTTGGAGATACATCATCCCGATTATGGCAAGACGGAGAATTGGCTTCCGGAAGATTTGTGTAACTACTGCGGCTATGAAATGGTGGTGGTGAGTGATTTTAAACCGGAAAAGGTGGTTGAAGAGAAAATAGTATATGTGACGGAACCGGATATTGATAAGACAATTATCAAGCCTAAACGTGATTTCTTCGTCAGTGTCAATTACGCGTGTTCCGATATTGGAATCTCATCGTATGGCCTCACTTTTGGTGAGTTCGGATTTCAACCTTCACCAGCTAAATCTAAAAAACTCAATTGGTACATAAACCTGATGAGCAATCTTAACTTGTTGTGACTACCAACTTAAATAATCTCGAATTTAAATTTGGATTAGGTGTTAATTTATAAATGAGAAAGATGAAAAGACTTTGCCTGATATTATTGTCGCTCATTGTTTTTATGGCATGTAAGGAAATCAATATGCCTGAAGTCGTTGATGTTAATCTTGAAGAAGTCGCTACGACATTGACGACAGCTGTCATTGAAGGAACTTACGAATATGATATGCTGGCTGATGCCATCGTCTTGATTTATGGCAGAAGTAAAGACTTGATGTCTTCGGAGAATGTGGAGATGAATGTTGATGGTAATAGTTTTAGCATCACATTGACCGAACTTAATCCCAATACAAAATATTATTTCAAGATAAAATTTATAGCACCATTAAGTTCTTTTGAAACTGAAATCCATGATTTCTATACTGTTGAAACCGGTGGAGGTGATGATGACGGCAATGACAATGGTGGCGATGACAATGGTGGCAATGACAATGACGGAAGTGATAATGGTGGTAATGATGACCCGGACGTTCCTGATGATACTGAGATTCCAACGCAGACAATCACAATCAATGGAGTTCCATTCGTGATGATGGAAGTTGAAGGAGGAACTTTCTCTATGGGTGGTTCTGGTATTGGTTCCAACTTAGATGAAACGCCTATTCACAATGTAACGCTCGATACTTATTACATAGCAGAGACCGAAGTGACGCAGAAATTATGGTATGCCGTGATGGGAGATAATCCTAGTAATAATGTGGGTGACAATAAACCTGTCGATAACATTAGTTGGAATATGGCTCAAGAGTTTGTGGAGATATTGAGCTATCTTAGCGGAAATACATTTCGACTTCCTACCGAGGCGGAGTGGGAGTACGCGGCGAGAGGCGGTAAGCATTCCAATAATTACAATTATTCAGGAAGCAATACTGTTGGTAGTGTTGCGTGGTATAATGACAACAGTAGTTATAAGTCGCATGATGTCAAGACGAAGATTCCCAATGAACTCGGCGTTTACGATATGAGTGGCAATGTCTTTGAATGGTGCTCTGATTGGTATGGTGGTTATATGAGTGACAGCCAGACGAATCCAACGGGACCCGACAGCGGTAATAATAAAGTTGTCAGAGGTGGCTCGTTCAGTTACAACGAGGGCTATTGTCGAGTGTCAGATCGTTTCAGTGGAACACCTTCGTGGAGCGATGTCTGTTATGGATTGCGTATAGTTATGGAGAAATGATAAATATATTTGATTGTTATTATGAAAAAGATTTGGCTTACCTTATTGAAAATGTTGGCTTTCTTGTTGGTGCTTTTCGCAACGATGAGAGTCATCTTTATTATTAAATATTGGTCGCTCGTCACTCTAAGCGAGATTCCTTTTAAAGAAATATTGAAGGGCTTTTGGTCGGCATTGCCTTTGGATGTCGCCACCGCAAGTTTTATGTTGGCTTTGCCTGCTATTTATATGTTTGTCACTCTTGCCATCAATAAGGATACGCTCTTCGCTCCTTTGAGATGGTTTTTCTATTTGTTGGTGGCGGTGTATAATCTAGCAGCTTTCGGCGACATCGGCATTTATGGAGAATGGCGAACCAAGCTGTCGTACAGAGCCTTGATGTATTTGGAGAATCCTTCCGAAGTGATAAATACAGCAGAGACGGAACAGACCTTGTTATTGATAGTTCTTTGGAGCGTCTTCACTGTATTGTTCTGTTGGCTATATACCAGGTTCGTTGAACCTAAAGAGACAGAGTCGAGAAGTGAAGAGAGAAAACCTAACGTTTATGTCATGTCGGGAAGTTTTGTCTTGGTTGTCGGTTTGCTTTTCCTTGGTATGCGTGGCGGCTTCAACGAGATACCGATAACATCGAGTAAGGTTTATTACAGCAGTCATAAATTGGCTAACGAGATGAGCGTGAATCCGGCATATTATTTAGTGGAGAATATATTGAACTCCAAGAAAGTTGAGTCGCGCGCTCACTTCAATTACATGGATTTTGAAACGGCAGAGAAGCGCGCGAAAGGTCTGCATCAGACTTCATGCGACTCGACACTGTCGATATTAAAAATGCAGCGACCTAATATTATTGTCGTTCTCTTGGAAAGCTGGTCTGCCGACCTGATAGAGTCGCTTGGTGGCGAACCCGGAATAACACCTAACTTCCGCGAACTGGAAAAAGATGGTCTGTTGTTCACCAATATCTATGCAAGTGCCAACCGCTCTCAACATGCAATGTCGTCGCTTTTCGGCGGCTTGCCTGGAATGCCGGTCACTACCATCACCAACCATCCTGATAAATATTACGCCGTTCCTTCCTTGGTGAAAAAAATGGACTCGATAGGTTATTACACGAGTTTTTATTTCGGTGGAGAACTGAACTACGGAAACATCTTGTCGTATCTTCGTTATAACGAGTTCGATGAAATTGTGGAAGGTAAAGACATCAACGAAGGTTTTTATAAAGGTAAACTCGGTTATCACGATACCGACGTGATGCCTTGGTACGCAGAGCAGGTGTCGCAACATCCGCAGCCTTTCTTCAGTACGCTCTTCACTCAAAGCACACATTCTCCTTACGACTTTCCGAAGATATTTGAAGAGATAGAATGGCCTAAGATTGAAAAACAATATGTCAATTCAGGACATTATACAGATATTGCTATAAAGATGTTTATGGATAAAGCTCGACAACAAGATTGGTACGACAGCACTCTGTTTATCTTCGTGGCAGATCATAGTCATGCTTCGTATAAAAATCACAGGATGGAGTCGTTCGACCATCATAAGATTCCAATGTTGATTTATGGCGAGCCGCTACAAGACTCCTTGAAAGGAAAAACCTTCGACAAGATTTGTGGTAACACAGACTTGCCAGCAATGATTCTGGCTCAGTTAGGATTGAAACACGACGAATTCTTCTGGAGTAAAGATATGTTTGGATTGTGTTACAGACCATTCGCTTTCTTCGAGTTAAATAACGGATTAGGATGGAAGACACCCGAAGGAGAGTTTGTATATTCTAATACAGGTAACTTCATCAAGAACAACCTTCCAGAAAACATCAGCGACAGCATAATAAAAGATGGCAAGTCATATATGCAATATCATTTTGATTTGTTTAATTCCTACTGATTTTAAAACTTTAAAATTTTAGAACTTCCTAACTTCATAACTTCAAAACTCCATAACTTCAAAACTCCATAACTCCAAAACTCGATTTTTAAAAGATTCTGAGATTTTGAGATTCTGAGTTTTTAGTATTGTAGATTAAGTAAAAAATAGTTATCTTTGCGCTCAAAATATAAGAGAATATGTTTGAAGGATTAAGTGAGAAACTTGAACGATCGTTCAAGATATTAAAAGGTCAAGGACAGATTACAGAGATTAACGTAGCAGAGACTTTGAAAGAAGTTCGTAAGGCTCTTTTGGATGCCGACGTTAGTTATAAGATAGCCAAAGACGTAACCAACACTATCAAGGAAAAAGCATTAGGACAAAAGATATTGACATCGGTATCTCCGGGTCAGCTCATGGTTAAGATAGTTCATGATGAACTCGCCGAGTTGATGGGAGGAGAACATACAGAGATAAACATCAAGGCGAATCCGGCTATTGTTTTGATTGCAGGTCTTCAAGGTTCAGGTAAGACTACGTTCTCAGCGAAGCTTGCCAACTTCTTGAAGAGTAAGAGAAGTAAGAGCGTATTGCTCGTCGCTGGTGACGTTTATCGTCCTGCTGCTATCGACCAGCTCAAGGTCTTGGGTGAACAAGTCGGTGTTGAAGTCTATTCTGAGATAGAAAACAAGAATCCGGTACAGATTGCAGAGAACGCCATTCAATATGCAAAAGACCATAACAAGAATGTCGTTATCATAGACACTGCAGGTCGTCTTGCTGTCGATGAGCAGATGATGGATGAGATTGCAGCTATCAAGGCAAAAGTCAATCCGCATGAGACCTTGTTCGTCGTTGACTCTATGACGGGTCAGGACGCTGTGAACACAGCTAAGGCATTCAACGACCGTTTGGATTTTGACGGTGTCGTCCTTACGAAGTTAGATGGTGACACTCGCGGTGGTGCAGCATTAACAATTCGTAGCGTTGTCGATAAGCCAATCAAATTCGTTGGTCTCGGTGAGAAGATGGATGCATTAGACATTTTCTATCCTAAACGTATGGCAGACCGTATCCTCGGCATGGGTGACATCGTGACCCTCGTGGAAAGAGCCCAAGAACAATTCGACGCCGAAGAAGCTGCTAAGCTTAAGAGAAAACTCGCAAGAAACGAATTTAACTTCAACGACTTCCTTAAACAGATACAACAAATCAAACGCATGGGTAACCTCAAAGACCTCGCTGCGATGATACCAGGTATGAGTAAGATAAGCGATGAAGACATCGATGAAGATGCATTCAAGAGCATCGAAGCTATCATAGGCTCAATGACACCTGCCGAACGCGAAAATCCTAAAATATTGAACGGCAGCCGTCGTAGAAGAATAGCCATGGGTAGCGGTACAAATATCGTAGAAGTCAATAGACTCATAAAACAATTTGAAGAGACTTCAAAGATGATGAAGATGATGACATCTGGCGGAGCAAAGAAAATGATGCAGATGATGTCGCAAATGAAGAATAGAAAATAAAATCCTGATATTATGACTGATAACAAAATTATTGATGGTAAACTTATTGCCGAGACAATAAAAAAAGAAATTGCTGCTAAAGTAGCTGATATGATCGATCACGGTCAGGATGCTCCTCATCTCGCAGCTGTTCTCGTCGGAGAAGACGGCGCAAGCCTCACATACGTCGCATCTAAAGAAAAAGCTTGTCACTGCGTCGGCATGATTTCTTCTGTGTATAGATTGAGCGAAAAGGCTTCTGAAGAAGAAGTACTCAATACTATCAACTTCCTCAACAACGATCCTGAGATAGACGGATTTATCGTACAACTTCCAATGCCAAAACATATCAATGAAACTAAAGTCATCCAGTCAATCAATTCCAATAAAGATGTCGATGGTTTTACATTGAGCAACATAGGCTTGATGCAACTCGGTGAGCCTTGCTTCCTCCCGGCAACACCTTACGGTATCATGGAGCTTCTCAAACGCAGCAATGTTGAAATCGCCGGTAAACACATCGTGGTGGTTGGTCGCTCCAATATCGTCGGAACTCCAGTCAGTGTTATGCTTTCGAGAAAAGGCATCGATGCAACAGTGACAATGTGCCATAGCAAGACTGAAAACTTGGGTGAATTTACACGCCAAGCTGACATCCTTATCGTGGCAATGGGTCAACCTGAACATATTAAAGCCGATATGGTGAAAGAAGGTGCTGTCGTTATAGACGTCGGTATCCACCGTATCAAAGACGATTCAGAAAAAGGTTATCACATAGTTGGCGACGTCGACTATAAAGAGGTCTATAAGAAAGTTTCAAAGATAACTCCTGTCCCAGGCGGCGTAGGTCCAATGACAATAGTGTCTCTGCTCCATAACACCTTGCTGGCAGCAAAGAAAAATAGATAAGAAACAAATAGATAACAATATTTTAACAATGAAGATTTTATTTTTTTAAGTCTTCATTGTTTGTTAATAGGAATATGAATCGGTCTCTTGCCAAAATATTGAAACCTCTTTTGATGACGATATTTCTAATTGCATCGTCGAATCTCTCTTACACTCAAGACTATAATTCCTCTTCAAAGAAAGCTGTAAAATATTTTCGAAAAGCTAAAGATAACTTTCTTAATAAAAATTATGAAAAGAGCCTTTCGTACGTAAATGACGCAATTGGCAGCGACTCTTCTTTCATCGATGCAATCTTGCTTAAGGCGGAACTGATGCTTGAGATGAAAAATAATAGTGAAGCGATAGAAACATACGAACTTCTTTTCAAGACCGATTCGATGGCATTTCCTCGCGCGGCAATATCATTGTCGAAACTTTATATGGATGATTTTAAATATGATAACTCCATAGAGTTGTTGAATTGGTTCCTTTCTCTGGAAAAACAGAAAGAATCGACGAGAGAATATGCCGAAAAATATCTGCAACTTGCTTCGTTCAGAAATACATTATTTGAAAATCCTGTAGAATATAATCCCCGAAATATCGGAAATGTCGTCAATACTTCAGACGACGAATATGTTAATCAATATTATGTTAATAAATCTAAATTGATTTTTACAAAGCGATATAATTCGGGAAGAGAAGATTTTTATTTAAAGGAAAATATTTTTGTGACAGAAATGATAGATTCAATATTTACCATACCCGTTTTTTTGTTTGAAGAAGGTGATTTGTATGACGATATTGGAGCTGCCAACCTGAACTCAGATGGCGACGTTATTTATTTCTCGGCTTGCGGTAGGGAAGAAGGTCTTGGAAGTTGCGATATTTATTATTCCGAGTTGCGTGATGGACGATGGAGTGAGGCGACAAATATCAAATCGATAAATACTTCTAACTGGGAGTCGCAGCCATGCGTCAGTCGCGATGGTAGAGAGTTGTATTTCGTAAGACGCGATTCTAAAAAAGGAATGTCGGATATTTTTGTCTCTAAAAGAAATGACGACGGCAGCTGGGACTCGCCAATGCGTCTGAACTCCAATATCAATTCTGATGGTAACGAGATGGCTCCTTTCATACATCATGATGGAAAGACTCTGTACTTCTCTTCCGACGGACATCAGGGGATGGGAGGCTACGACTTGTTTGTCACACGTAAAAATTACGATAACGAATGGACGAATCCTGAGAATATTGGGTATCCGATAAATACCGCCGGTGATGAAATAAATCTCGTCGTGTCTAATGACGCAGCAAAAGCATTCATCTCAGCTGATAGAACAGATGGCTTTGGCGGTTACGATATTTATGAATTCGAATTGGACGATAAGTTTAAACCTCAAGTGGTTGAGATAGAAATACCTTCTATAGAGGAATTATATGCTGATGCTATGAAGAAGGGAACAAGTATCTCCTTAAAAAATATTTACTTTGAGTTTGACAGTTCTGAACTTAAACCTGAATCAGACGAAGGTTTGGAGATTCTCTCGACATTCTTAAAGACTCATCATGATATGAAGATAGAACTCTCTGGGCATACCGATGATACGGGCGAGGAAGAATATAATCAGCGATTGTCGGAGAGAAGAGCTGAAAGTGTAAAACATGCATTAATTAACAAAGGTATATCGTCGGAGCGAATAAAGACAAAAGGCTGCGGATCTTCACAGCCTTTGCTTCCTAATAACTTTGATGATGAACTAAGAGCTCTTAACAGAAGAGTCTCTATGACTTTTGTTAAAGAATTTTAATCTTTATACATTTTTTCAATTAGGTCTTTATATCTTTCTTTAACAATTTTTCTCTTTACTTTTAATGTAGGAGTCAAGATTCCGTTGTTGACACTCCATTCGTCGGCTATCAGAACATGGCTTTTAATCTTTTCTGTGTCGCCGAAGTTTTGATTTATCTTCTTGATTTCTTCAGCATAACGTCTCTTGACGTCTTTGTTCTCAATCATTTCCTGAGGAGTGCTGAATGGTATCTCATGTTTCTGACACCATTGCTTTAAGAAAGCGAAATCGGGGATGATGATAGCGCCGGCGTGTTTCTGGTTCTCTCCAACGACGACGATGTTCTCGATGAATCCTGATTCTGCGAATTTGTTTTCAATCACGTCTGGATTGATATATTTTCCCAATGAAGTCTTGAACAGATTCTTCAATCTTCCAGTGATTCTAACTTGTCCGTATTCATTAATCTCGCCGAGGTCGCCGGTATGAAGCCAACCATCTTCATCGATGACTTCCTTCGTAAGCTCAGGTTGATTGTAATAACCCATCATCACATTATGTCCGCGGCAAATGATCTCTTGTTCCTCTGTCAGTCTTACTTCAACGCCGCCTAAGGCAAATCCTACTGTCCCGACTTCACGACCGTGAGGCTCGTTGCATGAGACCGCGATAACGGGCGAACATTCTGTCATTCCATAACCTTCATAGACAGGCATTTTTATGGCAGAGAAAAATGAAGCTATATTAGATTGAAGACTAGCAGCGCCCGAAACGACGATGTCGAACTTCTCTGCTCCAAGATTCTGACGTATCTTCTTATAAACTAAAACGTCTGCTATCTTAAGTTTTTGGTTGTATAACCAAGTGCGGTTACAAGGATCGATTCTATATCTCTCGGCTAAGTTTAAAGCCCAGAAGAAGATAGCTTTCTTGATACCTTTGTTGTTTGCTCCCGTCTGTCTGACTTTGAGATAAATCTTCTCCAAGAGACGAGGAACAGCACTCATCATACTTGGCTTAATTACTTTTAAATCGGAAGCTATGGTGGCGAGACTCTCGGCATAATAGATTGACATTCCGAGATATTGATATAGGAAAACCAACATTCTCTCGTAGGCATGACAGATTGGAAGGAAGCTGAAAGCCTTTTTCGACCATGAAGACGGTATATGCTTCAGATTGTGAATCTGACTCATTATGTTATAGTGTGAAAGCATCACGCCTTTAGGATTACCTGTGGTTCCAGAAGTGTAGATTATTGTAGCGCAATCTTTTTCATTGATGCTATTTTCACGTCTTTGTAGTTCCTCCTGGTTTATATGGTTTTTGCCAATCTCAAGCAGCTGCTCGAAAGTAGGGTGGCTGCTTTTTGTTGAAATTGTGTAAATAGACCTTATATTAGGACATTCGTCTTTTACGCTTTCAATCTTTTGCAATACGCCTTGACCTTCCAAGACTATTAATTTTATACTGCAGTCGTTTAAGATGTAACGATAGTCTTCTTTGCTGATGGTTGGGTAGATAGGCACGCTGACGGCTCCAACTTGCATGATAGCCATGTCGAGCATATTCCATTCTGGACGATTGCTACATATTATAGCAACCTTATCGTTTTTTTCAATACCTAATTCAATAAAAGCATAACTTAAATAATTCGTCATCTCAACATATTCTTGTATGCTGAAATGCCTCCAGACTCCGTTTTCGCTTTTTGCTAAAGCAATCTTTTGTTCAGGATAGTTCCTGACATACAATTTCAGAATGTCAAACAATCTTTTTTCTTCCATCTCTTTATATCAGTTTTCCTGCAAAGGAACATAAAAAAATGTTAAGAGTTTTAAATTTACATGAAGAAGGAAGAAAATGTTACGTAAAGAAAAAAATAGGGACTGAAATTTGAAAAACTCTCTTTTTAACAGCGTTTTTAGTACTTTAAATACGTAAAAGTGCCATTTTTAGGGGTGAAAAATATTGATTTTTTTAACTAAAAATGACACTTTTTTAACTAAAGATGGTATTTTTTTAACAAATCGATGTTATTGCTTGATAATTTTCTCGATAAAATGATTTTGATTTCTGTTGTCTGTAAGTTGAATAATGAAGATTCCTTTTGAATTTGGAAGATTGAAAATTTCATCGTCCTTACTTCTTCTTTCAAAAATTATGGCACCGTTGATGTCGAAAATTTTAATTGTCATCGAGCTTTTTTCATTGTTTTTAATTATTAAACTATTGTCGTTAGGATTGCTGATAATCTCATAATTTTTCACTTTTACTGGAGTCACGATGTTAGTTGTGTCGATGAAAGTAGTATCGATATCGGTGGTGTCGATGATGGTTTCTATTTCGATATTCCATTTTTCAAGATTATTGAACACTACGTCGTTTGCCACTGTCTGAAGGAAGAGAGCTTTTTCATCGTTGATAGATTCGTTGTGATAGACGTTTATTGGACTTTCTTTGAAGAAGACAGAATAGAACACGCAAGCTGCCAAGTAGCTACCTTCATAATTAGGATGGCTCTCGTCGAAGCTATGCAGTATCAAGGTGGAGTCTAATGCGAATGCCTCTTTCCATGCGTCACCCACTGGTGCGACCCACGAATCGGTGGCGTATGCGTTCTCGCAATAAGCCGCACTCATGGTGTCTTGCATGTGATTGAAATCGGCGAAATCGGCGCTACAATATAATCCTTCGCCATAGTTGACGCACTGCTGTCCCCCATATTGGCGTCCCCATGTCATATAACCGACGACTTTAGCATCAGGGTTATAGTGCATAATGGTGTCGTGAAGAATCTGATAGTTGGGTCTCATAGAGTTATGACGATAATAATCTATCGACGGTAATTGACTCTGTTCTTGTAAAACAACGAAATCCCATTTGCCTTCGCGTATCTTGGCTTGTACCGTAGGATTTGCGACATGCTGGAAGAAAGTACATCCTCCCGGACATATCGCTTCGTATTTGACAATTTTCTCGGTTCCTATTGTAAGTTCGCTGATTATTTGAGGAAGGTTGTTGACGCTGGTGTAACTATTTCCAAGAAACAAAACGTTGATTTCTTCTTGTGAAAATGATATTTTGCATAGAAATAGTGCGATAGCAAGTAATAAATATCTTCTCATTGTAGATGGTTTTATAATAATATGTAGAGGCGTGCTTTAATTGTACGCCTCTTTGATATTCAATTGACTTTAAATTTATTTTGCGAGAAATGGATAGCCGTATTCTGTTGCAGGGACGAAAGTCTCTTTGATAGAACGTGGGTTTGTCCAGCGGATGAGGTTCCATAATCCGCCTGCTTTGTCGTTGGTTCCTGAAGCGCGTGAACCACCGAAAGGCTGACATCCAACGACGGCGCCCGTCGGTTTGTCGTTGATATAGAAGTTGCCTGCTGAATATCTTAGTTTCTCGTCGGCTATCTTAAGAGCTTTCAAATCGTATGAGAAGATGGCTCCCGTCAATGCGTAAGGTGAGGTGCAGTCGCAGAGTTCTAATGTCTCTACATAATCTTTATCGTCATATACGAAGATGGTTATGATAGGTCCGAAAATTTCTTGTTCCATCGACTCGTATCTTGGATTTGTTGTCATGATGACTGTAGGTTCTACAAAGTAACCCACTGATTTGTCGCAGTTTCCACCGAAGATGACTTCTGCTTCCGACGATACCCTTGCTCTGTCGATATAGCCTTTGCAGTTGTCGAACGAAGTTTCGTCGATGACGGCGTTGATGAAGTTGCTGAAGTCGTTGACGTCGCCCATCTTGATAGTGCTGAGCATTTCGCCTACGTGTTGTTTTACTTCATTCCATAAAGATGCAGGTATATAGGCGCGTGATGCTGCGGAACATTTTTGTCCTTGATATTCAAAGGCGCCGCGTACGATAGCTGTTGCTACCTCGCGTGGATTGGCTGAGTTATGTGCGAAGATGAAATCCTTACCGCCGGTCTCACCAACTAATCTCGGATATGATTTGTAGTTGCTTATGTTGGCGCCTACGCCTTTCCATAATCCTTGGAATGTGGCTGTCGAACCCGTGAAATGGATACCAGCGAGATTAGGATTGCTCAAAGCGACGTTGCCGATGAGTGAGCCTTTGCCGGGTAAGAAGTTGATGACACCTGCCGGAAGACCTGCTTCCATGAATATCTGCATGAGATGATAGTTCGACAGTAATGCGGTTGTTGATGGCTTCCAGATAGTTGTGTTACCCATCAAGACTGGTGTCATGTTGAGGTTGGAAGCGATAGATGTGAAGTTGAACGGAGTGACAGCCATCACGAAGCCTTCCAAAGGACGATATTCTATTCTGTTCAGTTGGTCAGGTGACGACGATGGTTGTTCTGCGTATAAGTTGCTTGCGTAATAGTTGTTGAAACGGAAGAAGTCGATGGCTTCGCAAGCTGAGTCTATCTCTGCCTGGAAAGCGTTCTTGCTCTGACCCAACATACAAGAAGCGTTGACTCTTGCACGATATTTTGTTGCGATGAGTTGTCCGACGCGTGCCAAGATGGAGGCGCGTTCAACCCAAGGTGTATTCTCCCATTCTTTCTTTGCTTCTAAAGCGGCTTCAATAGCCATGTTGACTTCCTTCTCGCCTACTTTATGATATTTCGCAACAACGTGCTTGTGATTGTGTGGCATCACGACCTCGCCCATGTCGCCGGTATGAACTTCCTTGCCACCAATAATAATAGGTATCTCTATAATTTCTTTCGATTGTCTTTCAAGTTCTTTCTCTAAAGCTAAACGCTCAGGACTGCCTGGTCTGTATTCTTTTACAGCTTCGTTGGCAGGTTTTGCAAATTGAAATAATGCGTTATTCATAATGTTATCTTTTATGTTTGTGTTCTTGTTTGTTGGCTACAAATTTAAATTTTTTATTTTAAAAATGAAAGTTAAAAGTATGTGTTTCATTAATTATTAATGTGTCAACGGATTCTTTTTATGCAGCTGAGTATATGTGTGTGATGTTTGCTGTCTTTGTTGAAGATTCCAATCTGGTCTATGGCGTCGATACGAACTTTACCTGAAGCGTGAATGATCTTGTCGTTGGAAAGCATAATTCCGACATGAGTTATTTTGTCTTTATTATCTTTAAAAAACGCTAAATCGCCGGCATGTGCTTCAACGAGTTGAGAGATTGTTTCGCCGCGTTCTACCTGCTGTGACGCGTCTCGTGGTAACTTAAATCCCGCGACTTTTGCACACAACTGAACGAATGCCGAACAGTCGATGCCCATCGCGCTTTTTCCTCCCCATCTGTATGGAACGTCAAGTAGTTTTATCGCCGATTCAACCATAATCCTATGATCGAAAACCTTTCTTAAAGCGATAGCGTTTTCTGTCTTCTCAAAGACCTTACTTCCAAAACTGAGAATCAAATTTCTATAAGACGCTACAGCTGAGTTGATTATATATTTTTCTTTCTTAAGATATGATTCAAAATCTTCATCGTTAAGCTCGCTGTGTTGTAAATTCCTAATCCAACCTTCGTATGAATCATACATACAACGAATCTTCATCCATTCTTCGTTTTCTTCCAAAATTTCATATATGTCGTTGAATAACAATTCAGAAACGAGTTCGCTTTTGTGAGAACATTCGCCTCTCATTGGTACGACAGCCAACTTGCAAATTCCGTGTCTCATAGTTTTTATTTCACTTGTTATGATTGCTAAATTAAAAAAAATAATTGTATATTAGCAGTTGTTTCTAACTAAAAAAATAATATTTTTGTGAGAATAATAATCTGTTGAATATGAGTAAAATATCTTCCTTTTTGTCAAAGTTGGCACATTCGTATCAGGCGATATTTAGAGTGTTGCTTTTTCTTGTAGCGACTTTTGTTGTGGTATGGCAGATGCCGAGAACGGTGAAGTTTAAATACGAATATCAGAAGACGCGTCCTTGGCAATATGAGTCCTTATATGCTCCGTTCAACTTTCCTATTTATAAGTCGAGCGAACAAATGAAGATTGAAGAGGAAAATGCTCTCAAAGATTTCAAGCCTATTTTTGTTTATGACGCGAATATCACAAAGAACAATAAGATATTGATGTTGGAAGATTTCAATACGAAGTGGAATGGATTGGAAGAGAATAAAGATGCTAACAGATTATTACTCGAGAAGTTATACGATACTATTGAGAATAAGGGTATAATAGCGGTCATCTCTTTGTATGAAAATTTAAAACCAGAATCAATGATAGATGTCGTTCGCGACAGAGTGGTGAAGACTAAGCAGTTACGCGATTTTTATACGATGAAGTCTGCAACTGATTTCGTGACAGATTATTTGACAAATACAGATCCTGAAATAGACAAGATTCTCATCAACAGATTATTACTTGTTTACCTTCATCAGAATGTGATTTATTCTGAAGATTTGACCAATCAAGCTGAGGAACAGGCTCTGTCTGCAATTTCCTTGACATTCGGTATGATTCAGAAAGATGAACTTATCATCTCGGAAGGAGAACTTATTACTGACGAGAAATATAACATTCTCAATTCTTTAAAGATGGAATATGCCTCACACGATGATGGAAATATGTTTAACAGAAACTTAAACCTCTACGGTCAGATAATAGTTGTAGCTCTAATCTTCGTCTTGTTATTCGTCGCTTTGAAGTTGATGCGTTCCGACCTTTACAAAGAATCAGGTTCGTTGAGCATGATTTTAGTGATGATGCTGCTGATGATAATCCCATCTTTCTGGGTTATAAAACATTATCCCGACATGATTTATATGATGCCGATACCTATCTTGGCAATGCTGTTGGTGACATTCTTCGATACGAGGGCAGCTATTTATATTCAGACACTTACACTTATAATTATATGTCTTGCGGTACCTAACTCGTTCCGTTATTTCGTGATACAGTTCTTTGTTTCTCTTATCTCAATTTTTGTATTGTCGAGGAACACTTCGCGTTCGAGATATTTCCTTACTTATCTCGCAGTCTTTATCTCGTATATCATTTTGAGGATTGGTATAAGTCTTATCTTCGATGCAGGATTGGATAACTTCGGATGGAGAGATGTAGGTATCTTTGCCATGAACTCTCTCTTTACTATGTTGACACTTCCTCTTTCGTTCCTCTTTGAGAGAGTGTTTGGTTTTGTCACCGACTTGACTCTCTTAGAATTAAGTAATACAAACTCGCCTCTGCTGAGGAAATTGGCTTCCGAAGCTCCAGGTACTTTCCAACATGTGATGCAGGTCGCTGACCTTTGTGAAGAAGCACTCTTCGCCATAGGTGGAAATATGTTACTCGCACGTACTGGCGCTATGTATCACGATGTGGGAAAACTTAAGAATCCTTTGTTCTTTACTGAAAATCAGAGCGGAAAATACAACCTACACGACGATATGTCGTATTATGAAAGTTCACAGATTATCATCAATCACGTCATTGACGGAATAGAAATTTGTAGAAAATATCACGTGCCGGAGCAGATTATTGATTTTGTTAGAACTCACCACGGTACAAGACGTACAGAATATTTTTATCAGATGGAACTTAAGACAAATCCTGATATTGATGTCAATGAGGAAGATTTCCGCTATCATGGACCTATTCCTTTCTCAAAAGAGACTGCTGTTCTTATGATGGCTGACTCGGTGGAAGCGGCATCTCGAAGTCTTGGGAATAAGACAGAAGAGTCAATTAGCAAACTCGTTGATGGAATTATCGACACACAGATGAAGGATAATCAGTTTATTAACACCGACTTAACGTTTCGTGATATTACTATTGTCAAGAAAGTCTTCAAGAGAAAACTGATGAATATGTATCACGTCAGAATAGCTTACCCCGTTTAAATCAATTAACAGTTAACAATTTACAATGAACAATTGTAGGGACAAATCGAATGTGTCCAGTAGAGACGTATCAATTACACTAATAAAAATCAACAAGATGTAATTGCTGCGTCTCCTGAAAATTGTATTATTTCTAACTGTTAATTGTCATTTGTAAATTGTATATTGAACTGTTTCCTTCGTTGAAAAGTAAATCTACTATTGATAGATTTGGTACGAAACCGTGACGGTCGGCGAAGACTTGATAATAAGATGCAGTCTTTATCGTGTCATTTTCTTTCGACAATGACAATCTATAATCTTTGCTGTCGGTTATTCTCTCGAAATCTTCTGTATAGGAAAATTCTTTTTTTACCTTTAATAATTTCAAGATAACCTTGAGACAATAATCGTTCAGTTCTATTAAGGTGTTGAATTTCTGTTTGTAAATCTTTTCAAAATAAGGAAAGTAATAGTCGAAATAAGCCGATTTCCTATAAGCCGATTCCATGCAGCGAAGATGTGTCTGTTGCCATAATTCCTTATAACTTATTTCTATATCCTTTGTAAGCGTATGATTTCCATTGGTCTTGACAACAGGAACTGTCAGTGTCTGGATTCCGTTGGCTGTCATGACTCTACATCTTGTTCTGCATGATTGTTTTTGATAAGTCTCAAATAATTCTATCGAAGGATTATCCTCTTTTAAGAATGAAGATATGTAATTGATAGATGGCAGATAAGCTGTGGGAAAAATCTGTTGCATTAATTTATAAGGTGTTCGTTAATTATTCTTACGTAATCATCTTTTGTCAATCCACCGACTTGCGACATCGGCTGACCTTCTTTTGGAAAGAAGAAAACTGTCGGGATGTTTCTTATCTGAAATACTGTAGCCAACTTACGTTCTGTATCTACATTGACTTTATAAATCAATACTTTGCCTTCATATTCCTGAGCGAGTTCTTCCATGATAGGAGCGATTTTTTTGCATGGTCCACACCAATCGGCGTAGAAATCAATGATGCAAGGAAGCTTGTTCTCGTAAGCGAAAGAGTCTGGATATTTTTCCAAGTTCCAAATATTTCTGATGAAATAATTGTAGTTGACGCTTTTAACGAGACTATTGTCTTCAACCTTAACTTCTTGTTGTACTGTCTTAGTTTCTTTAACTTCTTTCTTCTCTCTCTTAGAATTTCCGCAAGCTGTTAATATTGTGATAGATAACACTGCGATAAGATATTTTTTCATATAAAATCAGTTTGATAATGGTTAAAAATAATTTTTTGTAAAGATACGTTTTTTTTAAGTAATTAACATCGAAAATTATGATTTTGTTTTGCTTGTAAATGTAAATATTAAAATGTATCTTTGCACCACAAAATTGAGTTTCAAATTAAAATTTAATAACAATGGAAAAAAAAGATTTATTGAAAGATGTTATTAAACACATCGACATAAAAAGTTACAATTCAACAGAATTGGTAGATGCAATGCGTAACATGTCATTCACTTCACGCGACACAGCACGTGCTGCAGACATCTTGATGATGATGTGCAAGGAAAAAGAATGTACAAACATTTTAACATTAGCCGGTTCTACATCAGCTGCAGGTTGTATGCAAGTTTATGTTGACATGGTTCGTAACAAGATGATCGACGTTGTTGTTGCAACAGGTGCTTCTATCATCGATATGGACTTGTTTGAAGCTCTCGGTTACAAACACTACATTGGCGAAAAAGAAAACGTTATTCCAGATACAACATTACGCGACCTTTATATCGACCGTATCTATGATACCTACATCGATGAAGAAGAACTTCAAGCTTGCGACCATTCTACATACGAACTCGCTAACATGCTCGAAGCTCGCCCATATTCATCACGCGAATTTATATACGAAATAGGTAAATGGTTGCACAATGGCAAAGCTGTTAAGAAAGATAGCTTGATACAAACTTGCTACGAATGTGGTGTGCCTATCTTCGTTCCTGCATTCAGCGACTCATCAGCTGGTTTCGGTATCGGTAAACACCAATGGGAAAGAATGCAAAAAGGCGAAAAATATTTGTCAATCGACTCAGTGAAAGACTTCGTTGAATTGACTCAAATCAAGATGCAAGCTCCTGAAACAGGTTTGTTCATGATTGGTGGCGGTACTCCTAAAAACTTCGCTCAAGACACTGTCGTCTGCGCTGAAATCCTTGGCTATGAAGTTCCAATGCACAAGTACGCTATCCAAATCACAGTCGCTGATGTCCGCGATGGCGCTTGTTCATCATCAACATTACTCGAAGCAGGTTCATGGGGTAAGGTAAGCCACCAACTCCAACAAATGGTTTACGCAGAAGGTACAACAGTCATTCCTTTGATAGCTTCTTACGTATATCACAACGGACCATGGAAAGAAAGAGAATATAAAAACTGGCAAAAGATTTATCAGAAATAAAAAGTTAACGACTTGATAGACGCCACAGAGTGACGTCTCTACAAGACTGATGGGAGCTGCTATGAAAATGGCGGCTCCTTTTTTTGAATCTCAGAACCTCGGAATTTCAAAATCTGAAAACCTGAAAATCTGAGAATCTGAAAAAACTCATAGACTTGGAGACTCGGTGACTCGGAGACTCTATAGGACACATTCGATGTGTCCCTACTTTGGACGTATTCGATACGTCTCTACAAAAAAAAATTCTGTTGTCTGTTGTCAGTTGTCTGTTGTCTTTTCTTATCTTTGTAAAAATTAAATTTCGTTATCATGTTAATAATAAACATCAAAGAATTAGTCGGTATCGTAGAAGACGGAAGTCTCATGAAAGCTGGTGCCACCATGTCGGAAGTGAATCGTATTCAAAATGCGTTCCTATATATAAAAGGTAAGAAAATCGCTGATTATGGTAAGATGGACTCTCCAGAATATCAGCAGTATCTTCAGAAAGAGAGAAAAGTCATCGATGCTAAAGGTGGTCTCGTAATGCCAACATTCTGCGATTCTCACACTCATATCGTCTATGCTAACTCACGCGAGATGGAATTTGTCGATAAGATTAAAGGCTTGAGTTATGAAGAGATAGCTAAGAGGGGAGGAGGAATCCTTAACTCTGCCAAGGCAACAGCCGCTGCCACAGAAGACGAACTCTATGAGTCGGCGATGACGCGTCTCAACGAGATAATGTGCATGGGAACAGGCGCAGTCGAGATAAAGAGCGGCTACGGTCTCACTACAGAAAGTGAGCTTAAGATGTTACGCGTCATAAAACGCTTGAAAGAAAATTCACCATTGACAATAAAAGCCAACTTCCTCGGAGCTCACGGAATACCGATGGAGTACAGAGGTCGTCAGGAAGAATATGTTGATCTGGTCATTAACGAGATGATGCCATTGGTTGCTAATGAAAACCTCGCCGATTTCGTCGATGTGTTCTGCGACAAAGGATTCTTCACTGTCGAAGATACAGAGCGTATCTTGATGGCTGGTATTAAACACGGGATGCGTCCTAAGATTCACGCCAATGAGATGGCTGTCTCTGGCGGCGTTCAAGTTGGCGTGAAATACGGAGCCATCTCCGTCGATCACCTTGAACAGATGGGAATGAAAGAGATAGAAGCCTTGAAAGGATCGGAGACGATGCCGACAGTATTGCCAGGCTGCGCTTTCTTCTTGAATCTGCCTCTCTCGCCAGTCCGCGATATGATTAATGCCGGACTTCCTGTAGCAATGGCATCCGACTTTAACCCAGGAACATCACCTTCAGGAAATATGCAGTTCATTATGTCGGCAGCTTGCATTAGATATAAGATGACGCCCGAAGAAGCCTTTAACGCTACTACATTGAACACAGCTTACGCTATGGATGTATGCCACGAACTCGGTTCTATAACAAAAGACAAACTCGCCAATATCATCATCACTAAACCAATGAACGGACTCGAGTTCATGCCATATTATTATGGAGCGAATAAAGTAGATAAAGTGGTTATTAACGGAAAATTGATAGTTAACAATTAACAATGTATCATTGATACGTCTTTTTTATGACAATTGTTTATATGAGACGTGTCAATGCGTGTTTATTTTTTGCAGGAAACATTGACTCGTCGCTACTCAAGTACCTAACAAAAAACAAAAAATAATTCCTAATTCCTAACTCCTAATTCCTAATTATTACTATCTTTGCGAGTTGAAAATTAGGGAGCTTCTTGCCTTGGTTTTTTATTTTCCTATAGGATAAATAATTAAAAGATATAGATATGAAACAAATCATCGAATGTGTTCCTAATATCAGCGAAGGTCGCGATATGAACATTATCAATCAGGTGACAGCCGAGATTGAAAAAGTTGAAGGCGTTAAATTGTTAGACGTCGATCCAGGTGCAACAACAAACAGAACAGTTATCACTTTCGTTGGTGAACCTAAGAATGTTTGCGAAGCAGCATTCCGCGTTGTGAAGAAAGCTGGCGAACTTATCGACATGCGTAACCATCATGGTGACCACCCTCGTTTTGGCGCAACCGACGTTTGTCCTTTGGTTCCTGTCGCAGGTATCATTATGGACGAAGTCGTAGAATACGCACGTCAACTTGGAGAAAGAATCGGTAACGAATTGGAAATCCCAGTATTCTGCTACGAAAACGCTGCTTTCTGCCCAGAGAGGCGCAACCTCGCAGTATGTCGTGCCGGCGAATATGAAGCCTTGTCAGAAAGATTGTCATCAGGATGCAAACCAGACTTCGGTCCAGCCTGCTTCAATGACAGAGTTGCTACAACAGGCGCTACAGCAGTTGGAGCTCGTGATTTCTTAGTCGCTATCAATTACAACTTAAACACAACATCGACACGTCGCGCCAATGCTATCGCTTTCGATGTCCGCGAAAAAGGTCGTCCTATGCGTCAAGGACCTAAAGTGACAGATAAGCCTGTCAAAGACGAAAACGGTAACCCAGTCATGATTCCAGGTTCATTGCCAGGAACAAAGGCTATCGGCTGGTTCATCGAAGAATACGGCATCGCTCAAGTATCAATGAATATCACCAACATCGCTAAGACACCAGTTCATGTTTGCTTTGAAGAAGTATGCAACAAGGCTGCAGCACGAGGAGTTCGCGTGACAGGCTGTGAGATAGTCGGTCTCGTTCCTAAGAGCGTGCTTATAGACGCCGGTCGTTTCTATCTCGCAAAACAAGAACGCTCATTGGGCATCAGCGAAGACGAAATTATGAAGATAGCTATCAAATCGATGGGACTCGACGATTTGAAACCTTTCAATCCTAAAGAGAAAGTCATCGAATTTATGATCGAAGACAACTCACAAAAGAAGTTAGTTGATATGACATGTGCAGGTTTCGCTGATGAGACAGCAAGCGAAAGTCCAGCTCCTGGCGGCGGTTCTATCTCAGCATATATGGGAGCTCTTGGCGCATCGTTGGCAACAATGGTAGCAAACTTGTCATCACACAAACCAGGTTGGGACGACAGATGGGAGTTCTTCTCACAATGGGCAGAGAAAGGTCAAGCTATAAAGAATCAACTCATTGCTTTAGTTGACGAAGATACTAACGCATTCAATAAGATTATGGATGCATTAGGATTGCCTAAGAAGACAGAAGAAGAAAAAGCAGCTCGTAAAGAAGCTTTGGAAAACGCTTCAAAATATGCTATCGAAGTCCCATTCAGAACGATGGAAGTCGCTTACTCGGCATTTGAAGTCGTCGAAGCTATGGTCAACGACGGTAACCCTGCATCAGTGTCAGACGCCGGTGTTGGAGCTATGTGTTGCAGAAGTGCTGTCATGGGAGCATATTTGAATGTCAAGATTAACGCTGCTGGTATCAAAGACAGAGAGTTCGCAGAAAAAATGGTTCAAGCTGGTGCTGAAATCGAAGCCAAGGCAATGCAAAAAGAGGCTGAACTCTTGGAAAAAGTTAACAAAATTATCAACAAAGAATAAGTAATTGTTTGATAATCAAAGTTAATACTTGTTGAATAATAAAAATAAAAATTTGAAAAAAAGTATTGGTATTTAAGAAATAAATGTGTATTTTTGCAATCCAAATTCTGAAAGGAGAAAAAAATGGCAAAGAAGACAAAAGACGCACGTGTACAAGTAATATTAGAGTGTACAGAACATAAGGCAAGCGGTATGCCTGGCACATCACGTTACATTACAACGAAGAATAAGAAAAATACCCCTGAAAGATTGGAACTTAAGAAATACAACCCAATCTTAAAGAAAATGACAGTTCACAAAGAAATTAAATAAGATTAAGCCATGGCAAAGAAAGTTGTTGCAACATTGCGTACTCTCGGTAAAGAGTATTCAAAGGTTATCAGAATGAAAAGATCAGAAAAAACCGGTGCTTATTATTTCGAAGAAAACATCGTTCCAATCGATCAAGTTCAAGAATTCTTAGCAAAGAAATAATAAAGGTTTTATTAGTACAATACAAGAGCTTCTTCGAGAAATCGAAGGAGCTTTTTGTGTTCCTGTTTTTAAGTCACCGAGCCTCTAAGTCACCGAGTCGCCAAGTTATTCGGAATTTCATAAGCCTATTCTAATTTTTTTAGATTTAACAAAATAATTCCTAATTCCTAACTCCTAAATTCCTAATTAAAAAAATCTTTCCCTATTCGTCATTCGTCTTTAGACTTTTATTATCTTTGCAAATCAAAGTATTAAGGTTATGGGCATATTTTCATTTTTTAAGAAGAATAAGGAAGTCGAGAAAGAACAAAAACAGGAACTCGATAAAGGGTTGGAAAAAACACGTACAAGCGTATTCGACAGAATTTCCAAAGCTATCATAGGAAAGTCAAAAGTCGATGATGAAGTGCTTGATAATCTTGAAGAAATTTTAGTTACTTCCGACGTCGGTGTCGATACTACTTTGAAAATCATCGAACGTATTCAACAACGCGTGGCTCGCGACAAATATGTAGGAACAAACGAACTGAACCGAATCCTTAAAGAAGAGATTGCTGCTCTGCTCTTGGAAAACAACTCAGGCGATGGCAGCACTTTCGATATTCCTTCCGATAAGAAACCTTACGTTATCTTAGTCGTCGGTGTCAACGGCGTAGGAAAGACGACAACAATAGGCAAACTCGCACATAATTTCAAGAAGGCTGGTAAGAGCGTGGTGCTTGGAGCTTCCGACACCTTCAGAGCTGCTGCCGTCGATCAACTCACGATATGGTCGGAACGCGTTGGCGTGCCAATCGTGTCTCATGGAATGAACGCAGACCCTGCATCAGTAGCATACGACGCAGTGAAGACTGCCGTACAACAAGATGCAGACATCGTTATCATCGACACAGCTGGTCGTCTACATAACAAAGTTAACCTCATGAATGAACTTTCGAAGATTAAGAAAGTATGTCAGAAGGTTATCCCTGACGCACCTCATGAAGTGCTCCTCGTCTTAGATGCTTCAACAGGTCAGAATGCTATAGAACAAGCTCGTCAGTTTATGGCAGCTACAGAGGTCAACGCACTCGCTCTGACAAAATTGGACGGCACTGCTAAAGGCGGCGTCGTGATAGGCATCTCCGACCAATTCAAGATTCCTGTAAAATATATCGGAGTGGGAGAGGGAATGGACCATCTCCAAATCTTTGACAGAAACGATTTCGTGAATAGCCTTTTTGAAGGAAGAAATTAAACGTCGATGAAGAAACTTAAACTTAATATCGTAACGCTCGGCTGCTCAAAAAACAAAGTTGACTCAGAACACCTTGCAGCCTCGCTAAGTAAATACTACGACATTATGCACGACTCTGACAAAAAATCTGATGTCGCGATAATAAATACCTGCGGATTCATTGGCGACGCCAAAGAAGAATCAATCGATACGATTCTCGAATACGCAGAACTGAGAAAAACCAACAAAATAAAGAAACTTTATGTGATGGGTTGTCTGTCACAACGCTATCGCAAAGAACTACAATCCGAAATACATGAAGTAGATGGATTCTATGGAGTGGAATCGGCACAACTCATTGCTGAGGACATTATTAAATTAGGAATTAGGAATGAGGAATTAGGAATTGAATCTGAGAAACTTAAAACATCAGAAACTTGGAAACTCAGAGACTTGGAAACTCAGAGACTTGGTGACTCGATGACTATAAAATATAACCCCGAACGACTTCTTTCAACGCCTTCTCATTATGCTTATCTAAAGATTTCTGAAGGTTGTAACCGTCGTTGTGCTTTTTGCGCAATTCCTTTAATCAGAGGTGAACATGTCTCTGTGCCGATGGAAAATCTTATCAAAGAAGCGGAACTTCTTGCGAAGAAAGGCGTAAAAGAATTGATTCTCATAGCTCAGGATTTGACATATTATGGTCGCGACATAGACGGAAAGTCGCATATTGTAGAACTCGTGAAACGTCTTCTCGAGATAAAAGAATTTGAATGGATAAGACTTCATTACGGCTATCCTCAAGGTTTTCCAGATGAGCTCTTTGACTTAATGAACGAAGAACCAAGAATATGTAACTACATCGACCTTCCATTGCAACATATCAGCACACCAATTTTGAAAAACATGAGAAGAGGTGTCGATAAGGAACAGACGATTAACTTTGTGAAAAACGCACGTAACAGAGTTCCTGGTATCGCTTTCAGAACTACATTCATCGTAGGATTTCCAGGCGAGACAGAGGAACAATTTGAGGAGCTGTGCGATTTTGTCAGAGAGATGAAATTTGAGAGAGCTGGCGTTTTCGCTTATTCGGCAGAAGAAGGAACACCCTCATACGAGATGGAAGACAACGTGCCAGAAGAAGTGAAGCAGCAACGCGTCGATGACATCATGGAGATACAACAAAATATATCGTTGGAGACGAACGAAAGACGCATCGGAACGATAGAGAAAGTCTTAATCGACAGAATAGAAGGCGATTATTATATAGGAAGAACACAATACGACTCGCCGGAAGTAGATGACGAGGTTCTTATTTCCATAGACAGTGCCGATTTGAAGGTGGGAGATTTTGTCAATGCCAAATTGGTGAAAGCCGATTATTTTGATATCTATGGAGAGATTGTTTAATTAGGAATTAGGAGTTAGGAATTAGGAATTATTTTGTTCTGTCAAATGTACTCAGTAGTTAACAATTAACAATTGTACTGACACATTGAATGTGTCCACAGAGACTCATAAAATTATAATTTAGAAGGATACGTTGAACGACGTGTCCTTCTTCGTTTATCAAAAAAAACTTTTTGTAAAAAAAATATTAATAATGTAAAACAAAAGTTATTTTTGTGCGTTTTGTGGAATGAAACTTGAAGTAATTCAAGCAAAACAACAAATATGACAATAGGACAATACATCTCAACTTTTTTCAAAGGAATGGCAATGGGAATAGTGAACGTCATTCCGGTTTCGAGTGGAACACTTTCACTCATCATAGGTGTTTTTGAACGCTTTATAAATTCGATAAAGTCATTGAATTTGAAAGCGTTCAAATTGTTATTTAAAGGCGAGTTCTCCGAGTTTGCCAAAGTGACTGACATTAAGTTTCTGCTGACATTGTTGGCAGGAATTATGGCAGGAATGATACTGACAGCCATCTTACTGAAATCAATCTTTAAGCAATATGAAGCATTGGCGTATGCCTTTTTTATGGGATTGATTATAGCATCGGTGGTTTATGTTCTCGGTATGATAGGAAAAAAATCAACGAGGATGATTCTTCTGATGGTTGCTGCTACAGCCATTTCATTCTATCTCTCAATAAAAAGTAATCCTTATCCAAACGATAATTTCCTTTATATGATTCTCTGTGGCGTGGTAGGCTCGTTGGGAATGATAGTCCCGGGAATCTCAGGCTCGCATCTTATGATGGTGATGGGAAACTATGAACTTATAGTGACTCACGCCTTGCCGGCAATAACTAAATTCTCTACTTTTGGCGAAGGCATTATGATATTGTTGCCTTTCGTCATAGGTGCAGTCGTGAGTATCATTACCATTTCACATCTGCTTTCATGGCTTTTGAAAGAATTTAGAAATGAGACATTGTCAGTTTTGTCAGGATTTATGATTGGTAGTCTGCCTGTCGTATATCCTTGGAAAGAAGTCATGCCAGGAATGTATGACTATACCTTCCATCTTCCACCGATGAACGGACAGTTCGTCATGGCGTTGGTGATGTTGCTCGTCGGTATTACATTAGTGTTGGTATTCAATCATTATTCCAAAAAGAAAGAAGAACGCTTGAAGAGAAGGGAACAAAGAAAACTTCAGAGAAAACACGAAAGAGAACTTACTGCTTGAAACAATATTAGCATTATAAAAAAGGCTTGATACATTTCGCCTCAAGCCTTTTTTTGTTTCTAAGTATTTGAATCGAGTTTATTTCTTAACAACTTTTTGAACCGATGTAGAACCATTGCTGTGTGATTTTAAAAAATAGATACCGGCGTCGTGTGTTTCTGCAGCAAACAATCCTCTGCCGTAGATGTCAAGTACTTATAATTGATCCACATACTTTACGCCAACCATACTCAAAGAGCTGATGAGTTTGTATTGAAATAATACGACCTTCGTTATCATAAACGAGAGAGTCGATTAACTCCATTCCCTCAACCAAATTGATTTTGTGTACACCTTGAAAGTCTGTTCCCGTAGGTGAGGAGTACTGATAGGTGTGATTTCTGAAACCGTCGTCTGACATGAATAAAGAAATACGATACTGATAATCGTTTTGTGCAAATGCTGGCATAACAATCATTGCCAATATCACTAACATAAGTAAATTTTTTTTCATTTTTTTAGTTTATTTTTATTAATTATTAAATGATTGAGACTAATTATTAAGGTTGCAAAATTATACTTTTTTCTAACTACATTTCTACATTTTTTTTAGTGAAAAATAGACTGTTGAAATATGATAGTTTAACTCTTTTACGTATTGTGTTTTTGGGATACACAATAGAGCAATCGGAGGTGATGATAAATATGTGAAATCCATCTCAGTAAAAAACTGTCTTTTACAAAGTTATGCTGAGATGGATTCTTAGCTAATGTTAACTATTTCTGGTTAGTTGCATTTTGATAATCTTCTTTGGTAATAGTGTAAATGGCATGATATTGTTTGTTAAGTCTCTTATCAATTATATTAATTATCTCCCAGTGACATGTTATGCAAGGGTTTTTTGAAAATGTACTATTATTATCATAACGTATTGTTGTTCCATCCTCAAAAATAAAAGTGATTTTAAAATTACTATCATTCAGTATAAACATATCACCTTTATCGAAGCAAGACCCTCCTGTTGATGTTACATCTATAGAATAGAATTGCTTTTCTTCAGATTCGTTAATGGTCACGTTATTCGTATATGTTATATCATGCATCATCAAATCAAATTCTAATTTACATGTGACAGATTGTCCTGATAAATTTTTAAGGTAGAATGTGTCCTCATATTTTGGTTCGCATGATGTTAATGATAATAGCAGTATCAATGTTGTTATTAGTTTTAACTTCATATTTTATCTTATTTTAAAAAATTATCTAGAATAATCTTGATTCCAATATTTTTGCATTAACATGCGAATATCATCTCCATTGACGCCATTTGGTCTGTTTAGATCCAATATTGTAAAAACTGTTTCTAAAGAACGTCCAACAGGAATAATAGTGTTTTGAATATAAGATATGCTATATCCAAATATCCTGTCATCTGGATATGTACTATTATTTAATCCTTGATCATAATTATCCATTAAATCAATAAACAAGGGTGTATAACAACTAGTTTTACCATTTGCCAAATTACCAGGATGCCAACTTTGATTTGATGGATGATTATAAATACAACCAAGTTCATCATTGTAGTGATGATTAGTTAATCTCCATTCGATAGCATCAGCCCAACTTTCATGTATTTCTTTGTGGAGGTTAAAATATAGATTCTGTCCTAAAGTAATAAGATGCGATTGGTGACCTAACTCATGTATTGTAGTTGAGAATACTTTATTTGTGGGTGTTGACTTAGGATAGGCAATCATAGTGTTTGGAACAATGCTAGTTATGTCCCATGTACCCCAACAACATCCTGTTCCCCACGATGCGTCATCGTCGAAATAGGCTATTTTTGTTTTGCCTATATTTAAGATAGGTCTTCTTACGCCTAAACTATTACCATAATAGAATTTAAATGCAGCTCTGTGTATCGTGGCGAACATTAATGATTTGTCTCCTTTAGGAATATTAAGTGCCCATTGTCCATCTTTGTTAGGTCCGTTGTAGTATGCTTGCAAAATAGCTCCATTTCTGATATCCCAGTATGCTCTTTCCCATTTTATAGAATAATTAACAGAATTTTTAAATGTTCCATTTACTTCACAGTAGCCGTTTGCGTTTGTTATTCCAGTTCTTGCTTTGGTGAAACGACGCGCGGTAACTTTAACTCCTTGTATTGGAATGTATCTGCCAATAATATCATCATAGGCTTTAATTACTGCTGATGGTGTCCATTCTTTATTTTTCATCGTTTCACCTGAAGCCAAGTTTCCAGTTATTAGGTATGCTCTTTCTTCTAAGTCGTCATAGAATGTGTTGCTATTATTATCGTCGGGAATGTATAAGTTGTATATTAATTCACATCTTGATGGTAATGCAGGAAGTTGATAGTCAATAGGTATTACAAAATACTGCCAAGTAGGAAGACTATCAGCTATACTTGGATCATGATAATATGTTCCAGCATTTGTTATTTCATAATGAAGAGGGTAATCCCACAACAAAAGATTGGTGTCAGCTTTGAGCAAATCAAGGTCTTCTTCATTTGTTGGTTTGTATCTCATGTATCTGTGGGTGATATTGATTGTAGGGGTGTTATTGTCGTTTCTTTCGTTAGCTAATTGATTCCTTGCTGTAAGCATGTTCTCAAATTTATAAGGATCATTTAATCTGTTGCCCAATACAATCATACCTTCATTAGAAGAAGATTTGCTGTTGCCGTAGTCGATGTTTTCTTGTCCTAAAATTTCATTGCTTAAGATGCTCTCGTCTTTTTTACACGAGTTTAACAGCAAAAAAAACATCATTAATGACATAAAAACCAGTTTGTTTTTCATTCCTATAGTTGCAAAGTTATATCCCATTATGCACTTCGGTTTAAGTTTATTAAAATTTTTCAAATATTTTTCAAAAGTAAAAATAAAAATAGAATTGTACCCACCTTTTTGAAAAAAATAATTATTTAGTTTGCAGTGTAAAAAATACTTTGTTGATTACTTGTATAGTTATTTTTTTTTCTATCTTTGCAGCCGTTATAAATCAATAAAAATTAAACGTTAATTAAATCATTAAACTTAAAATTTATCATGAGAAGATTTTTACTTATGTTGTTGGTTGTTTTAGCTGTACCAACATTTGCACAAAACAGCTATTCTTTCCGTATCGATGCTTTTATGTCGGAAGATGCTCTTGAAACCTTAGATTACCAATATTTAACACCAGATGGCGCAGAAATGACAGCCATAAAAGAAACCGACTTGTTGTCAACTCCACCAGTAGAAGTTATCGACTCACTTCGTTATGATGCTAATGGTAACATCACAAAAATCGACACTTATCAACTTCTTAATGGTGTATGGGAATTTGTTTGTTGGGTTGAATATACCTACAACGAAATGAATTTGAGGACTTCACGTACAAATTATAATGTATATGATGGCGTACCAAACCTCGGTGGTATTTATACATATTTCTATGATGAAGAAGGTAACAAAACAGGTTGGGAATTATTCTTCGTTGATATAGTTTATCAAAAAGGTGAATATTCATATAATGAACAAGGTCTGTTAGCTGCAGAGTTGGTTTCAACAAATCCATTTACAGGAGTTTTCCAAAACGACTTCCTTATTGAGTATTACTATAACGATAATGGCAATATGGTTGAAAAACATATCTACACATGGAGTTTGGAAACCAGTGATTGGGCTATGCAATCAATGGAATTACATGAATTCGACAATTTGGGTAACTGCACAAAAGTTGAATTGGTAACACCTTCAGGTCAAGTTCAAGATAAAAGAGTTTACAAATATGACGATAAAGTCTTGGCTGAGGATATCTACTTCTATCCAAACCCAGAAAATGATTTCCCATCACTTCCTGTAATGCATAATATGTTAACCTCATACGAATACTGGACAATCGACCAAACAAGCGGCGGTCTCGTCTATGTTTGCGACTACCTCTTATTATATGAAGTCCTCAATAATGGTAATGATGACGACACAACCTCAGTAAATGAAATTATTTCACAAACAAGAATCTATCCTAACCCAGTTCAAGATTATGTAATGATTGAATCAGAAAAAGTCGATTACGTTCAAGTTCTTGATATCTACGGAAGAGAAATATACGCTACAGAAGTACGTAACACAATCAACATAGATATGAAAGATCTCGCTAATGGTGTTTACTTCTTGAGATTACACAGTAATGGTGAGACAGCAGTCCAAAAAGTTGTTAAAAACTGATAGATAGAATTGAAGAGAAAGATGAACATAGAAGTGCCGGGTGGAGGCAATCGCGTTGTCCTTCACACTTGTTGTGCTCCTTGCTCATCGGCGATAATAGAGTGCATGATGCAAAATGGCATCATGCCTCTTATTTTTTATTGCAATCCCAACATATATCCAGAAGAAGAATACCTGATAAGAAAAAACGAATGTACGCGTTATGCCGAGAACTTGGGATTGGAAATTGTCGATGCCGACTATAATCACGAGGCTTGGCTTGCAGAGATGAGGGGCTTGGAAAACAAGCCTGAGAGAAGTCCACGCTGCCTCAAATGTTTTAAGTTGCGACTCTTAGAAACAGCCAAGTTCGCGCACGAGAGAGGAATAGAAGCTTTCACCACGACCTTGGCATCGAGTAGGTGGAAGTCGTTAGAACAGATAGAAGAAGCTGGATTGTTTGCTCAGACACATTTCCCCGATGTGACATTCTGGGCACAAAACTGGCGCAAAGGCGGACTGAGCGAGAGACGCCTTCAGATAATAAAAGAATATAACTTCTACAACCAGAAATATTGCGGTTGCGAATTTAGTATGAGACCGCAGGAAAAAAGTTTATCAAATTTATGAAATAAAGAAATGATTTATTATATTTGCCACTTCATACGAATTCATTAACAAACATTAAATTAAGATGGCAAAAGTAAAATCATTAGTTGAACTGAGGGAAATGAAAAAAAAACTTCAGTCAAATCTCTATCTTCGTGAAAAGAGTGAAAATCCAGAAGCGTCGATTCAGAATGAAGATGCCATGACTGATAGTGAAGTTGCAAAAATCAAAATGCATGTGCTTTGCTGCGGTGGTACCGGATGTAAGTCATCAGCAAGTGACGAGATTGTTGCGAACTTTAATTCTATGTTGAAAGAAAAAGGTTTAGAAGATGAAGTTATGGTTATAAAGACAGGTTGCTTTGGCTTCTGCGAAAAAGGACCTATCGTTAAGATGATACCGGATAATACGTTTTACACCCAAGTAAAACCTTCCGATGTCCGACAAATAGTTGAAGAGCATATTATTCAAGGCTGTAAAGTAAAAGACCTTCTTTATATAGATCCAGAGACACAAGAACACGTGTCTGACTCAAAACACATGGGATTCTATAAGAAACAACTTCGTATAGCTTTACGTAACTGCGGCTTTATCAACCCTGAAGACATCAACGAGTTTATAGCACGCGATGGTTACGAGGGTCTTGGCAAGGTCTTGATTGAGATGACACCTCAAGAAGTTATCTCGGAGGTGACATTCTCTGGACTTCGTGGTAGAGGTGGAGCAGGATTCCCTACAGGTGTGAAATGGGGTCTCTGCGCCAAGAACGACGCCGACCAGAAATACGTGGTATGTAACGCTGACGAGGGCGACCCCGGTGCATTCATGGATCGTTCCATCATGGAAGGCGACCCTCACTCAATCATAGAAGCTATGGCGATATGCGGTTATGCCATTGGCGCAACAAAAGGTTTGGTTTATATACGTGCCGAATATCCTCTCGCCATCGAACGCCTCCAGATAGCATTGCGTCAGGCTCGAGAATATGGTCTCTTAGGAAAAGATATCCTCGGCAGCGGCTTCGACTTCGACATCGAATTACGTTATGGAGCAGGAGCCTTCGTTTGTGGCGAAGAGACAGCTCTCATCCACTCGATGGAAGGTCAACGCGGTGAACCTACTTTCAAACCTCCGTTCCCAGCGGTATCGGGTTACTTAGGAAAACCAACTAATGTTAATAACGTCGAGACATTCGCCAACATCCCAATCATCATCACTAAGGGCGCCGACTGGTTCGCTGGCATAGGCTCAGAAAAATCAAAAGGAACAAAGGTATTCGCATTGGCAGGTCAGATCAATAATGTCGGTCTTATCGAAGTGCCGATGGGAACCACGCTCCGCGATATTATATATGAAATAGGTGGCGGTATTAAGAATAACCGTCAGTTTAAAGCTGTTCAGACCGGCGGTCCTTCAGGTGGCTGTCTGACACAAAAACACTTAGACACTCCTATCGATTACGATAGCTTGGTGGCAGCAGGTTCGATGATGGGTTCCGGTGGTATGGTCGTCATGGACGAGACATCGTGTATGGTGGCTATCTCTAAGTTCTATCTCGAATTTACCTGCGAAGAAAGCTGCGGCAAATGCTCACCATGTCGTATCGGTAACAAACGAATGCTTGAAATCCTTGATAAGATTACCAAAGGAAATGGAACTATGCAAGACCTTCAAGAATTACGAAACCTCGCTGACGTCATCAAAGACACGGCATTATGTGGTTTGGGACAAACATCACCGAACCCTGTCCTTTCAACATTAGACAACTTCTGGGATGAATACGTGGAACACGTCATCGATAAGAAATGTCGCGCCGGCGCATGTAAGTCGTTGATGAGCTACGAAATAGACCCTGCCAAGTGTATCGGTTGCGGCGCATGTAAACGCGTGTGTCCTCAAGACGCTATCTCGGGAGAAAAGAAAATGGCACATCACATCGACAACCTCAAGTGTATCAAGTGCGGTGCATGTTATGAAAAATGTAAATTCGGTGCAATCTCCATCAAATAATTAAGAAAGGAACATAACAATGATAAGACTCACAATAGACAACAAACCGGTAGAAGTTGCAGAAGGTACAACAATTTTGAAAGCTGCTCGTCAAGCCGGCATACATATTCCTACCTTATGTTATTTTGAATTGGCAGGAATGAATTTTGAAAACAAACCGGGCGGCTGCCGAGTCTGCGTGGTGGAAGTGGTGAAAGACTTCAACGGCAAACCACGTCGTAACCTCGCCCCGGCATGTGCAACAGACTGCGTTGATGGAATGGTGGTGCTAACTCACTCACAACGCGTCATCAACGCACGTCGCACAGTCGTCGAGCTGATTCTCTCAGACCATCCGACAGACTGTCTCACCTGTGCCAAATCAGGCCAATGCGAGTTGCAGAAATTAGCTCAAAACCTTGGTATCCGCGAAATACCTTACAAAGGCGAACAATCGACTTACCGTGTCGATATGTCTCCTTCAATAATACGCGACGTTGACAAATGCATCATGTGCCGCCGCTGCGAAAACGTATGTAACAACATCCAAAGCGTTGGCGCACTCTCAGCAGTGAACCGCGGTTTCATGGCAGTGGTAGCTCCAGCTTTTGAACAAGATATGGTCGACTCACCATGCGTGATGTGCGGACAATGTGTTCAAGTATGTCCTGTTGGCGCATTGAGCGAAGTAGATGACACACGTAACGTGATGATGGCAATCAACGACCCTAAGAAGACAGTCGTCGTACAAACAGCTCCTGCTGTACGTGTAGCAATAGGTGAGGAGTTCGGCATGGAACCAGGAACAATAGTGACAGGTCAACTCGCATCAGTGTTGCGTCAACTTGGCTTCGACTATGTGTTCGATACAGACTTTGCAGCCGACCTTACAATCATGGAAGAGGGAACAGAACTGTTGAATCGTATCGACAGATTTACCAAAGGCGACACATCAGTGCGTCTCCCTATATTGACATCATGCTGTCCAGGCTGGGTCAACTTCTTTGAACATAACTTCCCAGATATGTTGGACGTTCCTTCAACAGCAAAATCACCACAACAGATGTTCGGCGCCATAGCAAAGAGCTATTGGGCAGAGAAAATGGGAATAAAACGCGAAGATTTAGTAGTCGTTTCTATCATGCCTTGCTTGGCTAAGAAATATGAATGTAAACGCGACGAGTTCTATGTCGATGGTAACCCTGACGTAGATTACGTGCTCTCGACACGTGAGTTGGCTCGTTTGATAAAACAATTTAACTTAGACCTTAAAGAAGTGGAACCACAAGACTTTGACGATCCTCTCGGTGAATCGACGGGGGCTGCTGTTATCTTCGGTGTTACCGGCGGTGTTATAGAAGCAGCGACACGTACGGCCTACGAAGTGTTTACGGGCAAGAAGTTAGACAGAATCGACTTCACAGAGTTACGTGGCTTAGAAGGAATACGTGACGCTTGGGTCGATTTCAAAGGAACACCAATACACATCGGTATAGCTCACGGATTGAAGAACGCTCGTACTTTGTTGGAGAAAGTTCGTGAAGGCAAAGAACAATTCCACGCCATAGAGGTGATGGCATGTCCTGGTGGCTGTATCGGCGGTGCAGGTCAACCTTATCATCATGGCAATAGTGCGATTATCAAAAAACGCTTCGATGCTACTTACGAAGAAGACAGAAACAAACCAATACGTAAGTCACACGAAAATCCGTCAATTATTAAATTGTATAAGGAATTTCTTGGAGAACCATGTGGACATAAGTCGCATGAACTTTTACATACACACTATTTCGATAAATCAGACCATGTCGAGATTGGCGAATAATTGTTTAATGATTAAAAAAAAGATATTATGGCAGTAGTAAAATTATCAGAATCCAAGATAAATTTCGTAAAGAATATTTGCAGGATGTTCAACAACGAGCCAGGTGAGGTTATCAATGTGCTTCATAAAGTACAAGGCGAGTTTGGTTATCTCTCGGCAGAGGTTCAAGAGTTGGTTGCAGAAGAGTTGCATATTCCGGTTGCGAGAGTCTATGGCATCGTGTCGTTCTATTCATTCTTCACCATGACACCTAAAGGACGTTATCCAATCTCAGTATGTTTGGGTACAGCATGTTACGTTCGTGGTGCAGAGAAAGTCATCGATGAGTTGAAACGTCAGCTTGCTATACAAGTGGGCGGCACCACCTCAGACGGCAAGTTCTCTTTGAATTGCTTACGCTGCGTCGGTGCATGTGGCTTGGCTCCCGTCATGATGATTGGCGACAAAGTCTATGGACGCGTCACCCCAGACAAGGTAGCAGGAATATTGGCGGAGTATAACAATTGATAATGAACAATTGTACGGACACATTGCATGTGTCCTGAAGTGATGCTTCAATGTTTTATGTAGAAATGGATAAACATTGAAGCGTCTCTTTTTTTAATTTTAGAACTTCAGAACCTCAAAACTTATAGACTTGGTGACTCAACAGGACGTATGCGATACGTTCATACAAAAAAAACTGTTGTCAGTTGTCCGTTGTCTGTTGTCTTTTTCTTATCTTTGTATCCGATAAAATAATAAAAAATTATGAAAAGAAATGCATTAATAATCCTACTGCTGTTGTTCATGATAAATGTGATGAATGCTCAGCAGTTGGTTTCTACGACTCCTCAAAAGAGGAACGTCCTTATTGAAGAATTTACTGGCATCCAGTGTCAGAATTGTCCGAGCGGACATTTGATTGCCAATCAGATATGCTCGGCTTATCCCGACAGAGTCTGGTCGGTGAATATACACTCGGGATATTATGCACCTACGTATTATCCCAATTTCAACACTGATGAAGGCGAGGCTATCGCTAACGGTTTCAATATCACATCATGGCCAAAAGGTGTTGTGAACCGTTCGACAGCAGAAGGCTTGAGTCGAATAGAATGGGGGACTCATGCAGGAGAACAGTTAGAGCAAAACGCGGAATGTAATGTCGCAGGTCAAGTATTTATCGATACTGACAACAGAACAGCATCCATCACAGTAGAAGTCTATTACACCGCAAACAGCTCTGTCAATACCAACTATATCAACGTGATAATGTTGCAAGATAATATATATGGACCGCAGTCGGGTGGCTCGGCAAATCCCGATCAATATGAGAACGGACAATACCGACACATGCATGCTTTCCGCGACGCCATCACTCCGACATGGGGAGATGCTATCTCGCCTACCACAGCAGGAACTCTCATCACAAAAACATATACATACGACATACCTTATTCTATAGGTTCGCCTAATGGAATAACGGTAGATTTAGACAATATTTATTTCTTGGCCTTCGTTACGGAAAAATATCAAAACGTACCTACGCGTCCTATTCTTAATGTGAATAAACTGATTAGTTCGGGAGGTTCTAATGATGAGGTGTTTCCATTTATATCAGAAGTTGTCGTTCCAACTTCTTTCTGCTCAAACGAAAAGGAGTTGAATGTGACACTCACCAACGGCGGTATGGGGACATTGTCGTCGATAGATTTTCAGATTTATGTTGATAATAACTTAGTTAAGACCCACGAATGGGAGGGAAGCATAGAATCGCATCATGTTTCTTACATTGACATTCCTGTTCAGATTGAAGCAGGCGAGCACGAAGTTATGGTGAAAATTGTTGAGGCTAACGGCGTTTCTTTTGAGACGAGCAAGACCATCTCCTTGAATGTGGAAGAATGGAACACTATAACAACGAATGCCGATGAGGAAAATCTTACCATTGAGATTATGCAGGATAAGTATGGTAATCAGACGACATGGGAACTGAAGTCGTCGGATAACACCATCATCGCGAGTGGAGGTCCTTATAATTTTTTGTCAGGTTCGTCGGCTACGGAGTTGCATCAAGAGAATGTGAGTGTTCCAGCAGGCGAATGTGTGAAATTTACTATTTATGATGAAGGCGGCAATGGAATATGCTGTCAGTTCGGAGATGGATATTACAGGATATTAGATGGCGAGGGTGGTGTCGTTGTTGATGGTGGCGGCGACTTTGGAAACGAGTCTACCAACATGATTTCCGTAGTTTATTCAGAATCCGATACTAACATAACGGAAGTCTCGATATGTGAAGGCGAAAGTTACACTGAAAACGGTTTTAATTTAATAAATCCAGAAGTCGGCTATCACGAAGAGCAATACACCGACGATAATGGAGTGTTGCAAATTTTAAAACTCACCGTTGTGGCAAATCCAGAAGTCGTTATAGAAGGAAACACAAGTATCTATCTTGGAGAAAGCGTAACGCTGACAGCAAGCGGAGCGGACTCTTATTTATGGTCAACGGGAGAGACAACAGAATCTATTGTAGTAGGTCCAGAAGAAACGACGACATACTCTGTTGTGGGAACTAAAAACGGATGTGAAAGCAGCACTGAGATTACTGTTAATGTGACAGTTGGTGTTGAGGAAAATAATTTAGTTAAAGTTAAAATCTATCCAAATCCTATAGAAGATGAGGTGAAGATAGAGTGTAGCGATATGAATGAGATTATTATCTACAAACCTAACGGACAGATTGTTGAGCAGATATGTTTAAATACAGACAATTATGTTTTAAATGTCAACGGTTATGATTACGGACTTTATTTCGTTAAAATAATTACGAGACAAGGAAACACGATACATAAGATAGTGAAGAAATAGTTCAAGGTTTATATTAGTTATGAAGTGGGATATTTTACGCTTGTTTTCATTGGTAAAACGACTGTAAAATATCCCTGATTTTTTTTGCTATTTTTTTAAAAAAAATTAAATAATAAATGATAAAATTCTTATCTTTGCGAGGATTAATATGCGCTTCTATGCACTCGTGTAGTTAAGTGTGTGAATGAAACATCATAGTACCTGCTAAGGAACGTGAAACGGGTTTATGCTTTGGAAATAATAAGGGTGCAGTTAGGTTCTTTTAAATACGATTTTTATACTAATTTAACTTAATAATTTTATCAACTAATTTTATACCGATGTCGCTGAATATTACTTAGATACACCTTATAATTTTTATTAACTAAATTTTTAACTATTATGAAAAAGTTTTTATCGTTAGTGTTGCTAATGGCGCTGATGTTCCCATTCGCAGCACGCGCTGATGAAGTTATCATCGGAACAGGAACTGACTCGCACTACACGACGCCATTCGATGCGAGTTACAAGAAGTCATGGTCAGAGTCCATTTACTTCGAAGAAGAAATTGGAGTGGCAGGCTTAATCAGTGAAATTTCTTTCTATTGTGCTCAGGCAACTCCAAAGTCATGTGCTGACTTTAGAATCTATATGGGCGTTACAGAAAGAACAAAACACACATCAACTAATGATTGGCAGCCAGAAGATGAGCTTACTTTGGTCTATCAAGGTCCATCAGATCTCATTTTAGGTCAAGAAGTTGGTTGGCAAACATTCGTATTGGACGAACCATTTATGTATGACGGTTCCGACAATCTGGTTGTTGCTATAGGTAGAAATAGTGACAATTATACATACACACAAAAATGGGCTTTTACATGGGTAGAAAGCGCATATTTGTATCGTAGTAATGACTATAACGATAACTATTCTTATCACCCTGGTAATGCAACAGGATACATCTTCTCAAGAAGAGCTAACGTCAAATTGGAAATTGCTCCAATGGATGGTTTCTGCGGTAAAGTGAAGTCTATCAACATTGTAAACTACACAAGTAACTCTGCTACAGTTAGCATCGTCCCAAGAGATGGTCAAGTAGCATGGGATTATCTCATCACAGATCCAGATGTCACTCCAGATGAGTTCACAGTTCCTACAGCAGCAAACGTTACTGACACAACATATACTTTTACGGACTTGTTAAGTGCAACAGAGTATAATGTTTGGGTAAGAGGTAACTGCGGTGACAATGTAAGCGGTTGGAAATCTAAAGGCTTATTTACATTCCCTAACTGGGATGGTGAGGGTACAGAAGAAAATCCTTATCTTTTCTATTCTGTAAAAGACATCTTAGACTTGAATCAACTCATGAAGAGAGGCTGGAGTACAGAAGGTGTTCACTTCTCACAAATGAACAATATCGAAGGCTTGAATGTCGCTATCTGTCCTCCAGGAACTTCTTTTAAAGGTGTATGGGAAGGTAATGGTTATTCTGTAGAGTTGAATCTTTCAGGTAGTGGTTATCAAGGCTTGTTCGCAAGTATGAGTCCAGGTGCTGTCGTAAGAAACGTTACCACAACAGGTAAAATTATCTCCAATAACCAATACAATGGTGGTATCACCGGTTATATGTATGGCGATGCTATCATCGAAAATTGTGTTAACTATGCAACAATGCAATCAGGTAGTGGTTGTACTGCAGGTATCGCAGGTTATGTTAACTCAAATAGTTTAATAGAAAACTGCGTTAACTATGGTGATATTGTAGGTTACGGCAGCTGGCATGGTGGTATTGCAGGTTACATGAACAACACATCATACATTAAGGGATGTACAAACTATGGTACAGTTCAAGGTTGGAATTACACAGGTGGTATCTCATCAGAGTGTGTTAACTATTCTGTTATCATCGACTGTGCTAACGTAGGTGATGTTGATGCTAGTGGTCAATACGTTGGTGGTATTACAGGTCACGTCAACAAATCTCATATCTACAACTCATATAATGTTGCTAATGTCAAGGGTACATTCAATACAGGTGGTATTACAGGTTACTTCCAATCAAACGATACAATCCACGGCATCATCGAGAACGTTTATAACGGCGGTACTGTTGTAGGTACATACGGTTATTTGACAAACACTGGTTCTATTATTGGTTACAACCCATCAGGTACAATGAGACATGCCTACTATTTGGAAGGTACACACGAATTGGCTCATGGTAACAATTGCAATACAACAAGATTGTTTGATGTTATTGCCTTCACTGCTAGTACAGCAGAAAATGTATTCGTATTGTCAGAAGAACATCTCGGTACAACAGACTTGCTCACAGCATTGAATGCATACGAAGGTTATGGTGAAAACGAATGGAAGAAAGATATTTATGCTAACAACAAGAACATGCCTACATTTAATATAGGTAGTGCTCCTGGCTTGGAAGTTTATCCTTCAACAATTTCAATGGGCTTCCGTCCAATAGGTGCAGATGTCGCTCCTGTTAAGGTTACTTTGACAAATACAAGCTCAACAGCAGTAAATATCAGCAACTTTGAATTCGAATCATCATTCTTTATGATGGACAACAATTCCGACAACCCAGAGTTGCCATTAACTCTCGAAGCAAGAGAAAGCGTTGATATCTATATCACAACAAATCCTGATGTAGAAGTAGAAGAAGGATTTATTGAAGAACAATTCGTTGTTGTTTGGGGTCAACGTGGTGTTACATTGACAGACATCACAGCACGTGCTTACAATCCTACAACACCAGACGTTGTTGAAATGTATGGAACAATAGCAAGCTTCCCAGCTTCTGTATCACAAGTAACAGACGACCTCAAAGCCAACTATCAATTACCAGGTGGTGGTGCAGCAGGTGCAGACGCTGTATATAAACTCACTATTACAAACGACATCTTGTTGAATGCTGAGGTCTATGGTGATAATCCAAAAGTAGCCATCTATACAGAAGATTTGTATGGTGAACTTTATCCATCAACGGACAACAACTATGTTGGTCCTGTTGTTAATGAAACATCAGGCCCACAATTCTATTTCAACCAAGCTCAATTTGTTACACACGCTGGTGAAGGCATAAATGGTGCTGATAATTCACTCTGTGGACAATATATGGGTTGGGGTGTTGATCAAAGATACGACTACTCAATGTGCGACGACTTCTATAGCGATGAAGATATCGTTATCAACGAGGTAGAGTTCTACGCATATCAACTTAATGCTCTTACAGAATCAACAATGACAGGTTTGTACATACAGATTTATGACGCAAACCCAATGGAAGGCGGTCAAGTAATTTGGGGTGACTTAGAAACAAACCTCCTTACACATTCATCATGGACAGGCGCATACAGAGTATCTCCAGGTTTTGAATTGGACCCTAGCTGCCCAATCATGAAACTTGTTGCTACAGGTCTCAATATTGAACTTCCAGCAGGTACCTACTGGATTGAATATTCGGCTCTCGGTAATGCCAACTTCGGTGCAGTATACGGTATCCCAAGAACAGTATGGGGCGAAACAACAACAGGTAACGGTTTGATTTATGACGGTTACAATGATGTTTGGAGTGAATTATATGATGGCGGTTATCAACAAGGCGTTCCTATGATTCTCAGAACCGGTTTCACACAACGTGGTGGTGAAATGGCTAAATCAGTTGAACTTCCAAAAGCTACAGACAATGCAGTCGTTGAAGCTCATCGTTCTAACTCAACAGTTGACATGGCTGACAGATTGCGTTCAGGCGCTTTATCGGTAGGTGGTACAAGCCCAATCGCTAACTTGACAATGATTCCAGGTACATACTACTTGGTAGCATCTTCAACAAGCTCAGAATTTACACTTAACGTTAACACAGAAACAATCCCTGTTCCTGAACAACCAACAGCTTTATATCCAGCCGACGGCGCTAAAGACGTTAACGCTCCTATAGCATTGAGATGGAACTTCGGTAGATATACAACAGAATACCAAGTGGTGTTCGGTACAACATATCCTCCAACAGAAGTAATCCAAGACTGGTCAAAAGAACTCGTAAACACCTTCAATATCTTTGAATTGAAAGACAATACAAACTACTTCTGGCAAGTCAACCAACGCAATGCTTCTGGTACAACACAAGGTCCTGTCTGGGGATTCGTAACATCATTAGATGTTCCTCAAGACGTTGCAGTTGAAACAAGTAAGATTTATGCAGGTGAAAACGCTGTTATCTCTTGGACACCAGTACCAACAGATCGTTCATATCGTGGTTACAACGTTTACCAAGATGGCGTTAAGATTAACACTGCTGCTATCACAGACTCAACATACACAGTAGAAGGTCTTACATATAACATGACACCTGGTTACAACTTCACAGTTACAGCTGTTTATGACGAAGGTGAATCAGCATTCTCAAATTCAGTTCAAGTGTATGTAACAGACAACGGTACATTCGCTGGTTATGTTTATGAACTCGATGGTGTTACACCAATCGCAGACGTAGCTGTTAAGGTTATCGGTAGAGACGAACACAATAAACAACACCTCTATGAATATGTAACAGACGCTTCCGGTTACTATGGCGGTGATGTCCTTGCTGGTAGCTACAAAGTCCTCGCTTCAAAAGAAGGTTATCAAAAAGCTTCATACTATGACGCTGAAGCTCAAAGTGAATACTTCACTGTAGACTTCGATGCAATGACAGAAAATGTCAATTTAGTCATGACAGAGATCTACAATCCTATCTGTGACGTCAAAGCAGAAGAAACAGAAGATTCAAATGTCAACGTATATTGGAGCTGGGATAAGATTCTCCCAGATGTATTGGTTGAAGACTTTGAAACTGGCGACTTCTCATCATACGAATGGAACAACACAGTAAGTGATTATCCATGGGTTGTAGTAGAAGGTGGCAACGAAAGTAACTACGCAATGAAGTCAACATGTGAAGGTGTTGATGATGGTATATCAGCAATCGAAATCACAGTTGAAGTACCTTATAGTGGTCTTGTAAGCTTCGATTACAAAGTCTCAAGTGAACAATCATACGACTTAGGTAAGTTCTATATCGACGGTGTTGTAATAGCATCAATGTCAGGTGAAGCTGGCTGGGCAACAAAACAAGTTAGTGTCACAGAAGGCGTCCATACATATCGTTGGGAATATGCAAAAGACTATATGTGGGAAAGCGGTGAAGACACATTCTACATCGACAATGTAGTATTCTACATGGAAAAAGAACCATTTACAGGTGGTTGGTTACACTACGATGATGGCGTTTATGCTTCATCAATCGGTTTAGGCGCACCAAACCCAATGTATTGGGGTATTTCATTCCCAAATACGTCAGAATATGCAGGTTACACAATGACAAAGGTTTCTATATTCGATGCAGGCGCTGACTATGCCGGTAATTACATAGCTAATATTTACTTAGGTGGAACAGATACTCCTGGTACTTTGGTAGCTTCACAAAGTGTAGCATTGACAGGTATTGCCGACTTCGTAGAAATCGAACTCGAAACACCTGTTACAATAGACGGTACACAACCATTGTGGATTACATTCTACACAGCTGACATCACATATCCAGCAGCAGGTTGCGGTTACGTAGGTGAGGCATGCAGCGATTGGTTGTCATTGGATGGCTCATTGTGGGAACACAGCGTTGACTACGGTTTGAGCTATACATGGATGATTAGAGGTTATTTGGAAAATGCTAAGGGTGAAACTCGCGAACTTTCAAGAGCAAGCTTGTCACAACCTAAATTTGAGGGCGGCGTATCAACAGGTGAGTTCGTAGCTAAAGTAGCTGATGAACCAATCAACGTTGGTGTACCATCAAATGAAACAATGCCAAACAACGAAATGACACGTGAGATGAAATCTTACAAAGTCTATCGTGCTAACAACCTCAACAGTGAATACACAGTCGAAACAGTTCAACTCATAGGTGACAATGTATTAGACACATTCTTATTAGATACAGCATGGTCATCATTGGAAACAGGTGTTTACAAATGGGGTATTGCTGCTGTCTATGAAGGTAACAGAAAAGCTAACGAAAGAACAATTGAACTTGGCGACGATTTTGTTGCTTATGAAGATGCTACACTCCCATGCAATGGTGAAGTGAAAGTTGCTAACATCGACGGTACAACGTTCCGTGGTGCTAAAGCATACGCTAACAGTATCTATTCAATCAATATGCCTGTAGGTTATCTCTCATTAGATATTGAAAAACCATTAGATGCTGTCACAATCAACACTTCATCTATTAACAGAGGTGGCGAATATTTCGACGGTATGTTCTATGGCTACAGCACAGATTATAAATACTATCACGTCATTCCTGAAACAGGTGAGATAGTAGCTGAAAAATCTGTCGGTATCTACATGACAGAAATGGCTTACGACTATTCAACAAGCACAATGTATGGTATCTACAGTGGTGACTTGTACACAATCAATATCGAAACAGGTGAAGCTACATTCATCGGTGAACTCGGCCAAACAATCATGGCATTCGGTATCGACTTACAAGGTAATGCTTACGGTATAGCTATCGGCTATGGCGACTTGTATTCAATCAACTTACATGACGCAACATGTACATACATCGGAGCTACAAACATGGGATGTAACTACGTACAAAGTGCAGCATTCAACCACAACGATGGTACATTCTACTGGTTCCAATGCTTCTCAACAGACGATATGGGTCTCTATAAAGTTGACGTGACAACTGCTGAAGCTCAAATGGTTTCTCTCAACACAGGTGAAATTACTTCATTCTTCATCCCTTACGAAGAAGGCGACCCAACATATCCATTCCAATCATTCAACGAATCACCTATCGTTTGGTCTAACATAATCGATAAGAATATGGTAACTTCTGTAAGCATCTCAGCTGCAACAAATAGCGGCGACTCAGCAGAAAATACAGTCGTTACATTCAAGAACATCAGCGAACCAGAAATGGGTTACGATGTTGAAATCACATTAGACGAAACCGGTTACTATGAATGGACAGAATTCCGTAAAGGTATCTACGAATTGACAGTTAACAAGTCGGGCTTCTCTTCAGATGCTATGGCAGAAGTTGTTGAAATCTGGGATGTTACATCATTCGAAATCCAACTCACAGAGTTAATCGACCCTGTTGCAGGTCTTTACGTATCACCAACAGGTTGGGCAATGTGGCTTGAAAGCGGTAACTCAGTTATCGGTGACGAATTTGAATGCAGCTTCGAAGGCAGTCCAGAAGGATGGTCATTCATCGATGCTAATGCCGATGGTCACACATGGTATCACAACTCAGTCTCAACACAACACGGTGTTGCTTCAATCGCTTCACATACAGGTACAGGTCACATGTACAGCGAATCATTCTGTAATATTATTGCTACACCAATCGCACCAGACGATTATTTAGTATCACCTGTAAAAGCTTATATCGGTTCAAGTTCAGTATTCTCATTCTGGGCATGTGCTCAAGATGAAAACTATCCATCAGAACACTTCGGCGTTGCTGTCTCAACAGCAGGTAACACATCAGCTGATGACTTCGAAACAATCGCTGAATGGACATTGACAGCTAAGTCAGGCACTCCAAATGCTAAGTCAGGAAGAGATGCTTCAGGTAAGGGTGAAGGTTCATGGTATCAATTCTCAGTTGACCTCAGCGACTATGCAGGTCAAGAGGTATGGATTGCTATCCGTCACTTCAATAGTTTAGACCAATACCTTATCTTAATTGACGACGTTAAATTGTACAACGCAAGAGGCGCTAAGTCAGTTGGATTCTATCAAGTAATGTTGAATGGTGTTCCAGAAGACGATGTAACAACTCCATATTATCAACACGAAAACCTCATCATCGGTGAACAATATACTACAGGTGTTGTGACATACTACACAACAGGTATCAGCGATGAAAAGACTTACACATGGACATATACAGGTTGCGACCCTTATCCAGGAACAGAAGAGTTCACAGCTGAATATAGCAACGGTAACGTAGTTCTCAACTGGACATTACCTTCAGCTGGTAACGACGACGATAATGATGGTAGCGAAGGCTCTGCAGAATTGTCATCTGGTTTCGAAGGTGGTTTCGAAGGTTGGACAACAATTGATGCTAATAACGATGGTCACACATGGTATTACCATACAGAAGGTGAAACAAGCCACAACGTATTGTCTGCTACATCACATACTGGTACAGGTCACATCTGTTCAGAATCATTCTGCAACGCATGGGGCGCTCTTAACCCAGATGACTATGTCGTTTCTCCAGAAATGATTTCAGTCGCTCAAGGTACTAAGATGACATTCTGGGCTTCAGCTCAAGATGCATCATGGGCAGCAGAACACTTTGGCGTAGCTGTTTCAACAGCAAGCAACACTTCAGCAGCAGACTTCACAACAATAGCTGAATGGACTATGACAGCTAAAGAAGGTACAGCTAAAGCTGAAAGAGACAGAAGTGGTAGAGCTCAAGGTAACTGGTATCAATATGAAGTTGACTTAAGCGAATATGCAGGTCAAGACGTTTGGGTTGCTATCCGTCACTTCAACTGCACAGACATGTTCATCTTATTAGTTGACGACGTTGAAGTTTCTTCATCAAAAGAAACAAGAGATGGTACATGGGCATATTATGACGATGGTACATGTGTTGATGGTATTGGTGGTCCACAATCATTCAGCTGGGCTATTAAACTCCGCGCTGATGACATCGCTGGACTCGGCGCATTGACAAAGGTAGCAGCATACGACAGAGTTGCAACAAGTGGTACATTCGATATCTGCTTAGGTGGCGACAGTGAGCCAGGTGCATCAGTACTCAACCAAGCTTATACATTCATAGGCGCTAACGACTTCGTTGAAATCGAATTGACAGAAGCTATCGACCCAGCAGGTCAAAACGTATGGATCGTATTCAACACCGACGACGGTACTAACTACCCAGCAGCAGAATGTGCTAACACAGGTGACCCTGATGGACGCTGGATCTATTTACCAAGCAATGGTTGGTTCGACGTATTGACAGGTGCAGGCTTAGACGCTACATGGATGATTCGTGGCTACTTCGATACAGATGCTAATGGCAACAACAACGGCGACGAATCTATCGCTGAAATCCTCGGCGTTATGTTGTATCGCGACGGTGAACTCCTCACTCCACAACCTATCACAGAAACATCATATACAGAAACTGTTGAAGACAACAACGAATATGAATATGCTGTCAGAGTTGTCTATGGTGGTGAAAAAGATTCAACATACTATGCAATGTCATGCCCAGATGAAATTACAGTTGAAGCTGTTATGGCTTGCGATGCTCCAGAAAACCTCTATGGCGAAGCTACATACAACGCTGACGGTACATTCGGTGCAACATTGACATGGCCTTACTCAGAACCTACTTCAGAATGGTTATACTACGATGATGGTAACTTCGTCGATGGTATTGGTGGCCCAGAAACATTCACATGGGGTGTCTTGTTCCCAGCTAACGCTCTCGAAGCTTACGCAGGTACTTTCATGACTAAGGTCGCTTTGTATGACTACGTTGCATCTTCAGGCGACATCAATATCTACTACGGCGGTACTTCAGCTCCAGGTACTTTGGTCCACAGCCAGGCTTACTCAGTGTCAGGTACAGGTAGCTTAGTAGAGTTCGAATTGACAAGCGCTCTCCCAATTGATGAAACACAAAATATTTGGGTTACATTCACAACAAGCCAAGGCACTGCTTATCCTGCAGCTGTCTCTAACGACTGCGGCGATGTTAACTCACGCTGGATCTCATTGGACGGTGCTGTATGGGAAGACCTCGCAGGTTATGGATTGGTTTACTCATGGTTCATGCGTGCTTACGTAACTAACGAAGCTAAGACTGAAATATCTGAACTCGCTCCAATAACAGATTATGAATACACAATCGGTGAAGGTGAGTTCGCTAAGGCAGGCGCTAAGTCAAGTACTTTAGACCACTATAACATCTATCGTGGTACTTCAAGCAACAACTTCGAATTAGTTGGCGAAACAACAGAAGGTACTTACTTCGACGAAGTTTCAGAAAATGGTACTTACTACTACCAAGTCACAGCTGTTTATGTTGATGGTAATGACGAATGCGAATCAGACCCAGCTAACGCTTACGGTTCAAACGATGACTATGTAGTTGTTGAAATAGTTTCAATTAACGAAAACGGAGTTAACGGCATGATGGTTTATCCTAATCCAACAAACGATAAGGTCACTATCAAGGCTGAAGCTATGACACGTATAACAATCACCAACGCTTTGGGTCAAGTCGTCTACGACCAAGAAGTCAATAACGACAACATGGTTATAGACATGTCACAATACGAAGGTGGTGTCTATATGGTAAGCATCACAACTGAAAACGGTGTAGCAGTAGAACGCTTAACTGTTGTCAGATAATATAAACCTTAATTGTAGAGGCGATGGCGACGTCGCCTCTACATTTTTTTTAATCAATAAAAGAATAAATAATGAAAAATAACATCTTATTATTTTCTCTACTTTCAATTATCACTATAGCTTCTCTTAAAGCACAGCAACTCGTATCAACAACTCCTTCCAACAGAAATGCCTTGATTGAAGAATATACAGGAAGAAATTGTGGATATTGTCCTGACGGACATCGTATCGCTAATGAACTCATGCAACATCATCCCGATAAAGTATGGGCTGTTAATATTCATACAGGTGGCTTTGCTCCAACAAACTATCCTAACTTAAATACAACTGTAGGTGCTATCTATGCAAGCGATTTCTCTATCGAATCTTTCCCATCTGGTATAGTTAACCGTACAACTTCATTCGGACTCGACAGAAACCAATGGTCTTCATACGTGAATACCCAAATAGCTCAACAGGCTGAAGTCAATATAGGTGGCGATATGGTTTATAACCCTGATACACACACTATAGATTTGACAGTTGAACTTTATTATACAGCAAATAGCGCAGAATCAACAAACTATCTTACTATTTATATGGTTCAAGATAGTATTATTGGTTCTCAGGCTGGATCCAATTATAATCCTTCTCAGGTGCTCTCAGATGGACAATATTGTCACATGCATGTCCTTCGTGACATACTAACTCCTTTTTATGGTGAAGCTGTAACTCCAACAACAGCAGGAACCTTGATAACAAAAAATTATACATACGAAATTCCTGAAAGCATCGGCGATCCTAACGGAGTTGAAGTCGATGTACACGATATCTTTTTCATTGCTTTTGTAACTGAAAAATATCAAGGTAACCCGACACGTCCAATCCTTAACGTTTGTAAGATTGCCGGTCTTGAACCTTTAGTATATAATGTCTCAATCTGTGAAGGCGAAAGCTATAACGAAAATGGCTTTAATATTAATAATCCAGCAGTAGGTAACTACTATGAAGAGTATTACAATGAGGAAGGTCGCTGCGTAAAATTGTATCTTGCTGTCTATCCTACCTTTACACGTAATCTGTACAACTCTATCTGTGAAGGCGAAAGCTTTAATTATGGTCCGTTCCACTTCGATAATCCATCTGTTGGCGTTCATACTCAAGAAAACGTGCTGCAATCAGTTCATGGCTGCGATAGCGTAATAGTGATGAACCTTACAGTACATCCTTCTTATAACGTGGAATTAACAGCCGAGATTTGCGAAGGCGAAGACTATAAGGAAAACGGATTCAACCTTAACAACCTCGCTGCCGGTATCTATAACGAAACTCGTAACCTTGAAACTGAAGAAGACTGCGATAGTATCATCAACTTGACTCTTACAGTTCATGAGGCTCCTGAAGTTGTTATCGATGGTAACACACAAATCAATGCAGGTGAAAGTACGACACTCACAGCAAGCGGCGCAGATTCTTACGAATGGTCAACAGGTGAGACAACAGCTTCCATCACAGTAAGCCCAGAATCAACAACAAATTATTCTGTAGTCGGAACAACAAACGGCTGCGAAACAGAAACTGAAGTGACAGTAAACGTGACAGTTGGTGTAGGTGAAAATGATTTCTCAATGACAAAAATCTATCCTAACCCTACAGAAGGCGAACTTAAGATTGAATGTATGGGTATGAAAGAAATCACAGTCATTATGCCTAATGGTCAGACATTACAAAACATAATGCTGTCGGACGATACCTATACCTTAGATATGAGCGAATTTAAGTCGGGAGTTTATTATTTGAAGATAACAACCGACAACGGTTCAAAGGTATTTAAGACAGTGAAACAATAAATTTAATATCATTTGTTTTTAACAAATTAAAATGAAGGACGCTCTAAAAAAGCGTCCTTTTTTCTTAAATGACTTCCGATAAATTCTTATCTTTGCGACTCTTTAAAAAGATTTTTTTCATTATTATTTAAGAGTAATTTTAAACACATTAAATTAATATCTACATTATGAGAAGTTTTTTAAGTAGTCTTGTATTGTTGGTGCTATTATCAACAAATTTTCTAAGAGCCAATGATTTAAGAGATGACTCTAAAATTAATGATGAGTATCAATCTGTCTATGATGTTGATGCTAATGTAACAGATGAGAATTCTGTTAAAGTACGTTGGAGTTGGAATGAAATAGTTCCACAGAAATTTTTAATAGACTTCGAAAAAGGTGACATTTCTGAATATGCATTCGATAACGAAGTGTCAACTTATCCTTGGGCTATCACAGATAATGCATACGAAGGAAGTTATGCTATCAAATCGACAAACCAAGGTAAGGCAAATAGTACTTCTGCCATCGAAATAACTGTTGATGTTCCTTACGATGGATTTGTGGGATTTAACTACAGAATCTCGAGTGAGAAAGAATATGACGTGGCACGTTTCTATATTGATGATGTCATGATGATGGAAACTTCGGGTAATCGTAATTGGGAATATAGAGAATATGAAATAACAGAAGGTACACATACTTACAGATGGGAATATGTGAAAGATGTTAGTTATGAGGAAGATGAAGATACTTTCTATCTCGATAATATAAAACTTTATGGTGAAGTTGAACCTTACGAAGGTGGCTGGATTCACTACGACGATGGAGAATGTGTCGGCTCAACCGGAGCATGGGGCGCGCCTGTCTATTGGGCAATTTCATTCCCAAAGACAGAAACATACGCAGGATTGACACTTACAAAGGTCGCTATTTACGACTATTCGAATAGCAATGCAGGAACACATACAGCCAATATCTATCTCGGTGGAACTGACGCTCCAGGTACATTGGTGTCTTCTGCAAGCGCTGAATTGACAGGTGCAGACGAGATGGTAGAGATAGAGTTGGATACACCAGTTGAACTCGATGGAACAGAACCTCTCTGGATTTCTTTCTATGCTACAGGAATCCACGCTCCTGCAACAGTCTGTACTTACGTCGACGATCCAAACAGCGACTGGTATTCAAGCGATGGTGTTACTTGGACTCACGCACACGAGCTTTTACCTAATTCCAAATATTCTTGGATGATAAGAGGTTATGTGGAAGATGCAAATGGTAGAACAATAGTACTCGAAAACGAAAAACCAGAATCAAAAGAAATTCAATTCAATTCTTTCAAATTATATCGCTACGACTATTTCGCAGGTGAAATATCTGATGAGACTGTAGATGTTGTTGCGACAGATATAACAGACACATTATATTACGATAACGCTTGGACTTCTTTGGAAGACGGCATGTATCAATGGGGCGTAGCAGTAGTTTATGACGAAGTTAAACAAGGCGCTAAAAACTATACTTTCCAAAATGATAACGAATCGGCAATAGTGTGGTCTAATACTGTTGATAAAAATATGTTGACAAATGTAAATGTTGAAGTTACTACAGATAACAATGCTTCTCCTGAAGGTACGACTGTAAAATTGATCAACAAGTCTGAACCTGGTTTAGGTTATGACTACGAAATAGTTTTAGATGAAACAGGAACTTACTCTTGGGATAAATTCCGTAAAGGTACTTATTCGTTGACAATTACAAAACCAGGTTATGAGTCATGTGCGGATAATGAAACTATGGAAATTTGGGCAGAAACAACCATCGATTGCGAACTCAATGAGATGACTTCTCCTGTGGAACTTTACGTCTCACCAACCGCTTGGGCAATGTGGACAGTAGAAGGTGACAACGCCTTGAGCTATGAAGTATATCTTAATGATATATTGGAAAAAGAAGTTACAACAACATACTTTCAACACGAAAATCTTACAGAAGGACAATCATATACAACAAAAGTTATTGCCAACTACTATACAGGTTCAAGTATTCCTGCAACTTACACTTGGACATACGAAGGCTGCGATGACTTTGAAGGAGTGACAGAATTTACAGCCAAATATGCAAATGGAAAAGCAGTCCTCAATTGGTTGACTCCAGGTATGGAGGCTTTGCAACCTCAGACATTGTCATACAGTTTTGAAAACAATTTGGAAGGATGGACTACTATCGACGCCAATGGCGATGACCATGTCTGGTATCATGACTCGGAATGTGAATCAAACCATGGTGTCGAAGGTGTGGAATCTCATACAGGTTATGGACATTTATGTTCTGAGTCATTCTGTAATGGAGAAGGAGGAACAGTTCTCTTTCCAGACGATTATCTCGTAGCTCCAGAAAAAATCGTGGCAACAGCAACTTCTAAGATTTCGTTCTGGGCTTCGGCACAAGACGCAGTATACGCAAGTGAACATTTTGGCGTGGCTATATCTACAGAAGGAAACACCTCAGCTAACGATTTTACAACAATAGCCGAATGGACCTTGATCGCAAAATCATCTAATGCTAAATCTCAACGTGGAACAACTGCCCAAGGTACTTGGTATCAATATGAAGCCGACTTAAGCTCTTACGAAGGACAAGAAATTTGGGTCGCATTACGTCACTTCGATGTAACAGATATGTTTATCTTGCTAATTGACGACGTAGAACTTGTTGACGTAGTACCTTTGTTCGCTAAAGCTGACGAGTCATTAGTTATAGGTGCGATGGTTTATCGCGATGGAGAATTGGTAACATCAGAGCCAATCACAACAGGCAGATTCACTGAACCTATGGAAATACTTGCACAACGCGAATATTGCGTAAGAGTGGTTTATGGAGGCGAATTAGATGAGACATATTACGCAATGTCAAACCCTGACTGTATTACCGTTAATGCTCAGGTAACTTGCTATGCTCCAGAAGACTTATATGGTATTCAATCGGCTAACGACTATGGTGACCTCGGCGTACGTCTCGTATGGCCTTATTCAGAACCAACAACAAACTGGTTGCAATATGACAATGGTATTAAAGTCGATGCTATCGGTGCTCAAGGAACATTCTATTGGGGCGTTATGTTCCCTTCAGAATCTCTCATCGGCTACCAAGGAACAAAACTTACAAAAGTCGCTTTATACGACGTGGTGCCTTCAACAGGTACTTTCAGTATCTACACAGGAGGTCATAATACACCTGGTACGATGATTCACAATCAAAGCTATAGCACGTCAGGTTCAGAAGAGATTATCGAAATCAATCTGACATCTCCGCTTCCAATAGACATAACAAAGAATCTTTGGGTCGTATTCGATACAAATCAAGGTGATTTGTATCCTGCAGCAGTGAGCACCAACTGTGGCGATCCTAACTCACGCTGGATTTCAATGGACGGAACAACATGGGAAGATATGTTAGATTATGGATTGAACTACACATGGATGCTTCGTGCTTACGTGTCGGACGACGCTAAGAATACTCGCGCTTTAGACCACTATAATGTCTATCGTGGTAACTCCTCCGACGACTTTGAATTTATCGCTGAGACAACAAAAGGAACTTATTTTGATAAAGTCGATGAAGGAACTTACTATTATCAAGTGACAGCCGTTTACGTTGAAGAAGGCGAGTCATGCGAATCGGAACCTGCCAACGCTTACGGAATAGAAGGTCAAGATTATGTGATGGTTGAAGTTAAAACAGAGTCGGTAAATGAAAACGCTCTCGATAATATGTTGATTTATCCTAACCCAACAAAGAACGTCTTGAATATTGAGGCAGAGACAATGTCACGCATTATTATAACAAATACACTGGGACAAGTTGTCTATGACCAAGAAGCTGATGGCGACAAAGAAGTCATTGATATGTCGCAATATGAAACAGGCGTTTATATGATACGCGTCACAACAGATAATGGAACTTCAGTAAGACGTGTTACAGTTGTAAAGTGATGTCGAAAGACTAAAGACTAAAAGGAAAAGGCTGCCTTTGAGCAGCCTTTTTTAATTAATAATTTAATCCGAACCACCACAGTGGAAGAATGTTACCAGAAGAAAATTCTATATCGTCCTTTACGACATAACCTTCCTCGATAGTCTCAATCTGCTTTTTTGTCTTAGATTTTCCACCAATTTCAAAAGTTCTGTTGCCTATTTGAAAATCAGAGATAGACGATGAGACAATATCGTTTTTCACTCTCATTTGATTTAGGAAAAATGTTTCTATTAAATTTCCGATGTTAAGGTTGTTTTCTGAAAGTGAATAAATAAGATTAGTGTTGTCTAAGTAAATTTTCTCAACTTTCCCAAAACCTCTAAGACCACCAGTATCGTCTCTTAGTTGAGCTATCATCCCAGCTTCCTCTATAAATAGTAGGTAGTTACCCATTTGGTTACGTCCTGTTCCGATAAGTTCTGCCAATTTGCTCATGTTAGGTTTGAAAGGTACGCTCTCGGCTATGATAGAAAGTAAATGCTTAAACTTTCGTCCCATCGAAGCTGGCATTTCGGCAAATATGGGGATGTCATTTTCCAATGTTAAATTGATGATTTGACGTAACTTTATGTCAAAACCTTTGTCTTGTGCAAAAGGATAATATCCGCGTTTTAGATAATCCTCAAAATAACGTAATGGAGTTGAAATATTTGTTTCTTCAGGTTTCCCTTTTATAATCTCGTCTAACGAGAAACTTGGAACGCTAATTCCTTGAAATAGCATTAGGTATTCTCTGAAAGAAAGCCCGTGTAAATGATACATCACAGCTCTTCTGCTTAAATCTGAAGTTCCTTTGTTTAAATCTAATACGGAAGAACCGGAGAACACTATTTTTAATTCACTATAGTAATCGTAAATTAATTTTAACTCTTTAGACCATTCCTTGCATTTGTGAATCTCGTCGATATATAAATGATGAATGCCTTTGGATACTATTTTTTCTGCGAGGTCAATCAAACGATGGTTACTGAAATATATATCGTCGGCATTGACGTAGAGTACGTCGGATACGTCCATTTCTTTTTTTATATGCTGAAGCATGAGAGTTGTTTTGCCGACACCTCTCGCACCTCTTATACCAATGATGCGATTATCCCAGTCAATCTCTTGATATAGATAACGTTGAAATCGAGTGTCGGTCTCTCTTAATAACTTCTTGTATATCTTTTCTAAATTTTCCATTATTTTTTTATTTCTGCAAATATAGTTATTTTTGCACTTGGCAAGTGCAAATTTTATGATTTTTTGCACTTGACAAGTGCAATTTTACAGAAAAACGAAACGATTAAAACTCGATATTTACTTCAGGAATAATAACAATCCCGAATTTTTCTTTAACGCTCTCTTGAATCTTTTCCATCAATTCGAGAATCTCTTGAGGCTTGCCACCTCCATAATGAACCAAAACTAAAGCCTGTTTGTCCCAAACACCAACATGATTCTCCTTGAATCCTTTCCAACCAGTCTTGTCGATGAGCCAGCCTGCCGGAATCTTCACGCCTCTCTCATTGGGATAAGAAGGCATCTCGGGATATATTTTTTTTAACTTCTCGAAGACATCAACCTTTACGACGGGATTTTGGAAAAAACTTCCGACGCTTCCAACAACACCGACTTCTGGTAATTTCTCCGCACGAATTTCCTTGATGCTCTGCGCTACATCTGAAAGGGTAGGAGTGGTGATGTTTTTCTTTTCTAAATATTCTTTAACATTTCCGTATTCTAATTTTAACTCGGCTTTTTTTCTCAGACAAAAATCTATTGCGTAGATGAAATATTTCTTGTATTCTCCTTTTTTGAAAATACTGTCGCGATATGCAAAATGGCAGTCTTCATTTTTAAAGACGCGACGCTCTCCATTGGTGATGTCTATAGTATAAACGTAAGTGATACAATCTTTTACCTCACTGCCGTAGGCTCCGATGTTTTGAACAGGAGCAGCACCGACTCTTCCTGGAATATCGACTAAATTCTCCAATCCATGAAGACCATTGTTGACAGTAAAATCAACGAAATCTTTCCAAACCTCACCCGACATACATCTCACAATCTCAAACTGTTGTCCGTTGTTTGTTGTCTCTTGTCTTTCAATAATGTTAATTCCCTTTAAGTTTGAGTGAATTACCATCCCATCGAAATATTCGTTAGCAAAAAGAATATTGCTACCTCCTCCCAGAATAAGTTTTCTTACGTTATGAAATTCTTCGTTTTTAACAAGATTGTCGATGTCGTTCAACGAGTTGATTTCATAAAAATATTTTGCGACTATGTCGAAACCCATTGTATTTAAATTCTTTAGGGAATATGTCGTTGTGACCGAAGTATGTTGTCTGTTGTCTGTTGTCTGTTGACAATTGCCAAAATTTTTCATGGAAATATTTTTTTTCAAAATTAATTTTTTTTTGCGAAAAATAGGCATAAAAGATATAAATTTATAAACTCAAAAATATTTTAAAATTGAAACGTGTTATTGTATCGGTAATCAATGACTTAGTGACAGACCAAAGGGTCAATAAGTCGTGTCTTACACTTCAGAAAGCAGGCTTCGAGGTGTTGTTGGTCGGTCGTGAGCAAAGAAAAAGTCCGCCGATGGACGAGCGTCCGTATCGTTCTCATAGAATGAAACTCATTTTTGAGAAAGGACCTTTGTTTTATGCGGAATACAATATAAGATTATTTTTGTTTCTGCTTTTCCATCGTGCCGATTGTCTGCTGTCGAACGACTTAGATACTTTGTTGCCTTCGTTTTTAATTTCTAAGATAAAGAGAACGAAACTCATTTACGACAGTCACGAGTATTTTACGGAAGTGCCGGAACTCGTAAGTCGTCCTAAAGTTCAGAAAGTATGGCGTACGATAGAAGAGTTTATCTTGCCGAGGATGAAAGAGATGATAACTGTAAATGAATCTATTGCGAATCTCTTTCGTGAGAAGTATGGTATTAAGGTTCATGTGATTAGAAACATTCCGATGCGCAAGATGCTGCCTGAACCAACAACGCGTGAAGCTCTTAACCTCCCTGAAGATAAACATATTCTTATACTTCAAGGCTCTGGAATCAACATTCATCGCGGCTCCGAAGAACTCGTCGAGGCGATGCAATATTTAGAAAATTGTATCTTATTAATAATAGGTGGCGGCGACGTTTTGCCTTTGCTTAAACAGAAAGTGACTGAGAATCATTGGGAAGACAGAGTGCGTTTCTATCCTCGAATGCCTTACAAAGAAATGATGGCAATTACGCGTTTAGCAGAAGTAGGTTTTACCTTAGATAAAGCCAACAATCTGAATTATCTCTTCAGTCTGCCAAATAAACTGTTCGATTACATACAAGCCAACGTTCCTATAATTGCGTCGCATCTTCCTGAGATAGAACGTATTATCAGAGAATATAATATCGGTACTTTTATCGACGAACACAATCCTAAGCATATAGCTGAGAAAATTAATGAAGTCATCTCCGATGAGGAGACTTTGAAAACTTGGAAAAATAATCTTAACTTCGCGGCTCAAGACTTATGTTGGGAAAACGAAGAAAAAACTTTGATTGAGATTTATGAACAATACATCTGAAAAACATTTACATATAGTCAGTTTCGACATTCCATATCCTGCCAATTACGGCGGAGTTATCGACGTTTTTTTTAGAATAAAGGAACTCTCAAAACGCGGTGTTAAAATTCATTTACATTGTTACGAATACGGACGCGAGCATTCGGAATATTTAGAAAGCTTCTGTTACTCTGTAAATTATTACAAGAGAGACACTAAGCTTGGAAAGTTGTTCAATCCACTTCCGTATATCGTATGTTCCCGCGACTCTCAGGAGCTTCTGGAGAATCTAAAAAAAGACGACTATCCAATTCTGTTGGAAGGTCTACATTGCTGTAAATTGTTGACTTACGAAGAGATACAGAATAGAAACGTCATAGTTCGTGCACATAATGTTGAACATGAATATTACGAACATCTTGCCAAGGTGGAAGTCGATTCGAAGAAGAAATTATATCTGAAACAGGAAGTTGCGAAGTTGAGAGACTTTGAGCCTGTATTAAACAAAGCAAAAGCTATTTTGGCAATTTCTCAAAAAGACTACGAATATTTTTCAAGCAGATATAAAAACGTTTATAAGGTTACGGCGTATAATGCTTATACTGAAGTAGATATACTTGAAGGTAGCAGCGATTACGTCTTGTATCATGGCAATCTTTCTGTTTCGGAGAATTATCGTGCAGCAGAAATACTTGTTGAGACATTTGAGACATTTGACGTTAAGCTGAAGATTGCCGGCATGAATCCGCCACCTCATCTCGTGAAACTTATTGAGAATGTCCCGAATATAGAACTTATCGATAGTCCGAATGATCAGGTTCTGTTTGATTTGATTCGTCATGCGCATATTAACATACTTGTTACTGAACAGGCGACAGGCTTGAAGTTAAAATTGTTGAACATACTTTTCAACGGACGCTTCTGTCTCGTCAACGATAAGATGGTTGAGGGATTAGATGTCAATGGGTTATGTTATATCGTCAACGATTCCAATTCTATACGATTTGCCGTTGATGAACTGATGCCACGTAAATTTGATGCACATCAGATAGAACGCCGCAGAAAAAACATGAAGAAATTTTACGACATCGACGAGGCAACGGATTTATTGATGAAGCTGATAACTGAAAATTGAAAATGTGCCTTTGACAAGCTCAGGTACCGCCGGTCAATGAGCCTGTCGAAGTGACGATCGCACACTCCCTTTGAAACTGAAAAATTGTATCAAACTTTAAACTAAATGAAAATCCTTACCTTAAAATCTGCTTCTGAGCAACTCAACGTATCTGTTGTGAGTCTGCACAATTGGATTAAGGAAGGTATTTTGAAAAAGACAGGTAATTATCTGACACAAAACGACATCGACGAGTTTAAGGAGAAATACTTAAAAAATATTAAGTTATCATCGAGAGCCAATAAACAGTACAAAGATTTACACGACCATGAAGTCTTATCGGAAAAGATAAAACGCGATTTGGAATCAGATACATCTGCTGAGATAATCTCTGAGATTTATGAGTCATCTCTTTCAGAATCATACAAGAACAAGGAAGGAATCTATTACACGCCTCAATATATAGTTGAGGATATGATGAAAGATATTAACGATTTTAAAGAAAAGACTTTTTTAGATCCTTGCTGCGGTTCCGGTAATTTTATTATCGAAGCGATAAGAAAAGGATTCTCTCCTGAAAATATTTACGGCTTTGATATAGACGCAAATGCTGTCTTCATCACAAAGAAAAGAATAAAAGAAATAAGCGGATACGAAAGTGATAATATCATTTGCGCTGATTTCTTAAACCAACAGACAACAGACAACGGTCAACAGACATTGTCCATTTTTAAGAATATTAAATTCGATTACATCTTTACGAATCCGCCTTGGGGTAAGAAAATCAAGAAGGTAGATAAAGTTAGATATTCTTCGTTATATAATTCGGGCAACAGTAATGACACTTCGGCATTGTTTTATTTTGCTTGTCTGAAAATGTTAAAAGAAGATGGAAAGATTGGAATGTTATTGCCAGAATCGTTCTTTAATATATCTACTTTTGAAGATGCTCGGAAGTCGTTGTTGAACTTGCAAATCAAAAGAATCATCGATTACGACAAAGCTTTTGAAGGCTTGATAACTAAAGCCGTAGCTTTTGTTGCAAGAGGACAACAGACGACTGACAACGGACAACAGATGTTAAATGATAATATAATTTCTTGTGAGATTTATAATGTTAAAAAACATTTACGTTCTCAGAGAAGTTTCTTCGATATTCCTAAGCATATCTTGAATTATTATACAGATGAAGCCTCTTGTGAGATTATCAGAGACGCCTTCTCTCGTCCGTATATCACTTTGAAAGACAATGCGCAATGGGCGTTAGGAATTATCACAGGTAACAATGCGAGACTCTGTCGTAAGAATCCGCTTCCCGATGATGTCCCGATTTACAGAGGTAAAGATGTTTTCTTTGATAAGCTTGCTCAGCCTTCTTTGTTTATTAATAAAAATTTAGAAGAGTGTCGTCAAGTAGCCGACAGAAAATTTTACGAAGCTAAAGATAAAATCATTTATCGATTCATTTCCAATAAGATAATATGTTATCACGATACGGAGCAACGATATATACTGAACAGTGCCAACCTCTTTATCTTAAATGACGATTTTCCATTGACCTACGAACAAGTCTGCGAACAACTGAACTCCGAGTTCATGAACTGGCTTTTCAAAAGCATCTTCAACACACATAAGATATTACGCAGCGACTTAGAGATGTTACCGTTGAAAATTGACAATTAACAATTGACAATTTTCAGTTTTCAATTTTCTTGTCTATCACCGTTCCTTCGTCGCATTTTATTATTCTTGAAGGATATTTCAGAATGAGGTTATAGTTATGAGTTGCCATCAATATTGTCTTTCCTTTGGCGCTGATGTCTAAAAGGAGGTTCATGATGTCGTTTGTTGTTTCCGGGTCAAGGTTGCCTGTAGGTTCATCGGCGAGGATGAGTTTTGGGTCGTTGAGAAGTGCTCTTGCCACGGCGACGCTCTGTTGTTCACCACCGGATAATTGATGAGGCATCGACTTGCGTTTATGAGGAAGTCCTACCTGATGCAGCACTTCATCGATTCTTTTAGATATTTTGTTTTTGTCTTTCCATCCTGTCGCGTCTAATACGAAGGCGAGGTTTTCTTCGACGCTGCGGTCGAAAAGAAGCTGGAAGTCTTGGAATACGATGCCTATCTTTCTTCTCAGCATGGGAATATCGCGGCGTCTAATTTTGCGGAGGTCGTAATCGACGATTTGAATCTCGCCTTGTTTTGCGGGGAGGTCGGCATATAAAGTCTTGAGCAGCGACGACTTACCGCTACCCGTTTTGCCGATGAGATATACGAACTCACCCTCGTTGATTTCAAAATTGACATCTTTCAAGACACATTTCTTATGCTGAAATATAGCAGCTTCCTTTAATGATATGACGCTTCCCATTGTGAAAAATATTTATGCAAAAATAATAAAAGCCAACAGACAACAGCCAACAGCCAACAGATTTTTTTAATTGAAAATGGAAAATTACTTTAGGGCTCTGACCCTTTATGCCTTTATTCCTTAAATTATGAATTGAATTTATGCTTTTTATTTGTCTTTTAACGATTTTAAAATCTTATCGAAATCGCTTTCAAGCATTTGCATTTCACGTTTGCGATATATCTCAAATTCTTTCTCGGCTTTATCGATAGCTTGTTGATGTGAGATATTTCCATTGCCAATCAAGATGTTACGTTTATGAGCGATGATTTGATTATCGAGAGCATCAATCCAGTCTTTCATTGTCATAGGATTCATTTCCAAGGCTTGAAATTCAGCGAAGTCCAAGAAACCTGAAACAAGCAGATTGAGACGTTGAAGTTCCAACTCCGACAGATAATTCTTTGCTATCTTGACATCGTATTTTGTAACATAATTGCCTTTGAAATTTGTCATTCCAACGAATGGTTTCTCATTATCGACACGATTATAGATAAGTTCAGCAGCAGTGTTTTCATGGACTGCATAATGCAGTTTATTCTGCACAGTGGCAAAGAACATTTTTGTCATTTCGCTACGAGGGTCATAATCGGTCGATGTTGCGTAAATATCGGTTATTTGTTGATAGAAATTCCGTTCGCTACTACGTATGTCTCTAATACGTTGTAACAATTCACGGAAATAACGGTTGCCTCCTTGTTTGAGACGCTCGTCGTCGATTGCGAAACCCTTTTGAATAAACTCGTGAAGACGCATTGTCGCCCAACGACGGAAGCGAGTAGCGACTTGTGACTGAACGCGATAACCAAGAGCGATAATCATATCGAGATTGTAATGAGTAATATTACGCTTCACTTGTCGGTTACCTTCCTGACGAACTAACAAGAAATCCTTGTGAGTTGACTCGTTCAACTCCCCATCAGCATATATATTTTTTACATGCAAAGCAATATTTTGCTGCGTCGTGCAATAAATCTCTGCCAACTGATTCTGTGTCAACCATAAATCTTCATCAGCAAAACGCACCGAGACACGAGTTATCTCATTGTCATCTTGATAGAGTATTATCTTATTCTGTTCATTCATTGTCATTTCTTCTTCACCATTAAACAACTCTACATTATCTGCATAATCTTCTTCGCTAAACAACTTATAATTATTATTCATAAATCATGTATTTTTAAAGTTCTCTACAAAAGTATAAAGAAAAACCCTTGCTTCTGCAATTTTAACAATTTTTAACTTTCAACTTTCAGTTTTCAATTTATCCAATTATGCATTATGAATTAAACATTATGCATTGCATTAATTTCCGCCTTCGAACCTGACACGAACTTGACAGGAACTTGATACGACTGTGATAGGAAGGGGTAGGAGTGGTTATTTCTCCATACGTTTCCTTATATCGTCTAAAATCTCATCGTTGAAGGTGAAATACTTTACACCCTGATAGGCTCCTGATGTATTTCGTTTATTATAAGGCATAAAAGTTAATTGAATTATATATGATTAATCTAAATTTTGGATAAATGATCTCAATTATTAGATTATTTTAAAGCCTTAAACATCTGTTCTATACATCGTTTCTTTTGCTCCATGTTGGGGTGGACATAGAGATTGAGCGTTGTGCTGATATTTGAGTGTCCCAGCAAAACGCTGACAGTCTTATAATCGCACTTGCTTTCAATACAACGAGTGGCAAAGCTGTGACGAAGTCCGTGAAATTTCAAATCTGGAATATTAAGTTGTCTCATGAGTCGCTTATAGTAGTTGCGATATGTGCGTGGTTCGGTAGGTTTTGCTGAGTTTGTAAGTACATAGAACGAACCGTTAACGACTTTTTTTAACGGCTTAATTAAACGTAACAAATCTTTTGTCATCGGAATTTCTCGTATTGAATTTTTTGATTTAGGACTATCAATAATAACCTCTGTTCTTTTAACAAGTTCATCTACAAGATATATTCGTTGAATCGTTTTTGTAATGTTGATTACACCTATCTCCGTGTCAATATCATCCCAAGTCAAAGCACACACTTCTCCGATGCGTAATCCTGCACTTAGACAAATGTATATACCAAGATTCTGGAAAGTGAAATTTTCTCGCACGAATTCCATTATCTTACGTTGGTTGGTTTTACTCAATACTTCGACTTCTTGTCGTTCGCGTTCTGTTGGAAATCGAATGTCAATTTGGTGATGTGGGATAAGATTATGTTTAACGCCAAAACGTAATACCATCTTCAGCACAATCAGAATATCTTTGACAGATTTCTGACTTAATCCCTCATCGAGTTTTGTAAATACGAACTGCTGAACATTCTCTTCTACGATATTCTCATTATCAGCAAATGCTGGTAATAGGTGGTTGGTAATAAGTAATGAATAGGCAGCGAATGTTGATTTTTTTACATACGGCTGTTTGTCGGTTTGCCATAGTTCGACAATCTTTTTAAATTTTGTGAAATTTTCCATAATGTCAATTTTTATAAATTTCTCGAATATAAATAAGAATATTTGAGTTAGAATCCTCAATGTCCCGAATTTGAGATTTCCAGAGTTCAGTGGGGAATGGGAATTCAATGAGTTACAGAAAGTCGCCACTTTATCCAAAGGAACTGGCATTTCCAAAGATCAACTTGCAGATTCAGGACATCCGTGTATCCTATA
>JAFTXI010000012.1 GCA_017461665.1 Bacteroidales bacterium | reverse complement strand
ACGATAATTAGTAAAAAATTATGGAAATTATCGTGCTTTTACGTAGATTTTGGTATGTTGTAAATTTTATCAGACTTCTCTTTGGTAATATCTCTCCAATATATATTCTGATAAAGAAGCTCTCTTACCTTCTATTTTCAACTTCTTTCTGATGTTGCTTCTTGCTTTCCCTACAGAATCAACACCCAATTCAATTATATTGGCTATATCATTTACGCTTATTGGTGCAATCGACAATACGCACACCTTGTACTCCGTTTCGCTTAATTCCGGAAATGTTTTCTTAACAAATGTTGTTATATCTTTGTATGACAATTCTATGACATCTGCACTTGCTTCAAAGGCTGTCTTGTACGGAGAACCATACGCATACTCCTTAATGTCTTTTACGTTTTTGTTACTTCTGTTGTTACGCTCAAATATATTTACTTTCCGTATGATATTGAGACGCTCTTTCAGGCTGTTGTTGAACGATTCCTTTATCTCATACTTGAATTTGTCATAGTCGTTCTTTACATTACTTAAATCATCAAGCTGTTTTGACAAATCTTTTTCTCTGCGTTTTGACTTTGTGATTGTTATAAATGATACAATTGTCACTAATAACAGAACAATCAATACGCATACCGTTAATATCAATCTTTTGTTTAACCTTTTTTGATAAATATTACGTTGAAGTTCATAGTCATACTTTTGCTGTATCTCATAGATATTTTGCTTTAGATTCTGCTTGTTGATGTCATCAAGAACGTATGATAATTCTTTCTGATAATAAAAAGCACTGTCGTATCTATCTATCATTGAATAATATCTTGATAATTCTTCGCACAAACTTGCTTTGTGAGAAGATGTGATTTCTATTCTGTCAAATTCCCCCTTTAATTTATTTACATATATTTTTGCAGAATCTACATTGCCGTCTTCTATTAAAAAAGATAAAATATTTAAGTTGTATAAATTATTTTTAATAGAATCTTGATTCTTAATAAATGCCATATATAAATATTGTTGTGCAAGATCTTTTTTATCAGACTCTTTGTGATAAACGTATGCGTTTTGATAAATTGTTGATTGTGCTTTTACATCATTCGTTATTTTTACTATATCAATTGCTTTTTCAATATGAAATAATGCGCTATCATTATTATCACACATATAATACATTTGGGCAAGATTAGCATAACTATTGGCTTTTTCTACATCATGCTTTGCTAAACGAATAGATTTTCTATAAATTTTTAATGCTTCATCCCAATATGTCTGCTTACAAAACACCTCAGCCATATAATTATTTATTCTCCACATATAAAGAGAATCATGCATATTCTCCGCCAATATGAATGCCGTCTTGTAATCTTTCATCGCATTTTCGTATTCGCCACTTTCGTCATAAACGCAGGCACTGTAAAGATGAGCATACATCTGGTATTTTAAACTTTGGCTATTTGCTTTTGGCTTTTGAGCCTTTTTGTCGAAATAATCTTTTGTTTCAAAAATATTGGTATCTTCTTTTATGTTGTCGTAATTCTTGTACTTGGCTTGTACTTTCGTTACGAGATATTCCATATAGCTGTCCTTTTTCAGGAATATCTCCGGCATCAGGATAGAGTCAAGATACATTACTGCCGTGTCAGGAGATGTTTCAATAACAGCCTGTGCTTTTTCCAAAAGACGCTCCGCATCATTATGACGCGAGCACGATAATATCAATATAAACGACAATATGAATAGAGCTTTGTTCATAGACTGAATTTTCTGCAAAAATACAAAAAAATTGTCGTTGAAAACACTCTTTTCCCGCCATACCTTTGCACCAAGCAACCGCTCACTCCAAGCTCAACAAAAAGCCATAAGAGGCTACTTATTGTAAGGTCGTATATGTATCTTGTATTTGTTGTACACTATGTTTAAAATACACCTCTTATATGTTTTCTATTGGTAATCCTAAAGAATGTAGTAAAAAAACAATAAGACCGACTAAAGTTTTGGCAATATTATATCAGTCTTATTCTCAATTGTCAATTTTTTGGACACACATTGTCAATTTTTTGGACACTTAGATATATTGTTATATATTATACTATTCATATTCAATACAATAGTCTTTTGGCATGATTTACGCATAAACAGAATTGATAAAGTAATGAGAAAATACGATGTAATAACTATAACAATAACCAACATCCAAAGCCAAGCGGAAGGAGGCTTGCAACAGTGGAAATGACAAATGTACGAGAGCCACTAAAAACATAGAGTAGTACGAACAAATCATTAATCCTCAGAATATTACTAAGATATATGAAAAACTCAGTTTATTTATTATTGGTCATACAATATGTCTGTATATTAGCTTCATGTGGCAAATTTGATAAACCAACTGATGATACTATAAATGAAGTTGTATTCTATTTTACTACATTTCAATGCTGTAATACTATCAAAGTAATAATGAATGAAGATATTGTGGTTTATGTGTAAATTAACAAAAAAGTCAAACAATTTAATTTATTAGTTATGAAAAAGTATTCTAAGGAAGCAAAAGAACTGCTAAGCTCAGCAGAACTTTTTGAAATTAAAGCAGGTTCATCTGAAAGAGCCGCACCAGATCAGCCGACATGTAAATTTGTATGTACGTCATGTACAGCTTGTACTACTTGCACTGTGTGTACGACAGAAGTGGGTGGTGGAAGTGGAAATATTGGAGGTAATCCTATTTCATAGCAAGAAAGGTTAGCCTGGATATCCAGGCTAACCTTGTTTGTCAAACAATAAAAAATAGTATTATGGAACATATTACTTTGAATCCTTTATATGTGCTCAAGCCGGATGAAGGTAGAGCTTTGATAATGGCAACTATAGTAGGACGTAACTCTCTTGGAGAATTTAATGATTCTTTTTCCAACATTATACATCCGATTTATGCCATGATTTTGAGTTATATTGACGGAAGGGAATTTCAAGAATGCATAAGCGAAGCTGCAGATGAACTTGGAGTTTCGTATGAATTGGTAGAAGGTTTCGTTAATGGGTTGCTTAACAAAAGTGAACAAATTTATATAAAAAATGGAGAGCTAACATCTGCATTCCCTCCTAACACAATCATATCAATACCAGAAAAAAATATTCAGAAACGATATGATTCAAAACTATTTGTGTATGATAAAATAGATTTACGTATGAAAAGACATTTAACGCCATCCACTATCACATTGATGTTAAATAATGTATGCGTAACCGATTGTGTCTATTGTTATCAAGACAAAACGCAAAAAGTCAATTGTGGCATTTCGTTGGAAAGAATCTTGGAAATCATACATGAAGCCCATGAATTACATGTTAACACCTTTGATGTTGTTGGTGGAGAATTCTTTTTATACCCACACTGGAAAGAGGTATTAAAAGAATTGAGAAAATATGGTTATCATCCGTATCTATCAACGAAAAAACCGTTACCAGAATGTGATGTTAAATATCTGGCAGATTTAAAAATTCACGATATTCAGATATCACTGGATTCTATTATAGAAGAACATCTTATAGACTCATTGGGCGTAAAATCTGGATATCTGGACGAGATGCTCAATACGTTAGCATTATGTGACAAATATCAGATACCTGTCATGGTACACTCCGTGCTGACAAAATGCAATAATAGTATAGAAGACATGGAGTCCATTTATAATAAATTGAGAGAATTAAAATGTATTGTTGATTGGCATGTTGTAAAAGGGGAACCAACCCTATACCCTAGAATTGATTATAGTGAAATAGAAATAGAACCGAAAGCACTTAATGATATAGTTGATTATCTGTCAGAATTAAAAAAAATATCAGATATACCAATTCGTATTCCAGAAAAAGTTTTTGTTGGTGATGAAATGTATGGTGTGAACAATGCCAATAGTCCAAATCGTTTTTTTCAAAGAGCGTTCTGTAGTGGCTTGTTTTCTTCATTGTATATCTTACCTGATGGAAAAGTTACTATATGCGAACAACTCTATTGGAACAAGAATTTTATCGTAGGTGATGTGCTATCTGAGAGTATAATCGAAATATGGAATTCAGAGAAAGCCAAAGCATTATTTTTTATTAGGCAAGATGATATTCCTGAAGACTCTCAGTGCCATAATTGTGATAACTTTGAAACATGTCGTTCTATACGACAAGTATGTTATAGAGAAATAATAAAGAAATATGGGCAAGACAAATGGTATTATCCAGATATAAATTGCCCTTTCGTGGAACAAAAATAATCAAATACAAACATAAAAAGAAATAGTTATGAAACGTTATATTGCTTTTATTTTAACCGCATTATTATTAAATATAGTAAATGCTCAAGAAAACACAGATAGTATTCCACAAGGTTATGTTATGGATCCTACATTGGGATATATTATTGATACGACGCTTCTACAGGAAGTTGTCATTACTGCAAGTAAACCTGTAACGAGACTAAAAAGTAATGGCATAGAAACCAGGATTGCTGGAACGATGCTTGAAAAACTCGGAAGCGCAGATGATGTACTTGGTTTTATTCCTGGAGTTATTAGTGATAACGGAAGTATAGAAGTTATAGGCAGAGGTGTTCCTGCTATATATATTAATGGACGACTTGTCAGAAATAATACCGAATTGGAACAATTAAGTTCTGAAGTGATTGAAAATATTACTGTTATAAATAACCCTGGATCCCGGTACGGAAGTGATGTGAACTCCGTGATTCTTATTACAACAAAAAAGGAATTTGGAGAAGGATTTGCGCTCAACACGAAGACTAATGTAGGATATATGGATTATCTATATGGCAAGGAAGTTGTCGGAATGAATTATCGCAACGGTAAGTTTGATGTATATAGCACCATGCAATATAGTAATTTCCGTTCAAAAGTTTCAAGCATGAACAAGACAAATATTTGGAATGATAATTCACAAACTTTATTGGAAATTGCTTCTAACAAAACTTCGTCTCAGATATTTGATGGAAGAATAGGCTTCAACTATACAGCCGATTCCATTCATGCTTTTGGCGCTTTTTATAAAGCGAGATTCACTCCGCAAATAACAGATATTGAGGGCTCATATGAATGGTTTATAAACGACAATAATGAATTAAGAAAGTTCTATTTACAGAAAAACAAATATGATCATTATGAACATCTTATTAATGCATATTATTCAGGTAACTACAACAAGTTAAAAATAGATTTTAATATAGATTATATGTTTAGGGATAATGAAGAAAGTCAATCTATCAATGAGAAAGATAATTTGGGAACTAATTCCATTACTATTAAAGATGAAAGTTTAGGCAATCTTTTAGCAACAGAATTTAACGCTTCATATCCTATTGGAAAATCGACAATTAGTTTCGGTTCTGAATATACGAATAGTTCTCGACAACAAAATTTGAGTAATATAGAATCTGTAGTAGAAAATAGTGACTCCCACATTGAAGAGGACAACGCAGCTGTTTATGCAGAGATCACCCGTGCTTTCAGACAATTATCATTAACATTGGGACTTCGCTATGAATATACTCACAACAGGTATTATGAGTTCGGAGAATTATTAGACGATAAGTCACGAGAATATAATGAACTTCTGCCAACACTTTCACTTACGCTTCCTATCAAGAAAACCATGTGGCAATTAAGTTATTCTCGCAACCTTATTCGTCCGTTGTATTCCCAACTTAGTAGTTCGATTTATTATACAAATAAATGTTTGTATGAGAGAGGGAATCCATTATTAAAAACATCATATCGAGACAATATTTCGATGGTTATGAAATATAAATGGCTGATGTTGACAGCGGATTACAAGCGTACTAAAGATAGAATAATAACATCATCAACTATTTACAATGATTCTATCATTATGATTGAAAAAGATAATTCATTGAATGATATACATAGTTACGAGCTGATGGCAATAATATCACCTCCTAAATTAATAGCAGGATTTTATTACCCAGCCTTTGTTGGAGGAGTCTTAGGTCAATTCTATGATATAGAACATAGAGGTGAGACAATGAGTATGAATCGTCCTATGGTGTTGATAAAGTCGAATAACATTTTCTTTTTCCCGAGAAAGTATAAGGTTTCAATAGATTTTCAATATAGAAGTTTGTGTGAAATTGATAATACAAGCATGAATCATAATACATGGCAAATTAATTTCAATCTTACAAAAACATTCAACGAACATTGGGAATTGGTTTTTACCGTTAACGATTTATTCAACACGGCAAAATTTCAAAGTTATACAATATACAGTGAAATGATAGATTTTGCTACCGAAAGAACTAACAACACACGTTATGTACAGTTGAGCGTAGAGTATAAATTCAATATGCCTAAGTCTCGATATAAAGGCGTTGGCGCAGGACAATCAGAGAAGGAAAGATTAGTTGAAAAATAATGATTTATCATTGTACCTCTCTATTCACAGAGAGGTACATTCTGACTATGAATAGATTTAATTACATATTACAGCATGATTCAATGCAATGCGGTGCAGCTTGTCTGTCAATGATATGCAAGCATTATGGAATACCGTACCCTATAGAACATATTTCCAATATTTGTCCGGCGACCGCCGAAGGTGTTTCTATGCTTGGATTGAGCGAGACGGCGCAAATATTAGGATTTAGTGTAACAAATGTAAAAACGACAACCGATTTGTTATCCGAAGAAACATTACCCATGATTCTTTATTGGAATCAGAATCACTTTGTTGTATTGTATAGAATAAAGAAAAATAAGTTCTATATAGCAGATCCAGGAAAAGGACTTGTTAAATATTCACTTAAAGACTTTGAGAAAAACTGGATTAGCACAGAAACGCAAGGTGTTAAAAAAGGAATTGCTATGGTACTTGAACCAGAAAAAGAATTTGACAAACATAAGTCTGCTATAATAGCACAAAACAGAACAAAACAAAAGTCTTTTGGCTTTTTATTTAATTACATAAAACAATATGGCAGATATTTTACTTTGATTTTAATGGGGCTGATACTGGGATGTATTCTACAACTCATATTACCATTCCTGACCCAATCAATAGTTGATATTGGCATAAACAATAATGATATAAATTTTATATGGTTAGTTCTTATTGGAGAATTGATGATTATACTTGGTCGTACTGCTGTTGAATTTATTCGTCGGTGGCTCTTGTTACATATTTCGATGCGCATAAACATATCTTTGGTTAGTGATTTTTTTATAAAATTGTTAAAACTTAAGATGTCATTTTTTGATACAAAATTAATGGGCGATTTATTACAGCGGATTAGTGATCATTCTCGCGTGCAATCATTTTTGACAAATCAAGTGTTAAGTGTAATATTCTCATCATTTAGTTTTATCATATTGGGAATTGTACTTCTGATATACAATAAATTAATATTCTTTGTTTTTTTGATATGCAGTATTGTTTATGGCTTATGGATTACAGTTTTTTTAAGACGTAGAAAAGTAATAGACTATGAACTCTTCGAACAACAGTCAATTAATCATAATAAGACTTATCAATTTATCACAGCAATGCAAGAAATAAAGTTGCAAGATTGTGAACAAAGAAGAAGGTGGGAATGGGAAGATGTACAGGCAAATTTGTTTCAAGTTCAGATGAAATCATTGAAATTACAGCAAACCCAAGAAGCCGGGTCGATATTGATTAATGAAGTTAAAAATATATTGATTACAGTACTTGCTGCAACAGCTGTAATTGAAGGGAATATGACACTCGGTATGATGTTGGCAGTACAATATATGATAGGTCAGTTAAATTCTCCAGTTGAACAATTTATGAATTTCATATACTCTATGCAAGATGTTAAAATTTCTTTAGAACGCATAAATGAAATACATACGGCAAAAGAAGAAAATGATGAGGAAGAACAATATGTTTGTTCATTTAGTAATGATAATAAAACCATAGATATAGATTCTGTGGATTTTAAATATGACCCTTTTGCTTTGAATAAAACAATTGATAATGTTTCGTTTCACATACCTGAAGGAAAAGTTACTGCTATTGTGGGCGCATCTGGAAGTGGTAAGACAACATTGATAAAGTTGATGTTAGGCTATTATTCTGTAACATCGGGGAATATTAATATAGCAGGAAACAATATTAATGAATATAACATGAAATGGTGGAGGAGACAATGTGGTGTTGTTATGCAGGATGGAGTGATTTTCTCCGAATCTATTGCAAGGAATATTGCCGTATCTGATGGTGATATCGATACGGAACGTCTTGAAACAGCTGCTAAAATTGCTAATATTCACGAATATATAATGAGCCTTCCTTTAAAGTACAACACCATTATCGGTAAGGATGGAATAGGTTTAAGTCAAGGTCAAAGACAACGAATACTTATTGCAAGAGCAGTATATAAGGATCCTAAATTTATTTTTCTTGATGAAGCTACAAATGCCTTGGATGCTAAAAACGAAAGGGTTATTGTTGAAAATCTTAATAAGTTTTATGAAAGTCGCACAGTAATTGTTGTCGCACATCGTCTTTCAACAGTCAAAAATGCCGATCAAATAATTGTGCTTGAGCAGGGAAGAATTGTTGAAATAGGAGATCATGTTTCTCTTATAGAAAAGCATGGTACTTATTATAATTTAGTTAAAAACCAACTTGAACTAGGAAACTGATATGAAAAACAAGAAAAATATGACATTTAATAAAATGGAACTTCGTTCTGAAAAAGTAAGAAAACTATTAGGTAAGATACCATCATCACTTGTGATATGCGGAACGATTATCATTGTATCAATTTTTATAATTCTACTACTTAGTATATTTATTTTACCTTATCCATATTCAGACAATACTATATGGCAAGTGCTATTTCAATAATATCAATAATTCCTCATCACTCCTAACTCTGCAAATGAAATAATTATTGAAAAATAAAAAACATCACATATATATAGCACCGGTTATAACACAATAACAACACCACTCCGCACTCCGTACATCACTCCCTACGGAGTGTTCTCTTTTTCTTTCCCCTCTTTCCCCACCATACCTTTGCACCAAGCAACCGCTCACTCCAAGCTCAACAAAAAGCCCAACCCCACAACACCCGACTCCAAACAATCCGCGAGATCCCCGCAATCCGTGAGATACCCGAGATACGTGGAGACAAATCATTCGTACCAAGTCCGCAAAATAAATAAATGTTAAATTAAAATTTTTTAAGGGGATTTCTATAAATTGCTTTGCAAGTTATCTATGATTATATCTTTGAGAAGATTTTTGTTTTTTTTGAAAGAGTATAGCGAGCTATGTGATTGAAAGAAAGACAGAAAGATTCCAAAGAGAAACATAAAGCACGCAAAAGTTTTTATCATGATTGTCAAAATTTATTTAAACGGGGAATTTATAGATGTCACCTAAATGTTTTTTTTATAAATTTGCATAAACTATAAAATATGAAAGATAATATAAATAGAGATTTAAGCAATCAGATTGAATATATTGCATGCTGTGTTGGTATGTTTGCTAATAAATTCAAACTTTCAAACCAGGAAGCATATCGGTATTTGTTAAGATTTGGAGGATTATCATTTCTCTATGAATTTTATGATGTTGAGCATACGTTATCAATGGAAGATGCTATTGATGATATTACTCTTATAACACAACGTAATGGAGGTGCTTTGTATGATTGAGTTGTATCACGGTTCTAATGTCGCTATAAAAGAAATTGACTTGTCAAAAGGTCGTTTGGGAAAGGATTTTGGTCAGGGGTTTTATTTAAGTGACGATAAACAGCAAGCTATGCGAATGGCAATGTTAGTGTCGCGTCGTGAGGGTTATGGTGAGCCAACATTGACTAAGTTTCTTTTTGATGAATCAGTATTTAAAACAGATCAATTGAATATTCTTACTTTTGATTCATATTCTAAAGAGTGGGCTGAATTTGTAATACTAAATAGAAACAATAAATCAGCAATTTCTGTACATGATTATGATATAGTTTATGGACCGATTGCAAACGACAGAGTAGGATTACAGATTAAAAGGTTGGAACAGGGTATACAAAGTCCGAAGGAATTTTTAAGAAATGTTCGATATATAAGGTCAACTTTTCAGTATTATTTTGGAACACAGAGGTCTTTACAATATTTGAGATTATTATGAATAAGAAGCAACAGATAGAATTCCAGTATTTATTGGAACAATTAGTTCATGATTTGACACTCATGTTAATGTCTGATTATGGATATGATATCCAAAGCGCTATCAATATCATATATCAATCTAAAACGTTTGAAAAAATGGAAAATCCAGATACAGGATTATATTACCAAAGTTCTGTTTATGTATATACCTTTTTAAAAGAAGAGCTTAACTTACAATAAAAGCGACTTGATTTTTTTTAGTTCAATGGTTTTTTGTTCAATAGCCTTGGTAATAAAAAAAGCTCGACATTGCTGCCGAGCTTTTTTTCCCTTTTAACGAATAAAAAATTAATTCTTAATCTTCGACGATAGCATCGTTTGGACATGCATTAGCGCATGAGCCACAGCTAACACATGCGTCAGCGTCAATTACATAGATGTCGCCTTCAGAAATAGCACCAACTGGGCACTCATCGATACATGTGCCACATGCTACACAATTGTCTAAAATTTTATAAGCCATATTTTTTTAATTTTGAATTATTGCTGCAAAGATATAAAGATAATTGGTATCTGCTACAAAAAAATGAAAAAATAAATTAAATCTTTTTTCTGCATTTTTTTGACTTTACTAATGAATAAATAATTACATTTGCAGAAAATTTGAATAATCTAAATTAATTATAGATCCTATGACAAAAGTTACAAAAGTTGTAGAACTCGAACAAGTAGTTATCCGCTTTGCGGGTGACTCTGGAGACGGTATGCAATTGACAGGAAACTTATTCTCTGATTCAACAGCATTTGCCGGCAATGACTTTGCCACTTTCCCGGACTATCCGGCTGAAATCCGTCCTCCACAAGGTACAGTATCAGGTGTATCTGGATTCCAAGTACATTTCGGTCACAAACCTGTTCACACCACAGGTGACCTCTGCGATGTTTTAGTCGCTATGAATCCGGCTTCTATCAAAGCTAATATGCGTTGGTTAAAACCAGGTACAACAATCATATTCGATGTCGATTCATTGACTGACAAATCTCTCGAGAAAGCTGGTTATGCCGTTGACCCAACAACAGACGATACCCTCAGCCAATATAAAGTCATCAAGGCTCCTATCTCTTCACTCACTTTAGAAGCTTTGAAAGACTTTGGAATGGATAGAAAATCAATGCTTAAGTCAAAGAATATGTTCGCCCTCGGTATCGTGATGTATCTCTTCAACCGCGACATTACCCAGCTTAACCATTATTTCGAAACAAAATTCAAAAATAAACCTCAGGTTATAGAAGCAAACAAGACTGTTGTCGCTGCTGGTTATAGCTACGCTGATACTCTCGAGATTTTTGCTAACACATATCGTATTCAACCAGCTGAACTTCCTAAAGGAAAATATCGCGACATCTCAGGTAACGTCGCTACAGCATGGGGTCTCATGGCAGCAAGTGAACGCTCAGGTCGTCAATTATTCATAGGTTCTTATCCTATTACCCCTGCAACAGACATCTTGGTCGAACTCACAAAATATAAAAATTTAAAGGTTAAAGCTTATCAAGCAGAAGACGAAATAGCAGGTATCACCTCTTCTATAGGTGCTTCTTTCGCAGGTTGCTTGGCAGTGACAACAACATCAGGCCCTGGTTTGTCTCTTAAATCAGAAGCCTTGGGTCTCGCTGTCATGACAGAACTTCCACTCGTCGTTATCGACGTTCAACGTGGCGGTCCTTCAACAGGTCTCCCTACTAAGACAGAACAAAGCGACTTGATGCAGGCATTGTACGGCCGTAACGGCGACGCTCCTCTCATCGTATTGGCAGCTAAGAGCTCGGTCGACTGCTTCTACTCAGCATACGAAGCTTGTAAACTTGCTATGGAACACATGACTCCTGTCATCTTGTTGACAGACGGCGCTCTCGGTAATGGTACAGAAATCTTCCGTATCCCAAGAGTAGCCGACCTCCCAGCAATCGTTCCTCCAATCGCTAATGCTAACGATGAAAACTATCAACCATATCGTCGTGACGAAGAAAAACTACGTCGCGAATGGGCAGTTCCAGGAACAGAAGGTTTACGTCACCGCATCGGTGGTCTCGAAAAAGAAAATGGTAAAGGTAGCGTGTCACACGACCCAAGAAACCACGAACTCATGACACAACTCCGTGAAGAAAAAGTTAACCGTGTAGCAAATTATATCCCAGAACAAGAAATCCTCGGCGATCCTAACGCTGACCTTCTCGTAGTAAGCTGGGGCGGTACTTACGGCGTTGTCCTTTCAGTGGTCGAGAAGATGATTGCTGAAGGTAAGTCGGTGGCTCACGCTCACTTCCGTCATATCTCTCCTCTCCCGAAAAACACAGAGCAAGTGTTGAGCGGACACAAGAAGATAGTTGTTTGTGAAATGAACAGAGGTCAGTTTGCTAACTACTTACGCATGAAACACCCTGGACATATCTATGAACAATATAATAAGGTACAAGGCTTGCCATTCTTGACAGCTGAGTTAGAAAATAAGTTTAATGACCTTTTAAAATAAGAAAGTACTATGGAAAATATGAATAACAATCAGGTTGTTAATCTTACTAAAGAAGATTTCGTAAGCGATCAAATAGTTAAATGGTGCCCGGGTTGCGGCGACCATGCTATCCTAAAAGCAGTGGAAGACGTTTTCCCTAAACTCGGAAAAAGAAAAGAAGACATCGTTGTCGTTTCAGGTATCGGCTGTTCTTCACGCTTCCCATATTATATGAACACATACGGATTCCATAGCATCCACGGCCGTGCTGCAGCTATCGCAACAGGCGTGAAACTCGCTAATCCTAACCTCTCCGTATGGGTCATCACAGGTGACGGCGATTGTACAGCTATCGGTGGTAACCACTTCATCCACGCCGTACGTCGTAACATCGACATGAACCTCCTCCTTTTCAACAACCGTATCTATGGTTTGACAAAAGGTCAGTTCTCACCATGTACTTTCCGTGGCACAGTAACAAAGACATCTCCACAAGGAACATACGAAGATCCATTCAACGTTGGTGAACTCGTTATCGGTGCCGGCGGTAAATTCTTCGCTCGTGGTGTCGATGTCAATACAGTAGAACTCACAAACATCTGCCATGAAGCTAAGAACCACGACGGTCTCTCAGTAGTTGAAGTACTCCAAAACTGTATGATCTTCTCTAACGGAGTTCACGAAAATATCACAGCTAAGGAAGTGCGCGACGAAAGACAAGTCAAGTGTGTTCACGGCAAACCTTTAATCTTCGGTAAGAACCGCGAAAAAGGTATCGTTCTTAGAGGCAATAAATTAGAAGTTGTTACAATAGGTGAAAACGGTATCACAGAAGCCGACATTTTGGTTCACGACGAAAAAGAACCTACAACAGGTATCCATATGATGTTGGCTCACATGGCACCACCAGAGTTCCCAGTAGCAATAGGTGTTATCCGTAACGTTGAAGCTCCAACATACAACCAATGTCTGGACGGCGTCATCGAAAACGAAACAGCCAAGTCAAATATCAAATGTGTTGACGACTTATTGAATAGCGGAAGCACTTGGGATATTGAATAATTGACAATTAACAATGTACAATTAACAATTTTAGACGATTCAAGTCCATAAAATAAAACAAGCCGTTACTGAAAAGTAGCGGCTTTGTTTTTGGTAGTTAATATTAGTAATCGTAGTATTGTTATCTTCTCTTATAGACTTATAGACTCACTTTCCACAATCCGTGTAAATTACAGTATTCATAGACTGCTACAGCTTTCTCTTCTCCGAGATGAACGACTGCCACAGGCTGGTCTTTGAGGTCGATGCGGATGCCACCGTTTTCTGTCTCTACATAAATGAAAGCGATATGATGTTCAGGAAGCATCGGGTGATGCACGCTGCCGACTTCAATCTTTAAGATATTATCTTGAAGACGTGTCACGACAGGAATATGTTTCTCGCCGCTTGCTTCTACTGTGTTAGGAACCAACTCTTCCATCTTCTCGCCGCAGCAAAAAACCGGAACATTTGAATCTACTACCTTTTCTATTACATTTCCACAATGATTGCATTTATAAAATTTTGTTGCCATAATATTCTGTTTTTTAATGTTAATGTGTTTTATCTTTAAGACTTCTTGACTTGCAGTCTTGTTGTCTTTACACTTGCAAAAATATAATGAAAGATAACACCCGTCAAACAGATAATTTCGATATGAATATCGATTTTGTCTATAAGAGAATAAGATTCTAAAGTTCTAAAATTCTAAAGTTTTGAAGTTCATTTTCCCAACATCATGTTATTTATTTTTTTTTCAAAATACCAAATTGTAGTGATGTAATATTTTGTTAATCGATAGTATCTTTGCAATGTCTAAAAGAGATAATGAAGTCCTCCCTTTTCTTCGTTATCAAGCCATAAGAGACCTTAAGTGGTTTAATGTTTAATGAATTAGTATTTTTACAAAAATAGGCTGCCATCCATGAGAGAGCAGCCTTTTTTAATGTATAATTCATAATTCATAATTATGCATTATGAATTAACTCAAACGATTCCGCATAAGTGATAGAGTACTCTTGCTCCGACGTTGCCGTCCCATTCGTCGTCGCCGGGTGACACCTCGCATAAGTCGAAGCCTATTATCTCCTTGCCACTTTCCTTAATTCTATTTAACAAATACATAAGTTCTTCATATTCCATTCCGCCAGGTACCGGTGTTCCTGTATTTGGACATAACTTAGGATCGAGACCGTCAATGTCTATAGAGATATAAACCTTGTTAGGAAGCTCATTGATAATGTCGTCGCAGATGGATTTCCATGTATCACCTTCGTACATCTTTCTGCGGTTGTCGCGGTCGTAGAACACCTTTATTCTTCCATCGGAGTTTTTAATTATCTCTTTCTCCTGATCGCAATAATCTCTGATAGCAACCTGAACCAATTTCTCCACATTGTCATATTTCATCACATTATAAAAAATAGACGCGTGTGAAAATTTAAAACCTTCGAACTCTATTCTCAAGTCGCTGTGAGCATCAACATGAACGATGCCGTATTCTTCTTCCTGCTCATTAAAATAAGTGTGGTAGGGAAGAGGTATGCTGTGATCGCCGCCGAGCAAACCGACCTTCTTGCCCAACGACTTCCAATAGGCGATTCTATCTTTGAGCCAAGCGAACATTTTGTTGAAGCCGTCTTCTATAGCCGTATATTTGTCTTCGTAGTTTTCCGGATTCTCATCTACGTCGCCGCTTTCAATACCATCAATAATTTCTTCGCTGATAGGAGCCAAATGTGAGTGTAACTCTCTGAGTTCTTGAGGAAACTCATCCATCCATATTCCTCTTTGCCATACGTCGGGATAGTCGTGATGACATAAATCGACTTGCATAGAACCGTCGAAGACAGCCTGAGGACCATCTACAGTACCTCTGTTATAACTTGTTGTGAGTTCCCATTCAACAGGAATTATTATTATCTCAGCATCATCTGCGCTGCATGGCAAACCATAAATTCCGGAGCCGAGAGCAGCCGCTGCATTGGGGTCAAATTTTTTTTCTTCCATAATGATAATCTTTTTTGCAAACATAAGAAAAAAAACTATTTTTTTTGTATTTTTGTAGCGATGAACTAATATTTTTTAATTAACTAATAACTTTGAATATGAACTTTTCATCAGTAAACAAAATCTTCGAAAAATCATTCAAAGAAAATTGGGATAAACCAGCCATTTCCAACTATCAAGGTGTGACGTTACATTACAGAGACGTGGCGAGAAGAATAGCAAAACTTCACATCATGTTTGAAGAATGTGGTCTGAAAAAAGGCGATAAAGTTGCAATATGTTCTCGTAATCAAGCCAACTGGGTCGTTTCTTTCTTGTCGGCTCTCACATACGGCGCGGTTCCTGTTCCTTTGATGCATGAGTTTAAACCAAGTAACATAAATCATCTTGTAAACCACTCAGAAGCCAAGATTCTTTTCGTAGATGAAGTTATTTGGGAAGGTCTCTCAGAAATTGACATGTCTGATCTTCAAGCTATCATTCAAGTCAATACGTTCAAACTGCTTTACGCAGCAAATGAAAAAATCTCTGAAAGTCGTGAACATTTGAATGAACTCTTTGGAAAACACTATCCAATGGAGTTTACCCCAGAATCGATAAATTATTACGAAGACAGCGCCGATGAACTCGCTATCCTCAACTACACCTCCGGAACATCGGGATTCTCTAAAGGTGTCATGATACCTTACAGAGCCATTCGTTCCAATATCGAGTTTGCCGGTAAGGTGCTTCCTCAAATCAACAACACATCACGCGTCGTTTCTATGTTGCCTTGCGCTCACATGTACGGACTTATGTTCGAGGTGTTGTACGAAATAAGTGTAGGTTGCCACGTCTATTTCCTTTCACGTCTTCCAAGTCCTAAGATCATCATGCAGGCTCTCTCTGAAGTCAAGCCTACATTGGTCGTAGCAGTGCCTCTCATCATAGAGAAAATCTATAAGAGCAAGGTGAAACCTGTCATCGAAACTTCAGGAATCAGGTTCGCGTTGAAACTTCCTATCCTCGAGCAAGTCATCATGAATAAGATTAAGTCGGAGTTGATTAACGCTTTCGGCGGCGAGTTCTACGAGGTAATCATCGGAGGAGCAGCCTTTAATAAAGAGGTGGAAACTTTCTTCAAGAAGATGGAATTTCCGTTCACCGTTGGCTATGGCATGACAGAATGTGCTCCAATCATCACATACGAAGATTACAAATTAGCTAAGTTATATTCCTGCGGACGTATAGTCCCAAACATGGAAATGAAGATTGACTCTCCTGATCCTCAGAATATAGCAGGTGAACTTCTCGTAAGAGGTGCCAATGTATTCCTCGGCTATTACAAGAATGAAGAAGCAACGAGAGAAGTCTTGGACGCTGACGGCTGGCTTCATACCGGCGACATGGGTATTATCGATGCTGACGGTTATCTCTTCCTCAGAGGTCGTTCAAAATGTATGATTCTCGGACCTTCAGGACAGAATATCTATCCGGAGGAAGTAGAGGCTGTGTTAGATACGCGTCCTTACGTGCTCGAGTCATTGGTGATTGAAGATAACGGCGGACTCACTGCTCTCATTTACCCAGATTTCGACTTGGCTGCAAAAGAAGGCATGGATCAAAGAACATTTATAAAATTCATTGAAGATACTTTGCCTGAAGTGAATAAGGAGTTGCCTAACTATGCAAAACTCAAGAAGATAGAAGTGATGTCGGAGGCTTTCGAAAGAACACCGAAGAAGAGTATCAAACGTTACCTCTATCAGAGAAACTAATGATAAAACGAAGAGACGCGGAATTTTCTGCGTCTCTTTTTCTTTTTATATATCACGATTGACACCATGACCAAATAAAGCGAAGTCGTATCTCACAGGATCGTAAGGATCTAACTCTCTTAGTTTTGAAGTCAGTTCTTCGACGGTGGTTCTGTCGTTGCTCTTTCGTTGCAGAAGTCCGAGTTCGCGTGATATTCTTCCGACGTGAACATCGAGAGGAATCATCAAGTCGGAAGGATTTAACTTTTTCCAGATGCCGATATCAACGATACCGTCATTTCTTACGAGCCATTTCAGCGCGAGATGAAGTCTCTTGCAGGCAGAGCCTTTCTTAGGATTTTCGCAAGAAGGGTTGGAGATATGGACACTCGAGACGCCATCATTAACCTCTTGAATCTTATCTCTGAAATTCTGAATGCCGCGCCATACATCGTGATTGTCGTTTAAAGTAAAAATATCTTCGAGACTTTGATATTCATTATAAATATGTTTCAAGCCATTACAATAATACATAAAATCGCGGTTGAAGAAAGTGCGATGCACGCATTTGTCGGGGTCTAAGTTTTTGAAACCATCAGACATGACGAAATCGAAAGGCGACTTTCCCATGATGTTGAGCATTTTATTTGCAGAGTTGAGAATCATGGAACGTTTTCCCCAAGCTATTGTAGCGGTGAGGAAAGCGACAATCTCGACGTCGTTTTTTGCGGAGTATCGACGCGGAAACTGTACCGGATCGTTCTCGACAAAATCCGGAGTATTATATTTTATCGCTAAAGAATCTAAATAATCTTTCATGAAAAAATATTTAAAACAAAGATATGAAATTAATTGATTAAAAATTATATTTGCAAGGTGTTATACGTTCTCAGGGACAATAATCATTGATTCTTCAAAATAAGCGGAAATCATGGCAATAGTTTTTATGGTGAAATTATGTTGTCCGCTCAACCATTTTGTCACTTCGCTGGGACGTTTCCCTATAGCTTCCGCAAATTCTTTTTTTGATAATCCATGCTTTGAGATCATACAATCAAGGCGTTTGGCAATGGCAAACGATAAATCTACTTCCATCTTAATATCAGATGGAATTTGCGAAACCATATCCTTAAAGGTTAAATCAATAGTTTTCATATATCAAATGTTTTATTTGTTTCTATAGTATTTGTGGTAATTATTACAATACCATCGTTAGTTCCTTCTTTTAGTAATTGTTCAAATTTCTGAAGGGTTATAACATATCCTTTTAAAACATCGTCCTCATCGTATGTTCGAGTATTTTTTACGCCACCATTGCCAAGAATTAATATTTTGTCGGATAGTCTTAAACAATATAAACGAAGTTTAGATTTAACTACAGGTAGTGCGCAAACTCCATCGTTAATTTTTCCTTCAGGTCGAAATAAACGTTCTAATGCTCCATGATTTGCAATTTTGTCAATGAATGCAACAATACGCATTAAATCTTGATTATATTCTACATCATCTTTGAATTTGGCATAAAAACGCTCAAATTCACTATCATTTTCCGTCACAAATTGGATAGTATATAAAGTACAATTTGTGTTCTCGTTTACAAGAATTAATTCTAAATTACTCATAGTTTCACATTTTGTTTAAGTTCTCTGTGCAAAGATAATAATAAATTTTACTTATAAGTGAAATGTTTGACATTTTTTTTAAAAAGTATTAGGATAAATAATTTTTTTGTTACCTTTGCGCCATACTCGAAAGGTGGTGTCCGGTATGCCGTAAGGCAGCCGCGTCTGAGATTATACACATTGCACCAGTACAGATAATGCTGACGCTGGAAGTTTGGAGTAAAACAAAATGGTATCCCGTGCATACCGCTTTTTGAGCAGTAAATGTTAAAAAAAAGTGGTATGAAATCAACAAAATCTTATCCCATCGTATTGTCAATAGCCGGTTCGGATTCTTCCGGAGGAGCTGGCGTGCAAGCCGACCTCAAGACTTTCTCGGCTCTCGGTGTCTATGGCGCTACGGCTATAACTGCTATCACGGCACAAAATACATTAGGCGTAAAATCACAGTTCGCCTTAGATCCTAAATTAGTTTATGAACAAATAACATGCGTCATCGACGACCTCGAACCTTCCGTTGTTAAGATAGGAATGTTATCTAACGATAAAATCGTCGCTGCTGTGACAGAAGCGCTTAGTCATTATAAACTGAAGATAATTCTCGACCCTGTCATTGTCTCGAGCAGCGGCCACCGACTATTATCTGTCGAGGCACAAGAGACAATAAAAGATCGACTTCTTCCTATGTGCGAACTCGTTACGCCTAACATTCCGGAGATGATTGCCCTGACAGGAATGCCGGTTTCAAATTTCGAAGAGAAAGAAAAAGCCGCCGATTATCTGTTGAATCTCGGAGCGAAATCGGTGCTTCTTAAAGGCGGTCATGAAGAAGGAGATGTTAAGACAGACTTCTTGTTTTATAAATGTCAACAGTCAACAGACAATAGTCAACAGAATTGTTTGTCGTTTTCTTCAGAAACAATCGCAACCAACAATATTCATGGAACAGGTTGTACTTTATCATCGGCGATTGCTGCTTTCATGGCGAGAGGATTTTCTTTGAATGATGCTGTCGCTGAAGCGAAGAATTACGTGACCGAAGCCATACGTCATGGCTCAGATGTGAAAATCGGTCATGGCTTCGGTCCGGTGAATCATTTCTTTAACCCTCAAAAAATGATTGCATTATGAATTTAGAACATTTCAGATTTCAGTTTATAACACATTATACCGAGAAATATTCCTACATCGATTCGGCACGTCTCGCCTTGGAAGGCGGCTGTCGCTGGATTCAGCTGAGAATGAAAGACGCTGATGAAAATCTCTTTGAAGAAACCGCTCTCGTAGTGCAGCAGATGTGCAAAGAATATAATGCGACTTTCATCATCGACGATAACGTTCATCTTTGCAAGAAGATAAAAGCCGACGGCGTGCATCTCGGGAAGAACGACATGCCGGTAGCAGAAGCGCGCAAAATTCTGGGCAGCGATTTCATCATCGGCGGAACAGTGAATAGCATCGAAGATATTTTGAAAATAATAGACAATACACAATTCGGCACTTCGACAAGCTCAGTGACCGGCAATAACAGCCAATGGTCAAAAGCCAATAGCCAAAAGACAATGGTCAACTACTTCGGCTGCGGTCCTTTCCGTTTTACATCGACGAAGAAAAATCTCGCCCCGATTCTTGGATTGGAAGGTTATAAAAATATCCTTAAAAAGATGAAGGAAAACGATATCAACATTCCGCTTGTCGCGATAGGAGGCATCACGAAAGACGACATTCCGGAATTGTTAAAAACCGGCGTCGATGGCATCGCAATGAGCGGAAGTATTTTAAGAGCAGAAAAACCAATTAATGAAATTAACAATGTACAATTTACAATGAACAATGTAGGGGCGTATCGCATACGCTCTTGTAGAGACGCGTAGATCACACCAATAAATAAAAAATATTAATCCAAAACAGACAGTTGACTATTGTCCGTTGGCTGTTGACATAAAAAAATAAAATTATGATAGAAAAAAAAGTATCACAGGGAATTATCAGTACCTATTTCAGTAAGTTAGAAAAGAATTTAGAATTAGATGTCGCCATTGTTGGAGGCGGACCTTCAGGTATTGTAGCTGCTTATTATCTCGCCAAGGCAGGAAAGAAAGTAGCTTTGTTCGACAGGAAACTATCGCCTGGCGGCGGTATGTGGGGCGGCGCTATGATGTTCAACCAGATTGTCGTTCAAGAAGAAGCGCTTCATATCGTCAAGGAGTTCGATATTAATTATGAGGAATATGGCGACAATCTCTACGTCATGGACTCGGTGGAAAGCACTTCGGCGCTTCTTTACAAGGCCGTTCATGCCGGAGCAACGATTTTCAATTGTTATTCTGTGGAAGATGTCGTTTTTAAAGACAACAAGGTAAGTGGCGTTGTCGTCAACTGGACACCTGTTTTGCGAGAAGGCTTGCATGTCGATCCTCTTAATATCATGGCGAAATGTGTCGTCGATGGAACAGGACACGACAGTGAAATGTGTAAGACAGTAGCTCGTAAGAACGGCATTCGTCTCGCCACCGATACCGGCGATGTCATCGGAGAGCGTTCGTTAGATGTCGTCTCTGGCGAAGAAGAAGTCGTCAACGGCACCAAGGAAATCTATCCAGGACTCTACGTCTGCGGCATGGCAGCGTCAGCGGTGAGCGGCACGCCACGTATGGGACCAATCTTCGGCGGAATGCTCATGTCGGGAAAGAAAGTAGCAGAGATGATTTTAAAAAGTTTATAGTTTAAAGTTCATAGTTTAGAGTAGTTTTGAAGTTGAGAGTTCAGAGTTTTAAAGTTTATTTGATAAGTCAGTAGATAAAATTTTGATAAACTTTTGAATAATAACTCTTAAACTATTAACTATTCTAAACCCTCAATACTACACTATAATGAAAATCATTGCAATAACAAAACCAAGTTTTGAGGATAACGAAGTCGCTTTCATACGTCGCGTTTTTGAAAGCGGCTTCGACATCCTTCATCTGAGAAAACCCGATGCCGACATCGAATATTGTCGTGAATTGTTAAAGAAATTAAATCCTGAAGAAAGAAGCAAAATCATCATTCACGATTATCCGGAATTATATTATGAGTTCTCTTTGAAAGGAATTCATATCAATAAAAATATTGTAAAATATTCTGAAGATTATCAAGGTTTTAAGACGCGTTCCTGTCATTCTTTGGAAGAAGTGAGACTTTATAAAGACGATTTCGATTATGTGTTTTTAAGTCCTATTTTCGACAGTATATCCAAGAAAGGTTATAAGTCGGCGTTCACGGAAGAGGAACTGAAGAAAGCTTCGCAAGATGGAGTCATTGACGAAAAAGTCGTTGCCTTGGGCGGCGTGACGTTCGATAAAATTTCTTTATTGAAAGATTTAGGTTTCGGTGGCGCCGCAATGATGGGAGGAATTAATTAAAATTGAAAGTTGAAAATTGAAAATTGAAAGTTGAAAATTGAAAGTTGAAAGTTTGGATTCCCAACGGGAATTTTCCATTTTCAATTCTCAATTTTCAATTGCGGGTGCGAAGCAGCCGCTT
>JAFTXI010000011.1 GCA_017461665.1 Bacteroidales bacterium | reverse complement strand
ATATACGTGGACACATTCAATGTGTCCGTACAGGTGCCTGAGCTTGTCGAAGGCACGTCAACATCGCCCGGCGCTTCGACAGGCTCAGCGACCGAATCAATTCCTAATTCCTCACTCCTAATTCCTAATTCTTCAACAATCTGCGCTTCGACAGGCTCAGCGACCGTGGACGAAGTCTGTTGTCCGTTGTCTGTTATCTGTTGACTGAGCAAAGCGAATAATATGTAAAACAGGAGCATTCTCATGGTTGCGCAAAGATAAATAAAAAACGCGTTAAATGCTGGTGTTTTTCTGCACTTAACGCGTTAATTTTTTTTAGTTTCTCAGTTTTTAAATTTCCGAGTTTTAAAAAGAATCAAACTGTCAAAATATCCTTGACTTTCAACTCGCAGAGTTCGTCAATCTTCTTGACATATTTGTCAGTAAGTTCTTGAATCTTCTCTGTAACAATCTTGACTTCGTCTTCCGAAACACCTTCGTCTTTAAGTTTCTTGGCGTCGTCGTTGGCGTTACGACGAATGTTACGGATACCAACCTTTGTCTCTTCTGCCACTGTCTTTGAGCGTTTTGCGAGATCTTTACGACGTTCTTCTGTCAATGGAGGGACGAGAATACGCAAGAAGTCACCTTCATTTTTAGGGTTGAAGCCCAAGTTGGCAGCCATGATAGCTTTCTCTATTGCTGATATTGAACTTTTATCGAAAGGTTGAACTATGATTTGGCGTGGGTCTGGTGTACCAATGTTGGATGTCTGCTCGATAGGAACTATTGTTCCATAATATTCTACCTTAACACCTTGCAACATAGCAGGACTTGCCTTACCTGCTCTAATTTTCTGAAACTCGTTTTCCATGTGTTTCATGGTGTTTTCCATGGTTTCAGTTGTTTCATCTAAGATAAATTGAGATTCGTCTGTCATATTACATTTATTTTAGAGCACAAAAATAAAAATTTTTCGTTAATGTAGATATTATTTTGTTACCAAAGTACCAATTTGTTCTCCATTTAATACTTTCAATAGATTTCCTTTAGTATTCATATCGAAGACATACATCGGCATATTGTTTTCTTTACATAACGTAAATGCTGTTAAGTCCATGACTTTAAGGTTTTTGCTGTAAGCTTCGTCGTATGTTATATGATCGAATTTTGTTGCTGTCGGGTCTTTTTCAGGGTCTGCAGTGTATATTCCATCGACGCGTGTTCCCTTCAAGATGATGTCGGCTCTGACTTCAACGGCTCTCAATGCTGAGGCTGTGTCGGTTGTGAAGAAAGGATTTCCGGAGCCGCCACCTATGACAACGACATTACCTTCTTCTAAAAGTTTTATCGCTTTGGCACTGCTCATCGAGTCGGCGATACGGTCGATGAAGACACCCGACAACAATGCTGTCTTAACACCTTTGGCTTGCAATGTAGATTGTAACGCCATGCTGTTGATGACAGTAGCAAGCATTCCCATATAGTCGCCTTGTATTCTGTCCATTCCCTTACTTGCTCCTTGCAAACCACGGAAGATATTGCCGCCACCAATAACAATTGCTATCTGTGCTTGTTTTGATGCTTCTGCTATTTCTTCTGCATAATCGTTGAGACGCCCAGGGTCGATGCCATATTGCTGATTACCCATCAATGCTTCTCCGCTTAATTTTAAGAGTACTCTTGTGTATTTCATGATTACATAATTTATATTAATAATTTAAAACCAATATCCTACATTTAGGAATCCCACCAAACCTGAACATCTGTTGGAACCCATAAGACTGACTTCGATAGGACCTGCCACCGTATTCATTCCTAAAGTCAAGCCACAACCGAAGACGAAATTATCGTCGGTAAACCATTCGTCATAACTGTTTGAGACATAACCTCCGTTGAAATTTGCTATGGCGTAAATATTTTTGTAGAGGTTATACTGCCACGATATTTTTGCGAGAGCTATATGGTCGCCATATAACTGCGTGAACTTCAATCCATCGAAAGAAATGATGTTGTCAAAATATTTCATGTACGACTGTCCTCCTACGAAGAAACGATAACTTAATGGAGGTTCATTGCTGTTTAATGAAGTTCCCACTGTAGCTCCCAATTTCATAGAGAGTCTCTTCCCCATTGCAATGGAACCATCCAAGTCGGCTCTGACAACTAAAGAGTTACCCATTCGCGAACCGTCTTCTAACTTCACCATAGGAAGTATATATTTTCCATTGACATTAAGTTTCCATCCTCTCGATGCGTATGTCGGTGAGTCTTCATTATTAAGATTATAGTTGAGATAGGCGTATGTGATAAAATCGTAATTGTCGGCATCTACGGTATGTTCTAAATTATCTCTCAGGTGAACATAGTTTAACACTGCACCTATTCTAAACTGCTGTTCCAGTGTCGGCATCAACTCTGCGAACAAGTCTATCTTGTTGTCTTGTATACTATATGAATTATTTATCAGTTTGTCGTCATACTGATTCATGAAGAGACTTATCACTGATGCTTCTGTTCCATATTTGAATTTACGTGAGACATTGGAATGGAATCTAAATTTGAAATAAGGGTCTTCTGCTATGTTGAGGTCGCCAGAGATGGTGGAACGTTTAGGGAACTTCAGGATGTTTTTCAGTGTGACATTTGTCAAGATTCCTATTCCATAATCCGTGTCGTAGTGAGCTGCTATCGACACTGTCTCTTCTTCTTTTTCCTTACAATGCAGAATAAGGTTGACGCCTTTAGGAGCAGGGCGAAACTCGTACCAAATATCTTTAAAATATCCTGTGGCATAGATTCTCATGATGGCAGTCTCGATGTCGGATATTGACATATTGATGGGATAATATTTTGCCATCGACTTTCTTATAAAGGCTGCGTTTTCATCTTTCACTCCATCTATTTTAAGAGACACCACGAAGATAGTATCTAAAGGTTCGACATGAGGACGTTTTATCTCATAATCCTGAATATTTTTTATCGAGTCGGCGAGTTGTTTCATCTGTGGCAGAAACTCGCGTGCCGCCTCCTCACCAAGCGCGATAATGGTGTCGTATGAATTAAAATCCATCATTCCGTATTTAGATAGTCTCGGTTTTATGTGAATATCGACTTCTTCCCTCGCCTTTATATTCGCATCGATATCGGTCATCGCGATAATCTGATCCATAATCTTTGCCAAGGAGTTAAGGTCGTCTTTTTTATGGAAGTCGCGTTGCACATCGACGCCTATTATGATATCGACGTCTCTCTCGCGGACGTTATGTACGGGGAAGTTGTTTCTCAGTCCGCCATCGACGAGCAGTCTACCATCTACTTCGACGGGAGCGAAATAAAACGGTATCGACATCGAGGCTCTGATGGAGCGTTGCAGATTACCATGACTCATCTCGTATGCCTCAGCCGTCTCTAAGTCAGTAGCGACACATAAAAACGGCACGGAGAGATTACTGTAATTTCTGACATCGTATGCCGGAGAAGTCAGTCGTGCCAAGAGAAGGTTTATCATCTCGCCTCCATAGATTCCGGATTTCATCTGTATCCTCCTGCCTCTGAAGGGAAACGTCGCGAGATAATGACGATCCATCATCTTCTCATCTATAGAGATATATTTTCGTGGAATATTATCCGACATTATAGCATCCCAATTTTGTTCTCTTGTAAGACGTATCATCGTCTCGGTATCATAACCCATGGCATAAAGTCCACCGACGATGCTACCCATACTCGTGCCTGCAATATAATCTATTGGGAGTCCAGCCTCTTCAATGACTTTCAACACACCGATATGCGCGAATCCTTTCGCTCCGCCACCGCTTAACACGACGCCAACACGAGGGCGACGAAGCTTTTCTGTGGAATCGGTAGATTGTTGAGCTGAAATGTTAACAACTAACGACAAAAGGCAAAAAACAAACGACAAACGACTAAAGTTAATGAGAACTTTAGGATTATTTATATTGTCCTTTGTTTTGTTTCTTGTCATAATAGCATTGTCATTCCGAGACTTGTCAATTACATATTGTTATTGTTTAAGTGTAATTGACGCGTCTCTACATGTTGTTTTTTTATTCTACAAAGTTATAATATTTTTGTTGAAAAGAAAAGAGATTTTTTTTAAAACAGAGAAGCTCAGAAATTGATAAACTGATAATAATTAATTGCAGAATAATCAATACATAATAAAAAAAACCGTCTAATTCTTTTATTAGACGGTCTTCTTATCATTTTAATGTTTTCAGATTCAGAAGTTTTTAAGTTCTGAAGTTCCAAAAAATCACTCTTCTCTTCCGTGGCAGTTCTTGTATTTCTTACCGCTGCCGCATGGACAAGGGTCATTACGTCCTACTTTCTTCTCCACATGAATCGGCTGCGTCACCTGACGTTCTTGTGTGTTGCTGTGTGCTTGCGACAACAAGTCGTTGCGTTGTTCTTTCAACTTACTTCTGTCGATAGCGCGTGCTCGCTGCTCTCTCACCTGGGTGTTGTCTTGCATAGGAACGTCCGATCTCATCAAGAAGGAAATAACGTCGGTGTTAATCTTTTGAATCATCTGTTTGAAAAGATTGAACGACTCGAACTTATAAATCAAGAGTGGATCTTTCTGTTCGTAATGAGCGTTTTGTACAGAGTGTTTCAAATCGTCCAACTCACGAAGGTGTTCTTTCCACGACTCATCGATGATGCCGAGAGTGATGAACTTCTCAACCGACAACGAAATCTCTTTGGCTCCATTCTCGACAGCTCTCTTGATATTAACAACGACATTCATGCTCTTCTTGCCATCGGCAAAAGGAATCAATATATTTTCGTATTGCGTGTTTTTATGAACATTTTCTATGATTGGCAGTGTCTTCTCGCCTATGATACGAGTCTTGTTGTTATATACTTCAAGAGCTCTGTCGAACAACATCTCAGCGAGTTTATCTAACTTAGCACGTTTGAATTCGTCCTCATCGAAAGGAAGGTCGATTCCCATTGTCGAGAGGACATCTAACTTAAGACCTTCGTAGTCGTTAGCATCTTGATGTTTCTCTATCAACGACTCACCCAAGTCATACATCATATTATTAATGTCTATCGACAGACGTTCTCCGAACAAGGCATGACGTCTCTTCTCATAGATAGCCTCACGCTGCGAGTTCATGACGTCGTCATATTCCAAGAGATGTTTACGTGTTCCGAAGTGATTCTCTTCTACTTTCTTCTGAGCCTTCTCTATTTGTTTTGTAATCATCGAGTGTTGGATGACTTCGCCTTCTTTAAGTCCGAGACGGTCCATTATAGGAGCGATACGATCGGAACCGAACATACGCATAAGGTCGTCTTCCAAGGATACGAAGAACTGAGAGCTACCGCTGTCGCCTTGACGACCTGAACGACCACGCAACTGACGGTCGACGCGGCGTGACTCGTGACGTTCCGTACCGATAATGGCGAGACCGCCGGCTTCCTTAACGCCAGGTCCCAACTTGATGTCGGTACCACGACCAGCCATGTTGGTTGCGATAGTCACCGTTCCAGCCTGACCCGCGTCTTTAACGATCTGAGCTTCCTTAGCGTGTAACTTAGCATTCAAGACGTTATGCTTGATACCTTTACGAGTGAGCATACGTGACAAGAGTTCTGATACTTCAACCGATGTAGTACCAACGAGAACCGGACGACCTTCTTCCACGAACTCTTGAATCTTATCGATGACAGCATTGTATTTCTCGCGTTTTGTCTTATAAATCAAATCTTCCGCGTCAATACGTGCGATAGGTTTGTTGGTTGGAATTACAACGACATCCAATTTATAAATATCCCAAAACTCACCTGCTTCTGTCTCAGCAGTACCTGTCATACCAGCAAGTTTGTGATACATACGGAAGTAGTTCTGCAAGGTGATGGTAGCGTAAGTCTGTGTTGCTGCTTCCACCTGGACGTTTTCCTTAGCCTCGACAGCTTGGTGCAAACCGTCAGACCAACGACGTCCTTCCATGATACGACCTGTCTGCTCATCGACGATTTTAATCTTGTTGTCCATGATGACGTAATCGACGTCTTTTTCAAAGAGCGTATAAGCTTTAAGAAGCTGCTGCACTGTATGCAAACGTTCCGACTTCTCTGAGAAGTTACGTAACAATTCCGATTTCTTCAACAACTTCTCATCGTCTGAGAGACCGCTACGTTCCAACTCAGCAATTTCGCTTCCTACGTCAGGAAGGATAAAGAATGTAGGGTCGTTGTAGGCTTTTGTAAGTTCGTCGATACCTTTTTCGGTAAGATCGACGCTATGAAGTTTCTCATCGATAACGAAATAAAGCTCATCGTCGATGATATGCATATTTTTCTGTTGTTCTTGGAGATAGAAACCTTCTGTTTTCTGCATCAAGGCTTTCATACCTTCTTCGCTCAAGAATTTAATTAAGGCGTTGTTTTTAGGAAGACCTCTGTATGCGCGGAAGAGTTGATCGGCGCCATGACGTTTTTGTTCTTCTGTTGCCTTTGGATCTGTCAATAATTTTTTAGCTTCGGCGAGACATAATGTCACCAATCTTTTTTGAGCTTCAAAGAGTTTCACGACGTCTGGTTTAAGGACATCGAACTCTTGGTGATCGCCGCGAGGTGTGGGTCCTGATATAATTAAAGGTGTACGAGCGTCGTCAATCAAAACGGAGTCAACCTCGTCAACGATAGCAAAGTGATGTTTGCGTTGAACGAGTTCTTCCGGATTTCCTGTCATGTTGTCGCGGAGGTAGTCGAAGCCGAACTCGTTGTTTGTTCCGTAAGTGATGTCTGCGAGATAAGCATTACGACGAGCTTGAGAGTTAGGTTCGTGTTTGTCGATACAATCTACTGTCAGACCTAAGAATTCGTATATTGTTCCCATCCACTCGGAGTCACGTTTTGCAAGATAGTCGTTGACTGTGACTACGTGAACGCCGCGACCTGCGAGGGCGTTGAGATACACTGGGAAAGTAGCTACCAAAGTCTTACCTTCACCTGTTGCCATCTCGGCAATCTTACCTTGATGAAGAACAGAGCCACCGAGAATCTGCACATTATAAGGAACCATATCCCAATGAATCATGTTGCCACCAGCAATCCAGCTGTTGTCGTAAAAGACTTTGTCGCCTTCTATGTTAATATGGTCAAATTTCGATGCGAGTTCGCGGTCTAAATCGGTAGCTGTTGCTTCTATCACTTCATTCTCTTTAAAACGTTTAGCTGTTTCTTTCAAGACTGCAAAAGCTTCAGGGAGGATGTTGTTAAGAGCTTCTTCAATCTTATCGAGTTGCTGTTTCTCAAGTTTATCGACTTGTTCAAAGAGATTATTTTTTTCTTCAAGTTCTAAATCTTCGTTTTCGGCTTTCAGTTTCAGTTCTTTGATTCGAGCTTCTTCGTCAGCGATGTAATTATTGATATATTCCTTAAATTCCACTGTCTTATGACGAAGCGCATCAATATCTAAAGTCTTAATTTGTTCGTAAGCTACTATTGTCTTATCTAATATTGGCTGCAAGGCTTTGTTGTCGCGCATTGCTTTGTTACCAAATAATTTAGCAAAAAATCCCATATATATTTTTTTTAATTCCTAATTCCTGATTCCTAATTAAATCAAATGTTGTGCAAAGATAATTATTTTTTATCATTTTTTTTATAATAATTATACAATCTTCTGACGTGGTAGTCTAAGTATTGATCTGGCGAAGGTGCCGGCGACATACCAACTCTTCCGTTAGTACCTAATATAATATAGTCAGGAAAAGTCTTAACTTGGTATTTTTCAAGGAGAAGAATATCATTATCCAAATTCAATAATAACCATCTGTATCCTCTGTCGTCAAATACTTTCTTATAACTATTGAAATATTCTTTTGCTGAAATGCTTATTATTTGAATTGTATCCTGCCATTGTTGAGAAAATCCATTCAGCATTTCAAATTGATAATCGGTCATGGAAGTTGTCTTATCCAAGAATTGAACAAGAAGTAAATCTTCTTTAAAATCAGAGAGTTTAACAATATTACCATCTACATCTTTTAAAGAAAAATTAGGAGCTTCAGCATTAAACGACAATCTATGCATTTGTTTTATTATATCATTTATTACTTCTTTATTATTTTCATTATTAGCATTTTGCAACATAATATTCAAATAATTAAGAATTAAATTCTTCTCATCTGGCATTTCATAATACATTCTTTTTAAATTCCAGGCGATAATTATTTCAGCAAGATTTTTATTATCTGACAAAAAGACATCTTTTTCTTGTAAAAAATTAACAAATCTGCCATAATCAGCATAAAGCATATCTCTTATGTCAGATGGATTGAACTGTCGCGATGTAAGGTAATTTGTAAATATTTCTTGAAACAGATTCATGTAAGCCGCCTGTGAATAAAGTATTTCCTGCTTGTTAAAATATTGATTTATAACTTTCTTTGCATTGTCGTTATTCACCATCATCTGAATGGCAGCCTTGCGATAACGGATATTATTTTTAACATAATCGTTATTTATCTTTCCCAACTCCTTCTCTATTACCACATCTAAAGTATCCAAAAGCGACAACTTCCGACCTCTGTATAATTGGTTAAAATTATTTAACACAAAATCGTCAATAATCATATCCGACATGTAATATTGATAATAAAGATTATCGTCCTTTGCATCAATCATTTTTAGAGTCGGTTGCTGACGCTCGAAATAAGAGGCGTCGTCTTCTTGTTCCGGAATAACGATTTCTATTTCGTAATTGGCATTTGGTTTTAACAGAATATCAACGCGTTCAAGATTTATCGCCACCTGCGCCAAAGTGATTTCTTCAATATCAGCCTCAATAACAAATTCACCTTCTTCATTCGATTTCGTCTCAAATATCGAAGTCTGCTCGCACGTCAGCATTTCTTTGTAAGTCAGAAGACGCACAAGAGCCTCCGGCTTATTCGACGAACCTTTAATCGTTACATTCTGCGAAAACAAATTCGCAACATTCAACAGCAGAAACAATGTTAAAATATTCTTTTTCATATTTTTAATTACACTAACCATGAGACGCCTCTCTACAAGAGGACACATGCAATGTGTCCGTACAATTGTTAATTATTTCTCATCGTCGCAGCGACTTTCATAGGAACGAACTTATCGACGGGATTATTGTGTTTCAGCAAATCTCTTACCACCGTCGATGAGACGCAGCGTAAGTCAGGCTCTGTCAGGAAGAAAACCGTCGTGATGCCGGGGTTTATCTTCTTGTTGGCTTCTGCTATCGTCGATTCGTATTCCAAATCGAGAGTTCCGCGTAGTCCTCTTATGATGAAATCGGCACCTATTTCTTTGCAGAAATCAACAGTAAGACCTTCGTAATGTGCCACTTTAACCTTAGGATAATCGGCGAAGACATCTTTAATCCATTGCAGACGCTGCTCTAAACTAAACGCGTTTTTCTTCATAATGTTAACTCCAATAGCGACGACAATCTCATCAAAAAGAGGCATCGCCTTCAAAATAATATCCTCATGACCTTTCGTTATTGGGTCGAAAGAACCCGAAAATACAGCTTTTTTCATAATTTAAAAGTCAACGGACAACGGAATGTCGAAGTCGCCGAGTCTCTGAGTCACCGAGTCACCAAGATATTTGCAATCTCTCTATCCCTTTATCCTTTATTGTTAATTGTCAACTGTTAATTGTCAATTGTTAATTGACTAATGATTTCCTCTCCGAGTGTAATTCTCAGCGAGATGAAAGTCTTTTCCAAAAACTCATTGACATTATCTTTGTTCAGCAGAAACACTTTTGAAATTCCTTCTTCGGTTTGAGGTTTAGGTTTAAACTCGTCGTTTGTTGACATCAGGAACCAAGAAGTCTTTTTCAAAGTCCATTGGTTGTTAAGAAGATAGCAGTGATGTGATGAAGGTAGTTGTTTGATGATAGATAAGTTTGAGATTGCTGTTTCTTCTCTCACCTCGCGCAACGCTGCCTCCTCAGGAGACTCTCCTTGTTCGATATGGCCTTTCGGCAAATCAAGGATTCCGTTTCTTTCAATCGCTACTATGGAATTATTGATATGGATTATGCCACCAGCTGCCGGGGCAAAACGAAATATTTTCTTTATGGCAGCCGCCAAAATATCGTTATCCACATCGTCGATAACAAGATTCTCATCGCTGTTTTCAAGCCAGTTATTTATTTTATTTAACGTATTCTCAAACACTTGCGAAGAACATACTCCCTCTTTTACATCATCGTATAGAAATTGTTCAAAAAAATTTCTGCATACAAGCGTCCTATTATTGCAAAAAAGTATATACATTTGCCAAAAAATTTAAAGGTTAATTTTATGAACGAACAAGAAACATCAATGGCACTTGCCAGTTTTCTTTTGCAAATTAAAGCAATTAAATTGAATCCTGCAAATCCTTTTACATGGGCATCGGGATTAAAAAGTCCTATCTATTGCGACAACCGCGTAACATTGTCATATCCACAGGTTAGGACATTTATCCGCGAGGGTTTTGTGAAGATGTGTTTGGACAAATTCGGCAAACCGGACGTCATCGCCGGCGTAGCTACAGGCGGTATTCCTCAAGGAGCTTTGGTAGCACAAGAATTAGGATTGCCTTTTGTGTATGTCCGTTCCGAGAAGAAATCTCACGGCATGAACAACCAAGTCGAAGGTATCATCAACAGCGGACAATCTGTTGTTATCATTGAAGACTTAGTATCTACAGGCAAATCGAGTTTGAACGCAGTTGAAGCATTACGTGAAAAAGGCGCCATCATCAAAGGTATGCTCGCCATCTTCACCTACGGCATGGACGTAGCAACACAAAACTTCAAGAACAACAAATGCGAGTTGTTCACCTTGACAAACTACGATGCTTTGATTCAAAAAGCTGCAGAAGAGAATTACATCAGAGAAAACGACTTGGCTTCTTTGGTCGAATGGAAACAAGACCCACAAGCCTGGAGCGACGCAAGAATGTGATTTTTTTAAGACCACAAGTCAACAAGACTAAAAGACTACAAGTAGAGACGCGTCAATTACATCAACGAAAATAAACATCTGTAATTGACACGTCTTTGTTTTTTATAAAGGATAAAGTTATGATTTTCAAAAGTAATTGGGCAAAGAATAAAAAATCAGTTGAAAAGTTGTTTTCGTTTATAGGCAACATGAACAACATGCCGCCTATTTTACCCGAACAAGTCGTTGACATCACAGCCAACAACGACAACTTGGAGTTTACTATCCAGGGCATGGGAAAAGTGGCATTACAAGTAAAAGAAAGAGAACCAAACAAATTCATTCAGCTCATACCAAAAGGTAAAGTTCCTTTTCAGTTTGTTTTGAATATTCATATCAAAAACAACGAGCCAAATTCTGAGTGCTGCTTCGAAATAGACGCCGACCTCAACCCACTGATGCAGATGATGGCATCGCGCCCTCTCCAGAATTTAGTGAATATGATGGCAAGTAAAGTTGAGAACCTGTAGTATAATTGAGAATTGAAAACCGAAAATTGAAAATTTAAAAATATTTTTCAGGTTTTGAGTTTTTAAGGTTCTCAGATTCTAAATACAATATCTTTCAAATCACAAACGACTTCACGGTCGTTTTTTTCTTTTAAGATAAGACGACCGAATTTGTCATAACCGACAATCATCATTTCTTTAATGAGACCTTCGTGTTCATACAAAGCCCATTGTTTGTAACGAAATAGGTGTTTGTTATAATTTTGAACTACGAACGATGTGTTAGAATCACTCGGCGACTCGGTGACTCGGTAACTCAGTGACTTATAAACAGCTAAAAGAATCTCTTCCAAATCGTAATCCTTTCCCGTTATCATCTTCATAGAAATAGGATTTGGGAGATTCTCATCGAAAGACGTTTGATTTACGTTGAGACCTATTCCGATAATAGAAGTTCCCATCATCATTCCTTTTATCTCGTTATTTATCAGTACGCCTGAGATTTTCTTATCGTTGAAATAAATATCGTTAGGCCATTTTATGAAGAGAGATTCTTCTGGAAGATATTTCTTTAAAACCTCGACCATCGACAAAGAGACAATCTGAGTGAGAAGGAACTGGTCTTCGGCTTTAAGGAAACTCATATCTAAGGCTATGCTGAAAAGCAGATTCTTTCCTTCCTCGCTTTGCCAGACGTTCTTTCCCTGACCTTTCCCTGAAGTTTGAAAATCTGTAACGACAATATTATCAATAACATTTTCGCCTTCATCGAGAAGATTCTGAAGATAAGAATTAGTAGAATCTATATTTTTAAAACGCGTGATTTTCATGATGCGAAAATAAACATTTTGCACTATTGAAAGTGCAGTTTTGATAAAATTTTGCACTTTTCATTTAGCAAACAACATTTCTTTTACATAAATAATTTCTGTTTTTTTCATACATTTGCATTGCAATATTTTAGAATGAAAAGATTTATATCACATATATCATTATTATTTTCCGTTTTGTTACTGTCATCATGTCAAGCTGTTTGGGACATGACGGTATCTCCTTTCGTTAAATATAATATGGAAGAATCCGACATCAGTTGGTCGAAATATTATCCCGAATGCGATTATCTTTCTTACGATATGGATTCATCATTACGCGATAATTTCTTACACGATGAAAAATATTGCACTTATAGATGGAGACTGAAATACGATTCGCCAGCTTCTCCTATACAGACAATTATGTTCGACAATGAAGGAAAATGCGTTGGCGGATATGAATTCTGCTATGGCAATGCAAAAATTTTTGATGTTTATGATCACATTCCAATCTTTCAAAGAAACATTTACAATGACACCATATTTAAAATCATAAAGTTTGACAATTACATCGATTTGTTTGATACAGATTTTGCAAAGAAAAAAGAGACATCACAGACTTTGAAAAATTACGATTATAATATTATTGTCGTTTGGAGTTATTATGGCGGCTACTATATGAAACGTCATCTTCGTCAGGTAAAAAAATATATTGAAAAGTTTAATAACAAATATAAATTCCGAGTGATATATTTGAGAATTAAAGAAAATGACTAACTACAAAATTATCAGGTTTTCATTTTTTTTAATTTCTCTGATTCAAAAAACTTGTTGACTCGTTGACTTGTTGACTTGTTGACTTTTTTATTATCTTTGCAAAAAATAAATTTACGTAAGAATATGAGAGTTAGACACGAGTCAGACAATCCGGAATTTGTAGTCTCCGCTATCGTTGAGACCATGCAAGAACTTAAAGCCAAAGACGTTGTTTCATTAGATTTAAGAGATATTCATTCAGCAGTGACAGATTATTTTGTGATATGTCATGCACAATCCAAGACACAGGTCTCTGCCATCGCAGATAAGATATTAGACAATCTTCGCGACAAGCATCACGTGAAGCCTTACCACTACGAAGGTTTCGAAAATGCGGAATGGATTTTGATAGACTACATCGACGTAGTAGTTCATGTCTTCTTGGAACCTAAACGCGAGTTCTATCAGTTAGAATCTTTATGGGCTGACGCTGAACGGACTTCCTACGAAGACTAAGTTTAACGTATTTTAAAACAACTGATTAGATGGAGAACAATAATCCTTTCGGCAACTTTTCGAACAACAAAAACAACAAAAACCCAAAGAAGAAATTCAATTTTTATTGGATTTACGTCATCTTAACCGGAATATTTCTCGGTTCAATCTTTCTCAACGGACCAAAAAACGCAGAAGAAATCGACAAAGGCAAACTTATTACCTTATTAAGAGACAGAGACGTAGAGAAGATAGATCTCATCAATGGTGAAATAGCTGAGATTTATCTCAACGACAACGGTCTTAGCAAATATTTCCCAAACGACAAGTCTAACAGTTTCAACCAAATGCCAAACTATACTCTCCGTATAGGCTCTGTGGAACGCTTTGAACAAGACATCGAGTCGGCTCAAGAAGGCATAGAAAACCCTATTTATCCGCATGTCGTAAAACGTCACAACTGGGGCTCAGAGATTGTCTCATGGGTTCTTCCTATCGTCTTGATTTTCGGATTTTGGTTTTTGATTATCAGAATGATGGGACGTAACAGCGGTGCTGGTGGAGGCGGCAACGTCTTTAATATCGGTAAGGCACAAGCAAAACTCTACGACAACGCTACTGATGTGAAAGTCACGTTTAAAGACGTGGCCGGATTGGAAGAAGCTAAAGAAGAAGTCGTTGAAATCGTTGACTTCTTGAAGAACCCAAAACGATATACACGCTTAGGCGGTAAGATTCCTAAAGGCGTTTTGTTGGTAGGCCCTCCTGGTACAGGTAAGACATTGTTAGCCAAGTCGGTTGCAGGTGAAGCCAACGTTCCTTTCTTCAGCATCTCAGGTTCCGACTTCGTAGAGATGTTCGTGGGTGTCGGTGCTTCGAGAGTGAGAGACTTGTTCAAGCAGGCTAAAGAAAAATCACCGAGTATTATATTCATTGACGAGATTGACGCCATAGGTCGCGCACGTAGCAAGAACTCTATGAGCGGTGGCAACGACGAGAGAGAAAGTACGCTGAATCAGCTCCTTACAGAGATGGACGGCTTCGGTACCAACTCAGGCGTAATAGTGATAGCAGCTACCAACCGCGCCGACATCTTAGACAAAGCGCTCATGCGTGCTGGACGTTTCGACCGTCAGATTTACGTAGAACTCCCCGACCTCATCGGTCGTAAAGAGATATTCGAGGTTCACATGCGTAACCTCAAGTTATCCAACGATGTAGATAAGGAGTTTTTGGCAAAACAGACACCGGGATTCTCGGGAGCCGACATCGCCAACGTCTGTAACGAAGCAGCTCTCATAGCAGCACGTCGTAATAAGGAAGCTATTGAGAAACAAGACTTCTTAGATGCCATCGACCGTATCATCGGCGGATTGGAGAAGAAAAATAAAGTCATCACCGACTCAGAGAAGAAAGTCATCGCTTTCCATGAGGCTGGTCACGCCACTACAAGCTGGCTCTTAGAGTTCGCTCATCCTCTCGTAAAAGTTACGATAGTACCACGCGGCAAAGCATTAGGCGCTGCCTGGTATCTCCCTAACGAGCGTCAAATCACAACGAAAGAGCAGATGTACCATGAGATGATAGCAACGCTCGGAGGACGCGCCGCCGAACAACTCATCTTCGGTCATATCTCCACCGGCGCGCTCAGCGACTTAGAAAAAGTCACAAAACAAGCAACAGCAATGGTAGCTTATTACGGCCTTGACGAAAGAATTGGTAACAGAAGTTATTATGACTCAACAGGTCAGCAAGACTTCGCTCTGACAAAACCTTTCAGCGAGAAAACAGCAGAGATAATAGACGAGCAAGTAAGCGAATTAATCGAAAGCGCTTATAAAGAAGCTCTTAGAATATTGGAAGAAAACATCGACGGTCTCACACAACTTGCCAACAAACTCATCGACAAGGAAGTTGTCTTCGGCGACGACTTAGAGATGATATTCGGCAAACGACCTTGGGTTAAAGAAGAGATAGGTTTCCAAAAAAGAAATCAATCAACAACCGACAATGGACAGCAGTCTGACAGCAACAAAGAAAATAATGACAATGTGTCAGACGATAATCTTAATAAAAATTCAGATTCTGAAGAAGAACAAAAAAATTAAAAAAATATTTTTGCAATGAATTTCCCTTTCGGAGGATATAAAGATTGTACCAACAAGGAGCAGATTCTTGCAAAGGTTCGCAGTGCCATCTTGGAGAAAGACGAGAAACACTTCTCCACAATAAACCTTCAAGATGACACTTGGATTCCTTTCAAGGAAGAAGACGGCAACGAGTTCACCTTCATAGAACGCTTCAAGGGAAACGGTGGCATCTTTATGTATTTCGAAGAGATGGAACATTTCAAAGAGGCGATAAAACAATTCGTCACAGAAAACAACTGGTCGCCATTGCTTACGACAAGTCCTTTTATCAAAGAGATTCTATCCGACAGCGAGATAGAATTTTCCGACGACTATAGAAACGCAGAACGTAAAAACAAGGTGAGTCTCATCGACTGCGAGTGTATGATAGCACAAACAGGAAGTATCATGGTTTCCGATGCCACAGCAGGCTCGAGAACAGCATATTCTTTTGCCGACACCTTACTCATCGTCGGACGTCCATCGCAGATAGTGGCAAAGATAAAAGATGCATTCTGGCTTATGAAAGAAAAATATTGCGACAACACACCTGCTGAGATAAGCATCATCAGCGGACCGTCACGCAGCACCGACATCGAAGACACCCTCGTCATCGGAGCCTTCGGATGCAAACAAATAGCACTATTTTTAATTGAGGAATAATATAATTGTAGAGACGTACCAATTACACCTTTAGTAATTGATGCGTCTATAAGTCTTATATGAAAAGACGTACCAATGTTTCCTGCAAAACTGAACAAACATTGACGCGCCTCTACTTAATCCTTAAAAAAATAATTCCTAATTCCTAACTCCCAATTCCTAATTATTTTTATCTTTGCGGATTATTAAACACGTTATTACTATATGAGAAAGTTAGTTTTTACCTTAATGGTTATCTTATCATTTTGCGGCTTAGGGTTCGCTCAAAACACCATAGAACCTGAACTACAAAATGTATTGAAAGAAAAAGGCGATGATATGGTCAGCATTAATATCATCTTAAAATCGCAAATGGACATCAACGATTTACAGAGTAGAGCAGAAAACATCAGCGACAAGAAAGTCAGACGCGATGTGCTCATCAACGAACTTAAATTATTCGCAGAGAAAGAACAAAACGAAATCTTATCTATCCTCAAGGCTGAAGAAAAAGGCAGCAGAGTGAGTGACGTTGAAAGTCGCTGGATTGCCAATTACATCAACTGTAAGGCAAGTCGCGACGTTATTTACCTCTTGGCAAAACACCCTGACGTCATGATGATAGGTTATGACGAGGAGAAATATCTCCTTGAAGACGAGAAACCTAAGTCCGTCGATTTGGGCAAGAGCGAAATAACAGAAAACGTTACCATGGTCAATGCCGATGATGTATGGGCTTTAGGTTATACCGGTTATGGCGTGGTGGTAGCTGTCATCGACACTGGAGTCAACTACGAGCATGTCGATCTCGCCGACCATTTATGGGATGGTGGTGCCGAGTTCCCAAATCACGGATACGACACCTATTATGATGACAACGACCCAATGGATATGTTCGGTCATGGCACGCACTGTGCCGGCACTGTCGCTGGCGACGGCACCTCAGGCACTAAGACAGGCATAGCTCCAGAGGCAAGGATAATGTGTGTCAAATCAATAAACGACGAAGGATCCGGAACAGCGAACCATATCGTTGAAGGAATGCAATGGGCTATAGAACACGGTGCAGATGTCATGAGTATATCTTTAGGTGTTCCAAGCGCTACCACGACAGAAAGGACTTTGTTACGTAACACATGCGTCAACGCCCTTCAATTAGATGTAGTAGCATCTGTGGCTGTCGGTAACGACGGTACCATGCAATGGATGTATCCAATACCTAACAACGTAAGAGTTCCGGGAGGCTGTCCTCCTCCTTGGCTTCATCCTGACCAAGCCGACGTCAATCCGGGAGAACTCTCATGTGTCGTAGCCGTCGGCGCCGTCGATTATAACGACAATGCCACCGACTTCACCTCTCATGGTCCAGTGACATGGCAAGGAACTTCATACAACGACTACGCCTACGACCCGGGTATAGGCCTCATCCGTCCCGACGTATGCGCACCAGGTAAAGATGTCGTCTCGGCAGACTATGCCGTCAACAACGGTCATACAATCATGAGCGGGACATCAATGGCAACACCTTGTGTAGCAGGTGTCATGGCTCTTATGATAGAGAAAAATCCTAACATCACACCAGCTGAGATATGCCAGATTTTGGAAACGACAGGCGTACAACTCTCCAATAACAAAAGTAACGTAACCGGATCGGCACGCGTCGATGCCTTGGCAGCTATAGAAAACATAAGCACCGGCAACTTTAAATTTGTCGGCTATGCCATCAACGACAATGAGAACGGCAACGCTAACGGAAACATCAACCCGATGGAACAAGCCAAACTCAACGTAACCTTCGAAAACACTTCAAGCGAATCGTACAACAACATTACCGCTGTTTTGAGAAGCACCAATATCTTAGTCGCAATAGAAGACTCTATCGCTCAAGTCAACAGCATCGGTGCCAACGAGACAGTCTCCATCATCGACGAATTTGATTTTATGGTAGATGTGACAGCAGAATATAAATCCACAATAGCCTTCGACGTATGTCTCTACGATGAAAACAACGAGCTTATCTCCGTTGTTAGAGTGCCAGTCAGCGTCTATGGAAGCGAGTTGGAATATTCTACGGTAATAATCCAAAACGACGATAACGACAACGGCATACTCGAACCGGGTGAGACAGCCGACTTCGGCGTAGTTCTTAACAACATCGGAAATGAGCTTTCATTTGACATCAGAGGAGAATTGTCGAGCAGCAACAGCAACATAACTGTCAACGAGTCGGAGGCTTACTTCAACTCTATCGGCGGAGAATCGTCAAACGTGGCATTCTTCAACGTAACATTATCAGAAAACGCCGGTGACTCCTTCAGCATTCCTTTTAAATTGACAACAACATCCTCAAACGATGAAACTGTTAACGAATTTCCTTTCTCATATAACAACAAATGTAATGTCATCTTCGTCCTCAACGACAGCTACGGCGATGGATGGGACGGAGCAGCTATCTATGTGAAATACAGCGACGGCACTCCCGACGACGCTCTCACCTTGTCAACCGGAGCTTCGCAGACTTTCACAAGAGAAGTCAGAAATGGCGTCGAAGTCACCTTGGAATGGATAAAAGGCTCTTGGGACATTGAATGCAGCTTCGTGGTGATGAAAGAAAACGGCACCGAGATTTATAGCAACGGCGGATTCTTAGACAACGGATTCCTCTACTCATGGGTCAACGATTGTTCTATGATGAAACCAAACTACGAAATGTGCGAATCTGTCAGAAACCTTGAAAGTTATCATGAAGAGACACATCCTGCCAACATCAGATGGGACGCTCCTGAAAATGGCAACGTCTTACATTATGAAATATATCGCGACTCTAAATTCATGGGAACGACAGAAGAACTCACTTACACCGATGAAACAACATCAGGCTCATTCTTCTACCATTACAGCGTAAGACCTGTATATGAAAACTGCTACGGTACATTCGTGTCAATATTTGTCGATTTCGTTGAAAACGTTACTGACATCAACTCAAATATAAACGCTACCGTCTATCCTAACCCGTCGAATGGCAAATTCACCATCGAATGTAACGACATGACAAGAATCTCTGTCATCAACGTGATGGGTGCGATGGTCAGCGACAATCAGATTAGCAGCGACAGATTTGTCATCGACGAATTAGAAGCCGGCGTTTATTTCGTAAAAATAGAAACAAAGCACGGCAGCGCTGTCTGCAAAATCGTAAGATTATAATAAACAGAAAATACATAAGTCTATAAGTTCTTAGCTTATAGACTTTTTTAATTAATTAAGAACTATGAGAAGATTAGTATTTGTTTTAACATTCGTCATGATATTATGTAAGGTGACTTTCTCGCAAGATGTCATCGACCCTGTATTACGAAATATTTTGAACGAAAGAGGCGACGAGATGATAAGAATCAATATCATCTTCAAATCGCAGATTAATCATAATATATTAAAAGGTATATCGGAAGATTTCAAAGATAAGGAGACAAGACGCGACAAACTCGTCGATGAACTCAAACTCTTTTCGGAGAGAAGTCAGAGCGAGGTGATGTCGATTCTTGAGGCTGAGAAAAGAAACGACAGAGTGAGCGACATCCATTCACATTGGCTCTCAAATGCCATCAGCTGCACCGCAAGTCGCGAGGTCATTTATCTTCTTGAAAAACATCACGACATAGAACTGATAGGATATGACGAGATGAGACAGATGGCGTGCGACGGTACTGAGATTATCAATGATAAATCCACATACGAAGAATGTGAGATTGCTGAAAATGTCACCATGGTGAAAGCCGACAAGGTTTGGGACTTAGGATATACAGGCAAGGGCGTCCTTGTCGCCATCGTCGATTCGGGTGTCAACTACAACCACGTTGACCTCGCCGACCATTTATGGGACGGAGGCGCGTTATATCCACATCATGGATATAATGTCATCAACGACAACGACGACACCATGGATCGTTTCGGTCATGGCACGCACTGCGCCGGAACGATATGTGGCGACGGTACTTCGGGAGTATATACCGGCATAGCACCCGATGCTACCTTGATGTGTATCAAAGCTATCGACGATTACGGTTATGCCACCACGAGCAGTTTCAACGCTGGGATGGAGTTCGCTATAGAACATCAAGCCGACATCATCAGTCTCTCTTTAGGTGTGATGAATGCCAGCGCCAGCGACAAGACACTGATGCGTAACACCTGCGTCAACGCCCTTCAACTTGGAATCATCGCTGCTGTGGCTGTCGGCAACGACGCCTATATGATGATGGCACCTGTTCCAAACAACGTGCGTACTCCAGGCAGCTGTCCTCCTCCATGGCTGCATCCCGACCAAGAAGCAAATCCAGGCGAACTCTCTTGCGTGGTGGCAGTAGGCGCCATCGACTTCGACGAGACGATATATGAAAACGGCTCACAGGGTCCGGTCACATGGACCGACACTCAGTTCGGCGATTATCCTTATAACCCTAACATCGGACTCATCCGCCCCGACATATGCGCCCCAGGCGTGACAATAAAATCTGCAAACTACTACGACAACGACGGTCATCATCTCAGAAGCGGGACCTCAATGGCAACGCCTTGTGTGGCAGGTGTCATGGCTCTCATGCTCGAAAAAGAAAACAGCCTCACACCGACAGAGATATGTATGACATTAGAGACAACAGCAAAAAAACTCAGCGAGACAAAAAGCAACTTCACAGGCTCAGGTCTCATAGACGCCTACGAAGCTGTCATCAATATTAGAAAAGGAAATATCATATTCAACGGCATAACAATTAACGACAAAGATTACAACAACGACGGCAATTTCAACGCTGGGGAAAATGTCTCGATGAGTCTGACTTTCTTAAATAATTCTGACGAGACATATAATAATATCAAGGCAGTTGTCAGTTGTAGCAGCGACTTGGTTTCTTTTACAGATTCAGAAGCCGTCATAGAAAATATTGCGCCTCACGAAGAGAAGACGCTCATTGACGAGTTCATTCTTTCGTTAAGTGAAGAAGCCGAATGTAAGGAACCACTCCTATTCGACTTTAAATTTTATGATGAAAACAATAATGCCGTATCTTCTTTCAGTGTAATGATTTACGTCAGCGAGAGTCAGCTTCAATTTGCATCTGTAATCATTGAAAACGACGATAACGGAAACGGCGTTCTTGAAGCTGGAGAGAGTGCCGACATGGGTATCGTCTTGAATAATGTAGGAAACGAGATTGCAGTGAAAGTCGATGCTAACTTAACGAGCGAGAGTCAGCTCATCAGCATAAACCAAAACGAGAGCCACTACAACTCGATAGGTGGCGAGTCGTCGGCAGTGGCTTATTTTAAAGTGACGGCAACCAACGATTTAGAAGAATCGTTCAGCATTCCTTTCACATTAACAACAACAGATGCTTTAGGCAATGAGAATCACTTCGACTTCAGCTATGACAATCAATGCGATTATATCTTCGAACTAAACGACTATCACGGCAACGGCTGGGAGGGAGCATACCTTATGATTAATTACGACAACGGAAGACCTTCCGATAGTCTGACACTTTTAGACGGAAGTCACGACTCATTCAGCTTGACGATGGAAACGAATGTCGAAGTGTCTTTAGAATGGAAGAGCGGACAAAACGATGCCGGCATCACCTTCGTCGTGAAGAGAGAGAACGGCAGAGTAATCTATTCAAGCCCGATGTTTACGAGCAAAGACGAGATTTTGTTCTCATGGGTCAGCGACTGTCCTTGTGTAAATATTTACGAAGAGATATGCGAAGCCGTTCAAGACTTAAGCGGCGAACAAGTCGGGAATAACGTAACACTTACGTGGCAAGAACAAGAATCTGAATCGATATTCGAGGTTTATAGAGGAACTCGATTCTTAGGGACTACGGAAGAAACGACCTTCATCGACGAGAACATCGAAGAAGAAGGTGAATTTATATACAGCGTAAGAGAAATCTCTAATGGATGTAAGGGAATGTTCCAAAACATAAGCGTACATTATATTCTGACGATGATAAGAGAAAATAATGTCGTAGAATGTTCCATCTATCCAAATCCATCTAAAGGTGACTTCACCATCGAGTGTGAAGGTATGACAAAAGTAGCGATTTACAATTTATTAGGAAGTAAGGTCAAGGAAGAAATATTAAGTTGCGACACATACATTATCAGCGGTTTAGACTCAGGAGTATATTTTGTAGATATAGAAAGTGAGAAAGGAAAAGGAGTTTTTAGAATTTTAGAATTAAATAAATAATTCGTTCAAGAATTTTTTTATCTTTGCAAATTAATATAATTTAAAAAAGTTTCATCATGTCAGATACAGTAAAATTTATCGAAGGCGGTTTAACATACGACGATGTTTTGTTAGTGCCGGCATACAGCGATATCATTCCAAGAGATACTAATTTAAGTACCAACTTCTCTCGTAACATTCAACTCAACATTCCTATCGTGACAGCAGGTATGGATACTGTAACAGAAGCATCTATGGCTATTGCCATCGCTCAAGAAGGCGGTATCGGTGTTCTTCACAAGAACATGACTATCGAGCGTCAAGCTGCTGAAGTCCGTAAGGTTAAACGTGCTGAAAACGGCATGATCACCGATCCTGTCACCATCAGAGAAAATGCTACCGTAGGCGAAGCGCTCCGCATGATGAATGAATATCGTATCGGCGGTATCCCTGTAGTGAACGAGAACAATGTCTTAGTCGGTATCGTCACCAACCGAGACCTCCGTTTCATCAAAGATATGAAACGCTTCATCAGCGAAGTCATGACAAAAGACAATTTAGTCACAACAAGAGAGTTCACCGATTTTGCAGAAGCAGCCGATATACTTCAAAAACACCGCATAGAGAAATTACCTGTAGTAGATGAAGGCAATCACCTCATCGGACTCATCACATACAAAGACATCATTAAGATTAAGGCACGTCCTAATGCAAGCAAAGACTCTTTAGGTCGTTTACGCGTAGCTGCTTCGGTAGGTATCGCTGCCAACACAATAGAACGTGCTGAGGCATTAGTAGCAGAAGGCGTCGACGCTATCAACATCGACACTGCTCACGGTCACTCACAAAACGTCATCAATGTCGCTAAAGAGTTGCGTCACAGATTCCCTAACATCGACATCGTGGTAGGTAATATCGCTACAGCAGATGCAGCACGCGAATTGGCAAAGACAGAGATCGACGCTATTAAGGTAGGTATAGGACCAGGTTCTATCTGCACCACACGTATCATCGCAGGTATCGGCGTTCCACAACTCACAGCAGTATATAACGTGTCGCAAGCTCTCCAAGGCACAGGCATCCCTGTCATCGCTGACGGCGGTATCCGTTACACGGGCGACATAGTGAAAGCCATCGCAGCAGGCGCTTCAACAATCATGGCAGGCTCCTTGTTCGCAGGCGTCGATGAGTCACCAGGCGACACCATCATCTTCGAAGGTAGAAAATACAAGACATACCGCGGCATGGGTTCATTAGAAGCAATGCAATGTGGTTCCAAAGACCGTTACTTCCAAGACATGGAAGACGACATCAAGAAACTCGTTCCAGAAGGAATCGTCGGCCGTGTCCCTTACAAAGGCAGCCTCTCTGAAGTCGTATATCAATTGGTCGGTGGTCTCCGCGCAGGTATGGGCTACACAGGTTCAAGAACTATCAGCGACTTACAAAAAGCTCAGTTCATCAAGATTACCGCTTCGGGTATGCGCGAAAGCCACCCACACGACATCACTATAACTCAAGAATCTCCTAACTATAGCACAAAAGCTTAATACAATGTACAATTGACAATTTACAATTTACAGTTAACAGTTGACAATTTTAAGAGTTGTTAATTGTTAACTGTAAATTGTAAGTTAAAATAATATTTGTTAGGATTTGTACGTTATCCCCTGAAAAATAAATTTAATATGTTAAGAAAAAATACCATCAAAAATTGTATCGTAGCATTGTCTCTCATGATGATGCCTTCACTGCTCACAGCGCAGTCCTATACAAAGAAAACTCTTATCACTCTCGGCGATAAAGAGATCTCTGTTAGAGAGTTCATGGATACTTACGAGAAAAACAACATCAAGACTGATGTCATCGACAAGAAAAATGTTGAAGATTATCTCGACTTATACATCGACTTCAAACTTAAGGTTACAGAAGCAGAGAACCTTAAGATGGACACTGCAGCATCATTTATCAAAGAATTACAAAATTATCGTCAACAACTTGCAAAGCCTTATTTCTCCAACGACGATATCACAGAAGAATTAATTAAAGAAGCTTACGAGAGAATGCAGTACGACATCAACGCTGCACATATCCTCATCAGATGCGATGCCAATGCAATTCCAGCCGATACCTTGGCTGCTTACAAGAAAGCCATGTCAATTCGCGAGCGTATATTAAAAGGTGAAGACTTCGGCGACGTGGCAGTGGAAATGTCAGACGACCCATCGGCACGCGACATGGAAGAGATTCCAGGCGTGAGAAAAGCTTATAAAGGCAACCGCGGCGAACTCGGCTACTTCACAGCATTCGACATGGTCTATCCTTTCGAGACAGGTGTTTATAACACAGAAGTAGGTGGCATCTCGATGCCAGCACGCTCCGACTTCGGCTATCATATCATCAAGCTCAACAGCAAGACACCGGCAAGCGGCCTCATCAGAGCAGCTCATATCTTCCTCGCCGTAGATCCTAAAGACCCTAACAAATCTGATTCGTTAGTCAAGGCCAAGGCTTATAACATTTACAACGAAGTGATGAAAGAAGGCGCCGATTGGTCTGACTTCGTTAGAAGATATTCCGACGACAAAGGTACCATCGCCAACAACGGAGTCCTCTCTCCATTCAGAGTCAATCAGATAGTACCGGAGTTTATCTCAGCAGTGAAGAGTTTAGAACCTAACGAAATTTCAGAACCTGTAAAAACCAACTTCGGTTATCATATCGTGAAGTTGGTAGGAACAACACCTCCAGGCGACTTTGAAACAGAGAAAAGCAGAATCGAAGAAAGAGTCAACAGGGATATGCGCGGTCAACTCAGCGAAGAGATAGCAATGAGACGCATCATGAAAGACAACAACTTCAAAGAAAATGCAAAAGTTAAAGACGCTTTCATAGCTACCATCGACAGCACAATCATAGAAGCCAAATATCAAGCAACAGAAGAAATCGACGGCAACCAAATCCTCTTCTCAACAAAAGATAAATCATGGACCTTACAAAACTTCATCGATTATGTCTACAAAAACCAAAAGAGACAAGGTTTCCTCACACCAACAGCTTACGCTTATCAATTATATGACAGCTTCTTACAACAAGAAGTGTTCGCTTACGAAGATTCTAAATTGGAAGAGAAATATCCTGAGTTCAAGACATTGGTACAAGAATATCACGATGGAATCTTGTTGTTCTCTCTGATGGAAAATCAGGTTTGGAACAAAGCAGTTGAAGACACACTCGGTTTGCAAAACTATTACGAGAAAAACAAAGACTCATATATGTGGAGCGATCGAGTCAAGGCTTTAGTCGTGACATGTCATCGCAAAGACAATGTAGAAGACATCTGGAATATGATTAACGAAGGCATCGAGATAGACTCGTTACGTTCATTCTTCAAAGAAACAAAAGCTCAGGCATCGGCACGTCTTTCATTCTATCAAAAAGGCGATAACGTAAACATCGACGCCACAGAATGGAAAGTCGGTACTATGAAAGAATTTCCATCGACAGTTGACAACAGCACACAGATTATCAAGATTGTTGAAGTTCGTCAACCAGAGCCTAAGACTTTCAAAGAAGCAAGAGGCGTAGTTACATCAGGATACCAAGCCGAGTTGGAAACTCAATGGTTAAAACAACTTAGAGAAAAATATCCTGCGACTATCAACGAGAAACTTTTAGAAAAAGTCAAGAAAAATTATAATAATTAAAGATGCGTTTAATCCGAGTCGGTCTTATACTTATTGTATTTCTATCTGCTTGTCAACAAAAGAAAGAAGACAAGGGCGAGATTATAGTCTCCGTTTATGGAAAGAATCTCTATAGGTCCGACTTGGAAAACATCTTCTACGAAGGTATAAGCTACAACGACAGCGTGTTGAGGTCGAAGGTGTACATTGACAAATGGATTCGCAACCAATTGTTGGTACGTCAAGCAGAAAACAACTTAGATCCAAGTCAGTTAGACTTCTCAAAGAGATTGGAGGAATATCGTAACTCCTTAGTAATAAACAGATACGAGACAGAACTCATCAACCAAAATATCGACAAGGAAGTAACAGAAGACCAGATTTATGAATATTATAACAATAACAGTGACGAGTTCAGACTGAATCGCGATATTGTTAGATATGCCTCAGTGACACTGCCAAAAGACAGCAAGAAAAAATGGATTATCACCAAATTGCTCCGCGACTACGACAGCATAATGGTCGATTCAATAAGGTCGATGGCAGAACAATACGCGTCATCTTTCGACATGAACATCGAACAATGGCATAACTTCGACGAAGTAGTCGAGAAATTTAATTTGAAAGCAAACGACAATAAAACATATTTGGAGAAAAACAAGTTTGTGATTGTGAACGGCTATGATGAAACAACATTGATTCGTTTCTGCGAATACCGACTTGTTGCCGATATTTCTCCCTGCGAGATGGAGATGGACAGAATCAAGTACATCATCATGAGTAACAGAAAGAAAGTTTTATTGGAAAATTTATATGAAGATTTATATTCAAAGGCATTACAAGAGAAAGCTTTTGAGATTTATTAATGTTTTTTAAGATGAAAAGATTTTTTGTAATATTAACTTTATTTTCGTTTCTTGTCCCATGTCGCGCACAAGAAGCACAAGTCATCGACAGAGTGGTAGCAGTTGTCGGACAGAATATCATCCTTCAATCTGATATTGAAGCTCAGTATATGCAGTTTCGTTTGCAAGGCGGTATCAAAGGCAGCGCGAGTTCCATTCGCTGTGAGATTTTGGAAGACTTGATGTTTCAGAAGCTCATGCTCAACCAAGCCGAGATGGACAGTATCACCGTCACCGACGAACAAGTAGAGAGTGAAGTAGATCGTCTGATTCGTTATTTCATCTCACAACTTGGTTCCCAAGAGAATCTCGAGAAATATTACAAAAAAGATATGAACGAGATTAAGGAAGAGCTGCGCCGGATGAGAAGAGACCAGATGTTGCAAGAACAAGTTCAGCAAACTATCCTGGCTAATGTGGAAGTCTCTCCTGCCGAAGTGAGAAGATGTTACAACGAACTTCCAAAAGACAGTATCCCTATGGTCAATTCAAAATATGAGATTGTACATTTGGTTAAGAAGCCACCAATCACTTTAGACGAGAAGTTGGAAGTTAAAGACCGACTTTACAAGATGCGCAAGCGTATCCTTGATGGTGAGCGTTTCTCAACTTTAGCATTGCTTTATTCTGAAGATCCGGGTTCTGCCAAGAAAGGCGGCGAGCTTGGTTTTCACGGAAGAGGCGAGTTCGCTCCAGAGTTTGAGGCTGCTGCTTTCAACCTTCGCGACGGTGAGATTTCGGAAGTCGTTGAGACAGAGTTCGGTTTTCATATCATTCAGATGATAGAACGTCGCGGCGAGTTCATCAACGTGCGTCATATTTTATTGACAGTGAAGGTATCGCCAGAAGCTTTACAAACTGCCTACGACGAGTTAGATTCTATCGCTGCTCTCATACATAACGACAGCATCACTTTTGAAGACGCGGTACGTAAGTTCAGCGATGAGAAAGACAAGATAAGCGGTGGATTGCTCGTCAACCCTAACGACGGCAGCACGCTCTTCGACGCTTCAGAGTTAGATCAACAAGTGTCGGTAGCCGTAAACAGAATGAATGTCGGTGAGATAAGCGCGCCGGTGCCGATGAAGACATCCGACAACAAAGACGCCTATCGTCTCCTCTACCTCAAGAGAAAAACAGCGCCTCACAAGGCTAACCTCAAAGACGACTACACCCTCATCCGCGACTGGGCAATGCAGAAAAAACGCGAAGACATCATCAACAAATGGATTGCAAATAAATCACAAAAGGCATATATAAAAGTCATCGACGACTTTAAAGACTGTGACTTTACGTTCGATTGGAATTTTGCTGAATAACATTAATATATAATAATAGGTATGTATAAGTCTGATGTGGAAGGTGCCAAGGCACTCGTACAAAAATATGAGCAACTGAAGAAAGAGATTTCTAAAGTCATCGTAGGTCAGAATGATATAATTCATAACACCATATTATCTGTCTTTTGTCAGGGACATGTCCTCTTGGTTGGAGTTCCCGGACTTGCCAAGACTTTGTTGGTAAGCACCATCGGTCGCGCCTTAGGATTGTCGTTCAACAGAATACAATTCACTCCCGACCTCATGCCATCCGACATACTCGGAACAGAGATATTAGACGACACACGTCAATTCAAGTTCGTGAAAGGAGCAATCTTTTCCAACATAATACTCGCCGACGAGATTAACAGAACGCCGCCCAAAACACAAGCCGCCCTCTTGGAAGCGATGCAGGAGAAACACGTCACCATCTCGGGCAAGACATATAAATTAGACGAGCCTTTCTTCGTCCTTGCAACACAAAACCCTATAGAACAAGAAGGTACATATCCATTGCCGGAGGCTCAGTTAGACCGTTTTATGTTTAACCTTCAATTGGATTATCCTACTTACGAGGAAGAGATTGAAGTCGTTAAGAACACCACGACGGCAAAAGTCACCGACATCAATCCGGTGATGACGGCAGAAGAGATTTTATATTTCCAGAACTTGGTACGTCGTGTTCCAGTGGCAGACAACGTTTATGAATATGCAGTAGGTTTAGTGTCAAGGACGCGACCCAATACCGGACGCGCCCACGAATGGAGCAACAAATACCTCAGCTGGGGCGCCGGGCCTCGCGCTTCTCAATATTTGATAATAGGTGCAAAAGGTAACGCCCTTCTCAAAGGAAAGTTCTCACCCGACATCGAAGACGTTCAGGAAGTCGCGCTTCCGATATTACGTCATCGTCTCGTAAGAAACTACACTGCCGAAGCTGAAGGAATCGACATCAATAAGATTGTCTCTCAGATTTTGTAGTAAAATAAGAATTTGGGGAACTATAGATTTAAATAAAGGTTGATATAACAAAAGAATGTAATTACAAATTTTGTAACTACATTTTTTAAACAAAAAAAGGACGTATACGATACGCCCCTACAATTCATAATGCATAATTCACAATTCATAATTATGCATTATGCACTATGAATTATGAATTACAACCTACTTCCTCAGCGCTGCCAATTGTTGTTCTATAACTTTTATCTTCGCTTCGGAATCGGCTTTCTTCTTTCTTTCTTTATCGACGACAGCAGCAGGTGCGCCGTTGACAAACTTCTCGTTCGACAGTTTTGCCTCGACCGATTTCAAGAAACCTTGAGCATATTTCAACTCTTCTTCCAACTTCTTAATCTCAGCTTCAGTGTCGATATTGTCTGTGACAGGAATGAAAAACTCTGTAGCTTTCACCAAGAAACCAAACGCGTCTTGTGGATTTTCTGTCACGTAATTCACTGAACTTACATTACATAACTTCATAATAACAGAATCGAATTCCTTATTTATGCTACCGTCTTTATCAACTACGATAAGCTCGATAGATTCTTTCATCGAGATGTTTTTCTCAGCGCGAATCTTACGAATGTTGTTGATAACGTCTTGTGTAAATATAAATTGATTCAAGATATTTTCATCGACTTTTTGTTGTTCAGGCTGTTGAGCGATGATGATGTCGTTGCCCTCTTGACGTTCTCTCAAGAGATGCCAGATATCTTCTGTGATGAAAGGCATGAATGGATGTAAAATCTTCATAAGGTTTTCGAAGAAAGTGACAGTAGCGTTGTATGTCGCAGCGTCGATTGGCTGATTCATAGGAGCTTTCACCATTTCTAAGTACCATGAGCAGAAGTCGTCCCAAACGAGTTTGTATATACCCATCAAAGCATCGGAGAGACGATATTTGTCAAGGTTGTCGTTTGTTTCTTGAAGAACCTGATAGAATCTTTGTTCGAACCATCTCACTGCCATCTTTGCTGTTTCTGGCTGAGCGATGTTTTCATCGACGTTCCAGCCTTTTACAAGACGGAGGGCGTTCCACATTTTGTTACAGAAGTTACGTCCTTGTTCGCAGAGAGCTTCATCGAAAGGAAGGTCGTTGCCAGCAGGAGCCGTGAGCATCATTCCTACTCTCACGCCATCGGCGCCATATTTATCGATAAGTTCGATTGGGTCTGGAGAATTTCCTAATGACTTGCTCATCTTACGACCGAGTTTGTCGCGGACGATACCTGTGAAATAAACCTTCCTGAAAGGAACTTCTTTCTGATACTCCTCGCCTGCCATAATCATACGAGCGACCCAGAAGAAGATGATGTCCGGACCTGTGATAAGGTCGTTGGTAGGATAATAATATTTGAATTCTTCGTTGTCAGGATTTAAGATACCGTCGAACAATGAGAGAGGCCAGAGCCATGATGAGAACCAAGTATCTAAGCAGTCGCTCTCTTGACGGAGGTCGTCCATTGTGATGTTGTCGCCGGCTTTTTCTTTTGCGAGACGGAGAGCCTCTTCAGCTGTTTCTGCCACGACGTAGCCACCTTCTGGAAGATAATAAGCAGGAATCTGATGGCCCCACCAGAGTTGACGGCTGATACACCAGTCTTTTATGTTTTCCAACCAGTGACGATAGAGGTTCACATATTTTGAAGGATAGAACTGAATATCGCCATCGAGAACAGGTTTGAGAGCTATTTCTGCGAGATGTTCCATCTTGAGGAACCATTGCATTGAGAGTTTTGGTTCTATAGCTACGTGAGTACGTTCTGAGTAACCCACTTTATTATTATAGTCTTCCACTTTTTCTAAGAGACCGGCGGCGTCCAAGTCTTTCACTATTTGCTTACGGACATCGTCGCGGTCCATTCCGACGTACATGCCGGCGGCTTCGCTGATAGTAGCGTCGTCGTTGAAGATATTGATGCTTTGGAGACCATATTTCTCGCCGAGCATATAGTCGTTCACGTCGTGAGCCGGAGTCACTTTGAGACAACCTGTACCGAATTCTATGTCAACGTATTCGTCTTCTATGACAGGAATAGCGCGACCTACGAGAGGAACGATGACTTTCTTGCCTTTAAGATGTTCGTTTTTAGGGTCGTTAGGGTTGATACACATTGCGGTGTCGCCCATGATAGTCTCAGGACGCGTTGTTGCGACAATAGCGTATCCTTCTTCACCTTCAACTTTATAACGGAGATAATATAACTTGCTATGTCCTTCTTTATAAACCACTTCTTCATCGCTGAGGGCAGTGAGAGCCTTAGGATCCCAGTTGACCATTCTGACGCCGCGATAGATGAGACCTTTTTTATATAAGTCGCAGAATACGTGGATGACGCTCTTGCTGCGAGTCTCGTCCATTGTGAATGAGGTGCGTTCCCAGTCGCAGGAAGCGCCAAGGCGACGAAGCTGTTTCAAGATGATTCCGCCATGTTCGTGAGTCCAGTCCCAGGCGTGTTTGAGGAACTCCTCACGAGTGAGATCTGTTTTCTTGATGCCTTGTTGAGCGAGTTTGTTGACGACTTTAGCTTCAGTAGCGATGGAAGCGTGGTCGGTGCCAGGAACCCAGCAAGCGTTTTTGCCCTGCATACGAGCACGACGCACGAGGACGTCTTGTATTGTGTTATTCAACATATGCCCCATGTGAAGCACGCCAGTAACATTCGGCGGAGGAATGACGATAGTGTAAGGTTCGCGTTCGTCGGGTGTTGAATGAAAATAATTCTTATCTAACCAATGCAGATACCATTTTGTCTCGGTATCCTGCGGATTGTATTTACTGCTGATTTCCATGTATATCGTATTTTATTATTTATTATTCTGTTAAACTTGCAAATATAATAAAAGTCAACTGACAACAGACAACAGACAACAGATTTTTTTTGGAACTCTGGAACTATGAAATTTCAAAACTTCAGAACTTCAAAACCTCAAAACCTCAAAACTTCAAAATCTCGGTGACTTTAAATAGGAGACGCAGCAACAACCTGTTGTCTATTTCTAAAGGTGTTGTTGATACGTCTCTACCAGACTTGGCGACTTACTTTTCAAATTTAAAACATTACAAATCAACATATTACCCTCCCCGATTTTATTAAAAAAATGTTGCATCTAACGAAATAATCATTACCTTTGCGAACGCAATTTAATAAATTTAAGTTTATGAAAAAATCAATCGTATTATTGGCATTGTTATTCATTACAATGTTTTCGTTTGCACAGACATCGAACGAAGTTAAAGAAATTAAAAAGAAAGGCGGCAGCATAGTCAATGTTGAAACCGGCGAGAAGTTATCCAAATATAACTTAAAGTCGATTCTCGATGAAGAAGCGTATGACAATTATGCCAAAGGAAGGAAACAACGAATAGCATCATATACATTCTGGGGTTATTCTGCCACTTGCGCTGTAACTTCAACCTTATTATTTGTAGAAGCCAACTCATTAGCAAACGATTGTATTGAAAACCACAATCATACACATGAATTTGAAAGTGGAGCATTCTGTAACAACGGAAATCTCGCATTTTGGTTAATAGGAGGTATGATGGCAACCGGAGCTGTCATTTACGCCATTCCGGCAACAGTACTTACGATAACAAGTAACAAAAACATCAACGAGGCTGTTGACAGTTTCAATCAAAAGACTTCTGACGTAACTCTCAATTTCGGTGCTACCAACAACGGCATTGGATTCACATTGAAGTTCTGATTCAGACGAAAATATTATTCAGATTTATTAAGGTTGGAAATCATTTCCGACCTTTTTTCTTTTATTTAACCATAGCGTTATAAAATTACTCTTTGATATTACGAAAATTTCATTATCTTTGTACGCTTTTAAATGGGCATTGAAAACGAAATCAAATTTATTGTATAATTAAAAAACTTAAAACATTATGTTAAAAGGACATCCAAAAGGATTATTAGCCGCTGCTCTCAGTAACATGGGAGAAAGATTCGGTTACTACATCATGAACGCGGTTCTCGTGTTGTTCCTCTGTTCAAAATTCGGTTTAAGCGAAGGCGCCAGTGGAAGTATCTATTCAGTATTCTATGCAGGCATTTACCTTCTCAGTTTAGTTGGTGGTTTGATTGCCGACCGTACACAAAACTACAAAGGCACCATCCAAAAAGGTTTAATGACAATGGCTGCAGGTTATATCCTCTTAGCTATCCCAATCACAGCTACAGCTACAAACCAAACATGGTTATTACCATTGACATGCGTCGCTTTATTCATGATTGCTTTCGGTAATGGTTTATTCAAAGGTAACTTACAAGCCATCGTCGGTCAGATGTACGACAACTTCGAAGCTGAAGAAGCCAAGAAAGGTGAAGAAGCTTTAAGAATTGCAAAGAGCAAACGTGACTCTGGTTTCCAAATTTTCTACGTATTCATCAACGTTGGTGGTTTAATCGCTCCTTTCGTAGCACCATTGCTCCGCGAATGGTGGTTAGAAACAAACGGCATGGTATATAACGCAGCTCTTCCAGCTCTCTGCCACGAGTTCATCAACAACGCTGCCGGCATGAGCGCACAAGCTATGGACAACCTCAAGACTATGATGGAAGCTGCTGGCGGTAACATCGCTGACATGGCAGGTTCTTGCTCAAGATATTTGCAAATCTTCAACGAAGGTATCCACTATTCATTCATCGCTTCTGTAGCAGCTATGTTAATCTCTTTGACAATATTCATCACAAACAAGAAGAGATTCCCAACACCTGCTAAGAAAGAAAAAGTTGAATCAGCATCATACACCGAAGCAGAAAAACTCGCTATGGCTAAAGAAATCAAACAACGTTTGGCAGCTTTATTCGCAGTGTTAGGTATCGTAATCTTCTTCTGGTTCTCATTCCACCAAAATGGTATGTCGTTGTCATTCTTCGCTCGTGACTTCGTCGACTCTTCAGCTATCGCTCCAGAAATCTGGCAAGCTGTCAACCCATTCTTCGTTATCGTTCTTACTCCTATCATCATGGGTATCTTCGCAGCTTTAGCAAGAAAAGGTAAAGAAGTTTCAACTCCTCGTAAGATTGGTATCGGTATGTTCATCGCTGGTTTAGCATTCTTGTTCTTGGCTATCTTCTCATATATGAAAGGTTATCCATCAGCAAACGAATTCAAAGCATTACCTATCGCAGAACAAGTAGCTGACAAAGCACACTGGTGGGTTCTCATCGCTGTTTACTTCTTCTTGACAGTTGCTGAACTCTTCATCTCACCTCTCGGATTATCATTCGTATCAAAGGTAGCTCCAAAACACATGTTAGGTTTATGTCAAGGTTTATGGTTAGGTGCAACAGCACTCGGCAACCTCTTGTTATGGATCGGACCTCTCATGTACAACGCTTGGCCAATCTGGCAATGCTGGACAGTATTCTTGGTAGTATGTCTCATCTCAATGGGTGTCATGTTCGGCATGGTTAAATGGTTAGAGAGAGTAACTCAATAATAAGACTATGAGTCTATGAGTCTATAAGACTATAAGTAGAGACGTCACAGGAGTGGCGTCTCTTTTTTTTGTAAAAAAACAAAAGACCATGATACGGCAAAAATTTCTGTAATCCGTTGTCCGTAGTCTGTTGTCTTTTCTTATTTTTGCAAAAAAGAAAAAAATTATGTTTAAAGGTCATCCAAAAGGGCTTTACGCCTTAGCATTAGCCAACACCGGTGAACGTTTTGGCTATTACACTATGCTTGCTATCTTCGTTCTTTTCTTGCAAGCTAAATTCGGTTTTAACGAGGCGCAAGCCGGCAACATCTACGGTATCTTCCTCGGTTGTGTTTATTTCATGCCACTCATAGGCGGTATCCTCGCCGACCGTTTCGGTTACGGAAAGATGGTCAGAGCCGGTATCATCGTCATGTTCCTCGGCTATCTGCTCCTCGCAGTCCCGATGATGGGAGCCACAGCTAAAACCACCATGTTCTCAGCACTCGCCCTCATCGCCATAGGAACAGGGCTCTTCAAAGGAAATCTTCAAGTCTTGGTAGGTAACCTCTACGACGAAGCAAAATACAGTCCTTTCCGCGACAACGGATTCAGCCTTTTCTATATGGCTATCAACATCGGTTCTATGTTCGCTCCTATGACAGCGACAAAAGTCACCGACCTCTTCCTCGGTAAAGCTGGTTTTACCTACGTGCCACAGATTCCATCACTCGCTCATCAATACATTAACGGCACAATAACACCTGAAGCCTCGCAGACATTTGAAACACTCGCAGCACAACAAGGTTACACCGGCGACTTAATGACTTTCGCCAACAACTACATCGATTCATTGTCAACAGCATACAACTACGGATTCGGAGTAGCTTGTATCTCATTAGTACTTTCGATGGCGATTTACGTCTGCTGCCGCAACTGGTTCAAACATGCCGACGTCAACAGCAAACAAGCCAAAGAAATGGGCAACACTACAGTTAAAGTCGAAGAACTCAGTCCAGAACAAACACGTTCTCGCATGACAGCTTTGTTCATGGTATTCGCCGTCGTCATCTTCTTCTGGATGTCGTTCCAACAAAGCGGATTGTGTCTCACCTTCTTCGCCCGCGACTACACAGCAAGCACTGCAACAGGAATCTCACGCATAGGATTCAATATCTGGGCTTTGACATTAATAGCAATCTCGGTTTATACTTTATTCTCCACATTCCAATCAGAGACAAAGAAAAACAGAATCATCTGCGGAGTCATCACCTTATTACTATGGAGTTGCGCAGCAGTATTATATCTCAGAATGCCGGAAACCATCAACCTCTTACCACAAGAATTCCAACAATTCAACCCATTCTTCGTCGTCGCCTTGACACCCGTCTCGATGGCAGTATTCGGTGCCTTGGCTAAGAGAGGCAAAGAACCTTCATCACCAAAGAAGATTGGTATGGGTATGGTTGTAGCAGGTTTGGGTTTCGCTATCATGGCGATGGCATCGATACATTTGTTAAGTCCGGCAGAGTTAAAAGCTACCGGTGGCGTCAGCAGCACATTAGTATCACCAAACTGGCTCATCAGCACATATTTAGTTTTGACATTCGCTGAGTTGTTGTTAAGTCCAATCGGTATTTCATTTGTGACAAAGGTAGCTCCTCCAAAATATAAAGGCATGATGATGGGCTGCTGGTTCTGCGTCACCGCGATAGGAAACTATTTAACCAGCGTCATCGCGAAGATCTGGGGAACCGGAATGCCATTATGGATGGTATGGGGAGTTCTCGTCGTCTTATGCTTATTGTCAGCAATCTTCATCTTCTCCATCATGAAGAAGCTAGAAGCAGCGACGAAAGAATGCTGATGACAAATCATAATTCATAATGCATAGTTCATAATTATGATTTGTGAATTATGCATTATGAATTGCTATATTCAATCCTAAAATATTTTAACAAAAGCTTATAATTATCTTGTGCGCTGAGGCATGTATCGCGGAGATATTCTTTCACCGATTGCCATTCTCGCAGACCTCTGTAATAATAGTATTTCAAATCATCAGTTATGATAAATGGAACTATGTCGTTGGCAAGACATTCTCTGAACAGAATCAAGCGACCAACGCGACCATTGCCGTCCTGAAATGGATGGATGCTCTCAAAACGATGATGGAAATCCAATAAATCGTCGAGCTTCTTCTGCTTTTTAGAGTTATATGATTTAAGAAGTTTCTTTATTTCAGATTGTACCTCCTCAGGCAATGTCGTCTCATTACCTCCCACCTCGTTTGGAAATTTCTTATAATCACCAACCGTAAACCATTTCTTTGAAGTATCTTGCGTACCGAACTTCAACATTCGATGAAGATCCTTAATTATTTTCTCACTCAGGCGTTCCTCTACGCAGTCGATAATATAATCGACACATTTAAAATGGCTTATTGTCTCAATGATATCATCTACAGGTATCGATTCCTTTTCAATGCCGATGGTATTTGTCTCAAAAATATATCTTGTCTGGTCGTGCGACAACTTACTTCCTTCTATATGATTAGAATTATATGTCAAGTCAATTTGCGTCTTATGATAAATGCCGCCTTTTATTCCATTATCTTTTTCCGCACGTAATGCCTGCAACAAAGGCGAACTCTTTTTAGAATGCTTTCCTTTTGCAGGTAATGCCGCATCTTCTGGAATATTCCACGTCTTACCTGTAAGAAATGAGCCTTAGTAGGATAAAAGTGCCGTAGGTCGATTATTATTAGAACAACTCATTATTTTGTATAATTATGATTTTTTTACTTGACTTTTAAATTGTGATTTATTATATCTACCATTATAATTAAAACTCTCTTAAACAAGTGAAATATTCAGTAAATAGGACAGCCTTTATTTATTT